>NZ_JBFOCO010000017.1:0-76280 GCF_040907865.1 Aeromonas sp. s5
GTGGCTTCGTCCGCCTCGCGTTTCAGGATCTCGAGCGCCGCCACCGGCTGCTTGAGCATGGATTTCACATCCAGCCCGGCGCAAAAGGCCCGCCCTTCCACCATCCGCACCGGGAAGCCGGCCCGCTCCATGGCGGAGGCCTCATCCGTGATGGTGGCACCCAGTGCCAGCCCCTCCTCCAGCGCCCGCTTGAGGGGGCCGGTGGGGAACATCTGCGGGGTCAGGGCGTGCCAGAGCTCCTCGCGCTCGACGGTGGCGAGGATGTTGCCGGTGGCGTCGGAGCGCTTCATGGTGTCGCGCACCCGGCTGCCGAGGATGGCTCCGCCACAGGCCATGGCGGTGGCGATGAGGCGATCGAGATCGCCGTGGGTCAGGCAGGGGCGGGCGGCGTCATGCACCAGCACCCACTCCCCTTGCGCCACGTGCAGCGCATTGAGCACGGAGAAGGCGCGCTCGGCGCCCCCTTCCACTCGCAGGATCCTCGGATCGGCGGCCACGGCCAGGGTGTCGAACCAGCGGTCATGGGGAGCCAGCGCCACTATGACCTGAGCAATGGCCGGGTGAGAGAGCAGCCGGGTCAGGGTGTGCTCCAGAATGGCCATGCCCGCCAGCTGCAGATACTGTTTCGGGCACTCGGCCCCCATCCGGCTGCCGATGCCAGCGGCCGGCACGATGGCGGTCAGTCCGCTGTGATGATCAGTCATCGTAGGCTGCGTCTCCGGAACTGGAGCCCTTGTCTTTGTCCTTGGGAATGATACGGTAGAAGGTCTCGCCCTGCTTGATGTAGCCAAGATCGTTGCGCGACAGCTCCTCAATGGCCTCCAGGCCCGAGGTCAGGTCATCAATCTCGCGATAAATCAGGTTGTTGCGATCCTTGAGTACCAGATTGTCCTGCTGCTGCCGGGTGATGGCATCGGACAGCTCACGATAGTCAGACAGGCCATTCTTCCCCAGCCAGAGGTCGTATTGAAGCCCTCCCAACAGGAAGAGCAGGATAAGAGTGAGTAGCCGCATGCACTGAGTCTCCTTCAAGCGGCCTAGTTTCCCATATTCGCAGGCAAGACAAAAGAAAGCCTGTGTCCCGGATGGGTTCGGTCGGAACAAAAAATGCAGAATCCGGGGATGGGGGTGACACAGACGAAAAAGCCCCGCCGGATGGCGGGGCTTTGTGAAGCAGGAGAACAGGCGATGATTAAGCCTGGTTCTTCACTTCTTTCAGACCGCGGAACGGAGCCTTGGCACCCAGGGCTTCTTCGATACGGATCAGCTGGTTGTACTTGGCAACACGGTCAGAACGGCTCATGGAACCGGTCTTGATCTGGCCAGCAGCGGTACCAACGGCCAGGTCAGCGATGGTCGCGTCTTCGGTCTCACCGGAGCGGTGGGAGATGACGGCAGTGTAGCCAGCGTCTTTGGCCATCTTGATGGCAGCCAGAGTTTCGGTCAGGGAACCGATCTGGTTGAACTTGATCAGGATGGAGTTGGCGATGCCGTTGTCGATACCGCGCTTCAGGATCTTGGTGTTGGTTACGAACAGGTCGTCACCCACGATCTGGATTTTCTTGCCCAGTTTCTGGGTCTGGTAGGCGAAGCCTTCCCAGTCAGATTCGTCCAGGCCGTCTTCGATGGAGACGATCGGGAACTTGGCAGTCAGCTCTTCCAGGAAGTCGGAGAAACCGTTGGAGGTGAAGACACGACCTTCGCCTTTCAGGTTGTACTCTTTCTTCTCTGCGTCGTAGAACTCGGAAGCAGCACAGTCCATGGCCAGGGTCACGTCGGTGCCCAGCTTGTAACCGGCAGCAGCAACGGCTTCGGCGATCACTTCCAGCGCTTCGGCGTTGGATTTCAGGTTCGGAGCGAAACCACCTTCGTCACCAACTGCAGTGTTGTAGCCCTTGGACTTCAGCACTTTGGCCAGGTTGTGGAACACTTCGGCGCCCATGCGAACGGCTTCTTTCAGGGTCTTGGCGCCAACCGGCTGGATCATGAACTCCTGGATGTCGACGTTGTTGTCGGCGTGCTCACCACCGTTGATGATGTTCATCATGGGCAGCGGCATGGAGTAGACACCCGGGGTGCCGTTCAGCTCGGCGATGTGGGCGTACAGCGGCATGCCTTTGGCAGCAGCGGCAGCTTTGGCGTTGGCCAGGGAAACAGCCAGGATGGCGTTGGCGCCGAACTTGGATTTGTTCTCGGTACCGTCGAGGTCGATCATGATCTGGTCGACAGTGGCCTGGTCCTTGGCATCTTTACCCAGCAGCGCTTGAGCGATCGGGCCGTTGACGGCTTCGAGGGCTTTCAGCACGCCTTTACCCAGGAAACGGCTCTTGTCGCCGTCACGCAGTTCCAGCGCTTCGCGGGAACCGGTGGACGCGCCAGACGGAGCGGCTGCCATACCAACAAAACCACCTTCCAGGTGAACTTCGGCCTCAACGGTCGGGTTACCACGGGAGTCGATGATTTCACGACCGATCACTTTAACGATCTTGGACATGTGTATTTCCTCAGGTTTCGTAAAAAAACAACAAAAATATGCCAAAAAAAGCGGCTGTGGCACAGGGCCCCAACCGCATTTATTTTCAATTACTTCAGATTACGCTTCTGATACTCGCCCGCCGCCTTCACAAAACCGGCGAACAGGGCGTGGCCATCACGAGGAGTCGAGGTGAACTCCGGGTGGAACTGCGCGGCCACGAACCAGGGGTGATCCGGGATCTCGATGATTTCCACCAACTTCTTGTCGGCGGAGAGACCGGTCACTTTCAGGCCCGCTGCTTCGATCTGCGGCAGCAGCTTGTTGTTCACTTCATAACGGTGACGGTGGCGTTCGTAAATGGTCGGGCTGCCGTACATCTGACGCACCTTGGAATCTTCCACCAGGTGGCAGAGCTGGGAACCCAGACGCATGGTGCCGCCCAGATCGGACTTCTCGGTCCGGGTCTCGACGTTGCCTTCGTCATCCACCCACTCGGTGATGAGACCCACTACCGGGTAGGCGCAATCTTTCTTGAATTCGGAGGAGTGAGCCCCGGCCATGCCGGCCACGTTGCGGGCGAATTCGATCATGGCAACCTGCATGCCGAGACAGATGCCGAGATACGGGATCTTGTTCTCGCGGGCATACTGGGCCGCCAGGATCTTGCCTTCCACGCCGCGCTCACCGAAGCCACCCGGTACCAGGATCGCGTCCAGACCTTCTAGCAGCTCGGCGCCACGGGTCTCGATGTCCTGGGAATCGATGTACTTGATGTTGACGGAGAGACGGGTCTTCAGACCGCCGTGCTTGAGCGCCTCGTTGACCGACTTGTAGGCATCCGGCAGGGAGACGTACTTGCCGACCATGCCGATGGTCACTTCTGCAGTCGGGTTGGCCTCTTCATAGATGACCTGTTCCCACTCGGCCAGATCGGCCTCCTTGCACTCGATGCCGAAGCGCTCGGTGATGTAGGAGTCCAGGTTCTGGGATTTCAGCAGCGCCGGGATCTTGTAGATGGAGTCGACGTCCTTCATGGAGATGACGGCACGCTCCGGCACGTTACAGAACAGGGCGATCTTGGCACGTTCGTTGGCCGGAATGGCGCGGTCGGAACGGCAGATCAGCACATCCGGCTGGATACCAATGGAGAGCAGCTCCTTCACGGAGTGCTGGGTCGGCTTGGTCTTCACTTCGCCGGCAGCGGCCAGATAAGGCACCAGGGTCAAGTGCATGAACATGGCGTTGTTGCGACCCACTTCGGCAGCCAGCTGACGAATGGCTTCGAGGAACGGCAGGGACTCGATATCGCCCACGGTACCGCCCACCTCGACGATGGCAACCTGATGGCCTTCGGCACCGGCAATCACCCGCTCTTTAATGGCGTTGGTGATGTGCGGGATCACCTGAATGGTGGCGCCCAGATAGTCGCCGCGGCGCTCTTTGCGCAGCACGTCGGCGTAGATGCGACCGGTGGTGAAGTTGTTGCGGCGGGTCATCTTGGTGCGGATGAAACGCTCGTAGTGGCCCAAGTCCAGATCGGTCTCGGCCCCGTCCTCGGTTACGAACACTTCACCGTGCTGGGTCGGGCTCATGGTGCCCGGATCCACGTTGATATAGGGGTCCAGTTTCATGATGGTCACATCCAGACCACGGGCTTCCAGAATGGCTGCCAGAGAAGCTGCGGCAATGCCTTTGCCGAGGGATGAAACAACGCCACCAGTTACAAAAATATATTTTGTCGTCATGCTGAACCTGAAAGAAGTTTAGGGAATTTTAAGGGGTGCTTCGGGGATGAAGCAGGACGGGGAAACAGTATACCAAAACCCCCTCTCCCAAACAATGAACAAAAATCTATCAGGCTCCCGGCGCCCCCATCTTGCGCCAAATCAACTTTGTTCGGTTTCCTTGGCCTTGACCCAGGCGGCATCCAGCTTCTCGAGGCTGCAGTCGGTCATTTTCAGCCCTTCCGCGGCGATAAACTGCTCAACCTGACGAAAGCGGCGTTCGAACTTGGCGTTGGCGCCCCGCAGCACCTGCTCCGGATCCTTGCCCAGATGACGCACCAGGTTGACGGTGGCAAACAGCAGATCGCCGAGCTCGTCGCTCACCCGCGCTTCATCCACGTCGGCCATCAGCGCCTCTTCCATCACCTCGTCGATCTCCTCGTGGATCTTGTCCACCACCGGGCCCAGGGTCTTCCAGTCAAAACCGACGGTGGCGCAGCGCTTCTGGATCTTGGCGGCGCGGGTCAGGGCCGGCAGCGAGAGGGGGATGTCGTCAAGCACGCTCTCTTTGTCGAGCGCCGCCCGCTCCTTGGCCTTTTCCGCCTCCCAGTTCACCTTCACCGCCTGCTCGTCGCCAAGGTCGGCATCGGAGAAGACATGAGGGTGGCGACGAATGAGCTTCTCGCTCACCGTGTCGACGATGTCGGCAAAGTCGAACAGCCCCTGCTCCTTGCCAAGCTGGGCATAGAACACCACCTGGAACAGCAGATCCCCCAGCTCCCCTTTCAGCCCCTGCCAATCTTCGGTCTCGATGGCGTCGGCCACCTCGTAGGCCTCCTCCAGGGTGTGCGGCACTATGGTCTGGAAGCTCTGCTTGAGATCCCAGGGGCAGCCCCCGTTCGGGTCGCGCAGTTTGGCCATGATGGCGAGCAGTTGGGGCAGGTCGTAACGTTGGGACATGGGATATTCGCTTTTCTTGATGCTACCGGGAGAAAACAGTGACCGACCTGGCGGTCGGTCACGAGTGCTGTGTTGCGCACGATCAGAGGCGCTTGGCGCTGATCACGTCGTTGAGCTGGCTGAGCTTGGCCAACGCCCGGTTGAAGGCGTTGATGTTGTAAATCTCCAGCTCCATGTCGATCTCGGCGGTCTGCTCGCGCACGTTGGATCGTGAGCGCACCCCCATCACGTTGATCTTCTCGTTAGCGAGCACGGTGGTGATGTCACGCAGCAGGCCGGATCTGTCGTTGGAGAGGATGCGGATGGTGAGACCGTAACCGCCGGAGTAGTTCTCTCCCCATACCGCGTCGATCAACCGCTCCGGGTTGCGGCGCGACAGCTCTTTGAGTTGCTCGCAATCCTCCCGGTGGATGGAGACGCCGCGGCCCATGGTGATGAAGCCCTGGATGGCATCCCCGGGGATCGGCTGGCAGCAGCGGGCGATGTGGGTCATCAGGTTGCCCACCCCTTCCACTACGATGTGATCCTTGGGCTTGTGGCGGAACGGTGCATTGGCCTTCTGCTCCAGCTTCTCCAGCAGGCGGCGATCTTCCTCCTCCGCCGTAGGCTTGTTGTAACAGGTGTCCAGGTAGTTGATCACCTGGTTGATGCGGATGTCGCCGCTGCCGATGCCGGCCAGCAGATCGTCGGTACTCTCCAGATTGAAGCGGCGCAGCATGTTGCCCTTGTCGATCTTGGCCATGCTGAGGTTGTGGCGATCCAGCTCCTTGTCGAACAGCTCGCGCCCGGCGACGATGTTCTTGTCCCGATCCAGCTTTCTGAACCAGGTGGCCACCTTGGCCCGCGCCCGGCTGGAGCGCAGGAAACCGGAGTTGGGGTTCATCCAGTCGCGGCTCGGGTTCGGCTCTTTCTGGGTGATCACCTCCACCTGATCGCCGGTCTGCAGCGCATAGGTGAACGGCACGATGCGGCCGTCGATCTTGGCGCCGATGCAGCGGTGGCCGATCATGCTGTGGACGTGATAGGCAAAGTCGAGGGGCGTGGCCCCCGCCGGCAGGTCGATGACATCCCCTTTCGGAGTGAACACATAGACCCTGTCCTCGAACACCTGACTGCGCAGATCCTCGAGCAGGGAACCGCTCTCGGAGAGATCCTCCTGCCAGGCGAGCAGCTTGCGCAGCCACTCGATCTTGTCTTCGAAGTTGTTGGCCTTGCCGCCGGCCTGAGCCCCTTCCTTGTAGCGCCAGTGGGCCGCCACACCGAGCTCGGCATCCTGGTGCATCTGATCGGTACGGATCTGGATCTCCACCGTCTTGCCCTCGGGCCCCACCACCACGGTATGGATGGACTGGTAGCCGTTGGGTTTGGGGTTGGCGACATAGTCGTCAAACTCGCGGGGAATGTGGTGGAAGTGGGTGTGAACGATGCCGAGCGCCGCATAGCAATCCTGCAGCCGCTTGGTCACCACTCGCACCGCACGCACGTCGAACAGCTCGTTGAACTCGAGGTGCTTCTTCTGCATCTTGCGCCAGATGCTGTAGATGTGTTTCGGCCGGCCGTAGACCTCGGCCTCGACCCCCGCCTCTTTCAGGGCATCGCGCAGGGACTGCACGAACTCGCGGATGTAGCGCTCCCGATCGAGGCGCTTCTCGTCGAGCTGTTTGGCGATCTGCTTGTAGGTATCCGGGTGCAGGTAGCGGAAGGCGAGATCCTCAAGCTCCCACTTGAGCTGACCGATGCCGAGCCGGTTGGCCAGCGGGGCGTAGATGTTGGTGATCTCCTGGGCCATCAGCACCCGGGTCTCTTCATCGGCCTTCTTCGCCTCCCGCAGGCAGGCGATCCGCTCCGCCAGCTTGATCACCACGGCGCGCACATCCTCGACCATGGCGAGCAGCATGCGCCGCACGTTGTCGACCTGCTCCGGCGAGGTTTCGCTGCGGTGGAGGGTCTGCAGGGAGCGGATAGCCTCCATCTCCAGCACCCCTTCCACCAGCTTGGCGATCTTGGGACCGAAGTCCTCGTCCATCCGCTCCTGGCTGATGAGACCGGCTTCGACGAAGGGGTAGATGATGGCGGCCTTGAGGGTGCCGAGATCCATGCTGAGCATCAGCAGGATGCCTACCATCTCGACCCCGCGCACCAGCAGCCGGTTGGTGAGCGCTTCGTCACCGAGCGTCAGACAGTACTGGTAGACGGTTCGCAGTTGATCCTTGTCACTGTCACTCAGGGTGAGCGAGCTGACCCACTCCTCCAGGGTGAAGTTGTCTTTCAAATGAATATCGCGAACCGCAACCATGGTATCAATCCTTTAAATTATTGGGCCGAAGGCTGTCGCCCCCTCCCCTCATGAGATTGCCTCAAATGGGGATCTACGGAGAATTTTTCAAGGCATATTGTCAAGAAAAACAATAGAGTTCTCCGCCAGGCCCTGCCGATTTACAAGGGTCTAGATTACCCCAATCATGCCTGCCCAGACAGCGTTATGGACGCCACCATCGTCAGCTGACGGCTGCCCTTTCATGGCACCGCCACCACGCCCGTTTTGCCCATTACCGCCCGTCTATTTGCGCTCGAACAGCGCCATGGACTCCAGGTGGCCGGTGTGCGGGAACATGTCGAGCATGCCGAGGCGCACCAGCCGATAGCCCCCTTTCACCAGCACCTGGCTGTCGCGCGCCAGGGTGACCGGATTACAGGAAACGTAGACCACCCGTCTGGGTGAAAGTTTCACGACGTGCTCCATCACCTCGAACGCACCGGGACGGGCCGGATCCAGCAGCACCAGATCGAACCCTTCCCGTGCCCAGGACATGCCGGCGATGTCACCGCTCAGGTCCGCCTTGTAGAAACGGGCGTTCTCGATGCCATTGCGACGGGCGTTCTCTTCGGCGCGCGCCACCATGGCCAGCTCCCCTTCCACCCCCACCACTTCGCGGGCCTGACGGGCCAGCGGCAGGGTGAAGTTGCCGATGCCGCAGAAGAGATCGAGCACCTTGTCATCCTTGCCCGCCTCGAGCCAGTTCAGTGCCTGCTCCACCATGCGCTGGTTGACCGGGCCGTTGACCTGAATGAAGTCACCGGGAGCGAATGCAAGAGACAGGCCATCAAGCGAGTAGGAGGGCGCAAATTGCTGGTGCAGCGGCTCAATCTGCTCGTCGGCCGCCTGTAGATAGAGGTCGATCCCCTGCGCCTTGGCGAACTCGATCAGCTGCGCCCGATCCGCCTCGGTCGGCCGGCCGGTATGGCGCAGCAGCATCAGGATCCCCTGCTCGGCCTGGATCAGCTCCGCATGGCCCAGCTCACGCTGGCTCTTGAGGCGGTTGAGGCATTCGCGCAGCGGGGCGATCAGTGCGGAGAGCGGTTCAGCCAGCACGGGGCAGCCACTGATCTCCACCAGATCGTTCGACTGGCGACGACGAAAGCCCACCCGGGTGCAGCGGCCGTTCTTGTCGAACTTGATGGCCAACCGGCAGACCCGGCGATAGGCGTGGGACTCCCCGCCCAGCACGGGCTCGAGCGCCGGGGGCTGGATGTTGCCGAGCCGCTCGAACAGGCTGACCAGGCCGGCCTCCTTGGCGGCGCGCTGATCCGCCTCAGCCAGGTGCTGGGCGCTGCAGCCGCCACACTCGCGGTAGTGGCTGCAGAAGGGGGCGATGCGATTGGCCGCCGGGGTCACCACCTGTTGCAGGGCGGCGTGGGCATACTGCTTCTTGTCTTCGAGGATGCGGGCCTTGACCTGCTCACCGGGCAGCGCCCCTTCGATGAAGATCGCCTTGCCCTGATGGCGGCCGATACCGACGCAGTGGTGATCCAGGCTGTCTACCGTAAATTCAATACGTTGGGGCTGGGTGGATTTCTTTTGGGGCTTGAAAAACTGGGCCATAAAACTTGGTGCCTATAGGTGGCTATGTCATGATTGTGGAATCTGCAGCAGGCTATTGTCCCACAAGAATAATAGTATGACCAAATACGGCCTGTGGGCCCGCACCCGCTCGTTTACGCCATTGCCAACCCTGCTCTTCGGGGGATCATCCGCATGACCAAATACGGCCTTCGGGCGCGTGTGCTGGCCTTTACCATCTTGCCGACCCTGATCATCGGCGGCCTGATGGCCGGCTATTTCACCTTCCACCGCTATCAGCAGCTGGAAAACAACCTGATCGATCAGGGCATCAACATCATAGAGCCGCTGGCCATCGCCAGTGAATACGGGATGACCCAGCACAGCCGCGAGTCGCTCAAGCGGCTGATCGGCCTCACCCACCGCAAGAACTCGCCGCTCATCAAGTCCATCGCCGTCTTCACCCAGGACAACCAGCTGTTCGTGACGTCCAACTACCACAGGGACTTCACCCGGCTGCGGCTGCCAGACGGCAGCCAGATCCCCGAGCTCACCAGCGTCACCCTCTATGGCGACGACATCATCTTGCGCACCCCGATCCAGGCCGAGACCAGCATGGACGGCTTCCCGCTGCCGAGCGACGTGGAGCCGCCGATGATCGGCTACATCTCCATGCAAATGACTACCGACCGGGCCATGATCCTGCAGTACCGCGACACCTTCTTCGCGGTGATCATGGTGCTTATCGGCATCGCCTTCAGCACCCTGTTCGGCTTTCGGCTGGTCAAGAGCGTGACCCAGCCCATCACCGACATGGTGCAGGCGGTGCACAAGATCAGGGAGGGGCGACTCGACACCCGGGTCAGTGGTCAGCTCACCGGCGAGCTGGACATGCTGAAAAACGGCATCAACGCCATGGCCAAGGCACTCTCGGAATACCACGAGGAGATGCAGCAGAACATCGATCAGGCCACCTCCGACTTGCGCGAGACGCTGGAGCAGATCGAGATCCAGAACGTCGAGCTCGACATGGCCAAGAAGCGGGCGCAGGAGGCGGCACGGGTCAAGTCGGAGTTCCTCGCCAACATGTCCCACGAGCTGCGCACCCCGCTCAACGGGGTCATCGGCTTTACCCGCCAGCTGCTCAAGACCAGCCTGACCCCGAGCCAGACCGACTACATGCAGACCATCGAGAAGTCGGCCCGCAACCTGCTCGGCATCATCAACGACATCCTCGACTTCTCCAAGCTGGAGGCGGGCAAGCTACAGCTGGAACACATCCCCTTCAGCCTGCGCGACACCCTCAACGAGACCATGCATCTGCTCGGCCCCAGCGCCCACGACAAGCAGCTGGAGCTCTCCCTGCAGGTGGATGCCGAGGTGCCGGACTACCTCACCGGCGACCCCATGCGCCTGCAGCAGGTGCTGACCAACCTCACCGGCAACGCCATCAAGTTTACCGAGCGCGGCAACGTGGACGTGCGCATCGAGCAGACCGGCAGCCTCAGCGGCAACAAGGTGCGGCTCAACGTGCTGATCCGCGACACCGGCATCGGCATCTCGGAAGAGCAGCAGCGCCAGCTGTTCCAGGCCTTCAACCAGGCCGACTCCTCCATCTCCCGCCGTTATGGCGGCACCGGCCTGGGCCTCGTCATCACCCAGAAGCTGGTGCAGCAGATGGGGGGGCAGATCCGATTCGAATCGGAACTCGGCAAGGGATCTGTCTTCTCCTTCAGCCTGGATCTGGAGGTCTCCCCCCTGCCCCAGACCGACCGGTTGCCGCTGGATCGCATCCAGGGCAAGCGGGTCTGGCTGCTGGAACCGGATCCCTTCAGCCACTCCGCCATCTGCGCCCTGCTGGCGGAGTGGCAGTTGCAGGTGCACTCCCTGACCGGCGACGACCCCTGGCCCGAGATGAGCAGCCAGGACATGGTTATCATCGGCAGCGGTACCCAGCACAGCCCACAGCAAGTGGTAGCGCGCCTCGACGGGCTGGATGGCCAGCAGAACACCATAGTGCTGCTCAGCAGCCACGAGCCTTCGCTCTACGAGGCCATGCTGGCCCACGGTGCCCAGCACTGCCTCTCCAAACCCATCAACCATCGCAAGCTGCTGCACGCCCTGCTCTCCCCCGAGGCGGCGCGCAGCGCCCCGCTGCCAGAGCCCTCCCCGCGCAGCGTGCAGGAGATCAAGGTGCTGGCGGTGGACGACAACGCCGCCAACCTCAAGCTGATCGCCGCCATGCTCAAGGAGATGGTGAGCCAGGTGGTGGTGTGCAAGAACGGCAAGGAGGCGGTCAGACTGGCCCAGAGCCAGCCGTTCGACATCATCTTCATGGATATCCAGATGCCGATCATGGACGGCATCAGCGCCACCCAAGCTATTCGCAGCCAGTCCCTCAACACCGAGACCCCCATCGTCGCGGTCACCGCCCACGCCATTCCCGGCGAGCGGGAGCGGCTGATCCGCCAGGGCATGGACGACTACCTGGCCAAGCCCATCGACGAGGCCATGCTGGCCAAGCTCATCACCGACTTCGCCCATCGTCGCCACCAGAATCACGCCAGCCAGCAGATCGACTGGTCGCTGGCGGTGCGCCAGGCGGCGGGCAAGCTGGATCTCGCCAAGGAGATGCTGACCATGCTGATGACCAGTTTCGACGAGGTGGATCCGGTGCTGGAGGCGGCGCTCGCCGGCCAGGTGGAGGACAGCGAGGTGCTGGCCCAGCTCCATCGCCTCAACGGCGGCTGCGCCTACTCGGGGGTGCCTCGCCTGCAGCGGCTGCTCTCCCAGCTGGAGCAGCAGCTGCGGGACGGGGTGGCGGTGGCCGAACTCGAGCCCGAGTTGCTGGAGCTGCAGGATGCGATGGAGCAGGTGCGCCAGGAGGCTCCCCGCTACCTCGCCTGACCCGGTGGCCCGCTTTTTCTGACGCGGGCCCCGCCAGATGGTAAAGTTGCGCCGTTTCCACAGGAGTCGACATGACCAACAACGATATTTTACGCCGCCTGCGCTACGCCCTCAGCATCAGCAACGACCAGATGGTCGACATGTTCGCCAAGGGCAACCTGACCGTCACCCACGCCCAGCTGCACGGCTGGCTGATGAAAGAGGCAGAAGAGGGTGAGGTGCAGGAGGCTGGCTTCGCCGCCTGCCCGGATTCGGCCCTGAGCCAGTTCCTCGACGGCCTGATCCTGGTTCGCCGCGGCGCGCGGGAAGATGCACCGCCCCAGGTGATCCCGAACCGGATCAACAACAACATGATCCTGCGCAAGCTGCGCATCGGCCTCAACTTCAAGGAAGAGGAGATGCTCGCCACCCTCAAGCTGGCGAACTTCAACCTCTCCAAGTCCGAGCTGAGCGCCCTGTTCCGCTCACGGGACCACAAGCACTATCAGGATTGCGGGGATCAGATCCTGCGCAACTTCCTCATCGGCCTCACCGCCAAGTATCGCGGCTGAACCATGGGCCGGCGTCTGCGCTCACCATCATCCCGCCTGCTGGCGGTGGGTGGGCGCCGTTGGCCATGGGGCACCTGCCGGCACTGGTATGCCCTCTGCCTCACCCTGCTGATGAGCGCCTGCCAGCCCGCCCCCTATCGGCTCAACAACGACCATCAGAGCGCCAACCAGAACGAGCGCATCGCCTTTCTGATCCTGCACTACACGGATGAAGACGATGAGCGTTCCCTGCGCCTGTTGACCGAGCCGGCCCATCAGGTGAGCGCCCACTACCTGATCCCGCGCGATACCCATGAGCGGCCACTGCCGGTCTACCAGCTGGTGCCCGACAACCGGCGCGCCTGGCATGCCGGCCGCAGCCGCTGGCACCAGTATACGGGGCTCAATGCCAGCTCCCTTGGCATCGAGATCGTCAACCTCGGCTACTCGCCACAGGATGAGCTGCTGCCCGCCCACCAGCGGCGCTGGCAACCCTACACCCGGGCACAGATAGCCGCCCTCGGCGCCCTCACCCGCGAGCTGGTCGAGCGCTACCAGATCCCCCCCACCCAGGTGCTGGCTCACAGCGATGTCGCCCCCGAGCGCAAGCAGGATCCCGGCCCCCACTTCCCCTGGCGCGAGCTGGCTCTGAACTACGGGGTGGGCGCCTGGCCCGACGAGACCCGGCTGGCCGAGCTGCGCCAGCAGCCGGCGCCGGCCTGGGATGCCCTCGGCTGGCAGCAACGGCTGGCCCGCTACGGCTATGGCGTAACCCCGAGCGGCCACTGGGACGAGCAGAGCCACGCCGCCCTGCGCGCCTTCCAGCTCCACTTTCGGCCCGCCCTGGTCAGCGGTGAAGCGGATGCCGAGAGCCAGGCCATCCTCACCGCCCTGCTCGAGCGCTATTTCCCCGAGCAACGCTGAGCTTCGCCCCCGACCACAAAAGAGGGACGCCATGGCGTCCCTCTTTTGCATTCTCCGTCGAGAGCCGGCTCAGGCCTCCACCAGCAGTACCTCTATCCCGGCCTGACGCAGACCGGCCAGGGTCTCGGCCGCAATGGCGTCGTCGGTGATCAGAGTGTGGATGCGCCGGGTATCGATGATCTTGTGCAGGCTCAGCCGGCCAAACTTGCTGGAGTCGGTCACGACGATGATCCGCTCGGCCACGTGGCACATGCAGCGGTTGAGCCTGGCCTCGTCTTCGTGATGGGTGCTGACGCCGCGCTCCAGATCGATGCCATCCACCCCGAGAAACAGCAGGTCGAAGTGATAGTTCTGCAAGGAGAGATCTGCCTGGGCGCCGTAGAAGGAGAGCGACTTGCGGCGCAGGTGGCCCCCCGTCATCAGCAGCTCCACCCCTTCCGCCTCCAACAGGGCATTCGCCACGTTCATGCCGTTGGTCATCACCACTATCTCCTGGTGATCGCGCAGGTGACGTGCCACCTCCAGAGTGGTGGTGCCCGAGTCGAGAATGAGGCGACAACCAGGCTGCACCAGGCTCGCCGCCATAGCGCCGATGCGCTGTTTGACCGGGGTGTTGAGCACGCTCTTGTCGGCGATGGTGCGCTCGGCCACCGGCTGGCCGGATTCACACAACAGGGCACCGCCGTAGGCGCGCACCGCCACCCCCTGTTTCTCCAGAAATGCCAGATCGTTGCGGATGGTGACGGTGGAGACCTTATAGTGGCCGGCCAGCTCGTTGACCTGAACGCTGCCATTGCTGCGCAGCTGTTGAATGATGCGCTCCCGTCGCTCGCTGGTGCCGAGCACGCTCTTTTCGGTGGTTTGCATAGTCTCTCTGCCGGAGTCCTGTGGTGAAAGTAGATCTTTCACTTCGTTACGTTTCCCTATTAACACTCAGCCTCGATGGCAAATCAAGCTTTCATTGGATTGAGAAGTGCCGTCAGGCTCCCTAAAACAGCACAAACCTTTCGATTCATTTCTTTTTGTGATCTTGCTCAAGATGT
Organism: Aeromonas sp. s5; assembly: GCF_040907865.1. Lineage (NCBI taxonomy): Bacteria > Pseudomonadati > Pseudomonadota > Gammaproteobacteria > Aeromonadales > Aeromonadaceae > Aeromonas > Aeromonas sp. s5. Next base: position 14,406 of record NZ_JBFOCO010000017.1, read on the forward strand.
GAACACGCTTTTATTTCGTTTCGAACGCCGTGCGCCTAGGGTAAAGAAAGAAATCGAAAGCAATGCATCTTGTTCAGGCCAAGAGGAAGAGGGAAATGAAATCAATGCTGGATCTGGTCGCACAACACAAGCAGGGGGAACAGGTCGGGATCTACGCCGTCTGCTCCGCCCATCCGCTGGTGCTGGAGGCGGCCCTGCGACTGGCGGCGCAAGGGGACCAGCTGCTGCTGGTCGAGGCCACCTCCAATCAGGTGGATCAATTTGGCGGCTACACCGGCATGACACCGGCCGATTTTCGCGACCTGCTGCACCGGCTCGCCGCCGAGTGCCGCTTTCCCGTGCAGCGGCTGGTACTGGGTGGGGATCACCTCGGCCCCAACCGCTGGCAGAGCGAGCCCGCCGAGCAGGCCATGGCCCACGCCGAGGATCTCATCGCCAGCTATGTTGCGGCCGGCTTCAAGAAGATCCACCTCGACTGCAGCATGCCCTGCCAGGGGGATCCGGTGCCGCTGACCGACGAGTTGGCGGCGGCGCGCGCAGCCCGGCTGGCAAACGTGGCCGAGCAGACCGCCACCCGGCAGTTTGGCCACAGCGACCTGGTCTATGTGATTGGCACCGAAGTGCCGGTGCCGGGTGGCGCCCACGAAGAGCTGGCCGAACTGGCAGTCACCACGCCGGAGGCGGCGCGCCACACTCTGGTCGCCCACCAGCAGGCCTTCGAGCAGGCCGGACTGGCCCAGCTCTGGCCGCGGGTGATCGGTCTGGTGGTGCAGCCCGGCGTGGAGTTCGACCACACCCACGTCATCGACTACCGCCCCGAGCGGGCCGCCCCCTTGAGCCGGATGATCGAGGCCTATCCCCATCTGGTGTTCGAGGCCCACTCCACCGATTACCAGACCCCGGACGCCTACCGCCAGCTGGTACGCGATCACTTCGCCATCCTCAAGGTCGGCCCCGCCCTCACCTTTGCCCTGCGCGAGGCGCTGTTTGCCCTCGCCGCCATCGAGGAAGAACTGGTGGTGGCCAAGGCCTGCTCGGGTCTGCGCCAGGTGCTGGAAGAGACCATGCTGGATCGCCCCGACTTCTGGCGCAGCCACTATCAGGGCAGCCCCAACGAGTGCCGGCTGGCCCGTGGCTACAGCTACTCCGATCGCATTCGCTACTACTGGCCCGACAGCCGGGTCGACGACTGTTACGCCCGGCTGCTGGCCAACCTGGCCGCCGAACCCATTCCCCTGCCGCTGCTCAGCCAGCACCTGCCGCTGCAATACCGCAAGGTGCGCCAGGGCTCACTCTCGGCCAATCCCCATGACCTCATTCTCGATCAGGTGCAGGAGGTGCTGCGCCAATACGCGGCGGCCTGCAGCGACGCCCCCGCCAGCCACTCCCGGCTGACCCCGGTTGTATAAGGAGTTGTAGAGATGATCCTTGGTTATCCAGAAGAGACGCTGCGGTCGGCCAACGGCCTGGCCACCGCCCGTGAAATTCGCCAGCAACCCGCCACCTGGCGGGAGACCCTCACCATGGTGGAGGAGTGCCGCGCCACCATTGAACGCTTCCTGCTGCCCCTGCTGTCACGGGGCAACCTGCGGGTGATCCTGACCGGCGCTGGCACCTCCGCCTTTGCCGGCCGCGCCCTCGCCCCCTATCTCAGTGCCCGCCTCAACGGCCGCTTCGAGGCGATCGCCACCACCGACATCGTCACCGATCCGGGCGAATACCTGGCACAGGACTGCCCGACCCTGCTTATCTCCTTCGCCCGCTCCGGCAACAGCCCGGAGAGCGTGGCGGCGGTGGAGCTGGCCAGCCAGCTGCTGAGCGAGTGCCACCACCTGGTGCTGACCTGCAACGGCGAGGGGGAACTCTATCGCCGCTGTCAGAAGGATGCCCGCTCCCTGGCGCTGCTGATGCCGCCCCAGACCCACGACCGCAGCTTTGCCATGACCAGCAGCCTGACCAGCATGATGCTGAGTTGCCTGGCGGTATTCCTGCCGCGCCAGTTCAACCCGATCGCCAGCCAGCCGCTCATCGCGCTGGGGGATGCCATCCTGCCCCAGGCCGAACTGAAGGTGCCCGAGTGGGATCGACCGCTGCCGGAGCGGGTCATCTACCTTGGCAGTGGCAGCCTGCAGGGAGTGGCTCAGGAGGCGGCCCTCAAGCTGCTGGAGCTCACCGCCGGCCAGGTGATGGCCATGTACGACTCCCCCACCGGCTTTCGCCACGGGCCCAAGTCGGCCATCAATCGGCAGACCCTGATCGTGTTGATGATGTCCAACGATCCCTATACCCGCCAGTACGACCTGGACCTGCTCGGCGAGCTGCGCCAGGACGGCCATGCCGCCCGGGTGGTCGCCCTGGCCGATCGGCCGGATCCGCTCATCAGCGCTGGCGAACACATTTATCTGCCCACCCCCCTCAACGGTGACGACGCCGAGCTGGCGCTCTGCTACCTGCTCTATGCCCAGTACTACGCCTTCCACACCGCGCTGGTGCTGGGCATCACCCCGGACAATCCCTGCCCGAGCGGGCGGGTCAACCGGGTCGTGCAGGGGGTCAACATCTATCCGTTCAACCAGCAAGGAGGCGTCTGATGCCGAACATAGTGCTGAGCCGTATCGACGAGCGCCTGATCCACGGTCAGGTCGGCGTGCAATGGGTCGGCTTCGCCGGCGCCAATCTGGTGCTGGTAGCCAACGACGAAGTCGCAGAGGACCCCATCCAGCAGAACCTGATGGAGATGGTGCTGGCAGAAGGCATCGCAGTGCGCTTCTGGCCACTGCAGAAGGTGATCGACAACATCGGCAAGGCCGCCGATCGCCAGAAGATCCTGCTGGTGTGCAAGAGTCCGGCGGACTTTCGCACCCTGGTGGAGGGCGGGGTGCCCATCCCCCGCATCAACGTCGGCAACATGCACTACGCCGACGGCAAGCGTCAGATCCACAAGACGGTATCGGTGGACGAGTCGGACATAGCGGCGTTTCGCGCCCTGCAGGACGCCCACGTCGCCTGCTTTGTCCAGGGGGTGCCGACCGAACCGGCACAGGACATTTTCAACCTCATCTGATTAAGGACAATTGTGATGGAAATCAGTTTGTTGCAAGGGCTCTTGCTGGGCATGCTGGCGTTCTTCGCCGGGCTTGACCTGTTCAACGGCCTGACCCACTTCCACCGGCCCGTGGTACTGGGCCCGCTGGTGGGCCTGATCCTCGGCGACCTGCCCACCGGCATTCTGGTGGGCGGCACCCTGGAGCTGGTCTGGATGGGGCTGGCCCCGCTGGCGGGGGCGCAGCCGCCCAACGTCATCATCGGCACCATAGTCGGCGCCACCTTCGCCATCACCACCGGGGTCAAGCCGGATGTGGCGGTCGGGGTCGCGGTGCCGTTCGCGGTGGCGGTCCAGATGGGGATCACCTTCCTCTTCTCGGTGATGTCGGGGGTCATGTCCCGTTGTGACCGGATGGCGGAACAGGGGGATGTGCGCGGCATCGAGCGGGTCAACTACCTGGCGCTGCTGGCGCTCGGCTCCTTCTACTTCCTGTGCGCCTTCCTGCCCACCTACTTCGGGGCCGAACACGCCAAGACCGCCATCGACGTGCTGCCCGCCCGTCTCATCGACGGCCTCGGCGTCGCCGGCGGCATCATGCCCGCCATCGGCTTTGCCGTGCTGCTCAAGATCATGATGAAGAACGTCTACATCCCCTACTTCATCCTCGGTTTCGTCGCCGCCGCCTGGCTCAAGCTGCCGGTGCTGGCCATCGCCGCGGCCGCCCTGGCCATGGCCCTGATCGATTTCATGCGCAAGGACCCGGCGCCACAAGCCCGCCCCATCCAGGAGGAAACTGAAGATGGCATCTAACAACACCGCCACCCGGCTGGCCCAGGCGGCCGAGCCGCAACCGACCCGCGCCGTCTCCGACGACGTCTATGAAGATCAACAGCTGGGGGCCGAGCTGACCCGCCAGGACATCAACCGCTTCGCCTGGCGCTCTCTGCTGCTGCAGGCCTCCTTCAACTACGAGCGGATGCAGGCCTCCGGCTGGCTCTACGGCCTGCTGCCGGCGCTGCAGAAGATCCACACCAACCCCAAGGATCTCTCCCGGGCGATGAAGGGCCACATGGGTTTCTTCAATACCCACCCCTTCCTGGTCACCTTTGTGATGGGGATAGTGCTGGCGATGGAGCGCTCCAAGCAGAACGTCAACAGTATCCAGAGCACCAAGATCGCGGTCGGTGCCCCGCTCGGCGGGATCGGCGATGCCATGTTCTGGCTCACCCTGCTGCCCATCTGTGGCGGCATCGGCGCCGACCTGGCCCTGCAGGGTTCCATCATGGGGGCTGTGGTCTTCTTCCTGCTGTTCAATCTGGTGCACTTCGGCCTGCGCTTCGGGCTGGCGCACTACGCCTATCGCATGGGGGTGGCCGCCATTCCGCTCATCAAGGCCAACACCCGCAAGGTGGGCCATGCCGCCACCATCGTCGGCATGACGGTGATCGGCGCCCTGGTCGCCACCTATGTGCGGCTCGGCACCACCCTGGAGATCACCGCCGGCGATGCGGTGGTGAAGCTGCAGGCGGACGTGCTCGACAAGCTGATGCCCGCCTTCCTGCCGCTGCTCTACACCCTGGCCATGTATGGGCTGATCCGCCGCGGCTGGAGCCCGCTGCGCCTCATCGTCATCACGGTCGTACTCGGCATCGTCGGCAAGTTTGCAGGCTTCCTCTAATCCGGTGCCGGCACCAGGCCGGCCTTTTGCTGTAAAGGAACAGATTATGTTGGGTATCATCATTTGCGGACACGGCGGCTTCGCCAGCGGCATGGAACAGGCCATGCTGCAGATCCTCGGCGAGCAGGAGGCGGTGGTCGCCATCGACTTCCCCGAGTCCTCCACCACGGCCCTGCTGCAGGATCAGTGCGAAAGCGCCCTGACCCAGGTTGAGCGAGGGGATGGCGTGGTCTTTCTGACCGATCTGCTGGGGGGAACCCCGTTTCGGGTCGCCTCCACCCTGGCGCTGCGCCAGCCCGAGCGGGAGGTGGTCACCGGCACCAATCTGCAGCTGCTGCTGGAGATGGTGATGGAGCGCGGCGAGCTGACCCCGTCCCAGTTTCGTGAACAGGCGCTGTGCTGTGGTCATCGCGGCCTCACCAGCCTGGTGGACGAGCTGGCGCGCGAGCGGGCCGAGACGCTGGCCGAGGAGGGGATCTAGATGGCAGAGCGGATCCGCGCCCGCCGCCTGCTGACCGAGCAGGGCTGGCTGACACACCAGGTACTGACCCATGAAGGGGGCGTCATCACCGCCATCGACCCCATCCCGGCCGACGACCCGGAGCGGGAGGTCGAACTGCTGGTACCCGCCCTTATCGATGGCCACGTTCACGGCGGAGCCGGCGTCGACGTGATGGACGAGGCGGTCGACGCCCTGGCCCGCCTCTCCCTTGCCAAGGCGGCAGAGGGGGTCGGCGCCTTCCTCGCCACCACGGTCACCGCCCCGCTGCCCGCCATCCTCAATACCCTCGGTCGCATCGCCGATGCCATGGCTAGCCCCCTGCCGGGCGCACAGCTGCTCGGCAGCTATCTGGAGGGGCCCTACTTCACCCCGGACAACAAGGGCGCCCATGACCCGGCCCTGTTCCGGGAGCTGGATCTGGCGGAGCTCGACCGGCTGCAACAGGTGGCGCGAGGCACCCTGAAAGTGGTCGCCCTCGCCCCCGAGAAAACCGGGGCGCTGGCCGCCATCCGTCATCTCAAGCAGGCCGGCATCCGGGTGATGCTGGGTCACTCCGCCGCCGACCACGACACCACCATGGCGGCGCTGGCGGCGGGGGCCTCCGGGCTGGTGCACTGCTTCAACGGCATGCGCGGCCTGCACCACAGAGAACCCGGCATGGTCGGCGCAGGCCTGGTGCATCCCGATGCCTGGCTGGAACTCATCGCCGACGGCCACCACGTCCATCCGAGCGTGCTCAGACTCTGTCACTGCTGCGCCAGGGATCGCCTGCTGCTCATCACGGATGCCATGCGCGCCGCCGGCATGCCGGACGGTCACTACCTGCTCGGCGACTACCGGGTGGAGATGAAGGACGGGGTGGTGCGCACCGACACCGGCGGCCTGGCTGGCAGCACCCTCACCCTGCTCGGCGCCGTGCGCAACATGGTGCAGCTGGCCGGCGTGCCGCTGGAGGAGGCCATCCGTATGGCTTCGCTGGCACCGGCCCGGATGCTGGGGATGGAACATCGCCTCGGCTCGCTGGCCGTCGGCAAGCAGGCCAACCTGCTCGCCCTGACCGCGGAGCTCAATCAACAACATATCTGGGTGGCCGGCCGGGAGATCCTCCCCGCCCCTGCCCCGCTCTCTTTCCCTGAAGCTGGTGCCCGCCAGGGTGCCAAGGAGTCCTCATGTATCTGATCTCGTCCCACGAAATGCTTAAAGATGCCCAGCGCCGCGGCTATGCGGTGCCCGCCTTCAACATCCACAATCTGGAGACCGTCGAGGTGGTGGCCCGCACTGCCGCCAAGATGAACTCCCCGGTGATCCTGGCCGCCACGCCGGGTACCTACCGCCACGCCGGGGTCGAGTACCTGGTCTCCATCTGCGCTTCGGCCGCCCATCAGTACCGCATCCCGCTGGTACTGCATCTGGACCACCACGAGGATGAGCAGGATATCCACTACAAGGTCGAGGCCGGCATCCACTCCGCCATGATCGACGCCTCCCATCTGCCGTTCGAGGAGAACGTCGCCAAGGTGCAGCGGGTCGTCACCTTCTGCCACCGCATGGGGGCGAGCGTGGAGGCCGAACTGGGCCAGCTCGGTGGCCAGGAGGATGACCTCATAGTAGACGCCGCCAACGCCCATCTGACCGACCCGGACAAGGCGGCCGAGTTCGTGGCGCGCACCGGCATCGACTCCCTGGCCGTCGCCATCGGCACGGCCCACGGCCTTTACAAGGAGGAGCCGCGCCTCGACTTCGAGCGCCTCGCCGCCATCCGGGCCAGGGTAGCTGTGCCGCTGGTGCTGCACGGCGCCTCCGGCATTCCCGACCGGGACGTGCGCCGCTGCATCGAGCTCGGGGTGTGCAAGGTCAACGTGGCCACCGAACTCAAGATCGCCTTCTCCGACGCCATGAAGGCGTTCCTGGCCTCCCACCCCGACGCCAGCGACCCGCGCCAGTATCTGGTGCCCGCCATGGCCGCCATGGAGGAGGTGGTCGCCGCCAAGATCCGCATGTGCATGAGCGACGGCAAACTCTGAACATCGCAGAAGGCAGTGCAAGTCTGACCGCCACCGACCTTTCCATCATGCTTGGTCACAACAAAAAGGGACGCCGTGGCGTCCCTTTTCTCTTCGTGCCGCGGGGCCCAGCCCCTGCCGACAGATCAGATCCCCTGACGGGCTTCCTGCATCAGCAAGCGCATGTCGCTGACCGCCTTGGCCAGGCCGTCGAAGGCGGCGCGGCCGATGATGGCGTGGCCGATGTTGAGCTCATAGAGCTCGGGGATGGCGGCGATGGCCTTGACGTTGTGGTAGTGCAGGCCGTGGCCGGCATTGACCTTCAAGCCCTTGCCGGCGGCATAGGAGGCACCGGCGGCGATGCGCTTGAACTCGGCGTTACGTTCAGCATCCGTGGTGGCATCGGCGTAGCGACCGGTGTGGATCTCGATGAAGGGAGCACCGCTCGCGGCGGCCGCATCGATCTGGATGGGGTCGGCATCGATGAAGAGCGACACCTGGGCGCCGACGGCGGCCAGACGGGTCACCGCATCGGTTACCTTGTCCAGCTGGCCGGCTACGTCCAAGCCCCCCTCGGTAGTCACCTCGGTGCGCTTCTCCGGCACCAAGCAGACGAAGTGAGGCTTGATACGGCAGGCGATGCCGACCATCTCCTCGGTCACCGCCATCTCCAGGTTCATTCTGGTCTGGATGGTCTGGCGCAGGATCTCCACGTCACGGTCGGTGATGTGGCGGCGATCTTCCCGCAGGTGCACCGTGATGCCATCCGCACCGGCCTGCTCGGCCACGAAGGCGGCCTGTACCGGATCCGGATACTGGGTGCCCCGGGCATTGCGCAGGGTGGCGATATGATCGATGTTCACACCCAGATAGATTTCGCTCATTGACGACTCCTTGAAGCTCTTCACTGTTAACTGTGCAGCTGGCGCCTAGGCGCCAGCGCCGATATCCGTATGTCACGTGGGGGGTTGCAGGTTGCAACCCGCGGCAGCTCGTAGGTTCGATTAGCGCAGCGTAATCGGACCTAGGTAACATTCTTGCCGTGTTGGGTAACGCCGCAGGGCGGTTAACCCAAGCTATTACGGCGTTTTAAAAACAGCTCCCGGCTCTTCAACTGACGCCGTCCCAGATAGGGTTGCAGCGCCAGCCGGCTGAAACGCTTGGCCGCCTGCAACAGGGGGGGAGTATCGAAGCGCCCCTCGGCAAAGGCCAGCAGGTGCGCGCCGAGAAACAGGGTACGGGGATCCGGCGCCCGCTCGCAAGCGACAAAGCCCAACTCCCGCTCGAAGCCGTAGAGCAGGGTTGGCTCAATTGGCGACTCGTCATCCGCCGTGTACTCGAAGTCCACCGCATAACCCAGCGCCTGCAGCAGCAGGAACTCGAAGCGGCGCAGCGGCAGCTCCGGCGTCTCGCCGTCGGCCAGCGCCATGATGGCGCGGGCATAGGCATCGAACACCTCGGGGAAGGGGGTGTGCGCCTCCAGCAGGTAGTAGACCAGCTCGTTGAGATAGAGGCCGTAGAAGAGGCGATCGCCACCGAGGCGCAGGGAGTGATCCGGGCACTCGACCTGGGTGAGATTCTTGAGATCCCCCTTGCCACGCCAGGCGATGGTGAGCAGGGTAAAGGGTTGCAACAGCCCCTTCAGAGGCGAGCGTGGCCCGCGAGAACCGCGAGCCACCAGAGTAAAACGGCCACTATCCTGGGTGAAAACCTCGACCAGCTGGCTGGTCTCCCGATAGGGCCGACTGTGGATGACGAAAGCCGGGGTCAGCAATCAGTCGTCGCCATAGCCGAGACTGCGCAGGGCGCGCTCGTCGTCGGCCCAGCCGGACTTGACCTTGACCCACAGCTCGAGGTGCACCTTGTTCTGGAACAGCCGTTCCATGTCGATGCGGGCCTCGGTGCCGATGGTCTTGATCTTCTCGCCCTTGTTGCCGATGACCATCTTCTTCTGGCCTTCGCGCTCCACCAGGATCAGGCCGTGGATGTGGTAGAGACCGTTCTCTTCCACCTTGAAGCGCTCGATCTCCACCGTCACCGAGTAGGGCAGCTCCTCACCGGTGAAGCGCATCAGCTTCTCGCGGATGATTTCGGAGGCCATGAAGCGGGAGGAGCGGTCGGTCACGTAATCTTCCGGGAAGAAGTGGACGTTTTCCGGCAGCAGATCCTTGGCCCACTCGCGGATCTTCTCCACGTTGGTGCCCTTCTCGGCACTGATGGGCAGGATATGGGAAAAGTTCATCTGCTGGCCCAGCCACTCCAGGTGGGGCAGCAGATCCTCTTTCTCTTTGACGTTGTCGATCTTGTTGACCGCCAGCACCACTGGACACTTGAGATTGCGCAGTTTGCCCAGCACCATCTCGTCGTCCTTGGTCCAGTGGGTGCCGTCGACCACGAACACCACCATGGCCACGTCCCCCAGCGAACTGGTGGCGGCGCGGTTCATCAGGCGGTTGATGGCCCGTTTCTCTTCAATGTGCAGACCCGGGGTATCCACGTAGATGGTCTGATAGTTCTCCTCGGTGTCGATCCCCAGGATCCGGTGACGGGTGGTCTGGGGCTTCTTCGAGGTGATGCTGACCTTCTGGCCAAGCAGCTTGTTGAGCAGGGTGGACTTGCCCACGTTGGGGCGGCCCACGATGGCGACAAAGCCGCAATAAGTGCTATCTGTCATGACAGTTTTTCCAATGCTTGCTGTGCGGCGGCCTGTTCGGCCTTGCGACGGCTGGTGCCGACCCCGACCAGCGGACCATCCAGACCTTCCACCTCACACTGGACGGTGAACTCCTGGTTGTGGGCTTCGCCCTTGACGTTGGTCACTGTGTAGGTCGGCAGGGATTTGCGGCTTCCCTGCAGAATTTCTTGCAGACGGGTCTTGGGATCCTTCTGCTCTATGCCCGGCTTGATCTCGTCCAGGCGACTGGCGTACCAGCCCAGCAGCAGCGTCCGTACAGTCTCAAGATTGGTATCCAGGTAGACGGCACCGATCACCGCCTCGACCGTGTCGGCCAGAATGGATTCACGGCGAAAACCGCCACTCTTCAGCTCGCCCGGCCCCAGGATCAGGTGATCCCCGAGGTCGAACTCCCGGCCCAGTTCGGCCAGGGTCTTCTCGCGTACCAGGGTGGCGCGCATCCGGCTGAGATCCCCTTCCGCCGCCTGCGGGAAGCGGTGGAACAGATCGTCGGCAATCACCAGACTCAAAATGGAGTCACCCAGAAATTCCAGTCGCTCGTTGTGACGGGAGCCGGCGCTGCGGTGAGTCAGCGCCCGGGTCAGCAGTTCTTGATCCTGAAAGACATGCCCGAGACGGGACTGCAGTCTGTTCATCTTGATATTCATTTACTTGATTCCGCCAATGCGGTTGAAGCGCACCCCTGTCGGTACCCAGCTCGGTAGCAGGGAGCCTTCTTCGCGCTCGAATTCAAAACTTATCCAGATAGCGACCGCCTTGCCCACCAGGTTCTGCTCGGGCACAAAGCCCCAGAAGCGGCTGTCGGTACTGTTGTCACGGTTGTCGCCCATGACGAAGTACTGACCTTCCGGTACGACCCACTCATCGGGGTAGGTGCCGGGCTGGCGGTAGTAACGGCCGACCATATCGGGCATCAGCGGGTTGCGCAGGGTCTCGTGAGACACCTCGCCCAGCTGCTCGGTATAGCGGTCAAGCGGGATCCCCATCTGGGTAAATTCACCCCTTTGTTCAAACTTGACGTCGAGCTTCTGGAAGCCCGGGCACGTTTTCCCTTCCTGCTCCTCGCACTTGGGCCGGATCATCAGCTCCTTGTTGCGATAGATGACCCGGTCCCCCGGCATGCCGACTACGCGCTTGATGTAGTCCACCCGGGTATCCAGCGGATACTTGAACACCACCACGTCGCCGCGCTTGGGTTCACCGGTCTCGAGGAACTTGGTGTTGGTCACCGGATCCTTGAGGCCGTAGGCAAACTTCTCCACCAGGATGAAATCGCCCACCAGCAGGGTGGGCATCATGGAACCAGACGGGATCTGGAACGGTTCGAAGATGAAGGAGCGCAGGATCAGTACGAGGGTGATGACCGGGAAGACCCCGGCGGTCTGTTCGATCCAGACCGGCACGGGGGCCACCTTGGCCAGGGTTTTCTCGTCCAGATGGGCGCCGCCGTGGGCACGGGCCACGGCAATCTTGGCGGCTCGCTGCTTGGACCAGATCATCTTGTCCAGACACCAGATAACACCGGTGATCGCGCAGACCACCACCAGGATCAGGGAAAACGTGCTTGCCATCTATTAATCCTTTCCGACGTGGAGAATTGCGAGGAAGGCTTCCTGCGGCACGTCGACACGGCCCAGAGACTTCATCCGTTTCTTGCCTTCTTTCTGCTTGTTCAGCAGCTTCTTCTTACGACTCACGTCACCACCGTAACATTTGGCGGTCACGTCCTTGCGCAGGGCCTTGACGGTGCTGCGAGCGATGATCTGGTTGCCGATGGCAGCCTGGATGGCGATATCGAACATCTGGCGCGGGATCAGCTCGCGCATCTTCTCCACCACCTGGCGACCGCGATACTGGGCGTTCTCCTTGTGGGTGATGATGGCCAGGGCGTCGACCCGCTCGCCGTTGATCATGATGTCCAGACGGACCATGTCGGAGGTTTCGAAACGCTTGAAGCCGTAATCCAGCGAGGCGTAACCGCGGCTGGTGGATTTGAGGCGGTCGAAGAAATCGAGCACCACTTCCGCCATCGGGATCTCGTAGGTCAGTGCCACCTGCTTGCCGTGGTAGACCATGTTGGTCTGCACGCCACGCTTCTCGATACAGAGGGTGATCACGTTGCCCATGTACTCCTGCGGCAGCAGAATGTGACACTCGGCGATGGGCTCACGCATCTCCTTGATGCTGGTGATGGCGGGCATCTGGGCCGGGCTGTCGATGTGGATGGTGGTACCGTCGGTCTGCTCGATCTGGTAGACCACGGTCGGCGCCGTGGTGATCAGATCCAGATCGTACTCACGCTCCAGCCGCTCCTGGATGATCTCCATGTGCAGCATGCCGAGGAAGCCACAACGGAAGCCGAAGCCCAGTGCGGTGGAACTCTCCGGCTCGTAGAACAGGGAGGCGTCGTTGAGCGACAGCTTCTCCAGTGCATCGCGGAAGGACTCGTAGTCATCGCTGGAGATGGGGAACAGACCGGCATAGACCTGCGGCTTCACCTTCTTGAAGCCGGCCAGCGCCTTCTCGGCACCGTGTTTGGCCAGGGTCAGGGTATCGCCCACCGGTGCGCCGTGGATATCCTTGATGCCGCAGACGACCCAACCTACCTCGCCGCAGCCCAGACCGTCGGTGTCCACCTGCTTGGGCGTGAAGATCCCGATGCGATCGACGCCCCAGGTCTGGCCGGTGCTCATCACCTTGATCTTGTCGTTCTTCTTGAGCGAACCGTTCTTGATCCGCACCAGAGAGACGACGCCCAGATAGGAGTCGAACCAGGAGTCGATGATCAGCGCCTGCAGCGGGGCATCCGGATCCCCTTCCGGAGACGGGATCTTGGCCACGATCTCTTCCAGCACCAGATCGACGCCGAGGCCGGTCTTGGCGGAGCAGCGCACCGCGTCGACCGCGTCGATGCCGACGATGTCCTCGATCTCTTCGGCAACCCGCTCTGGCTCGGCGGCCGGCAGGTCGATCTTGTTCAGCACCGGCACCACTTCCAGGTCCATTTCCATGGCGGTATAGCAGTTGGCCAGAGTCTGTGCCTCAACCCCCTGGCCGGCATCCACCACCAGCAGAGCCCCTTCACAGGCCGCCAACGAGCGGGAGACCTCGTAGGAGAAGTCCACGTGGCCCGGGGTGTCGATAAAGTTCAGCTGGTAGGTGTTACCGTCTTGTGCCTGGTAGTTCAGGGTCACACTCTGTGCTTTGATGGTAATGCCGCGCTCGCGCTCCAGTTCCATGGAGTCAAGCACCTGAGCCTGCATCTCGCGGTCGGACAGGCCGCCACAAGTCTGGATCAGACGGTCCGACAGGGTCGATTTACCGTGGTCGATGTGCGCAATAATCGAAAAGTTACGAATGTGTTTCATCGAGCAAGAATCACTCAAAATTAGGTTAGGGCCGGATATGGAGGCAGGATTTTACTGGATAACCCGGTCGACGGCCAATCTTTAGTCGACGAAGCACCAGAAATAGCGGCCTGCACGGTCAGGAGAGGTGGCGGGTGGGCAGGACCACACCCAGCATGCGGGGACCATAGGCCCCCTGATCGAGCCGGTTGGAAAAGTAACGAACCAGTGAAAAACCGACGAGGCCCCCCAGCAGGCAGCAGAGGATGGTGACCCCCTCCCCCGCAGAGAGCAGGGGTGCCAGCCAGAGTTGCCCCAGCAGGGCCCCCGCCAGCAGACAGAACAGCGGCAGCACATAGACCAGCGCGGCCCCCTGCAGGATGCTCGCCTGGGGAATGCCGAGCCTCACCTGCTGGCCGACGCTCACCTCGGCGGTGAGCGCCACCCGCAGTCGCTGCGCTTTCAATGGAAACGCCTTGGCCACCGTGCCGGTGCCACAGTTGGACTGTTGATGACAACCGCTGCAGGCGGAGCGTCGTTCGCACTCCACCCAGGCATGTTCTCCATCAATGGCCACCACGGTCGCCAGCTCTTCGCTCATTCCACTCACAAGACGGTTCCACAATAACGAAAGATAGATTGACCCAATCTGAACACGACTGCCGGCCTTGGGCAAGCAGCCGCGTCTGACGGTTTACTGTACGGCCTCGTTGCGGGCCAGCGGTTGCACCGACTCGGCGATGCGTTTCGCGGTGTCGGCCGGCACTTCACCCACCACTGTGATCTCGACCCCAACGTCATTGACATAGCTCACCAGCGAGGTGGCGCCCTGGCGGATCAGCTGCTGGCGCACCGCCTGCTTGGGATCGACCCGGGCCACGTAGACCGAGAGATCCACCAGCCCGTCGGAGAGCATCATGTAATCCACCGGCAGACTGGTAGTCACCAGCTGGTGACGATCCCGGGAGAGCACCTTGAAGCCTTCAGGCAGCCAGGTGAGGTGCCAGTTCAGCTGCTGCTGCGGCGCCGGATAGGCATCTTCCAGCGCCAGCGCCTGGGGCAACTTGCTGCTGGCCAGCTTCACCAGCCAGGGAGCCGGCGCAGGGAGCCGGTCCAGATCCACCCCCAGCACCTGCTCGACCAGGTTGCCTTCCCGATCCACCATGTCCACCCGCAGCAACAGGCTGCTCTGCTCGTCAATCCAGAGTACGAAGCCGTACTTGTCGGCCTCCTTGGGCACCAGCCGCACCACCTGTGCCACCAGCCCGGCAGCCCGGCTGCGGCCGGCCAGCACAGGATCATAGCTCTCCAGCACCCGCGGCAACGGCATTCTCACCAGGGTGGCCCATACCCCGGGGAAACGCGCCCCCTTGAGGGTGTAGGGTTCATGGGTATTTTCAAAAAAGGTGTACTCGTCTTGGCGCTGCAGGTACTCGATGGTCTTGCCATCGAGGTAGCTGAGGTGAGCCACCTCCTTGCCATCGATCACGCCGTGGCTGAAGCGGATAGGCTCGAGTCGCCCCTGCCGGGCCTTGACCATGGACAATTCGAAATTCTGTTGCGAGACGGCACTCTGCATCTGCTGCAACAAGGCCTCGGCCGACTTGTCGTCGGCCGAGGCCTTGGCGCTGATCAACAGGAGAGAGGCCAGCAAAATACGGCTGGACTGGCGCACGTTCTGATCCCTAATCCGTTATTCCTGAATCTGCTTGTCTTGCAGCAGACGCTGTTGCAACTGGTGGTCGCGCAGGAAAGCGTTGATGCGCTCGCGCTGCTCCTGCATCTGCTGTTCGCTCAACCCCTGCTGACGCTGGGTCGCACGATTGCCGTCCTGCGGATAGTGCACGCTTACCGGCGAGGCACTGCCACCAACGGGGATAGTGTTGAGTACCGGGTTGGTCGGCACACCGTCCTGCCCCTGATACTGCTGCACCCCGAAGATGACGGCGGCAGCGACCGAGGCGGCGATGGCGTATTGCCCCACCTGCTGGCCGGCGCGGCGCAGGAACGGCACTATCGTGGCGGTCTTGGCGCTACCCGGCTGCGGTACGGCAGGTTTGCTCTCCACCGGCTTTGGCGCCAGTATGGTAGGTTCATCTTCCAGCGCAGCCATGATGCTGTCGCTCAGATCCAGTTGCAGATTGACCGGCAGGTCCCCCCGCATGGCATCACCAATCAGGTGGTAACGAGACCAGGTCTCTTGCAGAGCCGGATCCGTTCCCAGCTCGTTCAGAACCTCAACATCGCTCAAGTCACCGTCCATCAGGGCCGAGAGTTGCTCTTTATTTGCCATAAGTTAACCTGTCTTTCCCCAGTTAATTCTCGATCAGAGGTTGCAGCTTTTTATCGATTGCTTCCCTCGCCCGGAAGATGCGGGATCTCACCGTACCCACCGGACAATCCATGATTTCGGCAATCTCTTCGTAGCTCAGCCCTTCCAGTTCGCGAAGGGTGATAGCTGTCCTCAAGTCTTCCGGCAAAGCTTCTATGGCAGAAAACACGGTGCGCTTGATCTCGTCGGTCAGCGTCAGGTTTTCCGGGGTAGCCACCTCTTGCAAGGCTTCGCCACCGCCATAGTATTCTGCCTCTTCCGCCTCTACGTCACTGCTGGGCGGCCTGCGCCCCTGAGAGGTCAGATAATTCTTGGCCGTGTTCACGGCAATCCGGTACAACCAGGTGTAAAAGGCGCTCTCGCCACGGAATGTCGGCAGCGCGCGATAAGCCTTGATGAAAGCCTCCTGCGCCACATCCGGTACATCGCCCGGATTGTTGACATACCTGGCCACCAGGTTGACCACCTTGTGCTGGTATTTTTTTACCAACAGGTTGAATGCATTTTTATCGCCACGCTGGACCCGTTCAACCAGCTGTTCGTCCAGTAGATTCTGGTCGCTCATCAGAGCCGTAAAACCCCCATCAGGTTATCGTTTTTCTTTTCCGGCCCTTCCTAAGCGCACAAGTTCAGACAGGAGGAATCAGGGAAAGTTCGCTTGCATTGAAAAAAATGTGACGCAGGCTGCATCACCACCCTCGCTTGGGCTACCATGGTGCCAGTTCTTAATCCAGGCCAATGATACTTATGAAAGCAAGTGTTGAATACCTTTGCGACGTACTGATCATTGGCAGCGGTGCAGCCGGTTTGTCTCTCGCATTGCGATTGGCAGACCAGGCCAAAGTCCTGGTTCTGAGCAAGGGGCCCATCAGTGAAGGGGCCACTTTCTATGCGCAAGGAGGCATCGCTGCCGTGTTCGACGAGACCGACAGCATCGAATCCCACGTGAGCGACACGCTCAACGCCGGGGCCGGGTTGTGTGACCCGGCCGTGGTGGAGTTCACCGCCCGCAACGCCCGCGACTCCATCCAGTGGCTGATCCAGCAGGGTGTCCCCTTCGATCAGGAAGAGGACGCAGAGGGCGAATCCCACTATCACCTGACCCGCGAAGGGGGCCACAGCCATCGCCGCATCTTCCACGCGGCGGATGCCACCGGCAAGGCGGTGCAGCTCACCCTGATCGATCAGGTGCGGGCTCACCCCAACATCCAGCTGATGGAGCGCTTCAACGCGGTCGATCTCATCACCACCCGCAAGCTGGGGCTGCCGGGCAACCGGGTACTGGGCGCCTATGTCTGGAACCGCAACGCCGAGCAGGTCGAGGTGATCCGCGCCCGTTTCGTGGCACTGGCCACCGGTGGCGCCTCCAAGGTGTACCAGTACACCTCCAACCCGGACGTCAGCTCCGGTGACGGCATCGCCATGGCGTGGCGCGCCGGCTGCCGGGTGGCAAACCTGGAGTTCAACCAGTTCCACCCCACCAGCCTGTTCCACCCCGATGACCCCAACTTCCTGCTGACCGAAGCCCTACGCGGCGAGGGGGCCTATCTGCGCCGCCCCGACGGCAGTCGCTTCATGCCCGACTTCGACGAGCGGGCCGAGCTCGCACCGCGGGACATAGTCGCCCGTGCTATCGACCACGAGATGAAGCGGCTCGGCGCCGACTGCATGTATCTGGACATCAGTCACAAGCCGGCCGATTTCATCATCAAGCACTTTCCCACCATCCATGAGCGCTGCCTCGCGGTCGGCATCGACATCACCAAGGAGGCGATGCCCATCGTCCCTGCCGCCCACTACACCTGCGGCGGCGTGATGATCGACAACAACGGCCAGACCGACATCCCCGGCCTCTACGCCATCGGCGAGGTGACCTACACCGGGCTGCACGGCGCCAACCGGATGGCCTCCAACTCCCTGCTCGAATGCGTGGTCTATGCCCATCAGGCGGGGGCCGACATTCTGGCCAAGCTGCCGATGAGCGTGGAGCCGCCCCGTCTGCCGGTGTGGGACGAGAGCAAGGTGGAAGATTCGGATGAGCTGGTGGTGATCCAGCACAACTGGCACGAGCTGCGGCTAATGATGTGGGACTACGTGGGGATAGTGCGTACCAACAAACGTCTGGCCCGCGCCAAGCGCCGCATCGACCTGCTCAAGCAGGAGGTGCAGGAGTACTACGCCAACTTCCGGGTCTCCAACAACCTGCTGGAGCTGCGCAACCTGCTGCAGGTGGCCGAGCTCATCGTCAACTGCGCCCTGCAGCGCAAGGAGTCGCGCGGCCTGCACTACAACCTGGACTACCCGGACATGCAGCCGGACTCCAAGCCGACCGTGCTGACGCCGGAACGGGACTAACCCTTTCGTTCAGTAATGAGCCAGAGGGTCGCGCGGCCTGCACTACAACCTGGACTACCCGGACATGCAACCGGACTCCAAGCCGACCGTGCTGACGCCGGAACGAGACTAACCCTTTCGCTTCGCAATGAGCCTGAGAGTCACACGGCCTGCACTGCTGCAACCCGGACTACCCGGACATGCAGCCGGACTCCAGGCCGACCGTGCTGACGCCGGAGCGGGACTAGCCTCTGCTACAAGCAACAAGCAGCAATATCCAGATGACCTCGCTCCGGCGGGGTCATCTGTTTTATGGGGAAGATAGGCTAGCGGGTCTGCTGGGAGAAGTGGATGGCGCGAGCCAGCGTGCGGTAGTGGGCCGGTGCCAACGCATCGCTGAACAGCCAGAGCCGGCTGGCGGGACGCTCCACCGCTACCAGCTGCAACCAGAGCACGCCGGGCCAGATGCGGCTGCCCGCCCCCAGCTGATAACGGTTGCCCTGCCAGCTGAGCCACTGACCGTCCCACTCCAGCACGCCGGTCATCCGGCTCGTGTCGAGCCAGGCGCGCCACAACCCCAGCGCCCAGCAGGGCAGCAACAATGCACACTGCCAGCCGTGGATCAGGGCGGCCAGCGGCCACAGGATCAGCAGAAACAGCGACAACAGCAGCAGACGCTGCTGTCTGGAGACGGTGACGGGCATCGACACCCGTACGGATGGATCAACGCTGGCGATCGTGACGGGCCTGATTGCGTTCCAGGATCAGCGGGATCATGGCAGCGAAGGCGGGGTCTTCCGGCACGCCGTGGCCCATGCTCCAGCGGAACAGCTCCGGATCCTCGCACTCCAGCAGGCGGATAAAGGTCTGCTGATCGGCCTCGCTCAAACCGTCGAACTCGTGCTCGAAGAAGGGCATAAAGATCACATCCAGCTCGAGCATGCCACGGCGGCAGGCCCACTTCAGGCGGGATTTTTCAATTGGGCTCAACATGGAACTCTCCTTACAAAGACCCGGCGATGGTACCAGCTGGATTTTCCGGCTGACAAACATTCCTTACGTCTTTACCATGCAGGTCACATACTTTCTGTCTCTGGAATGCCATCGTGAGCCTGCCAACCCTTCCCGCCGAGCCAACCCTGTTCCCTCTGACCGATCTGGCCATCACCAGCCTGAGCGGCCCGGATCGCGCCAAATACCTGCAGGGTCAGGTCACCTGTGACGTCAACGCCCTGCAGCCGGGCCAGCACACCCTGGGCGGCCACTGCGATCCCAAGGGCAAGCTGTGGAGCGATTTTCGCCTGCTCTGCCTGAGCGATCGCCTGCTGATGCTGACCAAGCCGTCGGTGCTGGCCCGCCAGCTGCCCGAGCTCAAGAAGTTCGCGATCTTTGCCAAGGTCGAGATCAGCGAAAATCACGGCCAGGCGGTCGGCGTGGCCGGTCAGGGGACCGATGGCTGGATCGCGGGGCAATACGACCTGCAGGAGAGCGGCCTCATTGAGGGTGGCATGGCGGTGCGGATCGAAGCCGATCGCTGGCTGCTGGTCAGCGAACAGCCGCTGGCGCTGGCCCTGCCCAGCGGCCCCGAGTCGCTCTGGTGGGGACTGGAGATCAAGGCCGGCATCCCCCATCTGGAGGCGGTTCATCAGGGTGAGTACATTCCCCAGATGCTCAACCTGCAGGCGCTCGATGGCATCAGTTTCACCAAGGGCTGCTACATGGGGCAGGAGACGGTGGCCCGCGCCAAGTATCGCGGCGCCAACAACCGCGCTCTGTTCGTGCTGAGCGGCACCGCCACTACCCCGGTTACCAGCGGCGACACCCTGGAGATCCAGCTCGGTGACAACTGGCGCCGCAGCGGCATGGTGCTCAACGCCTGGCAACAGGATGGCGAGCTGTGGCTCACCGCCGTGCTACCCAAGGACACCGAGGCCGACGCCCGCTTCCGGCTCAAGCAGGAAGAAGGCTCAAGCCTGACCCTGCAGCCCCTCCCCTATCAGCTGACCGAGTAAGCGAAGCCAAGCGCCCTGCTAGCGCACCCGCGCCAGCAGAGCCTCCTTCAGCCAGCGCCCCGCCTGCCCGAGCGGGCGGGCGCGATGCCACTGCAGCTCCAGCGCCAGCTCGGGCTGGGTGATGAAGTCCGGCTTGAGCACCACCACCTCGCCCCGAGCCAGCGGCCGGTGCAGCAGAAAATCGGGCACTGCCGCCCACCCTAGCCCCAGTTTCACCAGCTCCAGGATCCCAAGATCCCCCTCCACCCACCACACCTGCGCCGACAGGCGAAAGCGATGACGCTCCGTCCCCTCCCGCCGCCCTGTCACCAGCAGCTGGCGAGCCCCCTGCAGATCGCTCTCCCGCAGCGGCGCTTTGTGGGCCAGCGGATGTTCGGGGGCGACCACCAGCGGCATGGCGACGCCTCCCAGCGAGCGGGCCACGATCTCCTGCTGCGGGTGCTCCTTCTGATAGCTGATGCCGAGCTGGGCGCGGCCGCTGATCAGCATCTCGGTGAGATCCTCCATCAGCGGAAACAGCAGCTCCAGCTCCACCGTCGGGTAGTGGGTAGCGAACTCCTCCAGCACGGCGCCGAGCCAGGGCAGGTGGGAGTCATCATCGATGGCCAGAGTCAGGCGCGACTCGACGCCGCTGGCCAGCTCGCCGGCGATGGCCTGCAAGCGCGCGCTCTGGGCCAGCAAGATACCGGCCTCCTGGCTGATGCGCACGCCCGCCTCGGTCAGCACAGGATAGCGCCCGCTGCGATCGAACAGCTCCAGCCCCAGATCTATCTCCAGATTGGCGATGGCGGTACTGACTACCGACTGCGCCTTGCCCAGCTGGCGCGCGGCCGCCGAGAAGGAGCCTGCCTGCGCGGCGGCCAGCAATACCCTGAGTTGTTCCAGCGATGGGTTCATCGTCCTGCTCCTGCAAATGCGGTCATCCATCTATTTTAACGATGGATACCAACGTGAAACTATCAACAAATAGGGATAGATTGCCAACCAGTCAGTCAACATAGCTGTTTAAAGAGAGGAATTTATGCGTACCCGCAATGACCGTATCCGCCACGCCATCGGCTTTGAAGTGATAGGTCTGCTCATCGCAGCCCCCCTGGCCAGCTGGATCACAGGCATCGAGCTCAGCCACATGGGGCCGCTGGCCGTCCTGTTCTCGGTACTGGCCACCGTCTGGAACTATGTCTACAACATCGGCTTCGACAAGCTGCTGCTCAAGTACCAGGGTCACCCGCACAAGACCTTGTGGCAGCGCGTGGTCCATGCGTTCGGCTTTGAAGGGGGCTTCATGGCGCTCACCCTGCCGGTCATCGCCTGGTGGCTGGATCTCGCCCTGCTGGCGGCGCTGGCGCTCAACATCGGCTTCGTGACCTTCTATCTGGTCTACGCCTTCGTCTACAACTGGAGTTACGACAAGGTGTACCCGATCCCGGGTCAGTGGCAGCAGAACGCACTGGGTTGAACGACGGCAAAAAACGGTGGGAAAAACGAGGCACCATCATGCAAGAGGCATGATGGTGCTGGGGGAGGACAAGCCCGGCGGGCCTGCCGCGGCCTTCAGGCTTGTGCCTTCAGCTCTTCGGTCTGGGCCTCTGCCTCGGCCTCCTGGGTCAGCATGGCCTCAAGGTCGCTCTGGTACTGGGTCAGCAGACGCTGGGCCGCCACCATGTCACCCTTGTGCAGGCGCTCGAACAGATGGTGTTGCACCACGCCGTTGAGATACTCCACCGTGACCGGTTGCTCCAGGGTCTCCAGCAACTCCTCTTTTTCCAGCTCGGCATTGATTTCATCGGCACTGGTACGCAGCAGACCGGCCAGTTGCACCAACATACGGCGCTCACCTTCGCGCAACAGGCTCAACATGCGGTTTCTCTGCTGCTCATTCTGTTGGGTCATACATTTCCTTACGTCGAATGGGAACAAGCCCGCTCATTCTGCCTTGTCGCTCTGACAGCGTCTATCTCATGCCCCCCACTTATTTTCATGTCGCAGCCGCAAAGCGCGCCAGATGCTATTTGACCCGTCGCTAGGTATAGTAGCCACTGGTTTGCGGGCGCCTTGCCGCCCGGTACGGACGAGAAATTTCACCATGACTGACGCCATTCTGGTGCTTTGCACCTGCCCGGATGAGGCCAGTGCCGACCTCATCTGCGAACAACTGCTCGACCGGCGGCTGGCAGCCTGCATCAACCAGCTGCCCGGCCTCACCTCCGTCTATCGCTGGCAGGGCCGGATCGAGCGGGCCACGGAGATCCAGCTCATCATCAAGTCGCAAGCGGCCCTGTTCGAGCCGCTGCGTCAGTGCATTCTTGCTCATCACCCCTATGAGGTGCCGGAGATCCTGGCGCTGCCCACAAGCCAGGGCCACCAGCCCTATCTCGACTGGATAAAACAGGAAACCTCATGACGCCGTTTCGTCTGCTCTCTTCCCTGCTGTTACTCTGCGCCCTGCTGGCCGGACTGGGCTCACTGCCGGCCCGGGCCAGCAGCACGGATCTGCTGAGTGCCCTCGGCATCGAGGCCCGTGCCCAGCCCAAATTCCTGAAGGTGGACGAGGCGTTCGTCCTCGAGAGCGAACAGCAGGGCAACCAGCTGCTGCTGCGCCTGCGCATCGCCGACGACTACTACCTCTACCGCCACCGCTTCAGCTTCCAGGGCGAGAACCTCACCTTCGAGGAGCCGGTGCTGCCCGCCGGCACCGATCATGAAGACGACTTCTTCGGCAAGACCCAGGTCTATTACCGGGAGGTGCAGATCCCCGTCACCCTGACCAAGGCGGGCCAGCAGGCTAGCCTCAAGATCAGCTATCAGGGCTGTACCGATGGCCTCTGCTATCCCCCGACCGACAAGCGGATCGCCGTCGAGCCCCTCGTCGCCGAGCCGCCACATGACCAGGTCGATGCACCCACGCCGGCCCCGGCCAGCAGTCAGCAGGATCAGCTGGCGGCCGCCCTCGGCAGCCAGGGTTTCTGGCTCAGCGTCGCCGCCTTCTTCGCACTGGGGCTCGGCCTCGCCTTCACCCCCTGCGTCTTCCCCATGTATCCCATCCTGACCGGGATCATCGCCGGGGCCGGCCATCGCCTCTCCACCCGCCGCGCCTTCCTGCTCTCCTTCGTCTACGTGCAGGGGATGGCGGTCACCTACACCCTGCTCGGGCTGGTGGTGGCGTCGGCAGGCTTGAAATTCCAGGCCGCGCTGCAGCACCCCTATGTGCTGATCGGGCTCTCGGTGATGTTCGTGCTGCTGGCCCTCTCCATGTTCGGGCTCTACACCCTGCAGCTGCCGAGCAGCCTGCAGACCCGCCTCTCCGGTCTCTCCAACCGCCAGCAGGGCGGCTCCGTGCTCGGGGTCGGCATCATGGGGATGATCTCCGGCCTGGTCTGCTCCCCCTGCACCACGGCCCCCCTCTCCGGCGCCCTCATCTACGTGGCCCAGAGCGGCGATCTCTGGCTCGGCGGCGCGGCCCTCTACGCCCTGTCGCTCGGCATGGGGCTGCCGCTGCTGCTGCTCGGCACCTCGGGCGGCAAGCTGCTGCCCAAGGCGGGCGCCTGGATGGACGTGATCAAGCAGCTGTTCGGGTTTGCGCTGCTGGCGGTGCCCATCCTGCTGCTCTCCAGGCTGTGGAGCGATCAGGTCGCCACCCTGGCCTGGCTCGGCTGGGGGTTGCTGCTGTGCGGCTACCTCTACCATCACAACCAGCACCAGCAACATTCGGTGGGGCGCAGCCTGCGCGGTTTCGTGCTGCTGCTAGCGATGATCAGTGCCGTGGTGGTGGGCAAGGATCTGCTGCTGCCCTCCCAGGGCGCCAGCGTCGCCGCCCAGGCCGAGACGCCGGCCTTCATCCGCATCAAGACCCTGGACGATCTCAAGACCCAGCTGGCCGCCGCCCGCGGCAAGCCGGTGCTGCTCGATCTCTATGCCGACTGGTGCGTGGCCTGCAAGGAGTTCGAACACAAGACCTTCAGCGACCCCGCCGTGCGCGAGCGCTTCGGCCAGATGGTACTGCTGCAGGCGGACGTCACCGCCAACGACGATGCCGATGTAGAACTGCTCAACGGCCTCAACGTGCTGGGCCTGCCGACCCTTATCTTCTTCGACCGCGCCGGCAATGAAGTGAGCGGCCAGCGGGTGACCGGCTTTATGGGGCCCGCCGAGTTCCTCGGTCAGCTGGACAGGATTGGCGATGCCAACTGAGCTGCGTCAGCTGCAGGCAAGCGATGCGCCCGCCCTGCAGCGGCTGTTCGAACTGGCTCCAGCCTATCAGGCAGCGATAAGTCACGCGCCGCTCTGCGCCCAGGCAGCAGAGGAGGCGCTCACGGCCTGTCCGCCGACGCTGCCCTTCTCTGCCAAACAGGTGATCGGGTGCTGGGAGGCGGGGGAGCTTACCGCCGTGCTCGATCTGCTGCGCGGCTATCCCGAACCCACCACCGCCTATCTGGGGCTGCTGCTGGTGGGTGAGCCCTGGCAGGGGGCCGGCCGCGGTCAGGCGCTCTATCTGCACGCCTGTACGCTGGCTCGCGCCTGGGGCGCAACCCGGCTGCGCCTGTCGGTCATTGCCAGCAATGAGGTCGCCTTGTCCTTCTGGCAGCGCCGAGGGTTCACCGAGTGCTATCGCCGCGAGCTGGCCGGCTACCGGGCCGAGGCGATCGTGCTGGAGCGCGCAATCGACCCCGCCCCTTCCGGGCACGCCCCCTCCCTCTCGCCCCTTACTGACTGATTTTTCTGGCAATCCCTTGTATATGGTCGGCAGCATGGCAAAATTTGCCCTTTCCCGTCTCGTTCGTCCGGAGTTTTGATGAAAAAGTGGTTCATCCCCCTGCTGGCCCTCTGGCTCTATGGCTGTTACGCAGGTCCAGGTGAAGAGGCAATCCGGACCCAGGTCACCGCCAAACTGCAGGCAGACACCGACGCCAATCTGTTCGAGATCAGCGACTTCGCCATCCTCGATAAAGAAGAGCGCATGGAGGGGGTCTATCTGGTCAAGGTGAGCTACCAGCTCCACTTCAAGCGGGGACTGGAGCAGTTGCAGGTACTGCAGGACGAGGATCTGGTCTATGACAGGGTCGGCCCCTTCCAGCAGGAGATGGGGCTGATGGAGCTGGAGCGCAAATACGGCGAGTTCGAGGCGGGCCAGGTGCTGCCCCAGCAAGCCGAGGTGTGGATGATGAAGACCGAGCAGGGCTGGCGTCTGGCCGAGCCCGCTCACTGACGCGGCCCCGGCCAGGCAACCCGGGCCGACTCAGGCCTGGGTATCCACCATATAACCCTTCCGGTCGGGCGCGTCACTCGGGATCTTGCTGGCAAAGGCCGACAACAGATCTTTCAGAGTCACCCCGCTCCCGCTGTTGCCGCTGCTCTCCAGCAGGCTGGAGAATTGACTCTGCAGGGCGCTCACCTCGCTGCCAGGCTCCCCTTCACCATCCAGCTGACCCAGCAGGCTCTGCAGATCCAGCTTCATGGGATTGTCACTGCTGCCAGTGGCGATGGCCTTGCTCCCCTCCTGCTGAGCGTGCAGGGCATCCATCAGGCTCGCCATGAAGGAATCGAGTGAACCACCGCTGGCGGCGGTACTCTCGGTACTCTCACCGCTCTCTTCCTCGCTCTTGCCCGACAGGCCCAGCTCGGCCAGCACCGACTTGAGATCCTGCTCCATCTTGTTGCTCGCACCGGGGGGCGGCGGGGGCGGCATCTCTGGTCTCTCCTGCCGTTCGCCGCTGCGCGTTGCCAGCAGTTGCGCCAGCGAGCCGACGCTTCCCGCGGCTGTTACGTTTGTTGTCATTGTCCTGATCTCCTGAGCGGGGCCGCCGCTGATCCTCAGCGGCTCGAACCCCGTTCACAGATGGCAAACCCCGCGCCAATCCGGTGTGTTCCTCTGATCAGCACAAGAAATTGGCGCACGATGGATTTTTGACAACTCCGACTATAAAGCGAGGCAACAGCAGGATAAATCCGGCTGGCCGGCAAACGGGGCGGCAACCGCTTGCCGAGCCGTGGCAAGCCCTGACTCGCTTAGAACAGATCCTTGAAGCGGTACCAGAGCATGCCGAGCGCCAGCAAGGGCGAACGCAGCGCCGGGCCGCCGGGGAAGGTCATGTGCGGCACGCGGCCAAACAGATCCAGCCCCCGGCTCTCCCCCCTGATCGCCTCTGCCACCAGCTTGCCCGCCATATGGGTAGCGTTGAGGCCGTGGCCGGAATAGGCCTGGGCATAGAAGACGTTGGGATGATCCGCCAGGCGGCCGATCTGGGGCAGCCGGTTGGCCCCTATGCCTATCATGCCGCCCCACTGGAACTCGATGGCGGTCTCCGCCAGCTCGGGAAACACCCGCAGCAGCTTGGGCAGCATGAAGGCCTTGATGTCGCGAGGATCCCGTCCCGAGTAGTTGCAGGCCCCGCCAAACAGCAGGCGGCCGTCGGCGGAGAGGCGGTAGTAGTCGAGCGCCACGTTCTGATCGCACACCGCCATGTTTTGCGGCAGCAACCGCTGGCGCAGCCGTTTCTCCAGCACCTCGGTGGCGAGGATGTAGGAGCCCGCCGGCAGCACCTTGCCCCCCAGCTCGGGGTTGAGGTCGTTAAGATAAGCGTTGCAGCCGATCACCAGGTAGTCGGCGCTGACCCGGCCGTGGGCCGTGGTGACCTGCAGCCGATCGCCATAGTCGATGTGCACCACCCGGGAATGCTCAAACAGCGCCACCCCCAGGCTGGCCGCCGCGCGCGCCTCACCCAGCGCCAGATTGAGAGGGTGCAGGTGGCCGGAGCCCATGTCGATCATGCCGCCGATGTAGCGATCCGATCCCACCACGCTATGCATATCTTCGCGCGCCACCAGTTTCAGCTCGTGCCGGTAGCCGAGGCTCGCCAGGTGTGCCGCCTCCTCTGCAAACCCGGCCAGATGGCGCTGGCGGGTGGCCAGATCGCAGTAACCCCAGCGCAGGTCGCAGTCGATGTTGAAGCGCTCGACTCGCTCGCGCACCAGCTCGACCGCCGCCAGCCCCATCAGATCCAGCTCGCGCACGCCCTCTTCACCAATCCAGCGGGCGAACTGACTGGTGTCGTGGCCGATGCCACGGATGAGCTGACCGCCGTTGCGCCCGGAGGCGCCCCAGCCGATACGGTTGGCTTCCAGCAGCACCACCTTGTAGCCCGCCTCGGCCAGATTGATGGCGGTATTGAGACCGGTGAAGCCGCCGCCTATGATGCAGACCTCGGCATTGCACTCCCCGCTGAGCTCGGGCCACTGCTGATTGTCATTGCGGGTGGCCGCGTAATAGGAGGCCACGTGTTCCTGATGTGTGTTGTGCTTTCCCTGCATGTTCAGCATCCTGCCCTGGTCCCGTTGCGTTTACTAAAATAAACGGCCTGTCATCGATAATACGCAGGCCCCCGTCGCCAATCCAGCCCGCCGGGATCACAGAAATGCAAAAGGCGTCCCAAAGGACGCCTTGTCACGAGTCGACCGCCCATCGCGATCCGCACTCATGCAAAAGGCGCCCCGCAGGGCGCCTTTTCATGCAATCAAGGTGCTGTAACGAATTACAGTACGTTGATGGCGTTCAGGTCGGAGAAAGCCTGTTCCAGACGCTTGATCATGGAAGTCTGACCGGCACGCAGCCATACGCGCGGATCGTAGAACTTCTTGTTCGGCTTGTCGGCACCTTCCGGGTTGCCCAGCTGACCTTGCAGGTAGGCTTCGTTGGTCTTGTAGAAGTCCAGGATGCCTTCCCAGGTCGCCCACTGGGTGTCGGTGTCGATGTTCATCTTCACTACGCCGTAGGAGATGGACTCGCGGATCTCTTCCAGAGTGGAGCCTGAGCCACCGTGGAATACGAAGTCCAGAGACTTGGCCGGGATGCCGAACTTCTCGGACACGTACTTCTGGGAAGCGTCCAGGATGGACGGGGTCAGCTTGACGTTACCCGGCTTGTAGACACCGTGCACGTTGCCGAAGGAGGCAGCGATGGTGAAGCGCGGGCTGATCTTGGACAGACGCTCGTAGGCGTAGGCCACGTCTTCCGGCTGGGTGTACAGAGCGGACTGATCCATGTGGCTGTTGTCGACGCCGTCTTCTTCGCCGCCGGTGCAACCCAGTTCCAGTTCCAGAGTCATGTTCATCTTGGCCATGCGGGTCAGGTACTCGCAGCAGATGTCGATGTTCTCTTCCAGAGACTCTTCGGACAGATCCAGCATGTGGGAGGAGAACAGCGGCTTGCCGGTTTCAGCGAAGTGCTTCTCGCCCGCTTCCAGCAGACCGTCGATCCACGGCAGCAGCTTTTTGGCAGCGTGGTCGGTGTGCAGGATGACCGGTACACCGTAAGCTTCGGCAACGGCGTGCACGTGCTTGGCACCGGAGATGGCACCGATGATGGCAGCCTGCTGACCTTCCAGCTTCAGACCCTTACCAGCGGTGAATGCAGCACCACCGTTGGAGAACTGAACGATAACCGGCGCTTTCACCTTGGCGGCAGCTTCCAGCACGGCGTTCACGGAGTCGGTACCGACGCAGTTGACTGCCGGCAGAGCGAAGCCGTTCTCTTTCGCGATGGCGAACACTTTCTGAACGTCATCACCAGTGATCACGCCCGGTTTTACGAAGTCGAAAATTTTCTTAGACATGTTTAATCGTCCTGTCTCGTATGCCGTTAATAAAAAATGGGGGGTTCATCATGAACCGGCACAGCGGCCACATGATAAACGAAACGGGAGGCTTTTGCCCCCCGTCTCGGGTCAATTAGGCTTTGGCGCGCTGTTCCAGAATCGCAACAGCCGGCAGTACCTTGCCTTCTACGAACTCCAGGAAGGCGCCGCCACCGGTGGAGATGTAGGAGACCTTGTCGGCGATGCCGAACTTGTCGATGGCGGCCAGGGTGTCACCACCGCCAGCGATGGAGAAGGCCGGGGATTCAGCGATGGCACGAGCGATCACTTCGGTACCCTTGGCGAACTGGTCGAACTCGAACACGCCGACCGGGCCGTTCCACAGGATGGTCTTGGCATTCATGATGATGTCGGCCAGGGCCTTGGCAGAGTCAGGGCCGATGTCGAAGATCATGTCGCCGTCGGTCACGTCAGCAACGGACTTGATGGTGGCCGGGGTGGACTCGGAGAACTCGGCACCCACAACCACGTCGGTGGTCACCGGGATATTGGTTTCGGCAGCCAGTTTCTTGGCGGTGTCGATCAGGTCGTGCTCGCACAGGGACTTGCCGACGTTGTGACCGGCAGCAGCGATGAAGGTGTTGGCGATGCCACCACCAACCACCAGCTGGTCAGCGATCTTGGAGAGGGATTCCAGTACGGTCAGCTTGGTGGAGACCTTGGAGCCGCCAACGATGGCAACCATCGGGCGCTCGGGCTTCAGCATGGCTTTGCCCAGGGCTTCCAGTTCACCAGCCAGCAGCGGGCCGGCACAGGCAACCGGTGCGAACTGTGCCACACCGTAGGTGGAACCTTCGGCACGGTGAGCAGTACCGAACGCATCCATTACAAAGACGTCACACAGGGCGGCGTATTTTTTGGCCAGCTCTTCGGTGTTCTTCTTCTCGCCTTTGTTGAAGCGGCAGTTTTCCAGCACAACCAGCTCACCGGCGGCGACTTCTACGCCATCCAGGTAGTCTTTGGCCAGACGAACCGGGCAGGACAGTGCGTCTTTCAGATAGTTGACAACCGGAGCCAGGGAGAATTCTTCGTTGTATTCACCCTCGGTCGGACGACCCAGGTGGGAGGTGATCATCAGCTTGGCGCCCTTTTCCAGAGCCAGCTTGATGGTCGGCAGAGTCGCCACGATACGTGCATCGGAGGTGACCTTGCCGTCTTTTACCGGCACGTTCAGGTCAGCACGGATCAGAACGCGTTTGCCCGCCAGATCCAGGTCAGTCATCTTGATAACAGACATATTCAGTCCTCTATATTTTCAGGTAATGTTAAAAACAGTAACCTTGCGCCCGGTGCAGGCTCTCAGCCTGCGGCCATCATGGCCCGGGTGGTATCCAGCATGCGGTTGGCGAAGCCCCATTCGTTATCACACCACATCAACATCTTGACGAGGTTGGCATCGCTGACCCGGGTCTGGGTACCATCAATGATGCAGGAGTGAGCATCATGATTAAAGTCTACGGAGACCAGTGGCTCTTCCGTGTAATCCAGAATACCGCTTAATGTACCTCTGGATGCCCGTTGCAGGGCTTGATTTACGTCAGTAACCGTCACTTTTTTACGAACAGTAATACTGAGATCCATTGCCGTTACATTGATGGTCGGTACCCGTACCGCGATCGCCTCGAATTTGCCGGCGAAGTGGGGGAGGATCCGCTCCAACCCCTTGGCCAGCTTGGTATCCACCGGGATGATGGACTGGCTGGCGGCGCGGGTTCGGCGCAAGTCGCTGTGGTAGGCATCGATGACTTGCTGATCATGCATGGCCGAATGAATTGTCGTAATAGTACCACAATTTATCTCGAATTCTCGATGCAATGTTTCGATGACGGGGACCACGCAGTTGGTGGTGCAGGAGGCGTTCGAGACGATCCGCTCGCGCCCGGTCAACACCTGATGGTTGACTCCGTAGACGATGGTGGCGTCCACATCCGCCTCGGCCGGATGGGAGAACAACACCTTGCCCGCCCCCGCCGCCAGATGCAGCTCGGCATCGGCTCGCGAGCCGAACACCCCGGTGCAGTCCAGCACCACGTCCACCCCCAGCGCCCGCCACGGCAAGCGCGACGGATCCCGCTCGGCGAACAGGGAGATGAGATCCTCCCCCACCAGCATGCTGTTGCCGGCCAGCTGCACCGGATGGTGGAACCGACCGTGACTGGTGTCGAAGCGGGTCAGGTGCACCATGGCCTCGGGGGCAGCCAGCTCGTTGATGGCCACTATCTTGATGTTCTTGTCGCGGCCGCTCTCGTAGAGGGCCCGCAGCACGTTGCGGCCGATCCGCCCGTACCCGTTGATGGCAATCTTGATCATGAAAACTCTGGGTCCTTAGCTGGGACAAAGGGACAAGCGGATGGCTGACTCACGACAGCAGGGCATCCTGAAATTCACCGCGGGCCAGCAGTGCCGCCCCGAATACCCCGGCGCTGTCCCCCAGGGCTGGAGCAATAATGGGGGTGGCGAAGCGGGGATTAAAGAGGAAGGGCAAAATAGTCTCCCGTCCCACACTGTACAGGCTCTGCACGTTGCCCACCCCGCCGCCGATGACGATCACGTCCGGATCCAGGATGTTGACCACGTTGGCCAGCGCCTGGCCAAACAGCAGATGCAGCCGGTCGATGGTGAGCTTGGCCACGTGGTCGTGAGCCGTCGCCGCCGCTATCTTGGCCAGCGGCAGGTGACGCTTGGCCTTGGCTTCGTACCAGGCCTCCAGCGCCGGGCCGCTGATGAAGGTCTCGACGCAGCCCCGCTTGCCGCAGTAGCACTCGGGGCCGTCGGGTGAAAGCACGTTGTGGCCCCACTCGCCGGCGATGCCGTGGTGGCCGTTGAGGATGCGGCCGTTGATGACGATGCCGGAGCCCACTCCGGTGCCCATGATGATGCCGAACACTACCTTGGCATCAGGGTGGTGCTGGCGCACGGCTCCCAGATGGGTTTCCGCCAGCGCGAAGCAGTTGGCGTCGTTGGCGATCAGCACGGGCACGCCGAGCCGGCGCTCCAGATCTTCCTTGAACGGCTTGCCGTTGAGCTCGGTGGTGTTGCAGTTCTTCATCAGGCCGGTTTGCGGATCCCGCGCCCCCGGCGTCCCCATGCCGATGAGGGTCGGCCGCTGGCCGAGCTTGTCGGCGCACTCTGCCACCAGCTTGGCGATCTGGCCGATCATGTGGTCATAACCGCCGGCACGCTCGGTGGGAATGCGATGGCGCAGCAGCACCTCGTCCCCGTCCAGTACCACGCACTCGCACTTGGTACCGCCAAGGTCGATACCCCAATCCAACAACCTGTTGCTCATCCTGCCTCCAGCCATGACCGCAGGGCGCCAGCTCCGGGGTGCACGCTGCCGTGCCCGCCTGAAGTCGACCGCCCTCTACCGGGTTGCAGTGTAACCCGAGCGGCGGTCAGGATGCAGCCCCCGCCGCAGGCAGCAAAACGGGGCCCGCAGGCCCCGTTGTTCATTGTGTTGTCGGCGGCGCTCAGCGGCCGTGGTACTGTGCTGACAGCTCATGTACCGCGTTGACGAACACGCCGGCATGCTCCGGGTTCACATCCTGATGGATGCCGTGACCCAGGTTGAAAACGTGGCCGTTGCCGTGACCGAAACCGGCCAGGATGGAGGCGACCTCTTCACGGATGCGGGCCGGGCTGGCGTAGAGCATGGAGGGGTCCATGTTGCCCTGCAGCGCCACCTTGTCGCCAACCCGGCGCTTGGCGTCCGCGATGTCGGTAGTCCAGTCCAGACCCAGCGCATCGCAACCGGTGGCGGCGATCTGCTCCAGCCACTGACCACCGTTCTTGGTAAACAGGGTGACCGGCACGCGGCGACCGTCATGCTCGCGGATCAGGCCGTCGACGATCTTGTGCATGTACTGCAGGGAGAAGTCGCGGTAATCGCGTGGGGTGAGCACGCCGCCCCAGGTATCGAACACCATGACTGCCTGGGCACCCGCCTTGATCTGGGCGTTGAGATAGGCAATCACGCTGTCGGCCAGCTTGTCGAGCAGCAGGTGCAGAGTCTGCGGCTCTGCGTACATCATCTGCTTGATCTTGGTGAACGCCTTGGAGCTGCCCCCCTCCACCATGTAGGTGGCCAGGGTCCAGGGGCTGCCGGAGAAGCCGATGAGCGGCACTTCGCCCTTGAGCTCACGGCGGATGGTACGCACCGCGTTCATCACGTAGCCCAGCTCGTCTTCCGGATCCGGCACCGGCAGCGCCTGCACGTCGGCCATGGAGGTGATCGGACGCTCGAAGCGCGGGCCTTCGCCCTGTTCGAAGTAGAGACCCAGCCCCATGGCATCGGGCACGGTGAGGATGTCGGAGAAGAGGATGGCGGCATCGAGCGGATAGCGGCGCAGCGGCTGCAGGGTGACTTCACAAGCCAGCTCGGCGTTGCGGCACAGGGACATGAAATCCCCCGCCTGGGCGCGGGTGGCCTTGTATTCCGGCAGATAGCGGCCAGCCTGGCGCATCATCCATACCGGGGTCATGTCCACTTCCTGGCGCAGCAGGGCACGCAGGTAACGATCGTTCTTCAGCTCTTTCATCCCAGTTCCTGAGTTCATATCCAGCATAAAATGGCGGATATGATACCACTTTGTGCGCGGCGGGGGGCGGCTCAAACGCCAGCCACTGCCGTTGGAGTGCAAAGATGTGAAGGGGCGCAAACAAGCGCTCCTCTTTGCATCCCTCGTGGCATCCCTCAGGCCTGGTCGTCGAGGCAAAGCGTGATGAGCCGCCGGGCTATGGTGCCGTGAGGCGGCAGCCGTGGCAGTTCACCTGCCTCGAAGAAATCGGCGGCCACCAGCTCCTCGTCCTGCACCCGGATCTCGCCGCTCTCATAATCGGCGGTGAAGCCCATCATCAGGCTGTGGGGAAACGGCCAGGGCTGGCTCGCCACGTAACGCACGTTGGTCACCCGGATGCCGCTCTCCTCGAACACCTCCCGCGCCACGCACTGCTCGAGGTTCTCCCCCGCCTCCACAAAACCCGCCAGCACGGTATACATGGGATCGTCGGCCTGATAGTGACGGCGGTGGGCCGCCAGCAAGATGGCGGGTCCCTTGCGCACCGCCACGATGATGCAGGGGGAGATGCGCGGATAGACGACGTGGCCATGGCGACACCCTTGCGCCCACTCTCCCACCTTCGGGCTCATGGGGGCGCCGCACTCGCCGCAGAAACGGTGGGTGCGGCGAAAGGTGGCGAGCTGCCAGGCGCGGCCGGCCAGGCGAAATCCCTCTTCATCCCCGGCCACCATCAGCTGGCGCAGCGGGGTCAGGGGTGCGAGGTCCGCCTCTTCCCCCAGATCCAGCAGCAGGCAGGGCAGCCCGTCCCACTCGTCAAAGCGCTCAAAGGCGGCATGCTGCAGGTGGCTGGGCAGACAGGCGCGGGGGCCTTGTGGAATGCGCCCCTGGTCATCCAGCAGGACGAGGTGATCGCCCCCCAGCACGAACCAGCGGGCCTGTTCGGTTAATGGCATAGATGCAGCACTCTTTGTTGTGACGTCGGTCGGGATGCGCGCCCGGGGCTGGGCGGCGGTGACGGATGAAAGCGACAACCGGCCACCATATTAAGGCGCGGCAAGCCGGGTGGCGACCCCAAGATGGCGGCTTTTCAATACCCATGAGAATGCCCATGAAAAACGCCGCCCGCAGGCGGCCTGATGTCGGTCTCGGTCGATCAGGCATCGCCCATCGCCAGCAGGGAGGCGTTGCCGCCCACCGCCGTGGTGTTGATGGTGCGAGTCTTCTCGGTAATGAAACGGCTCAGGTAATGAGGGCCGCCCGCCTTGGGACCGGTGCCGGAGAGGCCCTGCCCGCCGAACGGCTGCACCCCGACCATGGCGCCGATCTGGTTGCGGTTGATGTAGACGTTGCCCACATTGATGCGGCTCGCCAGCTCCTCGGCATGGGATTCGTTGCGGCTGTGGATCCCCAGCGTCAGGCCGTAACCGGTGCCGTTGATATCCGCGATCACCTTGTCCAGATCCCGGGCGGCGTAGCGCACCACGTGCAGGATGGGGCCGAACTGCTCGCGGGTCAGCTCGCGGATGGAGCCGATCTCCAGCGCGGTCGGCTGGACGAAGTGGCCCCCCAGGGTCACCGCCGGCATCGGCGCCTGCGCGATCAGGCGGGCACGCGGGATCATGTGCACCAGGTGTGCATCCAGCCCGGCCTTGGCCTCGGCGTCGATGACCGGGCCGACGTCGGTGTTGTGCTCGGCCGGGTTGCCCACTTTGAGCTCCTGCAGGGCACCGGTGAGGATCTCCAGCACCCGCGGCGCGATCTCTTCTTGCAGGTAGAGCACCCGCAGGGCGGAGCAGCGCTGGCCGGCGCTCTGGAAGGCGGCGCTCACCACGTCGCGCACCACCTGCTCCGGCAGGGCGGTGGAGTCGACGATCATAGCGTTCTGGCCACCGGTCTCGGCGATAAGCGGCAGGATGGCGCCATCGCGCTGGGCCAGGGTCATGTTGATGAGCTTGGCGGTCTCGGTGGAGCCGGTGAAGCAGACGCCGCCGATGCGGGCATCCGCCGTCAGCTTGGCACCCACGGTGGCGCCGTCACCCGGCAGCAGTTGCAGCACGTCACCGGGAATGCCGGCCTGATGAGCCAGGGTCACCGCCAGGTGGGCGATGAGGCCGGTCTGCTCGGCCGGCTTGGCGATGACTGTGTTGCCGGTGGCCAGTGCCGCGGCGACCTGGCCCAGGAAAATCGCCAGCGGGAAGTTCCACGGGCTGATGCAGACAAACACGCCGCGGCCCTGCAGGAACAGCTCGTTCATCTCGCCGGTGTAGCCGGGCAGCAGGGTAGCCTGCCCCATCAGGCCACGGGCCTGCACCGCGTAGTAGCGGCAGAAGTCCACCGCCTCGCGCACCTCGTCGATGCCGTCCTGCAGCAACTTGCCCGCCTCGCGGGTACACAAGGAGATGAACTGCTCGCGGTTCGCTTCCAGCAGATCCGCCAGCTTCTCAAGGGCGGCTGCACGCTCGCTCACCGGGGTCTCGCGCCAGCGCGGGAAGGCGGCATGGGCCGAGGCCAGCGCCTGCTCCACCGCCTGCTCGTCGGCCCAGTGGATCTTGCCCACTAGCTGGCTCACATCCTGCGGGCTCAGCACCACGCGGGCCTCGTTGCGCTTGAGGGTCTCGCCATCGACGATGGGGCCCGCCAGCCACTGCTTGCTCTCCAGCTCCTTCAACTTGGCGAAGAAGGGGCGCTGGATGGAGACGATGTTCATGTTGACGCCGCTGGAGTTCTTGCGGTCGCTGAACAGGTTCACCGGCTGTGGAATGCGGTCGTTGGCCAGACTGGAGTAGCGCTTGAGGGTGCGCAGCGGGTGCTCGGCCAAAGAGTCGACCGGGGTGTTGGGGTCCACCAGCTTGTGGACAAAGGAGGTGTTGGCCCCGTTCTCCAGCAGGCGGCGCACCAGATAGGGCAGCAGATCCTTGTGGGCACCCACAGGCGCATAGATGCGGCAGTGCAGACCTGGCTGCTCGTTCAGTACCGCGTTGTGCAGCTCCTCTCCCATGCCGTGCAGGCGCTGGAATTCGAACTGGCGATCGCCGGCCATCTCCAGAATGCTGACCACGGTATTGGCGTTGTGGGTGGCGAACTGGGGCGAGATGAAGCCGCGGGTCGGCTCGCTCAGCAGATAGCGGGCGCAGGCGAGGTAGGAGATGTCGGTACCCGCCTTGCGGGTAAACAGCGGGTAGCCGGGCAGGCCGGCCTGCTGGGCATATTTCAGCTCGCTGTCCCAGTAGGCGCCCTTCACCAGACGTACCGGAATGATATCTCCCAGCTCGCGGGCCAGCGCGGTGAGCCAGCAGAGTACCGGCAGGGCGCGCTTGGAGTAGGCCTGCACCACCATGCCGAGCTTGCCCCAGCCACGGTTGGCGTCGGAGCGGTAGAGCTGCTCGAACAAGTCCAGGGAGAGCTCGAGGCGGTCCATCTCTTCGGCATCGATGCTGATGGCCACGTCCTTGTCGCGGGCCAGACGCACCAGTCCCACCAGCCGCTCGCACATCTCGCCGAGCACCCGCTCGCGGTTGGCCACGTCATAACGCGGATGCAGCGCCGACAGCTTGATGGAGATGGAGGGGGCCGGGCCGCCGTCGCTGATGCGCTCGCCGCCCACCGCCTCGATAGCGCGCTGGTAGTCACCGAAATACTTGTCGGCATCGGCCAGGGTCAGGGCGGACTCCCCCAGCATGTCATAGGTGTGGGTGTAACCCTTCTCGCGGGACTTGCGGCTCGCCTTGAGGGCTTCCTTCATGTCGCGCCCCAGCACGAACTGCTTGCCCATGATCTTCATGGCGGCGTACATGGCGGAGCGCACCACCGGCTCCCCCAGCTTGTTGACCATGCGGCCCAGCAGGTTCGCCGGGTTGCCGTCCAGCTTCTTGTCCAGCTTGATGATCTTGCCGGTCAGCATCAGCCCCCAGGTGGAGGCGTTCACCAGGGTGGAGTCGCTCTTGCGAAAATGGGACGACCAGTTGGCGCCGGAGAGCTTGTCCTTGATCAGGGCATCGGCGGTCTCGGCATCGGGAATGCGCAGCAGCGCCTCCGCCAGGCACATCAGGATGATCCCCTCCTGAGTATCCAGGCTGTACTCCTGCAGGAAGGCGTCGATGCCGTCGCCGGAGCCGCTCTCCTTGCGCACCTTGGTCACCAGGGTGCGGGCACGCTGGGTCACCCGTTCCAGCGAGGCGCCATCCCCCGGCAGCATGGCCGACAGTTCGGCCAGATAGGCATTTTCATCCACCACGTAGTTCTGGGTGATGGCTTCGCGCAGGGCGGCCAGATCGGAGGGAATGTAGTCAGCGGCAAGCACTTGGGTAGCTTTGAACATATGGGGTCTTCCTGTACGCCCTAGGGCTGATATCGACGAAGGCGGTCGTGCCGCCGAAACGCCGATAATGTATACAATATCAACCCATAGATGAAATGAAATTGTTGCCTGTTATTAACAAAGATCGCTGATTGGCTCATATGGCGCACTATATCGGCGCCATATGCCTACCAGGCAAAATTCATCGCCTTATTTTGTATACAATTTTTCGCAAGGCAAAAAAGAAGGGTCGCCATGGCGACCCTTCACTCTGCTGCCGACAGCGGTTGTCAGTTCATCCAGCGATCACCGCGACTGCGACGACGGGGCAGCATGGGCAGCAGGATGCCAAGCAGGATGCCGCCACCCACCATGGCACCACCGCGGATGAACCAGTCCATCTGCATATCGTGCTCCTGGTTGTCGTAGCTCTGGGTCAGGGCATCGTTCTGTTCCTTGAGGTTGCCCATCTCCTCGCCCTGGCTGGCCAACTGGGCCTTGAGGGTGGCGATCTCCTTGCTCTGCTCGGCGATCTTGCCATCCTTCTCGGCGAAGCGTTTCTCGTTGTCACCGTTGAGGTTCAGCAGGCGGGCCTTGGCCTCCTCCAGCTCTTTCTGTACCTGGGGCAGCCGCTCGCGCAGGCTGATCTCGCCCTGCAACTCGCTGCTCTTGATCCAGCCCTCACGGCCGCGACCGTCCACCACCTGGGTAAAACCGGCCTCGTTGTTCACTGTCTTGACGTCCAGCGGCTCACCCGCCTTGACGCTGCCAAGGATCCGGTACTGGGTGCCCGGACCATTGTGAATAAAGGTAAAGATGTTGTCTGAAACATAGCGGGTATCGGCCAGTGCCTGTTGGGCACACAAGCAGATCAGGATCCCGAGAAGGGCGCGCATGGTCGATCGGTTCTCTTCGTTTGGTTAGGTGACTGGCGAATGTTAAGCCGCCGGCGGGTCAAAGGACAAGCAAAGAAAAGGGCTCCCCCCCGAGCTGAGAGGTGGCTCGCAACTTGTCTCTATCGCGACGCGACCATTCCGGACGCCGCTGCCTATTTCTGTTTCAGTGCCTTCACTTCGGCCCGCAGGGCTCGCAGCTCCTGCAGCAGCAGATCCTGCTGTGCGCTCTGGTGATGGCGCCACTTCTCCAGCTCCGCATCCCCCCGTCCCGGCTGCAGGAACAGGCTGGCCATGAAACCGCTGATGGCACCGAACAGACCGACCCCGAACAGGATCAGCAGGCTGGCGACGAAGCGCCCCTCCTCCGTCTTGGGCACCAGATCGCCATACCCCACGGTGGAGAGGGTCACCAGCGTCCACCAGAAGGCATCGTAGGGAGTCTGGATCTGGCTGCCGGGCTGGCCCGACTCGACCCAGTACATCACCCCTGACCCCACCCCCAGCAGCAGGAAGAACAGAAACAGGATGCCGGAGAGGGTGGTCTCGTTGCGCTCGCGGCGAAACATGGCCAGCAGATCCGGCTGATCCCGCAGCAGCTGGTAGATCCGCCACAACTGGATGAGTCGGGCCCAGCGCAGCTGCTCCACCATGGGCAGACTGCCCGGCAGATAGAACCAGTTGGCCTTGAAGAAGGCCATCCGGTCGGGGGCCCGGATCCAGCCATAGGCGAAGTGACCGAGGAAGAAGTAGCAGATCAGGCTGTCGACGTCATAGAAGAGCTGCAGGGTCTGGGGGGCCAGGGTTTGATGACCCCACCAGCGGGCCGTGACCAGCACAACCGAGATCACCGACAGAAACGCCATCAACAGATCCATGGCGCGTAGATGAGTTAAGTGATGGCGCATACATTTTCCCACTTTAGGCACGGTGCGAATTAATAAAAAGGAAGATAATGCCGATAGCCCTGAGGACAAAGGAAAACCGGTCATTAAAAGGAGAAATATTATGCAGTTAAACCCGCTGGAGAAGCGAATGAGCAATATCCGGCTGGTACCCAAAGTGGTACTGCTCATGGTGTTCAGTACTGTGCTGCTGCTGATCAAGCTCTGGTTCGACGCCAGCAATCTGGAAACCACCCTGCTCAGCGAAGGGATCGCCCCCGACAAGGCAGACACCATCGCCAACAGCCTGCTCTGGACCGGGCTGATGGAGACCGCCATCATGGGGCTGGTCTTCGTGGTACTGCTGCTGACCGGCTCGCGCCTGATGGTCAAGCAGGTGCACTATCTGGTGGGCCTGCTGGAACGCTTTGCCCGCAAGGATCTGAGCCACCGGGTGCTGCTCAAGTCCCGTGACGAATTCGGCGACATCGCCAAGGCGGTGGCCCACTCCCAAGAGAACCTCAAGGAGGTATTCGGCACCCAGCGCGTCGCCTGCAAGGAGCTCAACGACATCGCCTCCCAGGTGACCCTTTGCATGGAGGAGGCCAACGAGGCCATCAGCGAGGAGTTCACCCAGATTGAGCAGCTGGCCAGCGCCATGAGCCAGATGGTGGGCGCCATCCGCGAGGTGGCCGCCCATGCGGAGCAGGCCTCCCACGCCACTGCCGAAACCAGCCAGCTGGCGGAAGAGGGGAGCCGCTGCGTGGCTGCCACCGTCAACACCATCGACACCCTCTCCGGCAACATTCAACGCTCCTCCACCGTGGTCAACCAGGTGGAACAGGGGGTCGATCAGATAGGCTCAGTGGTCGACACCATTCGCGGCATCTCGGAGCAGACCAACCTGCTGGCGCTCAACGCCGCCATCGAAGCCGCCCGCGCCGGTGAGGCGGGCCGTGGCTTCGCGGTGGTCGCCTCCGAGGTACGGGAGCTGGCCAACCGGGCCCAGGCCGCCACCGTCGAGATCCAGAAGATGATCGAGCAGCTGCAGGGCAACGCCCGCCAGGCGGCCGAGCTGATGGCCCAGAGCGTGCTGCAGGCCGACAAGGGAGTGGAGCAGGTGACCCAGGCCGGCGACCAGCTCGCCACCATAGTGCAACGGGTACAGGGGGTGGCCGACATGAACCGCCAGATCGCCGCCGCCTCCGAGCAGCAGAGCTCGGTGGCCGAGGAGATGAGCGGCAACCTGGAGCAGGTCAAGCAGGTGGTGGAGGGTTCCGTCGTGGTGCTGCGCGAGCTGCAGGAGGCTTCCGAACTGGTGGAGCGCCACAGCCAGACCCTGGATACCCATATTCAGGCCTTCAAGCTGGCCTGACGGGCGTCATCTCACAGACAGGAAGAGATGGGCCAGCCCCTGGACAGCACTCATTATCCAGCCCCTCAAACTGGCCT
The DNA here is from genome assembly GCF_040907865.1 of Aeromonas sp. s5. Classification (NCBI taxonomy): domain Bacteria; kingdom Pseudomonadati; phylum Pseudomonadota; class Gammaproteobacteria; order Aeromonadales; family Aeromonadaceae; genus Aeromonas; species Aeromonas sp. s5. The sequence goes on from NZ_JBFOCO010000017.1 coordinate 55,052, forward strand.
GACATAGGGCCGCTGTTGTTGAACGCCGCAATCCGGTTAGACTGGAAGGCCCCCACGAGGGGCCTTTCTTTTTTCATCGCGGCAAGGAGCCAGGATGCAGACCACAGTACTTGCGCTTGAAATCAGCGCCGACCAGGGGCGGCTCGACGTGCCGCTGATCCACCGTTTCCTGTCTGAACAGGCCTACTGGTGTCGCGGCATTCCCCTTGCCACCCTGCAGCGGGCCATCAACCATTCGCTCTGCTTTGGCGGCTACCTCGGCGCTCAGCAGGTCGCCTTCGCCCGGGTCATCACAGACCGGGCCACCTTCGGCTATCTGGCCGACGTGTTCGTGCTGCCAGAGTATCGCGGCCGCGGCTACAGCAAGGCACTGGTGGCAGCCATACTCGACCATCCCGAGCTGCAGGGATTGCGTCGCCTCTCCCTCGCCACCTCCGATGCCCACGGCCTCTACGCCGGTTTCGGCTTCGTGCCGCCAGCAAGCCCCGGCAGCCTGATGGAGATCTACCACCCCGATATCTACCAGCGCACCTGAATGGTCGGCTGCCGATAATTCCCGCCGGATCATGCTTCTCGCCCCTGCGCTGTGACGCGGGGGCCCGACAGTGCTAGATTGGCAGCCAGCTTTTTATCCGGCAGTTTCGTTAATCACAAGGACGGCAACCGTGGCCCAGCACTCTCCCTCTTTCTCCGCCTTCTCCCCCCTGCTGCAGGAGCTGGCCCAGCGCCACTGGCAACGGCTGACTGAACTGGCCCCCGACTACGGCACGCTGCCCGAGCCGGTGCGCCAGACCCTGCTGACCCTGCTCGGCCTCTCCGATTTTGTCGCCGACTCTCTCTGCAAACAGCCGGAATTGCTGACCGAGCTGCTCGCCTCCGGAGATCTGGATCAGGCCGAGCGCTGGCCCGCCTACCAGCACGATCTGACCGCCCTGCTGGCCGAGGTGGACGACGAGGAGGCGCTCAAGCGCATCCTGCGCCAGTTCCGCCGCAGCCGCATGCTGGTGATCGCCTGGCGCGAGCTGCTGGGCCACGCCGAAGTGGAAGAGAGCTTTATCCACCTCACCAAACTGGCGGATACGCTCATCTGCTCTGCCCGCGACTGGCTCTACGCCAAGCAGTGTGGCGAGCTGGGCACCCCGATGGATGGCAACGGCAACCCGCAGCCGCTGCTGATCCTCGGCATGGGCAAGCTGGGGGGCGGCGAGCTCAACTTCTCCTCCGACATCGACCTTATCTTCACCTTCCCCGAGAACGGCTACACGGTGGGCGGACGGCGCGAGCTCGCCAACCAGCAATTCTTCATCAAGCTGGGCCAGCGCATCATCAACGCCCTGCACCAGAGCACGGTCGACGGCCAGGTGTTTCGGGTCGACATGCGGCTGCGCCCCTTTGGCGACGCGGGGCCGCTCGCCATCTCGTTTGCCGCCATGGAGGATTACTACCAGCACCACGGCCGCAACTGGGAGCGTTACGCCATGGTCAAGGCGCGGGTACTGGGGCCCCAGTGCGAACACGCGGTGGAGCTGGCCGAGATGCTGCGCCCCTTCGTGTTTCGCCGCTATATCGACTTCGGCGTCATCGACGGCCTGCGTCAGATGAAGGCGATGATCGCCGCCGAGGTGCGCCGCAAGGGGCTGGAGGGCAACATCAAGCTGGGGGCTGGCGGCATTCGCGAGGTGGAGTTCATCGCCCAGGCGCTGCAGCTTATTCGTGGCGGGCGTGAGCCGGCACTGCGGGTGCGCCATCTGCCGGAGGCACTGGCCGCCATCGCCCGGTGCGGCGCCCTCGAAGCCGACCACTGCGACCGCCTGCTGACGGCCTATCGCTTCCTGCGCCGGGTCGAGAACATCTTGCAGGAGATCGGCGATCAGCAGACCCAGACCCTGCCCACCGAGGAGCGGGATCGCCAGCGGCTCGTCACCGCCCTCGGCTTTACGGACTGGGGTGCCTTCATGGCCCATCTGGATGAGGAGATGGCCGCCGTCCATCAGGAGTTCGCCGCCGTGGTGGGGGAAGAGAAGGAGGCACCCGCCCATCTGGAGCAGCTCTGGCTCGATCTGTGGCGCACCGAGCTCGACGCCGCCGAGCTGGAAGAACTGCTGACCGCGCAGGGGGTGGCCGAGCCCGCCCCGCTCTGCGGTGCCCTGCTGCGCTTCAAGGAGGAGTACAAGCGCCGGCAGGTGGGGCCGCAGGGGCGTATCGCGCTGGACTGGCTGATGCCGGAGCTGCTGCGACTGGTGGTCGCCAGCGAGCAACCTGCCCGCCTGTTCGAGCGGGTGTGCGAGCTGCTGACCCGCATCTTCACCCGCAGCGCCTATCTGCAGCTGCTGGCGGAGAACCCGGGCGCCCTGCGCCAGCTGGTGCGGCTGTGTGACGCCAGCCATCTGGTGAGCGAGCAGCTGGCCCGCTACCCGATTTTGCTGGACGAGCTGCTCGACCCGCAGCACCTCTACCACCCCACCCCGCTCGATCAGTACAAGCCCCAGCTGCGCCAGTTCCTGCTGCGCATCCCCGAAGAGGATGTGGAGCAGCAGATGGAGGCGCTGCGCCAGTTCAAGCAGGTGCAACTACTGCGCATCGTGGCGGCCGACATCGCCGGCGCCCTGCCGCTGATGAAGGTGAGCGACCACCTCACCTGGCTGGCGGAGGCGATCACCGAGGAGGTGGTCAATCAGGCCTGGGCCCAGATGAGCGAGCGCTACGGGGTGCCGCCCGAGGTGGCGGTGAGCGGCCAGCGCGGCTTTGCGGTGGTGGCCTATGGCAAGCTGGGCGGCATCGAGCTGGGCTACGGCTCGGATCTCGACTTGGTGTTCCTGCACGGCGGCGACCCCAACAGCTACACGGATGGTCGCAAGCCCATCGACAGCCGCCAGTTCTACCTGCGTCTGGCCCAGCGGATCCTGCACCTGTTCAGCACCCGCACCCCGTCCGGCATCCTCTACGAGATCGACATGCGGCTGCGCCCCTCCGGCGATTCGGGCCTGCTGGTCTCGTCGCTGTCAGCCTACGAGCTGTATCAACAAAACGAGGCCTGGACCTGGGAGCATCAGGCGCTGGTGCGGGCCCGTCCCATCTATGGCGATGAGGCGGTGATCGCCGAGTTTGCCCGCATCCGCCGCGCCGTGCTGGCCAAGGAACGCGACCTGCCGACCCTGGCCCGCGAGGTGCGCGAGATGCGCCACAAGATGCGGGACCACCTGCTGAAAGCGGGCGCTGGAGAGTTCGATCTCAAGCAATCCCCCGGCGGCATGGTGGACATCGAGTTCATCGCCCAGTACCTGGTACTGGCCCACGCCTGCGGCGAACCCGAGGCGCTCACCCGCTGGTCCGATAACGTGCGCATCTTCGACGAGTGCGTGCTGGCGGGGGTGCTGACCCTGGAGCAGGCGGAGGGGCTCAAGCACGCCTATCTGGAGATCCGCAACCTCGGTCATCGCCTCAACCTCTCGGAGGTCTCCCGCAAGGTGGGAGACGACCAGTTGCTGACCGAACGAGGCCATGTGCTGGCGGTCTGGCAACAGCTGCTGGGGGAGTAAACAGCAGGGGCGCCGAGGCGCCCCTTTTAATTGCTCTTTGCGACAATGAGCCAAATATTCTTCACATAAAACTCAATAGCGGTGAGCTAGATCCTGTTTCAGGCATACAAACCTTGGAATCGTATGGCACTTTGCTGAATATAAGCAGAGGTTATGGGTATCCAGTCTCCATTATTCAGCCCGGAAATGATGGAGGGGAATATAGCGTTAAAAAGTACCACCTTGCCGCCATACAGAGAGGAAGAAATGGATTTTTCAGAACAGCTACAGAGTCTATCCAAAAAAATTGCGCAACAAGCATCGATGATCACTACTGAAGAAGCGACCAAAAATGCCTTTGTCATGCCATTTCTCAATCGTGTTCTCGGTTATGATGTCTTTGACCCCACCGAGGTAATCCCCGAGTTCACCGCAGATACCGGTATCAAAAAGGGAGAAAAGGTTGACTATGCCATTCTGAAGGATGGCCAGATTCAAATTCTTGTTGAATGTAAAAAATATAGTGAAAAGCTGTCTGCAAAACATTCAGGCCAACTCTTTCGTTATTTCTCGGTCACCAATGCCAGAATTGGCATTCTCACCAATGGTGCTCAGTATGAATTTTATACCGACCTGGATGCACCAAATAAAATGGATGAAAAGCCATTTCTAACATTGGATCTTGAGGACATAGATGAGCATGTCGTTCCTGAGGTATTAAAACTGACTAAAACCGCCTTCGATGTTGAGTCCGTTGTTGATGCTGCAGGAGAACTTAAATATCTTAGCCAGATCAAAAAACTACTTGCCGAGCAATTTGCTTCTCCAGAAGAGGATTTCGTCAAATTCTTTGCATCTCGTATTTATGATGGCGTACTGACAGCCAGGGTGAAGCAGTCGTTCACTGATATCAGCAAGAAAGCACTGAACCAATTCCTCAACGATAGCATCAATGCAAGATTGAAGTCTGCAATAGGTAATAGTGTCAGTACTTCAACTGTCTCATCAATCTCAGAGAGCGATCTGCCTGGTGACAACAGCGAAAATGATAACAATAAAGAAAAATCCAGAGTAGACACCACTATTGAAGAAATGGAAGCGTTCAATGTGGTTAAAGCAATACTCAGACAGCAATTTGATGTCGCCAGGATTGCCCCCAGAGATACTCAAAGTTATTTTGGAATCCTGCTGGATGACAATAACCGGAAACCACTTTGCAGATTACATTTTAACTCTCGCCAAAAATATATAGGCCTGTTTGATGAGGAAAAGAAAGAAACTCGACATCCGATTGGCTCAATAGATGAGATTTTCACTTTTGCAGATCAACTGCTTCATACTACTGCCGTCTACGAATAATCCTGCTATCAGGGGGAGAGACCTCCCCCTTCACTTCACAATAGAGTGCCTGTCACTGATTCAGGCCGGGCCGTGATCCATCACTGTCTCCACCAGCACCTTGTTGAAACGCAGATAATCCTCCTTGTCGAGCGGGGCCGGATAGCTCAGCACCCGCAGCGCATGTCCCTCGCAATCTGGCTGATAGGGCGGGTGCACGTGGTCATGCTCGTTCAGGCAAAAACCCAGCGACTGGTAGAAGCGCAGCCGACGAAGGGAAATCTCGTCCTCTGGCGGATCTATCTCCAGGATGACCGGGCGCCCCGCCGTCTCGCAGAAGGCGGCAAGCAGGCGTGAGCCGTGGTTCTGGCCGCGCAGGGCCGGGTTGATGGCCAGATGCTCGATGTAGATCTGCTCACCGCAGTCCCACCAGAAGATAAAGCCGAGCAGCTGCTCGCCCTGATAAAAGAGCTGACAGTGAAAGCGGGAGTCTCCCATCTTGCGTTGCTGATGCTGCGGCTGGCGCTGTTCGTAGCGGGGAAAGCTGCTGCCGTAGATCTGCCAGACCAGTGGCCAGTCCGGATGGGATATCTCTCTTGCGATTTCACTTCGACTCATTCATCTGCTCCTTGGTAAAACCACAGTGATACCATCTTTATCCGGCCCAAACACCCCTCTCTTTCACTACCGGCGCGTCCCCGCCTCCCGGCCAAAACGCACAGAGCCCGCACGGGGCGGGCTCTGCATGGCGATAAAACAACAGGGCTAGGCTATTTGAACAGGCCCTTGAGCAGCTGATCGGCCACTCCCTTCACCCCTTCGTTGTCGGCCTTGTCACCCAGCAGCTTTTTGAGACCGCGCTCGGCCTCCTTGCGGGCCTTCTCCTCCAGCAGCTTGTTGTTGCTGAGCAGTGCCTTCACGTCGAGCCGGTAACTCGGCGCCTGCCAGTGGCCGCCGATGCGCACCGGTATGGTGATGTCCTTAAGCTCGTCCACATCCTTGCCCCCCTGCCCCTTGCTGCTCTCCACCACGGAGGTGAGGAACAGGAAGTCGAGGGTCTCCGGCACCAGAGCGGTCTGGCCCTGCCCCTTCACCCGCAGAGCGGGGGCGAACAGCTGGATGTCGTCGCTCTGGGCGACCCCGTCGGCAATCCGGAAGCTGGCGGTGAGGGCGCTGAAGTCGGTCTTGCGCGCCTCCTTCACCTGATCCGCCCCCTTGCCGGTCAGGGTGGCCCGTGCCTCGCGGATCATCTCAGCCAGGTTGATGCCGTGCAGGGCACCATCGCTCAACTTGAGGTTCACCTTGCCCTGCATCCGGCTGCGCAGCGCCAGTTCGGAGAGGCCGGCCCCCTGCACCTCGACCTCGAGATCCCCCTTGCCCTCCAGCAGATCGGTCTGGGCCAGGGTCTGCAGCAGCGGCCGCACATCGACCCCCTGTACCCGCTTGTGGGCCTGATAGCGAGCCGGCTTTTGCCGCGCATCGAGCACGCCGCTGGCCGTCACCTTGCCACCGGCCACGCCGGCGCTGAACTGCTTGAGGGTGAGCTGGCCACCGGCCAGGGCGAGCTGCAGGTCGACGGCGCTCAGATCCAGTCCCTTCAACCGCACACTGCCCAGCTGCAACCGGCCGGCCAGATCCACCGACTTGAGGGCGGTCAGATCCGGTTCGGCCGTGGAGAGCGCCTTGGCGGCGGGGGCGGCGGCCTGCGCCGTCGTCCCGGCCGGGGCTGCAGCGCCCGAACTGGCCGCGGCGGGCGCGGCCTTGGCCGGCTGACCGAGCCAGCCGTCAAGATCCAGTGCCTCTCCCTTGAGGTCGAATTCCACCCTAGGCACGGCGCCCAGCTGCACGCTGCCGTTGCCACTCAGCAGGGCGTCATCCACCCCCATCACCAGGTTGGTCAGGGTCACGCTCTGCTTGTCGAGCTCGGCACGGGCAAAGCCTGCCAGCTTCACCTGCAGTTGCGGGCGCGGCAGGGCATCGCCGCTCAGCTTGGCGGCCAGCACGGCATCCGATATCTCCAGCAGTTGCCGGTTCTCATCGAGCCGCGCCTTGAGGGTTCCCTCCAGGGTGCCGGCCAGGGTCGGCTTGTCCGCCGTCCCCTGGGCACCTTGCAGAGTGAGGGTGAGGCTGCTCCACTCTCCCAGCGCCAGCCGATCGGCCTTGAGGGAGAAAGCATCCAGCCGCTGCACCGGGTCCTTCAGGCTCCCCTCCAGGCTGAGATCCTTGAGTTCGCTGCGGCTCTCATCCTGGGCCAGCTTGAGCTGGGCCTGCCCCTTGAGATCAAAGGCCAGCTCCCCCTGGGCCCCCTTGGCGGCCAGGGTCACCGGCACCCACTGATCCACCACCAGCTGACCCAGGTTCAGGTCCAGCTGTTCGAGGCGGGAGACGGTGCCGTTGCGATCGTCCTGCAGCAGGGCGCTGGCCTGTTGCAGCTCCACCCCCTGCAGGCTGATCTGCCAGGGCTGCTTGTCACTGGCGGCCGGGGCAGCCGGCTGACTCTCGCCCGCTGGCGAGGCATCCGCCCCCTGTTTGGTCGTCTTGATGAGATCGCTCAGGTTGGAGCTGCCGTCAGCCCTGGTCTGGATAAACAGGTGGGCGCCGCTCAGGGTCACCTTGCCTATCTCAAGCTTGTGGGAGAGCAGCGGCAGCAGGCCCACCGAGGCCTCCCCGCGCTCGAAGCGCACCAGGTCGGGCTCGGCGAAACCGGCGGGGTTGCGCAGCGCCACCTTCTCGAGAGAGAGGCCAAGGCTCGGCCAGAAGCGCCAGCCGATATCTCCTTGTATCACCAGCTCGCGGCCGGTGCTCTTGCGCACCTGATCCACCAGCTGAGGCTTGAACTGATTGGGGTCGATGAGGGACACCAGGGCGGTGATGGCCACCACGGCCGCCAGCGCCAACCCCAGCAGGATGTAGATGATCTTCTTCACGATGAACTCCTTGAATGCGGATCTTGTGACTGACTATACCACCGGGGGGATAACAGATGGGGCCCGTCTGCCAAAACGGGCCGCCGGCGAGACAGGGATGGTCGCAGGTCGGCGTTCAAACGCGCGGCAATAAAAAGGGCCCCGCAGGGCCCTGATGATAGTGGATGGTGGATGGCTGACGCCCGTCTCGCCCGGATCAAGGTTGACGCGGCAGTTCCCGGTAGCCCATCTCGTACAGGGTGAAGGCATAGATGTCCGCACTCTGCTCGATCAGTTTCGCCACCGGCGTACCCGCCCCGTGCCCGGCATTGGTCTCGATGCGGATGAGCTGGGGATGGGGGCCGGCATTGTCGGCCTGCAGGGTGGCGGCAAACTTGAAGGAGTGGGCCGGCACCACCCGATCGTCGTGATCCGCCGTGGTCACCAGGGTCGAGGGGTAGCTGACCCCGGGTCGGACGTTGTGCAGCGGCGAGTAGCCCTTCAGGTAGTCGAACATCGCCTCGCTGTCGGCGCTGGTGCCGTAGTCATAGGCCCAGCCCGCCCCGGCGGTGAAGGTGTGGTAGCGCAGCATGTCGAGCACCCCCACCGCCGGCAGGGCGACCCGCATCAGATCCGGCCGCTGGGTCATCACGGCCCCCACCAGCAGGCCGCCGTTGGAGCCACCGCGGATCGCCAGCCGGTCGGTGCGGGTGTAACCCTCGGCCTTGAGGTACTCGGCCGCCGCGATGAAGTCGTCGAACACGTTCTGTTTGTTCTGCTGGGTGCCCGCCAGGTGCCAGGCCTGGCCGTACTCACCGCCCCCGCGCAAGTTGGCCACCGCATAGACCCCCCCCAGATCCAGCCAGTTGGCCACCGACACGCTGAAGCTCGGGGTCAGGCTCACGTCGAAACCGCCATAGCCGTAGAGGATGGTCGGGTTGCTGCCATCGAGTTTCAGCCCCTTGCGGTAGCTGATGATGAGCGGCACCCGGGTGCCGTCCTTGCTCTGGTAGAAGCGCTGCTCGGAGACGTAATCCTCCGGTTTGAACGGCGCCGCCGAGGCACGATAGAGGCTGATGGCGCCGCTCTTTGGCTCGAACCGGTAGAGAGTGGGCGGCTGGGCATAGTTCTCGAAGCCGAAGTAGAGGGCGGGGTCGTCGTGCTTGCCGTTGAAGCCGCTGACGCTGCCAAGGCCGGGCAGCGCCACCTCGCGCACCCGCTTGCCCTCGTAGTCGAACTGCTCGACCCGGGCGGTGGCATCCACCATGTATTCGGCGAACAGATAGCCGCTGCCGCTGTGCACCGTCAGCACCTGCTGACGCTCGGGGATAAGGTCGCGCCAGTGGGCCAGCCCCGGGTTGGCGGCATCCACCGTCACCAGCCGGCGGTTGGGGGCGTCCCGGTTGGTCAGCAGGTAAAGGGTGCTGCCCTGGTTGTCCACCAGGCTCACGTCCGCCTCCAGATCCCCCTGCACCGTCAGCAGCGGCGCGTTCTCCTGGCTCAGATCCTTCACATAGAGGCGGTTGCCGGAGGTGGAGTTCGCCGCCGAGATGAGCAAGAAGCGGTCATCTTCGGTGACGGTCGCCCCCACATAGCGGTGGTGCTGGGCCGGGATGGCGCCGAACACCAGCCGGTCATCCTCCTGCGCCGTGCCAAGCCGGTGGAAATAGACCTTGTGCTGATCGGTCCTGGCCGACAGCTCGCTGCCATCTGGCTTGTCGTAGCTCGAGTAGAAGAAGCCCTCGTTGCCGAGCCAGCTGATGCCGCTGAATTTCACATCCTTGAGGGGCGCCTCCAACGGCTGCTTGCTCTCCACGTCCATCAGGTGGATCTCGCGCCAGTCGCTACCCGCCAGCGACAAGGAGTAGGCCAGGATGCGGCCATCGCGGGAGAAGCTCAGCTGATCCAGCGCCGTGGTGCCATCGGGGCTGAGGGTATTGGGATCGAGGAACACCTCGGCCGGCTTGCCCTCCAGCTGGCGCCACAACACGTTCTGGTTCTGCAGGCCGTCGTTCTTGAAGAAGTAGTGGTAGCGCCCCTCGCGAAACGGCGCCCCCTCCTTGGCGTAGTTCCAGGAAGAGGCCAGCTTCTCCTTGATGGCGGCGCGATACGGGATCTGTGCCAGATAACCCTGGGTCACGGCGTTCTGGGCCTTGACCCAGGCCTCGGTCTCGGGGCTGCGATCATCCTCCAGCCAGCGATAGGGGTCGGCCACGGCCTGACCGAAGTAGTGATCCACCTGCTCACCCTGGCGGGTGACGGGGTAGTGAAGGCGCGTTTTCCCTGACATGGCATCCTCTCTGGTTGGCTGGCCGCTGCACGCACACAGCAGTGACAGGGCCAGCAGGCTGACAATCGCTCGCATCGATGCGGCTCCCTGCGGTTTCAGTGAAGCGGGCAGGTTAGCAAAGAGTGCCGGATGGCCCAACCCCCCAGCGGGTGACCAGGCGACATGAGCGGGAAACCGCCACAACCCGGAGCTATCGGAGTCATATGAATTTTTTCGCTTAGGTTTGCCAGTTTATTTTGTTTGTTATCCGGCACTTGGGTCACAGGATGGAATAAGCGACTGACCATCTCGACTCATTCAGGATAAAGCATGCCGTACAGCTACCTATCACATCTGCGTTGCAGCAAGACCGACGAGGTTGTGGATGCCGATCAGCCCCAGCAGCTGAGCCCGGTCGGCGCCCCCTTGCTGGCCAGCTACGACCTCGAGTCCCTGAAGCAGGCCTGGCATCCGGCCGCCCTGCTGGGGCGCCCCGCCAGCCTGTGGCGCTACCACGAGCTGCTGCCGGTGCGCGACCCCGCCCAGGTGGTCACCCTGGGGGAAGGCTTCACCCCGCTGTTGCCGCTGCCGCGCCTCGGCAAGCAGGTCGGCATTCCGGATCTCTGGATGAAGGATGAGAGCCTCACCCCCACCGGCTCCTTCAAGGCCCGCGGCGCCGCGGTCGGCGTCTCCCGCGCCCGCGAACTCGGCATCACCCACTTCGCCATGCCCACCAACGGCAACGCAGGTGCGGCCTGGGCACTCTACGGCGCCCGCGCCGGCTTGCGCAGCACCATAGTCCAGCCGCAGGCGGCCCCCGCCATCACAAGGCTGGAGAGCGCCCTGGCCGGTGCCCGCCTCTATCTGGTGGACGGCCTCATCAGCGACGCTGGTCGCCAGGTGGCCGAGGCGGTGGCGCAGCAGGGGCTGTTCGATGCCTCCACCCTCAAGGAGCCCTATCGCATCGAAGGCAAGAAGACCATGGGGTTTGAAATCGCCGAGCAGCTCGGCTGGACTCTGCCGGACGTGATCCTCTACCCCACCGGCGGCGGGGTTGGTCTCATCGGCATCTACAAGGCGCTGCGGGAGTTGCAGGAGCTGGGCTGGGTGCAGGGGCCGCTGCCGCGCCTGGTGGCGGTGCAGGCGAGCGGCTGCGCCCCCATCGTCCAGGCCTGGCAGCAGGGGGAGCGCGAGTCGCGCTTCTGGCCCGACTCCCAGACCCTGGCGTTCGGCATCAACGTGCCCAAGGCACTGGGGGATTTTCTGGTGCTGGACGCCCTCTATCGCACCGAGGGCTGCGCCGTCGCGGTGGAAGATGGCGCCATCCAGCGCGAGCTGCATCAGCTCGCCTCCCAGGAGGGCTGCTTCGTCTGCCCGGAAGGGGCGGCCGCCTTCGCCGCCGCCCGCCAGCTGCGGGAAGCGGGCTGGATCCAGGGGGGCGAGCGGGTGGTGGTGCTCAACACCGGTGCCGGCATCAAGTACCCGGACGCCATCACGGTCGTGCCCCAGCGGCTGCGCCGCGACGGGAGGATCCCGGCATGAGCTTCGACTGGTCCTTTGTCCTCACCACCCTGCCGGCGTTCGGCCAATCGGTCTGGGTTACCTTGCAGCTCGGCGCCATCGTGATCCTCACCTCGCTCGCCGTGGCGCTGCTCAATGTGACGCTGCAAAGCCTGCATCGGCCCTGGCTGAACAGGGTGATCCGCGCCTATGTGGAGCTGGCCCGCAACACGCCGCTCTTGATCCAGCTGTTCTTTCTCTACTTCGGGCTGCCGGCGCTCGGTCTGTCGCTGTCGGGCTTTGCCACGGCGGTGATCGCCATGACCTTCCTCGGTGGCGGCTACCTGACCGAGGCGCTGCGGGCAGGGGTGCAGGCCGTCCCCCCCAGCCAGCTGGAGGCGGGGCGAGCCATCGGCCTCTCCCGCTGGCAGCTGCTGCGCCACGTGCAACTGCCCCAGGCCTGGCTCGCCAGCCTGCCGGCGCTCTTTGCCAACTTCATCTTCCTGCTCAAAGAGACCACGGTGGCCTCGGCGGTGGCGGTGCCGGAACTGCTCTACACCACCAAGAACTACATCGCCCTCTACTACAAGACCTACGAGATGCTGGCGGTACTGACCTTGATGTGCGTGCTGATCTTTCTGCCGCTGTCGCTCGCCCTGCGCGTCGTTGAAAGGAGGCTGCAACATGGTCAGTTCGGTCATTGAGCAACTGATGAAGGCACCTATTGTCCTGCTGCCGCCGTCACTCGCCACCCATGCACAAAGAAGGAGGGCTCGCTATGGCCAGTCCGGTCACTGAGCAGCTGACGCAGGCGCTACCGCTGCTGGCGGTGGGCGCGGGCCAGACCCTCGCCATCTCCCTGCTCGCCATCCTGTTCGCCACCCTGGGCGGGGTCGGTTACGGCGTGCTGGCCCAGCAAGGGGGAAGGCTGACGCGGGTAGTGTTGCGAGTCTATCTGGAGCTGTTTCGGGTGGTGCCCGTGCTGGTCTGGCTCTACCTCTTCTTCTTCGGGCAGCCGATCTTCTTTGGCCTGGATATCCCGGCCTTCTGGTGCGCCGTGCTGGTGCTGACCCTGTGGGGCGCCAGCGAGGTGGGAGAGGTGGTGCGCGGCGGCCTCAACTCCCTCGCCCGCGGCCAGCAGGAGGCCGGCCTGGCGCTCGGGCTCTCTCGCTGGCAGCTCTATCGCCACGTGCTGCTGCCCCAGGCGCTGCAACGGCTGACGCCGCCCACCATCAACATCTACACCCGCATCATCAAGACCAGCTCGCTGGCGGTGCTGATCGGGGTGGTGGAGGTGATCAAGGTGGGCCAGCAGATCATCGAGCGCACCTATGGCTCGCTGCTCATCTACGGTCTGCTGTTCCTGTTCTTTTTTCTGGTCTGCTATCCGCTCTCGCTCGTCTCGCGCCGGCTGGAGCAACAATGGGGTAATGCGGTATGACACCTCTGCTTGAGCTCAATGCTGTCAGCAAACAATTCGGCCACAACCGGGTACTGGATGAGGTCAGCCTCACGGTGCACCCAGGGGAAGTGATCGTCATCCTGGGGCCGAGCGGCTGCGGCAAGAGCACCTTGCTGCGCACCCTCAACGGGCTCGAACCCATTCAGGGGGGCGAGATTCGCTTCGATGGAGAGCGGCTGGATGCCAGCACCGACTGGCAGCGGGTACGCCAGCGGATCGGCATGGTGTTCCAGAGCTATCACCTCTTCCCCAACCTGACGGTACTGGAGAACGTGCTGCTCGGCCCCCTTCAAGTGCAAAAACGAGAGCGGCAGGAGGCCCTGCTGCAGGCGGAACAGCTGCTGACCCGCATCGGCCTGTGGGAGCGGCGCCACGACTATCCGCGCCAGCTCTCCGGCGGCCAGCAGCAGCGCATCGCCATCGTGCGGGCGCTCTGCATGAACCCGCAGGTGATGCTGTTTGACGAGGTGACCGCTGCGCTGGATCCCGAGATGGTGCAGGAGGTGCTGGAGGTGATCCGCGATCTCGCCGGCAGTGGCATGACCCTGCTCATCGTCACCCACGAGCTGGCCTTCGCCCAGGCGGTGGCGGATCGCATCGTCTTCATGGACGGCGGCCACATTCTGGAGCAGGCCGCCCCCCATCAATTTTTCGAGCACCCGCGCAGCCAGCGTGCCCGCCAGTTCCTCGCCAAGTTTTCTTATACAAATGTCATCAAACGAAAGGAGTCAGCATGAAAAAGATCACCTCGGTTCTGTTCAGTGCCCTGTTGGGACTGGGTCTCGCCAGCGGCGCCGCCCATGCGGCGGACGGCTCCCTCGCCAAGATCAAGGCGCGGGACAAACTCATCGTCGGCGTCTTCACCGACAAGCCCCCCTTCGGCTATGTGGACGAGAAGGGCAACTACGTCGGCTTTGATACCGATCTCGGTCGCCGTTTCGCCAAGGATCTGCTGGGGGACGAGAACAAGGTCGAGTTCGTGGCGGTGGAGCCCGCCAGTCGCATCCCCTTCCTGCAGAGCGACAAGGTGGATCTCATCCTCGCCAACATGACGGTGACCCCGGAGCGGCGGCAGGTGGTGGACTTCACCAACCCCAACCTCAAGGTCGCGGTGCAGGTGCTGGTGCCGGAGAAGAGCGCCGCCAAGGGGCTGAACGATCTCGCGGACAAGACCCTGATCGTCACCACGGGCACCACGGCCGACATCTGGCTGACCCGCAACCACCCGGAGTGGAAGGTGCTCAAGTTCGAGAAGAACACCGAATCCCTGCAGGCGCTGGCCCAGGGCCGTGGCGACGCTTATGCCCAGGACAACCTGGTGCTCTTCAGCTGGGCCAAGGAGAACCCGGGCTATCGGGTGTTGCCCGAGAAGTTGGGCTCGGAAGACCCCATCGCGCCGGCGGTGAAGAAGGGCAATATCGAGCTGCGTGACTGGGTCAACGACCGTCTCGCCAAGCTGGGGGAAGAGAAGTACCTGCTGAAACTCTACGACCAGTATGTGCGCGAACACTTAAGCGCCGATACCGATCCGAACGACGTGATAGTGGAAGGAGGCAAGTGGCAGGGCTGAACCTGCGAAGTGCTGAGAGTGTGATGTGTGAAGTCTTGGTTCCGTTGGTCCGCAAACCGCAAGGTTTGACCTTTCAGGCGTCCCCCTCGAGTGGCGCCTTTTTTTCGCATGGGAAAAAGAACCGGGCCAGGGGCCCGGTTGAAAACCCGCGCAGAGCAGGCTGTGTCACGTCGATGACACGGTTCAGGCTGCCGGACTGGCACGGGATGCCGTCCGGCCAATTCGCCGCGCCGCCGGGGGCGGGATGAGCCCTCGGCAACGCCGGCGAATGGGGTGGCGCAGCGGGCGCCGAAGAGGGTGCCTACTCCCGCTCCAGGGCGTGGATGGGGTCCATCCGCGCCGCCCGCCGCGCCGGGAAGAAGCCGAACAGCACGCCGATGAGGCTCGAGCAGAAGAAAGCCATCAGCACGGCGTCCAGGGAGTAGCTCAGGGTAAACTGGCTGCTGAAGTGCTCGAACAAGACGCCGACCAGCAGGGAGAGCAGCACCCCGGCCGCCCCGCCCAGCAGGCAGACCAGCACCGCCTCGATCAAGAACTGCTGCAGTATGTCGCCGGTTCTGGCCCCCACCGCCATCCGCACGCCGATCTCGCGGGTGCGCTCACTCACCGACACCAGCATGATGTTCATCACCCCGATACCGCCCACCACCAGGGAGATGAGCGCAATCATGGCGATCAGCAGGGTCAGGGTGGCATTGGTGCTGGTGATCGCCTGACGGATGCTGTCGGTGTTGAGCACGAAGAAATCCTGACTGCCGTGACGCTCACGCAGCAGGCGGGTGATACCATCCTCGGCGGCGGCCAGCGCCACCTCATCCTGCACCCGCACGCTGATGCTGCGCAGGTGGCTCTGGCCCAGCATCCGCGTCATGGCCGTGGTGTGGGGGATCCAGACGTTGAGGTTCTCGTCGCTGCCAAAGCCGCTCTGGTTGCGGGCCACTACCCCGATCACCCGGCACGGCAGGCTACCCAGCAGGATCACCTGACCGAGCGGCGACTCCCCCGCGGCAAACAGGCGCGCCAGGCTGTTTTCGTCGATCACCACCTCCTGCGCCATGTCGGCCACGCTGGTGGCATCGAACAGCATGCCTTGCAGCAGTCGATAGCCGCGCACCTGGAAGAACTGCTCCCCCACCCCGTTCACCGAACCCAGCACCGCCTGACTGCCCCGGCGCAGGGTGACGCTGGTGGCCAGGCTGGGGGTCACGCTGTGCACATAACCAAGCCCGGCGAGGGCCTCGGCATCCTCCACCCTGAGGGTCTGGACCGCCTCGGCCCGCCGATCGCCGAAGCCGCTGCCGGGGAAGATCTCCAGGGTGCTGGTGCCCATGGCATTGATGTTGGCCAGCACCTGCTGCTGGGATCCGCGCCCGAGCGCCACCACAGACACCACGGCGGCGATGCCGATGATGATGCCGAGCATGGTGAGGAAGGTGCGCATGCGCTGGGCCTGCATGGCCAGCAGCGCCATCTTGAAGGCGGCGCCGAGCCGCCCGGCCAGACCGCCACGCGCCCCTTCGCCGACCCGGGACCCAATGTGCGCGGGAAGCGGCTGTGCCGGCTCATGACGACGATCGGCCACCACCTCGCCATCTTTCAGCTCGATGATCCGCTCGGCCTGCTCGGCGATCGCCATGTCGTGGGTCACGATCACCAGCGTATGCCCCTCGCGGTGCAGCCCATTCAATATGCCGAGCACCTCGGCCCCGCTCTGGCTGTCGAGGGCGCCGGTCGGCTCGTCCGCCAGGATCACCTGACCGCCGTTGATGAGGGCGCGGGCAATGCTGACCCGCTGCTGCTGGCCGCCGGAGAGCTGGCTCGGCTTGTAGTCGAGCCGGCTGCCGAGCCCGAGCCGCTGCAGCAGGCTCTCGGCCCGCGCCTTGCGCGCATCGCCGGCCAACCCGGCATAGAGGGCGGGCAGCGCCACGTTGTCGCGGGCACTGAAATCCCCCAGCAGGTGGTAGCGCTGAAAGATGAAGCCGAAGTGCTCGCGGCGCAGGGTCGCCAGCGCATCGGCCGCCAGCCGGCTCGTCTCCCGTCCGGCCACCCGATAGTCACCCTCGCTCGGCTGATCGAGGCAGCCCAGAATATTGAGCAGGGTTGACTTGCCGGAGCCGGAGGCGCCGACGATGGCCACCATCTCGCCCCGCGCTATGGTCAGGTCGATGCCCTTGAGCACCTCGACGCGCCGCTCCCCGTCGCCAAAATGGCGGCGGATACCGCTCAGTTGCAGCAGTGGTTCTCTCATCATCACATCCCCATGGGCGGACCCATCCGCCCGCTCTGCTGGTGCTGGGCCGTCAACTGGCTCACCACCACGGCCTCCCCCTCCGCCAGCCCGTCCAGGATCTGGGCATCCACCTTGTTGTTGAGGCCGACCTTCACCTGCCGCCATTGCGGGCGACCGCCCTCATCCACCACCTGTACCCGCCCCTCGCTCAGGGCGATGGCCGGGATCACCAGGGCGTTGCGTTCGGTCGCCAGCACAATGTGCACCTGGGCCGTCATGCCGATGCGCAGGGCCCGCTGCGGATTTTCCACCTCGAACAGGCCGTTGTAGTAGACGGCCGTGCTGGTCGAACTGCTGCTGGTCGTGTCGTCGTTGATGGTGTCGGGGGCGGGCTCGATGGCGCGCAGGCTGGCCTGGTAGCGCCGCTCGGGCGCTCCCAGCACGGTGAAATAGCTGGGCAGTCCTGTCTTCACCCTGATCACGTCCGCCTCCGAGATCTGCGCCTCCACCGTCATGGTGTCGAGCCGCGCCACCTTGACCATGGTCGGGGTACTCTGCACCGCGTTGACCGTCTGCCCCTGCTCCACCGGGATCGCCACTATGGTGCCCGCCATGGGGGAGACGATGCGGGTGTAGCCCAGATTCACTTTGGCGGTATCGACCGCGATGCGGGCCTGCACCGCCTGCGCCGTCAACGCCCGGATGTCGGCACGGGTGGCCGTCAGGGTCGCCTCCGCGCTGTCGTAGTCGGCCTGACTGCCCAATCCCCGAGCCAGCACCTTGCGCTGACGCTCGAAGACCAGCTGGTTGTTGCGCAGAGTTGCCCGGCGCGAGGCCAGCTGGGCCTGCACGTTGTCGAGGGCGGCTTCGGCATCTTTGAGGGCGTTCTGCTGGGTGAGATCGTCGATCTCGACCAGCAGATCGCCCTGCTTCACCTCGTCCCCCAGTGCCACATGCAGCGCCTTGATCTGCCCCGATACCTGGGCCCCCACACTCACCAGCTTCTGGGCCTGCAGGGTGCCGTCGGCCAGCACGCTCTGCTCCAGATCCCGCCGCTCGACCGAAGCCGTGATATAGGCGGCTGCCGGCGCCGCCGTGGAAGGCAGCCACAGCCAGCCGGCGCCGAACAGCAGCAGGGCGGGCAGCAGCAGGCGAACAACGAGAAGACGGACAGGGGTCATCGCGGATATCCTTGGCTAAAACAGAGGATGAAACAGACCCGGGCAATCTACTCCAATGTCAGGTTAAGCCTCTTGCAGGGCAGTGTAAGGATTGCGTAAAAGCAGCTGCCAGGCGGAGACGGACACGGGAAAATGGCGCCAACCCGAGACGGAGAAGAGCGATGAAGATCCTGCTGGTGGACGATGATCTGGAGCTTGGCACCATGCTGAGCGAATACCTGGGCGGCGAAGGCTTTGCCACCACCCATGTGCTGACCGGCAAGAGCGGCGTGCAGCACGCCCTCTCCGGCAACTATGCCGCCGTGGTGCTCGACATCATGCTGCCCGACTTGAACGGCAGCGAGGTGCTCCGCCAGATCCGCCGCGACAGCCGGATCCCCGTCATCATGCTCACCGCCAAGGGGGACAATATCGATCGGGTGATCGGGCTCGAGATGGGGGCCGATGACTATGTGCCCAAACCCTGCTACCCGAGGGAACTGGTGGCCAGGCTGAGGGCCGTGCTGCGCCGGGTCGAGCCTGCCCCCGCCAATCCGGGCAAAGAGCAGGGCCTGCGCCTTGGAGAGCTGGTGCTCTCCCCCGCCACCCGTCAGTGCCACTGGCAAACGCAGCCGCTGGAGCTGACCGCCACCGAGTTCAACCTGCTGGAGCTGCTGCTGCGATCGCCGGAGCGGGTGGTCAGCAAGGATGAGCTCTCCCTGCATGGGCTGGGCCGCCCACGCGAGCCCTATGATCGCAGCGTCGACGTGCACATCTGCAACATCCGCCAGAAGCTGCAGGCCCTGGCGGGGGACGCCATCGGCATCGAGACGGTGCGCAGCATAGGATACCGGCTGGCATGATCCTCAAGGGGCGCCTGTTCTGGAAGATCCTGTTCGGCTTCTGGTTCACCATCATCATGATGAGCCAGCTGCTGTGGGTGGCGTTCAGCCTCTATCGCCACGAAGGGCCGCCGGAGCAGCGCATGGCCAACCAGCTGGCCGAACGCCAGCTGGAGGCGGCCGCCAGCCTGCTGCAGCGACAGGGACCGGCTGCAGTCGCAGCCCTGCAGGCCAGCTGGCCGGCTCAGGAGCGAAGGCTGCTGCAGCTTGAACCGATCACAACAGAGCCAGCCACGACGCTGGGCGGCCGCATCCTGCCGGGGGCCGATGGCCAGCGCTATCGGCTCGACTATGACGGCGCCGGCCTGCAGCAGTTGCTGGCCCCGCCCCAGCCCCATCGCAACTGGCTCAACATGCCGCCCCCCATGTGGTGGATCGGCGGGCTTGGCGGCCTCTTCTTCAGTGCCCTGCTCGCCTGGCACCTGACCCGTCCCATGAACCGCTTCCGACAGGGGTTCGCACGCCTCGCCCAGGGAGATCTGGCAGTGCGCCTCTACCCCGCCATGCGGCGGCGCCACGACGAGATCAGCGATGCGGCCCGCGACTTCGATGCCATGGCCGAACGGCTGCAACTATTGGTGGAGAGCCGCGAGCAGCTGCTGCACGACGTCTCCCATGAGCTTCGCTCCCCCCTTGCCAGGTTGCAACTGGCCATCGGTCTTGCCCAGCAGGATCCGGCCAGGATCGAGGGTTCCCTCGAGCGGATCCAGCTCGAGACCCAGCGCATGGACAAGATGATCGGCGAACTGCTGACCCTCACCCGTGCCGGCCATGGCGAGCGGGACGGCGAGGAGTATTACGATCTGCAGGGGCTGGTCGACGCCGTGGTGAGCGATGCCCGCTACGAGGCGCAGCACATGGGCGTCGAGATCAAAACCTGGGTAGATGAGACCCGGGAGTACACGGTCTGCGGACAGGCTGAGTTGATCCGCCGGGCTCTCGACAATGTGCTGCGCAATGCCCTGCGCTTCTCGCAGGCGGGCCAGTGCATCCACCTGACCCTGATGCACCAGGGCAGCGAGTTCGTCATCGAGGTGGCGGATCAGGGGATGGGGGTGGATGAGAGCAAGCTCTCCAGCATCTTCGATCCCTTCGTGCGGATCGGCTCCCCCGCCGCAGGCAAGGGCTATGGGCTGGGCCTTGCCATCACCCGCAAGGCCATCCAGGCACAGGGCGGGCGGGTCGAGGCCAGAAACGGCGAAGAGGGCGGCCTGATCGTCACCCTCCACCTGCCGGGCTAGCTGCTCCGCCCAGTCATCACTGCTGCTGGTTAGCCCCGCAGCCGCTGCAATTGACTGATGGCGGCGCCGGTAGAGCGAAAGGCAAACTCGGCAGGGGCAAGGCCGGCCAGCTTGCGCCACTCGCAGGCTGCCACATCATCGGCCGCCACCACCAAAGGCTTGTGCGCCAACTCCAGCAAGAACACGGTATCGCAGGTATGATAAACCACATCGTCATAGGGATAGACGTTGGCATAGGAGCCCAGGTAGCGCGGCGTCTCTCCCGCCAGATCCAGCCCCAGCTCCTCCTTGAGCTCCCTCACCAAGGCTTCCTCCAGCGATTCGCCGGGATCGACGAAGCCGCCCGGCAGATCCAGCAAGCCCCGGCCTGGATCCCGAGCCCGTACCGCGACCAGCAGCTCGTCCTGCCAACACAGTGCCACCATCACGGCCGACGCCACATTCTGGAAATAGTGAAAACCACAGCCACAGGCAAACTCTTTCTCGCTGCGCTGTTGCCGCGTTCCGGAACCACAACGGGGACAAAACATAGGAGACTCTCATCTGACACCAAAGGCGCATTGTATGCCGAACCCCATCCATGATGGAAAGCCTTGAGGCACAACCCCCATAACGTGATAAATCAGCGGGATATAAAAGAGGGAGAAGAGGTAATACAGCGGGAAGCAAACGAAAAGAAGCCCAGTCTGTCGACTGGGCTTCTTAAGTAGTGGCGGAACGGACAGAGTCCGGCTCAAGCACAAGGGACAACAGACAGGGACCGAGTTGCCAGTGGCAAGTCGCAGCCCTGGCGGTTGTCTCTTGTTTCCTCATCCCGTTTGCAAAAGCCAGATAGCAAAAAGGCCTTCCCGTCAGGGAAGGCCTTTCAATTTAGTGGCGGAGCGGACGGGACTCGAACCCGCGACCCCCGGCGTGACAGGCCGGTATTCTAACCGACTGAACTACCGCTCCGCATTCGGTTAGCTTTCGCTAAATCTTTTGCCGCTTCTTGATGAGGTGTCATCCTCGCAGCCGGCCATGTCTTTCACATCACCGTTTAATTGGGTGCCTGGCAGTGTCCTACTCTCGCATGGCGAATGCCACACTACCATCGGCGCTACAGCGTTTCACTTCTGAGTTCGGCATGGGGTCAG
>NZ_JBFOCO010000018.1:0-29910 GCF_040907865.1 Aeromonas sp. s5
GGGCAAGGTGTATCTGCAAACCGTGCTCGATTGCTACAGCCGCCACGCCTGGGGACGGCTCTACACCAGTAAGCTGCCGGTGACGTCGGTCCATGTACTCAACGAAACGGTGCTGCCGTTCTTCGAAGCCCATGAGGCACGGGTCTATACCATCTTGTCGGACAACGGGCGCGAGTTCTGCGGGCGCCCTGACCATCATCCCTACGAGCTGTTCCTGCAACTGGAGGGGATTGAGCACCGGACCACCAAGGTACGCAGGCCACAGAGCAACGGCTTTATCGAACGGTTGCATCGAACCTTGTTGGATGAACACTTCCGTATCAAAGGGAGGACAACCTGGTATGAGTCGGTGGAGCAGATGCAGACAGACCTGGATAGCTATCTGGAGCACTACAACAACCAGCGACCACATCAGGGCAGGATGATGGAAGGACAAACGCCCTACAGCATGTTCAAGAAGGGTCTGAAATTGATACCGAAGGAAGTGCGCACTAAAGTAGCGTAAACAAGACACCGGTTTGAGGCCGGTGTCAGGTGATAACTAGATCTGTACACTTATATGATCGTGTAGCATAGGACTACGTATGGGGCAGATACTTCATCAATGCAGCAACCACAGCACCAGTAACCCCCACTCCTAGGCTTATGAGGGCTAGCATGGTTCTAAACATCCATTGCTGCTGTTTATTCAATGCTTCATGTAAATCTGATTTAGTAGCAAACTTTTTGTCTAAGCCATCAAATTTGGCATCGAACTTTTTATCCAGGGCATCAAGCTTTGCTTCGAACCTTTGCTCTATAGCCTCAAGTCTGAGCCCAAATGCATCCTGCCGTCCGGCCTGAGTAGTTAGGGAAACTTTGAGGTCACCTATATCATCCGCAACTCGCTCCAGCTTTTGTTTGATCTCAGAAACATCGCGCATGATGTGTTCAACATCAGACTCAAGTTTTGCTACACGCGCTTCCATAGAACCATCTCCACCATCATTGCCAGAGCTATCGTCAAATTTTAACCGACCTTTACGACCAGAGAAAGGAATCAAATTACTCATGAGATTCACCTTGCTCGGATTTAGCCTGCTGTTCTTTCCAATCTAGGAGAATTTCAGCATTGACCAGCATGATATTGCCACAGCGCTTACAGGTAAGTGGAAACGAGACAATATCGTTCCCGAGTACTTCATCACATAACAAAAAAGGCCGTACATATTCCTTAGGCTGTGAAGTTCCCTCACCCATTGTGATGTTAAATAAATCTAGCGCTGTAGACTTTTCCATTAATGGAATATCGAATTCGTTATGATGGCACAGTGTACACGCAGCTTTAATCCCAACTCCTTTAAAGAATCTGATGATATCATCTTGTGTAACCTCTCTGTAGCATGAAGGTAATTTGCTCATTTCCCCCCCTTGAGTGCAGATATAATCTCAGACACCTTATTATTCTTTACTGCAGCCTCAACTATTGAGTTAGCATTATCATTACGATATAACCGTACTGGGTTATCAGCAAACTGCGTAACGATACTGTCAAGCAACTTTTCACTCATATCACTATGAATATCCTTAGCCTCATCTTTATAACCGTGATAAGTCATAGCAATTGCGACTTTGTACGCATAATCCTCGCGTAGCTGGCTAATATGACTATATTGTTTCGCAGAGAACCAAGCCCCCCAAATTAATGGTAACGTTACTACCGCCCTTGAAATAACTTCAGCTGTAGATTTAAGCCCAGGATCCGGAGCAAATGCAAATTGCACAAACATTAAACCTATTTTTGTTAAAAACCCCAAACATATAAAGAAAACTACAATCCAAAACCACATAGGAATAGCAAGCGCTTTACGTCTATCCTCAAAAGCTGCGGCCATACCCTTTTTACTTGTTTTCTGCAAGAGCCCATCAACAATTTCAAGTTTTGTTTTAGCATCTAAAGTCAAACTCTCAACTTTTTCTTCATTTACTTTTACTAGTTCATCAATGTTTTTGAAACTTACTTCATACGTGTTAGATAGTGAATCTAGCTTCTCCATAATATCTTGAACGGCTTTATCCTTTTCACTATATAGACGCATTAATTCAAGTCTGCTCTCATTATATTTTTTTGAAATATTACCTAACTCAGACTTCAACAAAGAACGAGCGCTATCTATCTCAACATCTATTTTTTTATTGTTTTCAATCCTTAAGAAATAAAAATCAGAATCCCTCCTCTCTATATCTATTTGGATTTTTAAATTAATAACCTCACTAAAGAAAGCAGATGCTTTACGATCAATGATATTAACACTATCATTTATTAAAGGATTTTTATTGCTTGTATCGATTACTGACAGCTTATATAGTTCGTCTATATCAATCATAAGTGAGAACAGGTTGGATATTATTTTTATTGACAACCCTCCATATCGACACAACAGAAATTCGATCGTAGATGCTAAAAGCTCAAGATATTTATGTATTAGCATCGCATATTGCTCAGACAAAAGCAGTCGCCCCATATTAGGAAGACTATTTTTACTAAATCGACGTAAATCAGAATCAAGAATGCGAAACTGTTCAGATATTTCCTTTATATAATTATTATCAATAGATGTTTCAACTTCGTTGTTCGACAATGCCCGGTGATTATCAGACATTTTAAGCTGTACGATAGACAATAAATTGAGTAAATATTTAACTTGTATTTCAGGATTCATATTCCTTCAATCCTCAAAATAAACACAGGGCGCATTAGCGCCCTGTTTGTCTTTTTCTGAATATTCTGTGCTCTACCATCACGCCGATGATCTGGATGTGCTGCCGGTCGGAGTGCATGGTGGGGTAATCATCGTTGAGGGGGACCAGTTCAAACACCTCTTGCCCGTTCTCATCGATGCCGCGGGGCCGGTACTTTTTGAATGTGGCCTCGTTGCTTCCGTTCTTGGCCACAACGTAGTCCCCAGGTTGCGGCGCTTCGTCGGGGTCAACGATGATCAAATCCCCTTCTTTGAACTGCGGCAACATGGAATCACCACGTAGCCAGAGGCCAAAGCCACAGGACCCAATATCGACACTGGCCGTCACATACTCAACATTGCCATCGAAGGTAGTGGCCTGCTCGCACATCTCGCGCCAGTTGCCCGCTTGGACATAACTTAGAATCGGGATCCGTTTGCCCGGCAGCATTACTGCCGGTTCGACGTTGTGATAACCAGGAATAGGCTGTTCTTCAGCGAGCGCAGGTGTATCCCCACTCCCTGTCAAAAGCCAGTCAACAGTTACCCCCAGCGCTTCGGCCAAATCGTTCAGATAACGGCCTTTAGGCTGGTTCAGGCCAGATTCCCACTTGCTGATTGAAACGCGGGTAATCCCGATTCTCTTAGCAAGTTCATCTTGGCTCATTTTCTGCGCGCGTCTGCGTGCAGATATCCGGTCATTGATAGTTTCCATAAACCTAAGTTACCACCCCGTGCCGTAACTAAAGCAACGAAACCTCTTGATTTAAAATCGACCCTTAAGTTACATTCACCTCACCACGACACTTATGGAACGGAAAGAGAGGTGAGTAATGCAAAAATCTGAAGTGATAGAGCACTTCGGCACGGTAACAGCAACCGCGAAAGCACTGGGAATTTCACATGTAGCTGTCAGCAAGTGGGCTGAAAAAATCCCGAAGGGCCGAGCCTACCAAATCGAAGTACTGACTGGCGGCAAATTGAAAGCCGAACAGACTCAAACTGCGCAAGGAAGCGCGTAACTTAAGCAACAGGAGGCACTCATGATCATAGCCCCTATCCACATAGACACCCCGGTTTGCACGGTCGAGAGCTTCTCCGAACGGACCGGTTTGACCCAGCGCACGATCGAGAACTACGTGCGTGCCGGGCGCATTCCCATCATGCCCAAACAAGGCCGCGCGGAAAAAGTGCTGATCAACTTAGTGCTCTACACCCAGCAGGCCATGAATCAGCCGGGCCTGGTACCTGCACCGGCACCGGTGCGTCGTCCCAGAGTGTCGCGCAAGCAGAGGGATGAAAGCCATGTTTGAGCAAACTTGCAGCAAACATCATCACTTTGACTCTGCATGCTCGCGCTTTGCCGCCAGCCATTCTTTGGCCGAAGTGGCCCGCGCTGCAGGTATCGGTGAGCAGGTACTGCGCAACAAGCTAAACCCGGCGCAACCGCACCAACTCACCGCCCGGGAACTGGTGGCTATTTATCACGCCACCGAGGGGGACGAGACGCTGTTCGACGGCCTGTTGTTGGAGTGCGGCCTCACTGCAGTGGCTATTCCCAAGGCAGATCGAGCCCCTTCCCTGCCCCACCAGGCCATCGACCTGAACGCCAAGATCGCCAGCATTGGCCAGCGAGCGCTGGAGCTGACAGATCGGGGCCGGATCACCCGCTCGGAGCGCAACACCCTGGTGAGCGTGGCCACCTCTGCCATGGGGTCACTCGCCATCCTGATCCACGACATTGAGGCCCGCTTTCAAGCGGTGCCGACCCTGGCCTGTGCGTCAGACATTCTGATGCAAACCATGACCATGTAAGGGGGAACCCATGCAAACCCAACGCATTGACCATCAACAACGCAATCTGGCTGGCCTGACGCCAGAAGAACAGGTGGCCATGAACACCGCCGGCTGCATGTTGCTACGCGAGATGTTTGGCAAAAAGCGCTCGAGCCTCGACACCGACTGGCTGGCACTCGGCCAAGCCAAGAAAGCCGCCATCTGTGCCATCGCCCGCCAGCCTCGGGGCGAACTGATGAGCGCCACTCTGTCGGCATTGCCGCATACGCAGCGCGAGGCAATCCGCCTTGCCGTGATTGCACTGGAGTACCAAAGCGAATTTCGCGGCGGCTGTGACACCAAGGTGTGGCACCCGGCTCCGGTCACCAGATCTATCAGGGATATCGAGAGGGAGAAAAAAGAGAGAGCAGCAAAGCTGCGTATGAAACGCGCGGTGCTGGCAGCAAGCCAGATGACCGGGCAAGGCCCACGTCCTATTGGGCAATAAAAAAGCCCGCATTACGGAGCTGCAACTCCAAGCGGGCCTTATCAACAACGTATGAGGAAGTCGACATGGCAACTTTAGCGATCCCCTGCGCCCTGCGCAACCTTCGCATCCAACAACGCAAGCTGACGGGCCGCTATGGCGCCCGTCTTAGCCAACACCCGGACGGGGTTGCGCTTATGGAGCGGTCAACCGCACTGGCTTGGGCTTCTCTGTTCAGCCGCATCAACCCCTGCACCACTCAACAAGGAGCCTGACCATGAACGCACAACCAACCCAAATCAACCTGCTCAACCACCATGCCGCCAAGCGCCTGCGCCAGTTGCGCGAGCAGTTGAAGCTGAGCCGCCCCAAGTTTGCCGACCAGCTCGGCATTCCGCCCACCACGCTCAAGAACTACGAGCTGGGATACCGCGAGATCGGGGGAGGCCTGTTCCTGCTGATCGCCAACCACCCTGAGCTGAAACGCCATGCCGATTGGCTGCTGACCGGCATCGCCACGCCGGAGGTGCAGGCATGAGCAAGATCTTCCATCCCGTATCCGAGCAGGAGGCGCTGGCCGAGTTGCCGCGCCTGCGCCAGCGGCTCACCGCCAAAGCACGACACGCTCACCAATATCGAGGCACAGAGGGTAAATCCCTGATGGCCCAGGCAAAGCGTGCCCTGCGCTGGCACCAGCTGTTTGTCAGCATTAACCGGAGGGCCTGCCAATGAGTGACATCATCAAGATTGCCCGCCAGGCGCCCAAGGTGGTCGAGGGACTGCTGGCCGATATGTTCGCCGCCAATGCCGAAGATAACCGCATCGCCCTGGGTGGGGTTTACTCCGGCCAGCAGTACATCCAGCTGCAACTGGTTGCGACCAGCAACCCGGCTGATCTGCTTGATGATGACGGCGACGAAGACGATGAAGAGGCGGTATCACTCCCCGCTCACAACCCGCTGACCACCCACTGGCTGGCTGCTCGCGCCGAGTTTATCGCCGCCGGCGGTGAGGCCAAAGGCAATCGGGATATCCCCCGGGAGCTGCTGGCGCTCGGTGCGGTGCGCTCTGTCTACTGGCTGGCACTGGGTCAGGGCGCAACCGCGCTGGCCAAAGAGATCGGCGAGTGGTGGCAAGAGTGCGCGCCACTGCATGGGCAAGGTGAGGTGATCAAGTGACCCATCATCTGCAGCAGGAACTGACCAGCCAGATGTATCGCTGGCAAGAGACCTATCGGGAAGACGCAGCGCGGCTGCGTCTTTATCAACGGGAGCTGGCCCATGCGCGCCAGCTACCTGTCCGCCCCCACGTCAGCATCAAGCTATTGCTTCGCCAGTGTGCGGCCGCCCGTCGAATGAAAACCCATGCCCAGCAGCGCATCAGTGGATGCCTGTTTCGCATCAAGACGTTATCCGCTTAACGAATGACAAAGTTCACCACCCGGCTGCCGCTGTCGAGAAAAGCACAGCTGGAGCGTATCAACACCCTTTGCAACTCTCTGCCCGGCGTCAACTTTGACGCCGTTTTCGGCGGCCAACGCGGCCAATACGATCTGCTGTGGGCTATCCAGTTGCTCGATGGCCTCTCCCCCGAGTTAACCCGCGACCTGTTCAAGCAGTACGCGCGGCGCCGCAAGGATTGCAGCTTCACCCATTGCCGGGCGGCCAATATCTGGCTGCGTGAGCGCACCCGCTGGGTGCGCCAGCTGCTCCACTCCATCCCGGTCAACCCGAGGGAAATGCGCGATGAAGATGGCCGCAAGAAGGTGGCCCACCAGTTCGCCAACCAGACCGCAGCCATTTACAAGCACATCGAACAGGACATCAAAGAGGGCGCCGAGCCGGATCTGCTACAGACCTGGGAACTTATGCGCCAGCCGGCCGATCAGTGGGGCTTTATCGGCAAGATGCCCAAGTTCAAATCCGACGAGGTGCGGGATAACTGGATCCTGAGCGTGCTGGTGCGCCTGCTCTCTGCCAAGTGGTGGGAGAAGCGCGTCAACCGCTGCTGGGATCGGCTGCAGGAGCAAATCAACATTCTGCTCGGCAAGGTGCGCAAAGGCGTGTCGGCTTATGTATCGAACGCCACCATGAAGGTGGTGCGCGAACGCAAACGGGCCATGATGCGCTGGCTGGCCGAGTCGGAAGTGGTCAACGAGCAGTATGACCTGGTCGTGTCGATGAAGGATTGCTGGGAGGCCAGCAACGCCAATCCGGTGAACCGCCGCAACGAAATGATGGTGCGTGCTCGGGGGTTCAATGACTATGCCGAGGAGCAGGGTCATGTGGGGGTCTTCTTCACCTGGACAGCCCCGAGCCGTTTTCATGCCTGGACACAAAAGCACAACGGCAAAGCGGTAGAGAACAAGCGATACCAAGGGGCCACGCCGCGGGAGACCTGCGCCTATCTGGCCAAACTCTGGAGCCGCGCCAGGGCGGCCCTCAAGCGGTGGAACGCGCCCGTTTATGGATTTCGCGTGTGCGAGGCTCACCACGACGGCACCCCGCACTGGCACCTGCTGCTATTTATGCGCCCGGAAGATCGCAACCGGGTGATCGGTATCCTGCAACGCTATGCCCTGACCGATGACCACGACGAGCTGGTACGGGATATCAAGGGCGCCCCACCCTATACCGACTTTACTCCCCGCTTTGACTGGAAAGAGATAGACCCGGCCAAGGGGGATGCCGCGGGCTATATCGCCAAATACATTGCCAAGAACATCGACGGCGCCTACCTGGACGATGACGAAGAGGCCGGCACCGCCGCCGATGAGGGCGCCCTGCATGCCGTGGCCTGGGCCAGTTGGTGGGGCATTCGCACCTTCCAGCAGATCGGGGGCGCCCCGGTCGGGGTATGGCGCGAGCTGCGCCGCATCAGCAACGCCAAGAATAATGCCGAATTGGTTGGCCCACCCAAGCCCGTGCTGCAAGACCCGCGCTTTGAGGCAGCCCGCTTTGCTGCTGATAACGGCATCTTTCGCTGCTATCTGCACGCCATGGGTGGCGCACTGGCGACCCGTGCCGAACACCCCATCAAGCTGGCCCACCTCATCGAAGAGCAGGCCAACAGCTATGGCGAAGACATCAAACGCCTGATGGGCATTACCTCCGCTCGCCTTGGCATCAAAACCCGCCTGCAAGGGTGGGAAATTGTGCCTGCCGGTACCCATGAAGCCAGGAAAGCCGCCGAGGCTGCAGCGAGGGGGGTTGGGGTTAAGACGGGCGACAGCCCGGCACCTTGGAGCTCTGACAATAACTGTACGCTACCGGATCCTGATGCCTTCACAGACCAGATCATGAGGGAACAATGGGGGTTATCGCCCTTCTCCATTGACCGATTACGGGCTGGCGCCAGCGTCAGCACGGACGGCTTCACCCTTTGGCTGGAGAACGGGCAGGTGCAGTCAAGCCGTATGGTCCCATCGGACGATGACGACCCCCTGATAGAATTGGAATGGCTGCGTGCTATGGTCGGGGTACTTGAGCCAGACGAGCAGCCCGACACCGTTAACCCCGATGATGAGCATTGGCCAACTCTGGTAATGGATTGCTATGAAATCTTCAACACTTGCGGATTCGCGGCATGCCATCAGTGGATCGCCGCGCTGCCCAACCCATATCAATGTGAACTCTGGCGAGTACTTGATAAATTAGACTGGGCTGACCGACACGAAGTGGAAAGCCTACTGTTTGACGAACTGATGAGCGAGGTAGCGTGTGACTGATCTTTTTTCCAAGCTGGAAGCCCTGCAGGGCGAATTGCCCGATACATCGCATACCTACAAACCGCTGACAGCACCACAATATGATGCGCTGGAATGCCAGATATATCGGATGGGCCCCCAGATTGACGGCACACCTGCATGGTTGCCGGATTTGATGCTTGAATGGCTGCAACAACAAACACCGCATATCAGAGGAGTGGCTATAGCTATGATGCGCTGGGTCTACCGGCCAGAAGTGTGGGCCTCCCCCTCTACCGCAAGCGATCCCTGGCAGTAAACAAGTCCTCAAGCAGATAAATAAGAGCTCCCCAAACCAGCCGATGCTCCATCAGCTCTCCGCCGATGGTCGCGCCGTGGGCAAGCACCACCTTGTGGATGTCATGATGCCGGTGAACATCGAGCAGTGCGACACCATCCGTTGCGCCAGCACAGGCCGCCCCCTCTGGATAGCACCGGGCAGCCCTACTGATCTCATCAATCCAGGGGCTGCCGAGCGGCTAAACCCAACATACAAACCAACACAGCACCAGTGTCGCATCTGATCACAGATAAATCAGTACCAAGAGGCAATCATTAGTGATCTGCGCCGCAGATCATCATTTCCGAGGATGAGTCCCTTATTCTGGTACAGAATGCCAGATATTTAAGGCCTAATGCTCAAATCAGCTACGCGATACTTGTCAGCTATCTTCGCTGGTTAGCTTTCATAGTTCATACCACCAAGATATGACGGTATCATCATTAGTGATTTAACCTTCTCTTTTTCTTTTTCGGTGAGATGGCGGCATGCAAAAGGATAAACATTGATCAAAAAGGTCTTTAGTTCTTCGAATGCCTCATCTGAATACATATTTCCAGTACGTAACTTATTCATGATTGACATAATCCATTTTATAAATACTGTCGGCATCATTACATCAGCTATATCTTCCCAACCATCAATGAAAGCATTGTTTGTTTTCTTACTAATATACTTTTGAAGTGATCGATCACAACTGCCACGGCACGTCCAAAAAATATATTCAACATACTCTGGTTCTTTTTCGTAGTCAGCACGGGTTCTTTGCCAAAGAGTTATAACCCCCTTATCCTCTTGAGACAGAAGCTCCTTCTCACAGACTTTGCATTTTAAACTAGGCTCATCAGTAAATATTCTTGCAGGTTTTGGGTTTTCTGTTATCCATTCAGACAATGATGTGGGAAAGTATCTTTCTGCAATCTCTAGTCCTCTTGAAGAGTGCACAAGCTCTCTCTCTATTTTTTCTTTATCAAAAACCTGACTTTCAATTCTACCCTTTAAGCCATCGAGTATTCCAGATAACCCTGCACTAGCTAGAGTTGAATAAAATCCGATGAAGCCTTGGCAGCTATTAGCTATTACTCTATCACTAATATTTGCATCATCTGCTGGAGTAACTGAATTACCACTATGAGCTTTATGTTTACAACTTACCAACCAACGAATGATGGTTTCTCCGCCGACTCCAGTCCTTTTTTCCTCAGCAATAATATCAGCCCCCCCATCAGCACCTCTGTCTGGGTCAGATATGATCTTATATCCGAGAAAAGCTAAAAAGTCGCGAGCAAAAAGCTCAAATGTATCTTGCTGACCTGTTGCTTTATGAGCCTCAGGTATTTCTTTGAAATCTAATACTGGCATCTACTTTGATCTCATTAATAAGAGGACGTGAAACCAAGAGACTGGAAACACAATTACGACAAAGCCAATTTATATTCTTTAGCCAACAAGTGTTTACAGTCTCTCTTCTGTATCTTGTTATGTTTTAGAAAATATCGATATATGTATCCGTCGGATTAGGCCAATTAAGTTCAAGAACATTGTATATTCGGCTGACCCAATCATTGTCTTGAGAGGCAGCAATCCCAACATAATTATTACCAGCACACCAAGTTTCTAATCGAAACGCTAAACCAGTAATATTTTGGTTGCCGACTATATCGGATAAGTATGCGATACCTGCATTTGTTACGCGCAATTGGCGGTGCTCAGAATCGTCCTTAGATGCAATAAGGGCGGCGACATTTTGAATCGTAAAATCTAATGAATTGTTTAAATCAATTTGCATATTAAAATCCTTCTATATTGAAATTGGTCAGAAAAAATAACTGCCTGTTAAGGCATGAGCAATGCCAAAGCTCCCGTAAACCACCTTAAACACTAAATGTAACGCATAGTAAAAGTTTCACGCATTGCAAACTTCTCTTAGATATATTGTTATATCTATAATGAAAACACTGCTGTGAAATAAAATGTATTAAAAAAGCAAAAAGTAAAAAATATGCTCTCCACTTTACCTGTCTCTGGGTGCAGTCGATTAGCACCCTCATAGCAAAAAATTTCTTTCTGGGCACCTTTGGCTGCAGTCCAATCAAAGTGCTTTAGGAAGTCTTCGCTCAAATCCTTATCATATTGAGATGCATCATCTTTTAAAAACGTGTGTGGTAAAAGTTGAACACTTCCTTTCCAACGCTCTCCTAACTCATGGTAGAAAATCCCCCTAGCCATGCAGTCTAAGAAACCATATAAACGATTTTGATCGTAAACAAATGATGTTGTCTTAACCTCTAAACCGCTACTATCAATAACAGTTTCCTCTCTTGTGTCTTTATTAACCAACCCCATCAACCCTAAGTTCATAATACCTTGGGAGTGAATTTCATCAAACGCTTTAGCACCACCAACAGGATCATTTTCATATTTCTCGATTATTTCTAAGACCTTTTCGGCTTGTTCTTTTGTTGGTTGCCTTTCGAATGCTCGTTTAACACTTCTTTCAACTGCCCGTAAGCTCGTATTTATCAACTCTTCGAGATGGGGGTGCTCATCTATTTTTATTGATGAGAGCAAGATAGCACGAACATATTCATCCTCTTTTGATTTTTCTTGGTTGTGAAGATCACACGAATCAACAGTTATAAGATCTTGCCTCATTCCTCTAGGAAAAAAACTTTTAGGCGGTACATGTTCAACCCCTGTAACATTACCACCGCAATAATAACACTCCATTTAACCCCCAACTTAAATATAGATGTAACAATTTTTCATGAGGAATTTTTCCATATAGGAACAAACCTTTTCCTATATATCAAATACGCATTTTGATTCATTGAAAATACCGTTGATATATCAAACCCCCTAAGCTAACAGGCTTAGCCCGCGCAGTGGATATGTGGAACCTTTCCTTATTACTCTGAGGTTAAACTCGATAGAGTCCGTCACCTTATATCCCGTCTCCTAGTAAACAAGATAACTACCGCAGAAGATTTCAGCTCTCTGCAAGCTGCTTTATAACCAGATTGAAGAAAAGGTAACCATCAAACACCTAGGCTGCCATTAGGATCGTGGAGATGGCTGATTAGTAGGGTATCAAACGCAGACCATTACAGTCAGCAAAAAAGTATCTATCAGGCTGAATTTCTGTCTCACTTTGTGATGAATGCCAGCCTTGTGGGAAGAACGAAGAGAGGATAGGTAGTAGCGACCGTAACAGAGGAAGGAATCCCCCATGACGGCACCATCGTAAAAGAGCGGAAAAACAACTGGGGGCGCTATTGCGCCCCCAGTCCTTTGAGTATCAACTGCCGCCCCTCTGGCGTCAGTGAGCCCATCAAGCTGAGCACCAACTGGTTAGTAGTCTTGGCCGAGGGGCTTAGGGTATGGGCGAACGACAAGGTGGCCACCCAGCTGTGGCCACATTCTGCATCGGTACACTGGCAATAGAGATCCGAGACATCATCGCTCAGTCGGTTGGTTTTGGTAATGCGGCCCCGCTGGCCACACACTTTGCAATAAACCCGCATTACGCCCCCTTTTCTATCCAAATCAACAGCCTATCTTGCCACATCAAATACTGTTTGTTTATACAGTCGAACCGATATTCTCCCGAAAATCGACCCAGAGGGAGCGAGGGAGTCCCGCGCTGTTGATGGCATCCTGGATAAGCTCACACAGCGGCAGCACCTCGTTTCTGGCATAGGTGGCATCGTACTTCTCGGGATCCCCGAGCCCTCCCCCGCCATTGGTCGGAATGATGCCGGCCAGCGCCGCCGGAAAGCGATGGGATGTCAGCACATCCTGGGCGGTGATCCCCTTGATGGCCGCGAACTCGTCCTTGGTCGCGATATCCCCCACCGGGATCAGCTTGATGCCATCGGGCTTGCCGTCGGGGATGTTGACGAACATGGAGCGGAAGTTCCCCACCCCCTTGCTGCTCGCGATCATCTCCTTCATCTCCTCCTCGGTGTCGTCGTCCATGTTCGGGTCGGTCGCGTAGAAGATGAACCCCATGTGGGCACCATTGAGGAAGTATTTGCGCCGAAACAGGGTGGCGTCCTGGTTGAGCAGGGCCGACTGCAGGCCGCCCAGGTAATCGGGCATACCATAAACCTGCTGTTCGGGATCGTACTGGGCCAGCCAGATCACATCCTCCGGGCGGTAGATCAGGTTTGGCTTGCCCTGCTGCAGGTAGACAAAACAGTCATCCTCGCGCCGGCGCAGGTAGACGCTGGAGAGCGGGTGCAGTCCCACCACCTGGCCAAACCCATTGCGAATTTTAAGCAGGCCCGCATCCCCAAACTGCAGGTAGTTGTGGGCAAAGGCGGTAACCGTGGTGCGCTGGTTGGTAAAACGCCCTGCCACCATGTTGCGGCGCGCCATCAGGATGGCCCCATGGTGGGCATTGGCCCGCACCACCTTGGCCAGCCCCTTGCGCTCGATGGGCGGCTGGTAATACTCGCCATAGGGGTTGTAGAACACCCCGGTGTAATCGGTCATCCAGGCCGTGGGGTCGATGGCCTCCGGCATGCTGAACGCCACCGCGCTCTTTGCTGAGGCGGCCGCTCGGGCTGATTGGGATTTGTGTCGCTTGGTCATGCTGCCTTTCTCTCCTGGCTGGTTGCCCAGGTGGATTTTCGTTTGCGGGTGGTATCGAGGGGCTCGTTGGCCACGGCGTGGGCGATGGCAAAAAAGACGTCGGCGTGACCGGTCACATTGTCCCGGGCGGCCCGAAACGTCATCTGGCCACCGCCGGTGGTGCTGCGCTTGATGGCAAGGAACGCCAGCGGAATATCCCGATCAGAACTGTCCCACTCGATGCGGTTCGCCTCCACCACATCGATCATCTTGAGTACCAGCCGCGACTTGCTCTCGATGCTGTAATTGATGGGGTGGCACACCCCTTTGAACTCCGGTTTCAACAGGTCATAGACCCCTGAGCCAATGCCGGAGACATCGACCCCGAGATAGGTGACCCGGAACTTCTTGGCAATGCGCACGATCTCCTGCGCCTGAAACTGGAAGTTGAGCCCGCGCCAGTAGTGCTTTTCCAGCACCCGGAACCGCTCGCCGGCGACCATGGGCGGGGCAACCACCACCAGGGTGGCGTTGTCGCGGGTGCGGCTCGGGTCGTACCCCATCCACACCTCACTCCGCCCGAACGGGTCAGGCCGCCCGGGCTTGTAGTCCTCCCACCGGCTCGGGTCCACCCCTGCCCGCTCCATATCCTGGAACTTGAACACCGACAGGGCATCATCGATAAAGCGGCACATGTAGAGGCGATCGAACACCTCTTCGGGGTACTCGTCTTTGAGCTCCTCGATGTCGATGAGGTTGCAGCCCAGCCGAATAGCATCCTCAATGGTGATGACGTAACGCCACTGCCGATCGGGGCAGATACGGCCGCCGTCGCGCAGATCATCTTCACCAGGGAAATCGATGGCCACCCGGTTCGGTCGCTGGCCCTTCCAACGATCCCCAGTCCAAAACCGATACGCCTCGTGAACCTTGCTCGATGGCGTGGAAAAGTAGGTCTTGCGCCAGCGGCTCTGGGTAGCCATGGCGCTGGCCACGTCCGACAACTTCTCGAA
Source organism: Aeromonas sp. s5 (assembly GCF_040907865.1). Classification (NCBI taxonomy): domain Bacteria; kingdom Pseudomonadati; phylum Pseudomonadota; class Gammaproteobacteria; order Aeromonadales; family Aeromonadaceae; genus Aeromonas; species Aeromonas sp. s5. The sequence goes on from NZ_JBFOCO010000018.1 coordinate 14,597, forward strand.
GTTGGGGATCCAGAAATACTCGTCGATGTAGACGTTGCCGGAACGGGACTGGGCGCTGTTGGAGTTGGTGGAGCAGAAGTGCAGCTCGGCCCCGTTCGACAGCACGATGGGGTTGCCGGTCAAGGTGACGCCGAGGAAGGTCTGGGCAATCTTGCAGATGTAGGAGCGGAATACCTCCGCCTGGGCCCGGGTGGCGGACAAGAAGATCTGGTTGCCGCCGGTCAGCACAGCATCCTCCAGCGCCTCGCCGGCGAAGTAGTAGGTCATGCCGATCTGGCGAGATTTGAGGATGTTGCGGGTACGCGGCAGTGCCGGGTCGTTCTTGGCCTCCCGACAGCGCAGCTGATAGCCAAACAGGGTACCCAGCCATTCGGCAAAGTCATCGGCTGTCAGGTGGCTGACTTCGTTCTTGGCCTTCTTGCCGCCCTTGGTTTTGCGGCCGCCCCCATCCTGACCACCTCTGCCACGCCGAGGCGTCTCGGCTGCAGGCTCATCGCCATGCTCGCGCCGGCCGGCCAGCGCCTGCTGGCGCTCGGCCCATTTGATGGCCTTCTCTTTGAGACTGACATGGTGGCCAATAAGCCGATCCAGCTCGTCCAGCTCGGCGCTGGTTTTCTTCTCTCGCCCGAGCAACGACTGCACCCGGCGGGCGATGGCATCCTCTACCGCCTCTTCGGTCAGCAAGTCGCGCCAGCCGAGCTTTTCGGCCCAGTAGTAGATGATGCGACAGGAGTTGAGCCCCAGTTCATCCTTGATCTCCTGGGGTGTCCATCGTTTAAGGTAGAGTCCCTTTGCTGCCTTGCGGATCTCTTCGGGATACGCCACAGCGCCTCCATCAGGTGAATGATGGCGCCATCATAGCCAGCCCCCTTCCCCCTCTTATCCCACTGATGTTCTGAGCAATTCGGATATCCCGCAGGATCCGAATTCAGCAGAACACAACCGGATGAATCACCCTTGCCGACCCGATAGCCTGACTCCGCATCAATTGGGAGCAGGCATGAACGAATCAACCTTGAGAACTGGCTGGGTCTGTATCGCCACCGAAGGCAAAGCGGTGGACGGGCGGGATATTACCCGCGACTGGCTCACCGACATGGCCGAGACCTACGACCCAACCTATTACACCGCCGTCATCTGGCCGGAGCACGATCGCTGGTCCAGCTATGGCACCGTGCAGGCGCTCAAGACCGAAGAGGTCGATGGCAAATACAAGCTGTACGCCATCCTTTGCCCGAACCGCGATCTCATCTACTGGAACCAGAGCGGCCAGTATCAGTTCTGCTCCATTGAGCCGTTCGAGCAGTTCGCCGATCTGGGGCGCACCTACCTGATTGGTCTGGGCGTCACCGACCAGCCAGCCAGCACCGGGACCACCCATCTCAAGTTCAGCAAGAGCAACAAGGGCCAGGTCATCGGTACCAGCGAACCGCTGGATCTCTCCATGTTCAAACTGCCCAAGCATGAGAAGCCAGACAGCCTGCTCTCCAAGCTGTTCAACCTGCTCTCCAGCCATGGCGAGCAGGCACCTACCACTCCCCCCAGCCAACCCGAGGATGAGGAAATGAAACCAGAACAGTTCGATCAGATGCTGGGGGCCCTCACTGGCCTTGGCACCAAGATCGATGCCTTCAGCGCCAAGCTGGAAGCCAAGCCGACCACCGAGGAAACAACCCCGCCGGTCACCGATCCCACCAAGGTGGAGGATAAACCCGGCATCACCGCCGAGCAGTTCACCAAGCTGGAACAGACCCTGACCGGCCTGACCGACAAGGTCGGCGAGCTGCAGGGCAAGATCGAACAGTTTTCCGCTGAAGTACCGGGCCAGCGCCCGGGCGCGCTTGGCGGTGACGATACCCCCACCGTTTACTAAGGAGCGGCCGTGAGTCAGTCCCTCACCGTCCAGGCCCGTCAGCGCCTGGAGCAATACAGCAATGCCCTGGCCAAGTCCTACGGCATTCCCGTCAACGCGCTGGCCAAGCAGTTCAGCGTCATTTCTGGCCCGGTCGAAACCGGCTTGCGCTCAGCGCTGCTGGCGTCCGTCGAGTTCCTTGGCCTCATCACCTGTCTGGACGTGGATCAGATCAAGGGCCAGGTGGTGCAAGTCGGCATCGGCAAGCTGTTCACTGGCCGCAAGAAGGATGGCCGCTTTAACGGCAAGATCGGCGTCGCCGGCAACACCTACGAGCTGACCGAGACCGATTCCTGCGCCTCCCTCGACTGGGCCACCCTGTGCGTCTGGGCCAACGCCGGCAGCGAGGGCGAGTTCATCCGCCTGGTCGGTGAGTTCATCAACCGGGTATTTGCCCTCGACATGCTGCGGGTCGGTTGGAACGGCGTGAAAGCCGCTGAGAGCACCGATCCGGAGAAGAACCCGCTCGGTGAAGACGTCAACAAAGGCTGGCACCAACTGGCCCGAGAATGGAACGAAGGCAGCCAGATCATCAAGGCCGAGGCCGGTAAGAAGATCCACTTCGACCCGGATGGCAAAGGTGATTACAAGACTCTGGATGAGATGGCCTCCGACCTTATCAACACCACCATCGATCCACTGTTCCGCCAGGACCCGCGTCTGGTGGTGCTGGTCGGTACCGATCTGGTGGCCGCAGCCCAAGCCAAGCTTTACAGCGAAGCCACCAAGCCGAGCGAGCAGATCGCCGCCCAGAAGCTGGCCGAGTCCATCGCCGGGCGCCGCGCCTACATCCCACCGTTCTTCCCGGGCAAACGGATGGTGGTCACCACCCTGGACAACCTGCACATCTACACCCAGCGCGGCACCCGCAACCGCAAGGCCGACGATAACCAGGACAAGAAGTGCTTCGATAACCAGTACTGGCGGATGGAAGGCTATGCCATCGGCGAGTACCTGGCCTATGGCGGCTTTGAAGAGGCCGACATCGAGATCGGCGCCGCGCCGGCAGCACCCGAGGCCTAATCCATGAGCTCACCCGGTCAACGCCACAAACAGCGCGTCCAAGCCATGCAGGGGGCTGCGCAAACCGCCAGCTCAGGCATGGCCACCGGCGCGGTGGCGGACAGCCTGCACCTGCAGATGATTGCCCTAGAACAGGACATCGTGCGTCTGCGCAAGCTGGCCCGCATTGGGGACCGGGTGAACATGAAACGCGACGAGCTGATGCCCAAATACCGCCCCTATGTGGAGCGCTATCTGGCCGCCGTCAGTGAGTCCGGCCAGCCCTACCAGAACGAGCTGTTTCAGCGCCTCATCATCTGGGCCTTCGATGTCGGGGATTTCGATGCTGGCATTGCCTGGGCGGATCTCGCCATCGCCCAGGGCCAACGTACCCCGAACAACATCAAGCGCGACTGGGCCCACTTTGTGGCCGACACCGTGCTGGAGTGGGCCGAGAAGCAAGCGGCCGAGGGGCATGCCGTCGAGCCCTGGTTCTCCCGGGTGTTCGACAAGGTGCGCAATGATTGGCGCCTCAACGAACGGCTGACCGCCAAGTGGTTCAAGGCGGCCGGTTGCTTGCTACTGCGTGACCACGACGGCCAACCTCGCCCCAGCGCCGTGGGGGACAGCGCCACCCTGGAGCAAGCCGACCACTGGCTGGCCCAGGCCGACAAGCTGCACAGCAAGGTGGGCGTCGGCACCTTGCGCCAAAAGATTGCCATGCGCCTGCGGGCGCTCAATCCGGAGCAATAAGACTCTCCGCGCCGTCGCACCCCGGCGGGGAGGATAGGCCAGCCGCAAGGCCCGCGCCGAATCCTGCGATCCGTGGCTACAGGGGAGCCCTTTTTTCAGACGAGGTCAGTGATGTTTGCAGGCAAGGACATTGATTACAGCGCTGCCACCATCCGCAATGACGGATTTTGGCCGGATGTGGCCGTGGCCGACTTTGAGCGCCGCCGCGCCCTGCCTGCTGACCTCGACCAACAGACCACCGGCGCCGCGCTTTTAGCGGCCATCTCGGAAATCAACCTGCAGCTCGCCAGCCACCGGGTCGCGCTGCTGGCCAAGGGCTACGCCAGTGCCGCTGCCGTACCCGGTCCGAGCCTGGAAGGCGGCACCAATGCGCTGACCGAGCAGTACCTGGCCGCCGTGTTTGCCCGTGCCAAGGCGGCCATCTTGCCGGAGTTCGCCAGCGTCACCGAGCGGCCGGCCGCCAACAATCAGGTGGAACGGGCGCCAGAGCAGCGCGCCCAACTGCTGGCCGAAAGTCAGCAGCTGGTGCGCAGCATCAAGGGCAAACACCGGGCGGGAGTGTCACTGATATGAGCGAAGCCATCAATGAGCAGCAAGCCCAGGGCTATTTCCTGCACGCGCTCCACGCCGAGATCCAGCGGGTACTGCCGGCCAAATGCCACAAGTTGCTGGATAGCTGGATGGAAAACGGCGCCATCCGGCTGGAATCCAAGAACATGGGGCCCACCGGGGTGGATGTGGCCTGGCTCACCTATCAGGCGGTGTACACCATCGAGCAACTGCCCTTTCGCGAACTGGATCCGGCCATCGTGCTGGCCACGGTCGCCGCCTGGGTGCAGGAAAATGATCCGTTTCGCGGGCAGTTCGGCCTGGACGACCCCGAATACGCCGTCACCCCGAATGATGAGCGGACGGCCGATCTCGAGATCCAGCTCGCCTTTACCGAGCCGCTGCGCCTCATCGAGCACCCGAGCGGCCCCATCCACTGGAGCGGCAAACGCTGGAACGTGGCCCCCTATGAAATCTGGGTGGCAGAGCACATCGAGATGAACGTCGGTGACACCGGCCATCATCAGGTAGGTGGCCAGTCATGATCACCATCACCCTGGACACCCGTCGCAGCCAGGACCAGCTCAACCTGCTGGCCCTGCCGGCCAAGAAACGTAAGCGCCTGGTGTGGCGGGCCGCCAACGAGATGAAAAAGCTGGCGGCCCGCCATGTGCGCCAGCAGCAAGACCCGAACGGCCAGCCCTGGGCCCCGCGCAAGCGCGGCAAACGCAAGATGCTGCGCGGCCTGCCCAAGTTGCTGCAGATCCGCGAGCCCCGCCAGGACGTGGCCGAGCTCGGGTTCACCAAGGGCACCATGAGCGCCCATGCAGGGGTGATCGCCAACACCCACCAGAAGGGGCACACCTACAAGATGACGGCCGCCAGCCGGCGCCGCATCGCCCCCAGTGAAGGCAGCAAGCAGAAACAGGCCACCAAGGCCCAGGCGCGCAAGCTGCGCGAGCTCGGGTTCAAGCGCCCGGGCCAGCGCAAACGCTCATACCGGTCGGCCTCGCTCGGCTGGATCACCAGCAACCTCAACTACGCCCAGGCGGGCCTGCTCATCAAGAAGCTCAAGGCTGAGCCGGTGAAAGAGAGCTGGGAAATAGCGCTGCCTGCTCGCCCCTTTCTGGGAGCCAATGCCAAGCAACGGGAGCAGGCCTTTGCCCGCGCCCTGCAGAGCATCAACTACGGCTGGGACGTCAACAAGCAAGACCTCAAGAGGAAATAAGCCATGTGGCCTTATGTACAGATCAACAATTTGAACCAGATGCAGGGGCCAGTGACCGAGGTCGAACGCCACCTGCTGTTCGTCGGCAGCGCCGCCAGCAACACCGGCAAGCTGCTCTCCCTCAACACCCAGTCAGACTTTGATCAGCTGCTCGGCGCCGCTGACAGCGAGCTGAAAGCCAACCTGCAAGCCGCCATGGCCAACGCCGGCCAGAACTGGACGGCGGCCGCCTTCGTGCTGCCCACCGATATGGACTGGAAAGAGGCGGTGCGTGATGCCCAGAAAACCCAATCCTTTGAGGGGGTCGTGGTACTGGGGCAGGAGTGGGACCAGGCCAGCATCAATGCCGCCCACGCCCTCAATCAGGAGCTGATCGCCAAGTGGGGGCGCTGGCAGTTCATGCTGCTGGCGGTACCGGGCATTGCGAAGGAGCAAGACTGGTCCACCTATGAGACCGAGCTGGCCACCCTGCAGGAGGGCATCAAGGCGGAATCCGTCTCGCTGATCCCGCAGCTGTTTGCAAACCTCGTCGGCGCCTACGCCGGCCGCCTGTGCAACCGCTCGGTCAGTGTGGCAGACAGCCCCTGCCGGGTGAAAACCGGCGCCGTGGTGGTCCTGGGCAACAAGCCGAAGGACAAGGATGGGGTCGAGCTGCCGCTGGCCACCCTGCAGACCCTGGAGCAGAACCGTTACTCGGTGCCGATGTGGTACCCGGACTATGACGGCACCTACTGGGCCGACGGCCGCACCCTAGACGCCGAGGGCGGCGACTACCAGGTGATCGAAAACCTGCGGGTCGCCTACAAGGTATCGCGCCGGCTGCGGATCCGGGCCATCGCTCGCCTGGGCGATCGCTCGTTCAACTCCACCCCGGGCAGCACGGCCGCCGCCATCATGTACTTCGGCAAAGACCTGCGCGAGATGGCCAAGGCCATCACCATCGGCGGCCAGCCGTTCCCGGGCGATATCACCTCCCCCAAGGATGGCGACATCAACATCCAGTGGACCGACAAAAACCACGTCTCCATCTACGTGGTGATCCGCACCGTGGACTGCCCCAAGGGGATCACCGTCAACATCATGCTCGACTTGAGCCTCAACAACGGGGAGGGCTAATCCATGACCCGCCGTATTTCCGGCCAGAACTTCGACATTGAACTGCTGGGCACCATGGTGCACGTCGAGAAGGCCAGCCTGACCATCACCGACAACAGCGCCGTGGCGCAAACCCGGGGTATCCCTGACGGCTACGTGGACGGTGACGTCTCGGCCGAGTGTGAGTTCGAGCTCGATGCCAAGAACTTCAAGCTGCTCAGCAACGCGGCCAAACGGGCCGGCAGCTGGCGCGGGATGAAGCCGGAGGATGTGCTGTTCTATGCCGACAATGGCGACGAGACCATGAAGGTAGAGGCCTTCGGCGTGAAGCTGCAGCTCTCCGACCTGCTGGATATCGATCCCAAGGGCGGCAGCAAGACCGTGCACAAGGTCAAAGGCTTCGTCACCTCCCCCGATTTCATCCACCTCGATGGCGTGCCGTACCTCTCGGAAGACGACACTCGCCACCTGAAAGGGTAAGGGGGACCAGTGGACGACATCGACCGCGCCAACCACCATGCCGCCCGCATGCTGGCAGTCCAGTTGGCTAATCAGGTGGGCAAAGGGCGCTACCAGGGCGAGAGCCGGCACCTGTGCGAAGAGTGCGACGACCCCATCCCGGAAGCACGTCGCCGCCATGTACCCGGGGTGCGCCTGTGCGTCCCCTGCCAGACCCGCCTTGAGCGGTTGGGTCGCTAACCAGAGCAACGGACATGAACCCTATGCCAAACAAAGACCCCACCCTCTGGGCCGCCCTGCTGGCCTGGTTGATGGACAACTGGCCCGCCGTCTATGGGGCACTGCTGGCGCTGGCCATTGCCTTCCTGCGCATCACCTATGCCGGTGGGCGAGGTCGCCGCCGGCTGATCGAATCCCTGCTGTGCGGCCTCATCACCCTGGCGGCCGCCACCGGCACCCACTTGCTCGGGATCCCCCAGGAGGCCACCCCGTTGCTGGGTGGCATGGTGGGGCTGCTTGGGGTCGACATCATCCGCGACCGGGCCGCACTGATGTTTCGCAAGAAGGAAGACAACAATGCCGCGCAGTGACTGCCACCCACAGGTGGCCGCCTTTCTCGACCTGCTCTCCTATGCCGAAGGCACCAAGGGCCGGGGCGATGACGGGTACAACAAGCTGGTCAATCCGGCGGGGTTCTTTGAAAGCTACGCCACCCACCCGAACGTGCTGGTGCAGGTCAATCCAACCCTGAAAAGCACCGCGGCCGGCCGCTATCAATTCCTGTCAAAGCACTGGGCCCACTACCGTGACCAACTCGGCCTGCCGGACTTTGGCCCCGCATCGCAAGACACCTGGGCTATCCAGCTTATTCGCGAGCGCAAGGCGCTGGACGATGTGCTCAAGGGGCGCATCAGCCAGGCGATCGGCAAGTGCGCCAACATCTGGGCCAGCCTGCCGGGCGCCGGTTACGGCCAGCGCGAGCACAAGCTGGCTGACCTGCTGGCCAAGTTCACCGAGTTCGGCGGGGTGCTGGCATGAGCACGTTCATCCGGTTTCTGCCGACCATCATCGGCTTTGTGCTTGGCACCCTGTTGTTTACCCAAGGCGAACGGCTCACGCAGCGCACCAAGGAGCTGGCCAGCGCCAACGACACCATCAACATCCTGCAGGCAGTCAACAACCAGCAAGCGACCGCCTTTCAGGAACTGCTGATGCAGGCAAAAGGCTTACGTCTGCTGCTGAGCGACCAGAACGCGGCCTTGGCCGAGCTCGACAACCAGAACAGGAAAACCGCCGATGAACTGCAACAAGCGTTGGCCACGCCACCGGCGGGCCGCCCAGACTGTGCTCGCGAGCCTTTGCCTAGCGGTGCTTTGCGCCTGCTCCAGCCAGCCCACCCCGGTGGTGCAAACCAAGGTGGTCAAGCGCCTGCCGCCGCCGGGGCTGGTGCCCAACTGCCCGGAGCCTGACTTTACGGGGACCACCTACGGCGAGGCTGTGCGGTTTATCCCCACCCTGCAGACGGCACTGCGACGCTGCCAAACCCAGATCAACACCCTGAACCATTGGATTGAACAAGAGGAAACCACCCCATGAGCACACCGATCATCACCCTGGACGTCGCCGGCAAAGAGCTGAAATTCGCCCCCACCATGGTGGCCTACAACAGTTTCATCAACGACATGATGCCCAACGACAAGGTGGCACCGGCCCACAACTACCTGAAAAAGATCGTCTGCGCCGAGAGCAAAGACGCGCTCGATGAGCTGCTCAAGCGCCCCAGCGCCGCCCTGCAGCTGTCGGGGGCCATCAACAAGGAGTTCGCGCCCGAGCTGGAGATCACCGTAAAAAACTGACGGCGCGCGCCGAGGCCATCGAGCGCAACCAACTGGAGCAGGTGCTGGCGCTGCGGCGCTACTACCTGCCCCATGAGGATGACGACCTCGACAACCTGGCTCGCGCCATCTGGCTAGACAGAAACGCAAGAGAGTCCAACACCACCGCCGTGGCCGAGGGCATCGCCAAAGCACTGAACGGATAAGGGACCCCTATGGCTTGGATGGAAAAATTGATGATGCAGGTGGCATTGGTTGACCAGGTCACCAAGCCCCTTGCCGGCATCAATGCCCAGATGGACAAGGTCACCAAGTCAGGCCGCCAGGGCTGGAGCAACATGGCCATGGGGGCCACCACCGTGGCCGCCGGTGGCCTGGCGATCCAGTCAGCCCTGGGGCCGGCCATCGAGATGGACCGGGCCTTGGCCGAGGTGGCCTCGCTGGATGTGCAAAAGGAGGTGCTCGGCGCGCTCGGTCGCGAAGCATTGAAGCTCTCTATCCAGTACGGGGAGTCGGCCACCGAGATTGTCCGCTCCTCCTACGATATCCAGTCGGCGATTGCCGGGCTCGAAGGTAACGAGCTGCCCGCCTTCACCCGCGCCTCCACCACTCTGGCCAAAGCCACCAAGGCCGACACCGCCACCATCACCAACTACATGGGCACCATGTACGGCATTTTCGAGCAGCAGGCCAAGCAGATGGGCAAGGCCAACTGGGTCGAGGATGTGGCCGGCAAGACGGCGCTGGCGGTACAGCTGTTCAAGACCACCGGTCAGGGCATGGCTGATGCCTTTGGGGCGATCGGCGCCAACGCCACCGCCGCCGGGATCTCGATGGATGAACAGTTTGCCGTGCTCGGCCAGCTGCAGGCCACCATGAGCGGTGGCGAGGCGGGGACCAAGTTCAAGGCCTTCCTGGCCGGGGTCGGGGGTGCCCAGAAGGCGCTCGGGCTCAAGTTCACCGACGCCGCGGGCAACATGCTGCCGGTGCTCACTATCATGGACAAGCTCAAGGCCAAGTATGGCGAGACCATGAGCGTGGCCGAGGGGGACGAGCTCAAGAAGGCCTTCGGCTCGGACGAGGCAGTGGCCATGATCAAACTGTTGATGACCAACACCAAGGGGCTGGCCACCAATATCAACGCGCTGGCCAACACCCACGGCATGGGCAAGGCCGAGCAGATGGCCGCCGCCATGACTGACCAGTGGGAACGGGTGACGCAAGCCTGGTTTGCAATCCGGGCCGCCGCCTTCGGGGTGGTGCTGCCGGCTATCAACAACGTGGTGGGCGTCTTTGCCGATGGCGCCACCACCGTGCTGCGCTGGACGCACCTATTCCCGAACCTCACCAAAGTGGTGAGCTATGCCCTGCTCGCCATCGTTGGCCTGAGCATGGTGACCGGAACCTGGATGCTGGTTGCTGGCGTGGCCAAGCTGGCCACCCTGGGGCTCGGCATCGCCTGGAGCGTCATCATGGCGCCGCTCAACCTGCTCAAGGCGGGGCTGGTTGCCTTTCGCGCCATCATGCTGGCCGTCAACATCGCCATGTATGCCAACCCCGTCGGCCTCATCATCGCGGGCATCGTGACGCTGATCGGTGCTGTCGCGGCGGTCATCTACTACTGGGACGACCTCAAGCAAACCCTGGCTGACTGGGGCGTGTTCGATGCCGTCCAGGCGATGATCGACGGGGCCGCCGCCGGCTGGGCCAGCTTCATGCAACTGCTCGCCGACCTCAGTCCGTTCCAGTTGCTGGGCAAAGCCGTAGACTGGTTGATCGACAAGCTCAACATGATCCCGGGCGTCAACATCGAGCTCGGCAGCATGCCGGACCTCACCATGCCGACCATGACGCCGCTGACCATGCCGGTCATGCCAGGCGTGATGAACATGCCGACCCAGGAACAGCAGCGGGAAACGGTCAACGCCCCCCTCACCCGCTATCGCCAGCAGGACCAGAGCAAGGTGCCATCCGGTGGCCTTGGCCAGCAGCTGATCCAGGCCAACGCGGCGGCGACCACGGCCAACCAGAAACCCGCCAAGTCCCTGCACATCGGCGAGGTACATATCACCAACCAGAACCCGATGACACCGGAGCAGCTGGCCGAGAACGCCTGGCTGGAGACCCCGTAATGAGCGACCCCCTTATCCATGAACCCAAGTACATCGATCTCCTGGTGGTGAACGGCGCCTGGCAACTCGATGCCGGCGGCCAGCCGCGCACCACCCAGGACCGCCACAGCATTGGTCAGGACATCAAGCACCGCATCATGGAGTCGGGGCTGGCCCGCAAGCTCATCGGCGAGCGCAGCCCTACCCTGCGCGCCGATGTGATGACCGAGATTGAACTGCTGGTAGAAGACGACGAGCGGCTGGTGCCCGGCACCATCGTGATCCGTGAAGAGGCCCCCGACCGGGTGCTGGTCACCGCTCGCACCTATGAATTCGGCGATTTGGAGGTAACCCTGTGAACCTGCGCCCGAACGTGGACTTTATGGCCCTGCTGGCCGAGGCCGGTGTGCCGACCACCGAGCAGGCCATGGAGGCCGAGCTCAAAAAGGAGGTGGTGGCTGCTGGCTCCCTCATCACCAACGACAGCGATGTGAGCCCCTTCTGGCGGCTGGTGCGCGGGGTGGTCATCACCCCGGCGCTCTGGCTTATCCGCACGCTCTTGGCCGGCCATGTGCTGCCCAACACCTTTGCGGCCACCGCCACCGATGCCTATCTCGATCTCAAGGCCTGGGATGTGGACCTGACCCGTAAGGCTGCCCAGAAAACCCGGGGAGTGATCCACTTCGTCAAGGTGAGCCCCGGCGAGGCGGTCACCATCCCGGCCGATATCTGGATCACCACCGAGCGCATCAACGGCACCATCTACCGGGTGAAGCCGCTGCAGGCGGTGGTCAGTCCCGCCGGCGAGGCGGTGGCCAAGGTGGTCTGCGAGGCGGAGTTCGCCGGCGCGGCCTGGAATCTGGCCCCGGGCTATTACAACCTGCTAAGTGAACCGGTCACCGGCATCCTGTCGGCCCGCAACGATGACAAGGAGTGGATCACCACCCAGGGCGCCGATGCCGAGGGCAACGACGCGCTCGGCCTGCGCATCCAGAACCAGTTTTCAGCGGTGGGGCGCTACCACATCGACGCGATTTACCGCTCCATGCTGGCCAGCGTGGCGGGGATCCGGGCCGATCACATCTTCTTTGAGCATGAGGGGCCCCGCGGCCCGGGTACCGCCAACGCTTACATCCTGCTGGAAGTGGGCGCCACCCCGGCCAGCCTCATCAACCAGCTCAACGACTACGTGGGCCGCCAGGGCAACCATGGCCACGGCGATGATTTATTCGTGATGAGCATCCCCGAAACCCAGCACAGCCTCACCCTTGAGTTATGGCCACAAGCCAACCTCACCGACGAGCAGAATGCCGCGCTCAAGGCAGGCGCCGAAAGCCTGGTCAAGGCGGCGTTTCGCCAGTCGGCGGATTTCCCAAGCGTCACCCGCACCTGGCCGCGCTCGCGCTTCTCGCTCTCCCAGCTGGCCCGCGAGCTGCACAGCCAGTTCCCGCAGTTGCAGAGCCTCAAGTTTGCGCAAGATGACATCGTGTCGGGGCTGGCCATCGCGCGCCTGAGCACGCTGGAGGTGACCCTGCATGACTGACCCGACCCCGCTTGAACACGACCTGCAGGCGCCGGTGCTGCCCGATGCCAGCGCCCCCTGGTGGGAAGACGGCTACACCATCAGCCCGGCCCACGCCGAGCCCGGGTTTCTGGCCAAGGGGATCAATGCCTTCTGGCAACGGGTCAAGGGCTGGTTGTTGCTGCCGCTGGCCCAGCAAGACCCGCTGACCTGCTCGGCGTCCCTGCTGGCGCTACTCGCCTGGGAGCGGGACATCACCCGTTTCAACGGCGAGCCGCTCGAGCTTTTCCGCAAGCGGGTCAAGTTCGCCTTTGTGAACGCCCGGGACGCCGGCGAGGTGGCCGGCTTTAAGCGCATTTTCGAGCGCCTGGGCATCGGCTGGTGTGACGTCCACGAACGCCAGGCCGGCGCCCCCTGGGACGTCATCACCATCGAGGTGACCGACGGCGCCATCGCGGCCAACCAGAAACTGATGGAAACCCTCATTCAACACTATGGCCGCACCTGCCGCCGCTATCGCTTTGCAGTGGTGTATCCGGTCACCGGCACCCTGCGGTTCAGTCGTATCGACATGAACCAGCAGGTGTTCGGCGCGACACTTAAGAGGAACGCATGAGCCAGATCATTACCAACGCTTTCTCCCGCTACTGGCAGGAGTGCCTAGCAACCCAAGTGCCGGTGGTGCTCGATGAGTTCGTGCTGGCCAACGTGCCGGGGCTCGATCCCGAGGCGGCCATCAACCCGGACAGCGGGCTGCCGCCAGCGGGCCAGATTGTGCACCGGCACGCGGTGGATCAGCGCGGGCGCATCAACAACGATGCGGTGGCTTACACCATCGTGATGGACACCACGGTCGGCGATTTCAGCTTCAACGCCATGTACCTCATCAACAAGGCCACCGGCGTGGTGGGGATGATTGTGCACAAGGGGCTGGAAACCAAACTCAAGACCAATGAGGCCACCGGCCAGACCGGCAACAGCCTGGTGAAATCCATGCTGATGGAGTACGACCAGGCGGCAGAGGCCACCGCCACCCACGTGGACGCCAGCACCTGGCAAATCGACTATGCCGCCCGCCTGCGCGGAATAGACGACGACCTGCGCCTGCAGGCGCTGCAGTTCTTCGGGTCGGCCACCTTCTACGGTGACGGCTTCAAGCTGGTCAACGAGTCCGGGGTCTACAAGATGCAGCCCGGGGTGGCCTACGTGGGCGGCCTGCGGGCGGAACTGAACGAGGTCAAGAAGGTGACCCCGGGCGCCAAGCCGGTGGGGCTCTGGCTCGATATCTACCGGGCGGGCTCTTTGCTCGATGCCTGGGTGAATCACTTCACCCTTAGCTTAAGTGTGCCGGAGCTCACCGACTACCTGGACAGCAACGGCCATCAGCACCATGTGGCCAAGGTGGCCATCATCAATGCGGACGGCAGCGTCACCGACGTGCGCCGCAAGCGCACCATCGAGCTGACCGGGGACGTGGCCGGCAAGGGCATCCTGGAAGACGCCCAGGGCGTCACCATCGCGGTGGAGATCAAAGACGGCAGCCACCGCCACAAGTGGGGTGAGCTTGATCAGGTTCCGGCCACCGCCAGCCGCTGGCCCAGTTGGGCAGAGGTGACCAGCAAGCCGGACCTCGCGGCAGCCAACCATTCCCACCCCGGCTCCTGGCTCAACCCCATCAACTTGGGCACCGAGGATCTGGACACCCTCAAAGAGCCCAAGGTATATGCCCAGCACGCCAACGCCAACACCTCGGCGGCACGCCACTACCCGGAAAACCTGGCCGGGGCATTGATCGTCAGCAATGCCGCCGGCACCCAGCAGACCTACCTGGTTTACAACTCCAGCCGGGTCTGGCGGCGCGCGCAATACAGCACCGGGGCCTGGACGCCCTGGACGCGGGATTACAACACCGGCAATAAGCCCACCCTGGCCGAGCTGGGAGCCGCCGCCGCAAGCCACGCTCACCCATGGAGCCAGATCACTGGCGCGCCGGTGCAAGCAACTCGCTGGCCCGCCTGGAATGAGGTCACCGGCAAGCCTGGCACCATGCCACCCAGTGCGCACAGCCACCCCTGGTCGCAAGTGACCGGAGCGCCTGCCACAGCCACCCGCTGGCCCACCTGGAGTGAGGTCACCGACAAGCCCGCGACCATGCCGCCTTCAGGTCATACCCACCCGGCCTCACAGGGAAATGCCGACATTGTTGCCAGTGGCTATCAGCAGATCGGTACATACGCGCTGTTAGGCCGATTCAATTCAGGAGGGAAAATTTCACCTGGCCAAACCATCGCGGGATCAGCCCTCAGATTCAGTTCTGCAGAAGGCATTCTGTACGGTGGTTCTCCCGCAGGAACGTGGAAAGCGCTCGGGTATGCCGCCGGTGACCGTGATTACGGAAGCTGGAACGTCACCCTATTTATTCGCATTGCGTGAGGTCAAAGATGAATGTTCAAGTGTTATCAGTCAGAGCAGTGACAGCACAGGTTAACGCAGATGATGTGATTAATATGGAAGTGCTCTTTAGCCATCTTCCTGATTTCGTCCCATTTAGCGCCCGGAAAGACGATGCGGAAGAGCACGGCCGAGCGCTATACACCAGGGCGATGTTCGGGGAGTTCGGTGAAATCACCCTCATACCCCAGCCCCTACCGACATCGTCTGAAATGCAGGCCATGTTGGACGTGAGATTACAACTCGCAGCCACAGCGATGGCACCACTAGAAGATGCCCTGGCGCTGGGGATCATCAGCGAGGCCGAACGCGAACAGCTTAGCGCCTGGCAGCGCTACCGGGTCGCCCTCTACCGCCTCCCCCAAAGCGATGGCTGGCCAACCGAGGTCAACTGGCC
>NZ_JBFOCO010000019.1:0-18545 GCF_040907865.1 Aeromonas sp. s5
GGGCAAGGTGTATCTGCAAACCGTGCTCGATTGCTACAGCCGCCACGCCTGGGGACGGCTCTACACCAGTAAGCTGCCGGTGACGTCGGTCCATGTACTCAACGAAACGGTGCTGCCGTTCTTCGAAGCCCATGAGGCACGGGTCTATACCATCTTGTCGGACAACGGGCGCGAGTTCTGCGGGCGCCCTGACCATCATCCCTACGAGCTGTTCCTGCAACTGGAGGGGATTGAGCACCGGACCACCAAGGTACGCAGGCCACAGAGCAACGGCTTTATCGAACGGTTGCATCGAACCTTGTTGGATGAACACTTCCGTATCAAAGGGAGGACAACCTGGTATGAGTCGGTGGAGCAGATGCAGACAGACCTGGATAGCTATCTGGAGCACTACAACAACCAGCGACCACATCAGGGCAGGATGATGGAAGGACAAACGCCCTACAGCATGTTCAAGAAGGGTCTGAAATTGATACCGAAGGAAGTGCGCACTAAAGTAGCGTAAACAAGACACCGGTTTGAGGCCGGTGTCAGGTGATAACTAGATCTGTACACTCTAATGGTATTGCCGCGATTAAGGCAGCAGAAAAGCGCTATTCTCAAGTAAACGGGTGCGTTCACTGCTGCAAGTATTGCCACATTTCCTGATGAAAAAAGTCGGGCTTTCACCCGGTTTTTCAACATTGCATGATACCCGGCTTTCTCCTCAGTAATTAGAACTCCTCACGCATGATTATGCTGGCAACTTCTGATCTGCAATTGCTGGTTACCGATGTAATTTTGTTAGTGACATTGCAGCAATTACCTTCAGCGACGACCTCACCTTTTTGATTCTTCAAGTGTCTCGCTCCGGCCGGCACACCCATTGATTTAGCACATTGTTTACCATGAGAATATTCGGTCGAGCACCCACCGAAAGCAAACGTTTCATCATTGTCACCTTTGACAGTAACCGCGTGATGTTCTTCTGGACCGATATCACTTCTCGAAAAGCCTATCTTATATTCACAGGTGATTTTAGGTTCGCTACCCAAGGCTGGCATGCCAATAAAAGCCAACATGACTAATACCACTGCTCTCATATTTTTATCCTTTTCCTATCTGATCATAGATGTCACTAGTACCTATTCGTTACTCATTCCACCTTTCCGCAGTCGACCTAGCTACCACGCAGAGTTTCAGTTTTCTGCATGTTACTTTTAGCCGGATTGAGAAACGAACACCGGATAGGAATGGTATCAAACGACAATCACTATGATGAGTAAAAATTACCTAGTGGACTGTCTTTTTCAAACTTTTGATAATCGCCCGCAAAATAAATGGACACACCATGCCCCCTCTTTCTCATTGTCCCAGGTTGAGTTCCCGCTGCAGGGCCTGTCGCCCCTCTTGGCTAAGCGAGTTGATAAGGCTCAAGGCCAGTTGGCTGGTCGTGCGGCCCGATGGGCTCAATGGGTGACTGTATGACACCTGCGACACCCAGCTGTGCCCGCATTCCGCATCCGTGCACTGGCAGTACAGATCGGCGGTATCACGGCTCAGGCGGTGCGTCTTGGTAATACGCCCCAGCTCCCCACATTCCCGGCAAAATACCCGCATAAATCCCCCCTGATACCGTCGATAAAAAACCGCTCGATTATACCCTAAGCTGGATCCCTATACAGTAACACCAGCCTCCAGCGACCGATTGAAATCCACCTGCAGCCGGCGCGGCAGATTGGCGCCATTGATCGCATCCTGGATAAGCTCGCACATCGGGAGCGTTTCGTTGCGGGCATAGGTCCGGTCGTACTGCTCTGGGTTGCCGAGACCCGCACCACCATTGGCCGGGATGATGCCGGCAAGCGCGGCAGGGAAACGGTGCGCCGTCAGCACGTCCTGGGCGGTGATAGCCTTGATGGCCGCAAACTCGTCCTTGGTCGCGATGTCCCCCACCGGGATCAGCTTGATGCCATCGGGCTTGCCGCCCGGGATGTTGACGAACATCGAGCGAAAGTTCCCGACCCCCTTGGAGCTTGCGATCATCTCCTTCATCTCCGCTTCCTGGTCATCGTCCATGTTCGGGTCGGTGGCGTAGAAGATGAACCCCATGTGCGCCCCGTTGAGGAAGTATTTACGCCGGAACATGGTGGCGTCCTGGTTGAGCAAGGCCGACTGCAGGCCTCCCAGGTAATCGGGCTGGCCATACACCTGCTGTACCGGGTCGTACTGGGCCAGCCAGATGATGTCCGCCGCCAGGTAATGCTTATAACTGCCGTCCCGCTGCAGCATCAGGAAATTGCCATCCTGACAGCGGCGCAGGTAAAGGCTCGACAGGGGGTAAAGCCCCACCACCTGGCCAAACCCGTTTCGCAATTTCAGCAGGGCCGCGTCTCCGAACTGCAGCAGGTTATGCACAAAGGCGGTGATCACCTCCCGGGGCACGCCCTCGCTGCTGATAAAGCGGCCCGATACCATGTTGCGCCGCGCCATCAGGATGGCACCATGGTGCGCATTGGCGCGGGCGACCTTGGCCAGCCCCTGCCGGTCGATAGGCGGCAGGTAATACTCGCCCCATGGGCTGTAGAACACGTCCGTGTAATCGGTCATCCAGGCCGTGGGGTCGATGGGTTCGGCCATGGAAAAGCTGACCGAGGGCCGACTGCCGGTTGCACTGGGGGTGGGCCGCTCGGCCCGCTGATGAAAGCGCTGTTTGCGGCTCATGTTTTCCTCGTTTGCTGATGGCCCAGGTGGATTTGCGGCGGCGCGATGTGTCGAGCGGTTCGTTGTCCACCGCGTGAGCGATAGCAAAGAACACGTCGGCGTGTCCGGTCTCGCTGCTGCGCGAGGCCCTAAACGTCAGCTGGCCGCCGCCGGTGGTGCTGCGCTTGATGCTCATGAAGGCCAGCGGGATCTCGATGTCTTCCTGATCCCACTCGATACGGTCTGACTCGACCACATCCACCATCTTGAGTACCAGCCGGGCCTTGCTCTCCACGTTGTAGTTAATGGGGGTGATAGTTGACTTGAACACGGGCTGCAGCAGGTCATAGACCCCGCTACCCACCCCGGAGACGTCGATCCCCAAATAGGTGACCCGGAATTTCTTGGCGATCTTCTCTATCTCGTCCGCCTGGTAGCGAAAGTTCATCCCACGCCAGAAATGCTTCTCCAGCACCCGGAACTTTTCGCCCGGGAACAGCGGCGGGGCGACCACCACCAGGGTAGCGTTATCGCGGGTCCGGCTCGGGTCATAGCCCAGCCACACCTCGCGCTTGCCGAACGGCTCGGGGAGCCCCGGGGTGTAGTCGCTCCAGTTGCTGATACTGGTCTGGGCCCGCTCCATGTGCTGGAACTTGAACACCGAGGCTTCATCGTCCACAAAGGCGCACATATAGAGGTGATCGAATACCTCGATGGCGGTCTCTTCCCGCAGCGCCTCAATGTCGATGAGGTTGAAGCCGGTCGACACCGCCTCTTCCAGGGTGAGGATGTAGCGCCACACCCGATCCGGGCAGACCCGGCCACCGTCGCGCAGCTCTGCTTCGGTCGGAAACTCGATAGCCTGGCGGGCCGGATCCTTGCCCTTCCAGTCATCCCCGGTCCACAGCTTGTAGCCGCCGTGGGCCTTGCTGGACGGGGTAGAGAAAAAGGTCTTGCGCCAGTGGGATTGCGAGCCCATGCCGGTGGCCACGTCGGTGACTGCCTTGAAGTTCTTGATCCAGAAGTATTCATCGGCATAAAAGTTGCCGGTGTAGCCCTGGGCGCTGTTGGCGCTGGTTGAGCAGAACACCAGCTGCGCGCCGTTGGAAAGCACAATGGGGTTGCCGCTGAGCTCCACCCCCAGGAACTTGCGGGCAATGTTGATGATGTAGGAGCGGAAGATCTCGGCCTGGGCCCGGGTGGCGGACAGGAACACCTGATTGCCGCCGGTCAAGATGGCATCCTCCAGCGCTTCGCCGGCGAAATAGTAGGTCATGCCGATCTGGCGGGACTTGAGGATATTGCGGGTGCGCGGGATGGCCGGGTCGTTCTTGACCTCCCGCACGTACAGCTGGTGCGGGAACAGGGAGGCCAGCCACCCCTCGAAGTCTTCGGGGCCCAGGTCATTGACCCAATTTTTGGTCTTCTTGCTGCCCTTCTTCGGCTTGCTCTCTCCACGCCGGCGGCGTCCGTCACCCTCGCCCACCTCGCCAGCCTCATCTGACGGGGTGGCCTGCCGGCGAGCCTTGAGGGACTGCTCGCGCTCGGCAAGCTTGACGGCCTCCGCCTTGAGGGCAACGTGGTGGCTGATGAGCCGGTCCATTTCGGCCAGGTCGGCGTGGTTCTTCTTTGGCTTGGCGGCCAGTGCCTGGTAACGACGGGTGATCGCATCTTCCAGCGCCTCGTCGCTCAATAACTCCGTCCAGCCATACTTCTCGGCCCACAGGTACACCACCCGCACGCTACCAAGGCCGAGTTCCTCCTTGATCTCCCGTGCACTCCAATGGCGCAGATAAAGCCGCTTGGCGGTTTGTCGTACCTCTTCTGTATAGGCCATGAGGCTCCCCAGTCATAAAGCTGGGGCTCATGATACTGAGCCGATCCCGCCCCTCCCGCCGCCTTCATTCGGATGAATTCGGATCGCACCCGCTATCCGAAATCGCCCGAACGCCTCTGAGTGCTCCCCTGCGCAGGCCCCGATAACCTGACGCCAATTCGACACCAGGAGGCCGCCGTGCCAACACCGACAGACTCATCACTGCGCACCGGCTGGGTGGCGATTGCCACTGAGGGCCAGTCCGTGGATGGCCGTGAGATTTCGGCCAAGTGGATCACCGACATGGCCGACACCTACGATCCGACCTTCTATTGCGCACAGCTCTGGCCTGACCATGAGAAATGGGGCGAGAACCTGGGCTACGTGCAGGCCCTCAAGGCCGACAAGGTAGACGGCAAACACACCTTGTTCGCCATCCTCTGCCCGACCCGCGACCTCATCTATCAGAACCAGCGCGGCCAATACAAATTCTGCTCCATCGAGCCACTGGATAACTTCACCGGTCAGGGCAAAACCTACCTGTTTGCCGTAGGGGTCACCGACATCCCCGCCAGCACCGGCACCACCATGCTCAAGTTTTCCGCCAAGCACCCGTCGCCGACCGTGGGGATCAGCCAGCCGCTGGACTTGTCCGGCTTCTCGATGCCTGCCGATGAGCACAGCCAGCCCGACCGCGTCTCACTCCTGCACAAGGTGTTCAACTTCCTGGGCGGTCATGGCGCCCCGAGCGCGGCGCTACCCACTGAGTCACCGACCCGCCCCCAACCCGAGGACAGTACCGACATGAACGAAGAACAGATGAACAAGCTGGCGGGGATGTTCACCGCGCTGGGTACCCAGATTGAAACCTTTGGCGCCAAGGTCGACGCGCTGACGGCAGACAAGCAACCGGCTGTCACCGAGCCGGCCCCCGTCACCGATCCCGCCCCGGTCGGCGTCACCTCCGAGCAGTTCTCGGCCTTCGAGCAGACCCTCAAGGGGCTGGGCGAACAGCTGACCGGCCTCAACGCCAAGATCGAAAAATTTTCGGTAGAAGCACCGGACCAGCGCCCCGATGCCCTGGGCGGCAGCGACACCCACCCGACCGTTTGCTGAGGAGCCCTCTGTGAGTCAAACCAAAACCCCGCAGGCTGAAAAGTGCCTGAACCACTACAACGCGTTGCTGGCCAAGGCCTTCAACGTGCCCGAGAACGCGCTGGCCAAGCAGTTCTCCGTCAGCGCCCCCATGGAAACGGTGCTGCGCAGCGCCATCCTTGAATCCACCGAGTTTCTGAAACTCATCACCTGCCTGGACGTGGACCAGCTGACTGGCCAGGTGGTGCAGGTAGGCGCCAGTGCCCTGCACACCGGTCGCAAGGTTGAGGGGCGTTTTCGTCGCAAGATTGGGGTCGACGGCAACAAGTACAGCCTGACCGAGACCGATTCCTGCGTGCGCCTGGACTGGAGCACCCTGTGCACCTGGGCCAACGCCGGCCACGAGGGCCAGTTCGTGCAGCTGGTGTCCGACTTCACCAACCAGACCTTTGGCCTCGACATGCTGCGGGTGGGCTTTAACGGTACCCACATCGCCGATGACTCCGACCCGGTAAAGTTCCCGCTGGGTGAAGACGTCAACAAGGGCTGGCAGCAGCTGGCACGTGAGTGGAACAAGGGCAGCCAAGTAGTGAAAGCCCCCGCCGGCGACAAGATCTATTTCGACCCGGACGGCCACGGCGACTTCAAGACCCTGGATGAAATGGCCTCTGACCTCATCAACGCCACCATCAACCCGCTCTATCGCACCGATCCGCGTCTGGTGGTGCTGGTCGGTACCGACCTGGTGGCCGCGGCCCAGGCCAAGCTCTACAGCGAGGCCACCAAGCCCACCGAGCAGATCGCCGCCCAGCAGCTGGCCAAGTCCATTGCCGGCCGCCCGGCCTACATCCCGCCCTATTTCCCGGCGAACGGGATGTGGGTCACCACCCTGGCCAACCTGCACATCTACACCCAGCGCAACACCCGCAAGCGCAAGGCCGCCGACAACGACGACACCAAGGGCTTTGAAAACCAGTACTGGCGTCAGGAAGGCTATGCCATCGGCGAATATGAAGCCTTTGGCAGCTACGAAGAGGCCGATGTGGTGGTCGGGGCGCGCCCTGCCGCTCCGCCGTCAGGTGCTGACACGCACAGCGAACCGGAGGCCTAACCATGGCCCTCTCGCCTGGCATGCGTCACAAGCAGCAGGTCCAGGCCCAGTTGGGGGCGGCGCAAGCCGCCACCACCGGGCAAGCCACAGGGCTTGTGGCCAACAGCTTGCACCTGCAGCTGATTGCTCTGGAGCAGGACATGGCGCGGCTCAAGGCGCTGGCCAGGATGAGCGACAAGGTGGCGATGAAGCGGGATGAACTGTTTCCCAAATATCGCCCCTACGTGGACAAGTACCTGGAACTGGCGGCGCTCGGCACCGTGTACCAGAACGCGCTATTTCAACGCCTGATCGTCTGGGCGTTTGATATCGGCGATCTGGAAACTGCCATCAGTTGGGCGCTGCTGGCAATCGAGCAGAACCAGCGTACCCCGGGCAACATCAAGCGCGACTGGGCTCATTTCACCGCCGACACCGTGCTGGGCTGGGCCGAGGAACAAGCGGCGCTGGGCCATGGCGTCGAGCCCTGGTTCTCGCGGGTGTTCGACAAGGTGCGGGGTGACTGGCGCCTCAACGAACAGGCCACCGCCAAATGGTACAAGCTGGCCGGTTGCCTGCTGCTACGTGACAAGGACGGGGTACCTCGCCCCAGCGCGTTGGCAGATAACGCCACCCTGGAGCAGGCCGACCACTGGCTGGCCCTGGCCGAGAAGACCCACAGCAAGATCGGGGTCGGCACCTTGCGCCACAAGATCGCCATGCGCCTGCGCGCGCTCAACCCGGAATAACGACTCCCACGCCACCGCGCCCCGGCGGGGATGAGCCAGCAGCTGACCGCTCGCACCGCGCTCAATCCCGTGGCCTCAGGGGCGCCCCAATTGATAGGGCAGCACATGATTTCAGGCAAAAGCATCCGCTACAGCGAGCAGACCATCACCAATGACGGCTTTTGGCCTGACGTGGTGTGTGGCGACTTCGAGCGCCGGCGCGCCCTGCCCGCTGACATGGACAGCGATGCCATCAGTGCGGCCCTGCTGGCGGCCATCAGCGAGATCAACCTGCAGCTGACCCGCCACCAGGCCACCTTGCGAGCTCAGGGCTACACCGAGGCCGGTCAGGTGCCCGGCCCCCGGCTCGCCGGCGGCAACAACGCGCTGACCGAGACCTACCTGGCCGCCGTCTTTGCCCGGGCCAAAGCCATGTTGCTGCCCGAGTTCGCCACGGTCACCGAGCGGGACGCCCGCAAAGACCTGGCCGAGCGCGCCCCCGATCTGCGCGAGCAGCTGCTGGCCGAAAGCCAGCAACTGGTGCGCAGCATCAAAGCTAAGCACCGGGTCGGGGTCTCGATGATATGAGCGAGACCAACGAGGCCCTGCATCCCCAGGGGTATTTCCTGTCAGCCCTGCACAACGAGATTGAGCGCGTCCTGCCAGCCCGCTGCGCCCGTTCTCTCGACAGCTGGATGGAGGGCGGCACCATCAGCCTGGAACCCAAGGACATGGGGATCACCGGGATGGATCTGGCCTGGCTCAAATACACCGCCGTGTTTTCCCTGGAAAGCCTGCCGTTTCGGGAATGCCGCACCGAGACCCTGCTGGCGGTGATCGCCAGCTGGATACAGGAAAACGACCCTTTCCGCGAACGCTTCGCCCTGCCCGATCCCACCTATGACGTGGTGCCCAATGACGAGCACAGCGCCGACCTAGATCTGGAGGTGAAGTTCGCCGAACCCCTGCGCATCGTGGAAGACCCTGACGGTGCAGTCCGCTGGCTGGATAAGACCTGGACCGTGGCCCCCTTTGACGTGTGGGTGGCCGATGAAATCACCCTGTCGGTGGCGGGCAGCGCCCACTCCGTTCACCGCTAACCCCGAGACTTAAGGAGCCCGCGCCATGTGGCCTTATGTGCAGATCAACAACTTGAACCAGATGCAGGGGCCGGTGACGGAGGTCGAACGCCACCTGCTGTTCATCGGCAGCGCCGCCAGCAATACCGGCAAGCTGCTCTCCCTCAATGCCCAGTCAGACCTCGACCAGCTGCTTGGCAGCGCAGACAGCGAGCTCAAGGCCAACCTGCTGGCCGCCCGCGATAACGCCGGCCAGAACTGGAGCGCCGGCGCCTATGTGCTGCCCACCGACCAATCCTGGCAGGATGCCGTGCGCAGCGCCCAGCAGACCCAATCGTTTGAAGGGGTCCTGGTACTGGGTCAGGAGTGGGACCCAGCAGGCATCAACGCCGCCCACGCCCTCAACCAGGAGCTGATCGCCAAATGGGGGCGCTGGCAATTCATGCTGCTGGCCGTGCCCGGCATTGTTGCCAAGGCCGTCGGCAAGGAGGGCACCGCCCAAGCCTGGAGCGACTACGAGACCGCGCTGGCCGCCCTGCAAGAGGGCATCAAGGCTGACTCCATCAGCCTGGTGCCCCAGCTTTGGCCCAACCTCGCCGGCGCCTATGCGGGGCGCCTGTGCAACCGGGCGGTGAGCATCGCCGACAGCCCCTGCCGGGTGAAGACCGGCGCCCTGGTCGGCCTTGGCAACAAGCCGGTGGACAAAGACGGGATCCCGCTGCCGCTGGCCACCCTGCAGACCCTGGAGCAAAACCGGTACTCGGTGCCGATGTGGTACCCGGACTATGACGGCACCTACTGGGCCGACGGCCGCACCCTGGATGCCGAGGGCGGCGACTACCAGGTGATCGAAAACCTGCGCATTGCCTACAAGGTGGCGCGCCGGATGCGTATCCGCGCCATTGCCCGCATCGGGGATCGCTCGTTCAACTCCACCCCGGGCAGCACCGCCATGGCCATCACCTACTTTGGCAAGGACCTGCGCACCATGGCCAAGGCCACCACTATCAACGGCCAGCCGTTCCCGGGCGACATCGCCTCCCCCCAGGATGGCGATATCTCCATTCAGTGGACTGCCAAGAACCTGGTCTCGGTGTTTGTGGTGGTGCGCACCGTGGACTGCCCCAAGGGGATCACCGTCAACATCATGCTCGATCTGAGCCTCAACAACGGGGAGGGTTAACCCGTGACCAAACGCTTTTCCGGTATCAACTTCGACACCACCCTGATGGGGGCCATGGTCCACGTCGAAAAGGCCAGCCTCTCCATCACCGACAACAGCGCGGTGGCGCAAACCCGGGGCATTCCCGATGGCTATGTGGACGGCGACGTCTCGGCCGAGTGTGAATTCGAACTCGACACCAAGAACCTCAAGCAGCTGATCGCCGCCGCCAAACGGGCCGGCAGCTGGCGCGGGATGGAGCCGGACGATGTGCTGTTCTACGCCAGCACCGGCAGCGAGGAGATCAAGGTGGAGGCCTTCGGCGTCAAGCTGAACGTGGCCGACCTGCTCGACATCGATCCCAAGGGTGGCAGCAAGACCGTGCACAAGGTGAAAGGCTTCGTCACCTCCCCCGATTTCATCCACCTCGATGGCGTGCCGTACCTCTCCAAGGACGACACCCGCCACCTGATGGATTAAGGGGCACGCCTTGGACGACATCGACCGCGCCAACCATCACGCCGCCCGCATGCTGGCGGCCCAGCTGGCCAATCAGGTGGGCAAAGGGCGTTACCAGGGGGAAAGCCTGCACCAGTGCGAAGAGTGCGACGACCCCATCCCGGAAGGACGCCGCCGCCACATCCCCGGGGTGCGCCTGTGCGTCCCCTGTCAGACCCGCCTTGAGCGGCTGGGTCGCTAATCAGAGCAACGGACATGAACCCTATGCCAAACAAAGACCCCACCTTCTGGACCGCTCTACTGGCCTGGTTGATGGACAACTGGCCCGCCGTCTATGGGGCACTGCTGGCGCTGGCCATCGCTTTCCTGCGCATCACCTACGCCGGCGGGCGGGGTCGCCGCCGGCTGATTGAATCCCTGCTGTGCGGCCTCATCACCTTGGCGGCCGCCACCGGCACCCAGTTGCTCGGGATCCCCCAGGAGGCCACCCCGTTGCTGGGTGGCATGGTGGGGCTGCTTGGGATCGACATCATCCGCGAGCGGGCCGCACTAATGTTTCGCAAGAAGGAGGACAACAATGCCGCGCAGTAACTGCCACCCGCAGGTGGCCGCCTTTCTCGACCTGCTCGCCTATGCCGAAGGCACCAAGGATCTCGGGGACGACGGTTACAACAAGCTGGTCAATCCGGCGGGGTTCTTCGGTGATTACCGCACCCACCCGAATGTGTCTGTGATTGTCCGCCCTGGGCTGGTCAGCACTGCCGCCGGTCGTTATCAGCATCTGTCCAAACATTGGCCGCACTACCGCGATCAGCTCGGCCTGCCGGACTTTGGCCCCGCTTCACAAGATGCCTGGGCCATCCAGCTTATCCGCGAGCGCAAGGCGCTGGACGATGTACTCAAGGGACGCATCCCCCAGGCGGTGGCCAAGTGCGCCAACATCTGGGCCAGCCTACCCGGAGCCGGCTACGGCCAGCGTGAACACAAGCTGGCTGACCTGCTGGCCAAGTTCACCGAGTTCGGCGGGGTACTGGCATGAACACGCTCATCCGGTTCTTGCCGACCATCATCGGCTTTGTCCTTGGCACCCTGTTGTTTACCCAAGGCGAACGGCTCACACAGCGCACCAAGGAACTGGCCAGCGCCAACGACACCATCAACACCCTGCAGGCGGCCAACGACAGGCAAGCGACCGCCTTCCAAGAACTGCTGATGCAAGCAAAGGGCCTGCGCCTGCTGCTGAGCGACCAAAATGCGGCCTTGGCCGAGCTCGACAACCAGAACAGGAAGACCGCCGATGAACTGCAACAAGCGTTGGCCACGCCGCCGGCGGGCCGCCCGGACTGTGCTCGCGAGCCTCTGCCTAGCGGTGCTTTGCGCCTGCTCCAGCCAGCCCACCACGGTGGTGCAAACCCAGGTGGTAAAGCAGCTACCGCCGCCCGGGCTGGTGCCCCACTGCCCGGAACCTGATTTTACGGGGAGCACCTACGGCGAGGCCGTGCGGTTCATCCCCACCCTGCAGACGGCGCTGCGCCGCTGCCAAACCCAACTCGACACCCTGAACCAGTGGATTGAACAAGAGGAAACCACCCCATGAGCAAGCAAACCATCACCCTGACTATCGCCGGCACTGACATCCGCTTTGTGCCCACCATGGTGGCCTACAACAGCTACATCAACGGCCTGTCGATGACCGACAAGGTGGCGCCATCCCACCAGTACCTCAAGCGCATCGTCGACGCCGACAGCAAAGAGGCGCTGGATGGCCTGCTGGCCCGCCCGGGCGCGGCCCTGCAGATCGCCGCCAAGGTCAACGAGCAGTACGCCCCAGATCTGGATATCGAAGTAAAAAACTGACCGCGCGCGCCGAGGCCATCGAGCACAACCAACTGGAGCAGGTGCTGGCGCTGCGTCGCCACTACCTGCCCCATGAGGATGACGAGCTCGACACCCTGGCTCGCGCCCTCTGGTTAGACAAGTACCACGCCCAACGCCTCGCCCATGCGGTCGCCGAGGGCATCGTCACCGCCTTCAATGGATAAATCATGGCTTCTGTCACCGAACAACTGATCATGAGGATTGCCCTGATAGATGCCGTTACCCGGCCGCTTGAGGGCATCAACAGCCAGCTGAACCGGGTGAAAGAGACCGCGCAAAGCGGCTTTGCCAATATCGCCGGCGGTGGCGCCGCCATGCTGGCCGGCACCATGGCGATCCAGAATGCGCTGGGGCCGGCCTTGGAAATGGACGCGGCACTGGCCGAAGTGGCCTCGCTCGATGTCCATGAAAAGACCCTCAAGCAGCTCTCCGACACCGCCTTGATGTTCTCCGTCAAGTACGGTGAATCGGCCAGCGCGTTTGTCAGTGCCTCCTACGATATCCAATCCGCCATCGCGGGGCTGGAGGGCAATGAACTGCCCTCCTTTGCCCGCGCCTCCGGCGTGCTGGCCAAGGCCACCAAGGCCGACACCGCCACCATCACCAACTACATGGGCACCATGTATGGCATCTTCGAGCAACAGGCCAAGAAGATGGGTAAGGCCAACTGGGTGGAGGACGTCGCCGGCAAGACCGCGCTCGCGGTGCAGATGTTCAAGACCACCGGCCAGGGCATGACCGATGCTTTCAAGGGCATTGGCGCCAACGCCACCGCCGCCGGGATCTCGATGGATGAGCAGTTCGCCGTGCTCGGCCACCTGCAGGCCACCATGGGCGGCGGCGAGGCCGGTACCAAGTTCAAGTCCTTCCTGGCTGGTGTCGGTAGTGCCCAGAAAGCGCTCGGCCTCAAGTTCACCGACTCGGCCGGCAACATGCTGCCGGTGCTCGATATCCTGGACAAGCTCAAGGCCCGCTATGGTGAGACCCTCACCGTGGCCGGCAGCGACGAGCTGAAAAAGGCGTTTGGCTCGGATGAAGCGGTCTCGATGATCAAGCTCTTGATGAGCAACACCCAGGGCCTGGCCACCAGTATCAACGCCCTGGCCAACACCCACGGCATGGGCAAGGCTGAGCAGATGGCCAAGGCCATGGTAGACCAGTGGAAACGGGTCAAATCGGCCTGGTTCGCGATCCGGGCTGCCGCCTTTAGGGCGGTACTCCCCTCCATCAACAAGGTGGTGGGCGCCTTTGCCGATGGCGGCGCCGTGGTGCTGCGCTGGACCCGGATCTTTCCCAACTTCACCAAGGTGGTGGGGTACGCCGTGCTGGCCATCGCGGGCCTTGGCATCGTGACCGGGGCTTGGTTGATGCTGGCCGGCCTCGCCAAGCTGGCCACCCTGGCCTGGGCGCTGACCTTTGGTGGCCTCACCGCCCCCCTCACCCTGTTCAAGAAGGCCCTCGCGGGCCTGCGCCCGGTGATCATGGCCGTCAACATGGCCATGAGCCTCAACCCGGCGGTGATCATCATCGGGGCGATCCTGGCGCTGGTCGCCGCCGTGGCGCTGGCCATCATCTACTGGGACGAACTGCGCGCCACCTTCGCGGTGCTGACCGACTTTGAACTGCTGAGCGCCTTCTTTGGTGGGCTGGCCGAGACCTTTGGCCCGCTCGCCTCGCAGGCACTGGCCCCCCTGGTGGATTTCTTGACCCTTATCGTGGGCCTGCTCGGTCAGGGGATCGTCTGGCTCGGCGGCTTCTTTGCGCAGACCAACCAGGCCAGCGTCGGGATCGACAACGTGGCCGATGCCGGCCGCCGGATGGGCAATATCCTTGGCGCGGCATTCGATACCCTGCTCACCCCGTGGCGGGCGCTGATCGCGCTCATCAAGACCGCGCTCGATGCCTCGAATCAGTTCCTGGGTACCCAGTTCGACACCGGCGCCTTGAACGTGGACGTGCTGCCAAAGTGGGCCGCCTCCCCCGTGACGATGGCGCCCCCTGCCAGCGTGGTGAACAGCCCCTTGGCTGACTACCGCCAGCAGGACCAGAGCAAGGTGCCAACAGGTGGCCTTGGCCAGCAGTTGATCCAGGCCAATGCGTCGGCCAGTGCGGCCAACCAGAAGCCGACTCGCGCCCTGCATATCGGTGAGGTACACATCAACCCCCAAACCATGCCGACACCGGATGAGCTGGAGAAAAACGCCTGGGTGGAGCAACGCGGATGAACGAACCCAAATACATCGATCTCCTGGTGGTGAACGGCGCCTGGCAACTCGATGCCGGCGGCCAGCCGCGCACCACCCAGGACCGCCACAGCATCGGGCAGGACATCAAGCACCGCATCATGGAGTCGGGGCTGGCCCGCAAGCTCATCGGCGAGCGCAGCCCTACCCTGCGCGCCGATGTGATGACCGAGATTGAACTGCTGGTAGAAGACGACGAGCGGCTGGTGCCCGGCACCATCGTGATCCGTGAAGAGGCCCCCGACCGGGTGCTGGTCACCGCTCGCACCTATGAATTCGGCGATTTGGAGGTAACCCTGTGAACCTGCGCCCGAACGTGGACTTTATGGCCCTGCTGGCCGAGGCCGGTGTGCCGACCACCGAGCAGGCCATGGAGGCCGAGCTCAAAAAGGAGGTGGTGGCTGCTGGCTCCCTCATCACCAACGACAGCGATGTGAGCCCCTTCTGGCGGCTGGTGCGCGGGGTGGTCATCACCCCGGCGCTCTGGCTTATCCGCACGCTCTTGGCCGGCCATGTGCTGCCCAACACCTTTGCGGCCACCGCCACCGATGCCTATCTCGATCTCAAGGCCTGGGATGTGGACCTGACCCGTAAGGCTGCCCAGAAAACCCGGGGAGTGATCCACTTCGTCAAGGTGAGCCCCGGCGAGGCGGTCACCATCCCGGCCGATATCTGGATCACCACCGAGCGCATCAACGGCACCATCTACCGGGTGAAGCCGCTGCAGGCGGTGGTCAGTCCCGCCGGCGAGGCGGTGGCCAAGGTGGTCTGCGAGGCGGAGTTCGCCGGCGCGGCCTGGAATCTGGCCCCGGGCTATTACAACCTGCTAAGTGAACCGGTCACCGGCATCCTGTCGGCCCGCAACGATGACAAGGAGTGGATCACCACCCAGGGCGCCGATGCCGAGGGCAACGACGCGCTCGGCCTGCGCATCCAGAACCAGTTTTCAGCGGTGGGGCGCTACCACATCGACGCGATTTACCGCTCCATGCTGGCCAGCGTGGCGGGGATCCGGGCCGATCACATCTTCTTTGAGCATGAGGGGCCCCGCGGCCCGGGTACCGCCAACGCTTACATCCTGCTGGAAGTGGGCGCCACCCCGGCCAGCCTCATCAACCAGCTCAACGACTACGTGGGCCGCCAGGGCAACCATGGCCACGGCGATGATTTATTCGTGATGAGCATCCCCGAAACCCAGCACAGCCTCACCCTTGAGTTATGGCCACAAGCCAACCTCACCGACGAGCAGAATGCCGCGCTCAAGGCAGGCGCCGAAAGCCTGGTCAAGGCGGCGTTTCGCCAGTCGGCGGATTTCCCAAGCGTCACCCGCACCTGGCCGCGCTCGCGCTTCTCGCTCTCCCAGCTGGCCCGCGAGCTGCACAGCCAGTTCCCGCAGTTGCAGAGCCTCAAGTTTGCGCAAGATGACATCGTGTCGGGGCTGGCCATCGCGCGCCTGAGCACGCTGGAGGTGACCCTGCATGACTGACCCGACCCCGCTTGAACACGACCTGCAGGCGCCGGTGCTGCCCGATGCCAGCGCCCCCTGGTGGGAAGACGGCTACACCATCAGCCCGGCCCACGCCGAGCCCGGGTTTCTGGCCAAGGGGATCAATGCCTTCTGGCAACGGGTCAAGGGCTGGTTGTTGCTGCCGCTGGCCCAGCAAGACCCGCTGACCTGCTCGGCGTCCCTGCTGGCGCTACTCGCCTGGGAGCGGGACATCACCCGTTTCAACGGCGAGCCGCTCGAGCTTTTCCGCAAGCGGGTCAAGTTCGCCTTTGTGAACGCCCGGGACGCCGGCGAGGTGGCCGGCTTTAAGCGCATTTTCGAGCGCCTGGGCATCGGCTGGTGTGACGTCCACGAACGCCAGGCCGGCGCCCCCTGGGACGTCATCACCATCGAGGTGACCGACGGCGCCATCGCGGCCAACCAGAAACTGATGGAAACCCTCATTCAACACTATGGCCGCACCTGCCGCCGCTATCGCTTTGCAGTGGTGTATCCGGTCACCGGCACCCTGCGGTTCAGTCGTATCGACATGAACCAGCAGGTGTTCGGCGCGACACTTAAGAGGAACGCATGAGCCAGATCATTACCAACGCTTTCTCCCGCTACTGGCAGGAGTGCCTAGCAACCCAAGTGCCGGTGGTGCTCGATGAGTTCGTGCTGGCCAACGTGCCGGGGCTCGATCCCGAGGCGGCCATCAACCCGGACAGCGGGCTGCCGCCAGCGGGCCAGATTGTGCACCGGCACGCGGTGGATCAGCGCGGGCGCATCAACAACGATGCGGTGGCTTACACCATCGTGATGGACACCACGGTCGGCGATTTCAGCTTCAACGCCATGTACCTCATCAACAAGGCCACCGGCGTGGTGGGGATGATTGTGCACAAGGGGCTGGAAACCAAACTCAAGACCAATGAGGCCACCGGCCAGACCGGCAACAGCCTGGTGAAATCCATGCTGATGGAGTACGACCAGGCGGCAGAGGCCACCGCCACCCACGTGGACGCCAGCACCTGGCAAATCGACTATGCCGCCCGCCTGCGCGGAATAGACGACGACCTGCGCCTGCAGGCGCTGCAGTTCTTCGGGTCGGCCACCTTCTACGGTGACGGCTTCAAGCTGGTCAACGAGTCCGGGGTCTACAAGATGCAGCCCGGGGTGGCCTACGTGGGCGGCCTGCGGGCGGAACTGAACGAGGTCAAGAAGGTGACCCCGGGCGCCAAGCCGGTGGGGCTCTGGCTCGATATCTACCGGGCGGGCTCTTTGCTCGATGCCTGGGTGAATCACTTCACCCTTAGCTTAAGTGTGCCGGAGCTCACCGACTACCTGGACAGCAACGGCCATCAGCACCATGTGGCCAAGGTGGCCATCATCAATGCGGACGGCAGCGTCACCGACGTGCGCCGCAAGCGCACCATCGAGCTGACCGGGGACGTGGCCGGCAAGGGCATCCTGGAAGACGCCCAGGGCGTCACCATCGCGGTGGAGATCAAAGACGGCAGCCACCGCCACAAGTGGGGTGAGCTTGATCAGGTTCCGGCCACCGCCAGCCGCTGGCCCAGTTGGGCAGAGGTGACCAGCAAGCCGGACCTCGCGGCAGCCAACCATTCCCACCCCGGCTCCTGGCTCAACCCCATCAACTTGGGCACCGAGGATCTGGACACCCTCAAAGAGCCCAAGGTATATGCCCAGCACGCCAACGCCAACACCTCGGCGGCACGCCACTACCCGGAAAACCTGGCCGGGGCATTGATCGTCAGCAATGCCGCCGGCACCCAGCAGACCTACCTGGTTTACAACTCCAGCCGGGTCTGGCGGCGCGCGCAATACAGCACCGGGGCCTGGACGCCCTGGACGCGGGATTACAACACCGGCAATAAGCCCACCCTGGCCGAGCTGGGAGCCGCCGCCGCAAGCCACGCTCACCCATGGAGCCAGATCACTGGCGCGCCGGTGCAAGCAACTCGCTGG
Organism: Aeromonas sp. s5; assembly: GCF_040907865.1. NCBI lineage: Bacteria > Pseudomonadati > Pseudomonadota > Gammaproteobacteria > Aeromonadales > Aeromonadaceae > Aeromonas > Aeromonas sp. s5. Next base: position 17,708 of record NZ_JBFOCO010000019.1, read on the forward strand.
CCCGCCTGGAATGAGGTCACCGGCAAGCCTGGCACCATGCCACCCAGTGCGCACAGCCACCCCTGGTCGCAAGTGACCGGAGCGCCTGCCACAGCCACCCGCTGGCCCACCTGGAGTGAGGTCACCGACAAGCCCGCGACCATGCCGCCTTCAGGTCATACCCACCCGGCCTCACAGGGAAATGCCGACATTGTTGCCAGTGGCTATCAGCAGATCGGTACATACGCGCTGTTAGGCCGATTCAATTCAGGAGGGAAAATTTCACCTGGCCAAACCATCGCGGGATCAGCCCTCAGATTCAGTTCTGCAGAAGGCATTCTGTACGGTGGTTCTCCCGCAGGAACGTGGAAAGCGCTCGGGTATGCCGCCGGTGACCGTGATTACGGAAGCTGGAACGTCACCCTATTTATTCGCATTGCGTGAGGTCAAAGATGAATGTTCAAGTGTTATCAGTCAGAGCAGTGACAGCACAGGTTAACGCAGATGATGTGATTAATATGGAAGTGCTCTTTAGCCATCTTCCTGATTTCGTCCCATTTAGCGCCCGGAAAGACGATGCGGAAGAGCACGGCCGAGCGCTATACACCAGGGCGATGTTCGGGGAGTTCGGTGAAATCACCCTCATACCCCAGCCCCTACCGACATCGTCTGAAATGCAGGCCATGTTGGACGTGAGATTACAACTCGCAGCCACAGCGATGGCACCACTAGAAGATGCCCTGGCGCTGGGGATCATCAGCGAGGCCGAACGCGAACAGCTTAGCGCCTGGCAGCGCTACCGGGTCGCCCTCTACCGCCTCCCCCAAAGCGATGGCTGGCCAACCGAGGTCAACTGGCC
>NZ_JBFOCO010000002.1:0-142891 GCF_040907865.1 Aeromonas sp. s5
AATGGGCCGCCCCGCACGCTTCATCCCCCGAGGGGGTAGCCCCAGGACGTCAGACCAGGCTCGCCTCCTCCCAGCTCTGTTTCTTGCGATAGATGGTGGAGGGGCTGATCTCCAGCAGGGCCGCCGCCTTGGGAATGTTGCCGTCACAGCTGGCGATGGCCTGCTCTATGGTCTCTTTTTCCACCAGCCAGAGCGGGCGGATCGGGGCATTGGACATCACAGGCTCGGTGCTGCCGACCGGCGCCGGTGCGGATACCGCCAGCGGCAGGCCCCCCCGGCTGCCATTGAGGGGCGGCGGCAAGATGTCAGGGCTCACCAGCTCGCGGTCGTTGAGCACCACTATGTTGCGCACCACGTTCTGCAGCTCGCGCACGTTGCCGGGCCAGGGGTAGTCGAGCAGCACCCGCGCCGCCTCGGCATCGAAATCCTTGAAACGCTTGCTCTCTTCCTTGGCGTAGCTTTGCAACAGGTTGCGCGCCAGCAACAGTATGTCCTCGCCCCGCTCGCGCAGCGGCGGCAGGCTCAGCGGGATCACGTGCAGCCGGTAGTAGAGATCCTCGCGAAAACGCCCCGCTTTCACCTCCACCAGGGGATCCCGGTTGGTGGCACAGACGAAGCGCACGTCCACCGTCTCCAGCTTGCCGCTGCCGACCCGCTGCAGGGTGCCGGTCTGGATGAAGCGCAGCAGCTTGCTCTGCAGGTCGAGATCCATCTCGCAGATCTCGTCGAGGAACAGGGTGCCGCCATCCGCCAGGCTGGCCGCCCCTTTGCGATCCCCCTGGGCGCCGGTGAACGACCCCTTCACGTGACCGAAGATCTCGCTCTCCATCAGGTCGTGGGGAATGGCGGCGCAGTTGAGGGCGATGAAGGGTTGCTCCCGGCGCGGGCTGCACTGGTGGATGGCCTCTGCGCACACCTCCTTGCCGGTGCCGCTCTCGCCGGTGATGAACACGGTCGCCTTGCTCGGCGCCGCGCTCTCGATGATGCGATAGACCGCCTGCATCGGCATGGAAGCACCGATGAAACCGGCAAACGAGCTGCGCTCGAAGTTCTCCCGGTACTGGGCCACCAGCGAGCTGAGTTGCTGGTGCTTGAAGGCGTTGCGAACGGTGGCGCACAGCCGCTTGCCGTCAAACGGCTTGGTCAGAAAGTCGAAGGCGCCGAGCCGCATCGCCTCCACCGCCACGTCCACCGAGCCGTGGGCGGTGATCACCACCACCGAGCAGGGCAGCTGCTGTTCGGTGATCTGCTGCAGAATGTCCATGCCGGACATGTCGGGCAGCTCGAGATCCAGCAGCACCACGGGGGGTGGGCTGCTCAGCAGCTGGGCCAGGGCCTGCTGGCCACAGTCGGCCCGCAGCACCTCATAGCCATCCTGGACCAGATACTGTTCATAGACCACTGCCAGACTGCGGGTATCTTCCACCAGCAGGACTCGGGGTTTGCTTTCCGCCACGGCGCCATCCTTGCAATTGATTTTGTTGTCTATTTCGCCATCTTAGCACAGTTGGCGACTCTCTCTTTTATCCCGCCATTCGGCAGGATATACAAGCAAAAACGGCTCCCTAAGGAGCCGTTTTTTCAACGCGGGCCGTTTACTTCTTGGCGTTCTCGCCATCGGCAGCCGGCTTCTCGATGGCCAGCAGCTCAACGTCGAACACCAGCACGGCGTTGGCCGGGATGGAGCCTGCACCGTGCTCGCCATAGGCCAGCTTGGACGGCAGGAAGAACTTGAACTTGGAACCAACCGGCATCAGCTGCACGCCTTCGGTCCAACCCGGGATCACCTGGTTGAGCGGGAAGGTGGCCGGCTCGCCGCGATCGACGGAGCTGTCAAACTTGGTGCCGTCGGTCAGAGTACCGGTGTAGTGTACCTTGACGATGTCGGTGGCCTTCGGCTTGGCGCCGGTACCCATCTTCTCGACCTGGTATTGCAGGCCGGATTCGGTGCTCTTCACGCCCTCTTTCTTGGCGTTGGCGGCCAGGTACTCTTCACCCTTCTTCAGGTTTTCCACCGCATCCTTGTCAGCCTTGGCCTTGGTCAGCTCGTTGATCTTGGCATCGTATTGCTGCAGAACCTTCTGGATATCCTCGTCGGTCATCTTGGCTTCTTTGCCCAGACCGTCGGTGACGCCCTTCAGGATCACGGCATTGTCCAGCTTGATGCCGAGCTCCTGCTGGCGCTCCAGGGTATTGGCGATATAACGACCCATGGAGAGGCCAATTGCATAGCCGGATTGCTCTTCAAAGCTCTTGGCTTCAGCCTTGGGGGCCTCTGCCGGCTTGCTGGCTTCTGCCTTGACCTCTGCGGTATTCGCAGCAGTCTTCTCGTCTTTTTGGCAAGCAGTCAGACCTACGGCAACCGCCGCAGCCAACAGGGACACCTTCAGAAAATTGTTCATCAGTTTCTCCAAAACTCTAAATACCGCTCTCGGTTCCTTCGTGAAATGAGAGGTTTATCGTGATAAGCGCCTTATACTAACGCCGTGATCGCAGGTAACGAAAGCATGAGACAGGAAAAATGATAAAAAGTGCCATTTATCTCGTCGCGGTTTGCCTGATACTGACAGGCTGCGAACAGAGCTCATCGCCGGACCGGCAACTGACCCTCGCCAGCCAGGGGCTGCTGAGCGCCGATCTGGCCAGTGACGGCAAGCAGGCCATCGTCTCCAGCCTGGGCCAGGGCACGGTAGTGTGGGACCTGGAGCAGGACAAGGAGCGCTGGCGCTGGCGCCAGTCCGACAATCCGGACGACTTCGTCATCATTACCCGCTTCTCGGCGGACAACAGCCACGCCGTGACCGCCAGCCTGAATACCTTCGGGATCTGGCGCCTCAAGGATGGCCAGTCCCAAGGCTACTATTCGCTTCCTGAATCCAGGCTGAGGGACATCGCCCTCTCCGCCGACGGCCGCCAGGTGCTGATCGGCAGGGAAGACGGCAAGGCGGAGGTGGTGGACACCCGCACCGGCCGCAGATTGCAATTCCTCGGCCACACCGAGCAGGTCAACACAGTCGACATCTCCCCCAACGGCCGTTATGCCCTCACCGGCGGCAACGACTACAGCGCCTACCTGTGGGATACCCGCAGCGGCCAGGTGGTGTGGCGCTTCAACCACGCCGGCCGGGTGGTGTTGGCCCGGCTCGACCCGAGCGGACGGCTCGCCTTCACCGCCGACAGCCGCCAGGCCAGCATCTGGGATCTGACAACCGGCAAGGAGCTGAGCCGGCTGCAGTTCGACCACCGCTTCGAGGTCTACACCACGGCGCGCTTTGCCAACGACGGCAAGTGGCTCATCACCGGCGCTCCCTCCCGCCAGCTCTCCCTGTGGCAGGTGAGCGACGGCAGCCTGCTGCAGAGCTGGCGCGTCTCGCCCCATCCCAAGGTGAAACCGCCGAGCGCAGTGGTCTACGGCGTGGCTTTGCGCGACAATAGCCACCTTGTCAGTGCCAGCTCCAGCGGCCTGGCCGAAATCTGGACTATCAAGTAAGGACCAAAAGGCCCATGAGTCAGCAATTAAACGATCGCCTCGAAACCCTGGAAAGCCGCCTCGCCTTCGCCGAATACACGGTGGAGCAGCTCAACGAGGAGGTCACCACCCAGGGGCGCGAGCTGGATCGGCTCAAGCATCGGATCCAGCTGCTGGTGGACAAGCTGCAGAGCGTGCAGCCAAGCCAGATCGCCAGCATGGCCGAAGAGACCCCGCCGCCGCACTACTGAGTGCGCAGCCATAAAAAAACCCGCGCCATGCGCGGGTTTTTTTATCATCGGCCAGGCCGTGATCAGTGCTGATGGCCCTTGCCACCGCAACCGCCGCCACCGCAGCAGCCGCCGTGACCATGGTCGTCGCCGTGGTCATGACCGTGATCGTGGCCGTGATGGCCACCGCCGCAGCAACCGCCGTGCTCATGGTCGTGACCATGATCGTGGTCGTGGCCATGGTCATGACCGCAACCACCGGCACCGTGCACGTGGCCATGGGCCAGCTCTTCGGCAGTGGCGGCGCGCACGTCCTTGATCTCGACCTTGAAGCCCAGGGTCACGCCGGCCAGCGGATGATTGCCATCCACCTTGACGAACTCTTCGGACACTTCGACCACGGTCACCGGACGGTGACCTTCGTCGGTCTCGGCCACAAAAGTATCCCCTTCAGACACTTCCATGCCGTCGAACAGCTCGCCCGGCACTTCTTGCACCAGGTTCTCGTCGTACTCGCCATAGGCCTGGCTCGGCGTCAGGGTGACGTCGAACGCCTCGCCCACGCTGCGCCCTTCCAGCTCGGCTTCGAGGCCGGAGACCAGATAACGGGTACCGTGCAGATACACCAGAGGCTCTTTACCGACAGTGGTGTCGATGACTTCACCGTGTTCGTCGGTGACCGTGTATTCCAGCGTAACCACGCTCAGGGGAGCTACTTTCATGTCAGGGATCCTGCGGATAGAAAAAAACGGGCCCAGAATACCTCAAAAAGGCAGACAAGCATATGGTGCGCCCGGCTCAGTCGTGATGAAAAAGCCAGCAGGGGATGGCAATGCAAAGCCGCCCGCCATCCCGTTGGCCGGCACTCATGGGAGTGAGCGGCGCGCTGGCCCGTGCAGGCCGGCGGCCGCCATCAGCCCGAGGGATGGGCACCATCTGCGCTCTGCCCCTCCATTATTCCGGGCGAAACACCCCGATCACCTGTTCGGTCTCGCGGGTCACCTTGGCCACCTCGGCCTCGGTCTGCACCTGGGTGTCTCCGCACTCGACGCAGGTCACCTTCTCGACTCCATGCTCCATATACAGCATCATGGTGTCCATTTTGCCGCACGCCGGGCAAACAGCCCCGGCAATGAAGCGTTTTTTACGTCTGGTTTCCATTTTTGTTACCTCCTGGCAGCATCATATCAGGGTTTTTACATGCATCACGCCATCGAACATCAGCATTTTTTCACCCCCCATCTGCAAGTCGGCGTTCGCAAACGCGTGCCGGCAGGGCAACTGCTGCGGATTGCACGGGGTGCGGCACTGCTGCGACTCGGCGCCCATGAGCTGCTGCTGACGACGGGAAGCCACTTCTGGCTCTGTGCCGATGCCCTGGCCGCGTTCAGCCCGCTGGCCGGCTGCCGTTACGATCTGCTGACCTGCTCGGTGCGTGTCGACCAGCCCGCCCAGGCGGGCTGGCTGCAACCCGGCCCGCTGCTGGACCCCCTGTTCGACAGCCTGGCCGACTGGCAGCGCCCCCGCGACTGGCACGGCGCCTACGGTCACCGGTTGCAGGTGCTGCTCGACGAGCTGCAGGGCTGCCCCATCCAGTCGCAGGCGGATGTTGCGCTGCAGACCGCCTGGCAGGGGTTGGCCGCTGGCCAGGCTGGCGGCAACGAGGCATGGCAGCAGGCGCTGGCGCAGCGCGGTCTCAGCGAACCGGCATTGGCGGCCGATGCCCTGCGGGCGCAGTGGCAGCTGCTGCAGGCGGTGCGTCTGCTCAAGAGCGGCAGCAAGGCTCCCCAGGTGGCGAGCAAGCTCGGTTACGAGGATGAGCGCGCCCTCGATCGCGCCTGCCAGCAGTGGCTCGGCTGCCCGCTGGCGACCCTGCTCGCGCTCTGACCGCCCCCTCGCAGCTCGGCCCCCGGCGGTTCGCACCAGGGCGGATCGCCGCAATAAATGGATGAAATGAGTCCAGTTTTACGGCAAACGGTCGTTAATAACGGAAGGGCCATTTCTCCTATAATCCTTTATGCTAGGGGCCTGAATCGACTGATACCGTTTTGACTCACAGGACATCTGCCATGAAAAGCAAGGCCAACCAATCCCAGGGCATGTTGCTGTTTCATCTCTCGGCCAAGCAATCCTTCGCCATCGGCACCCTCAAGGTAAAAGAGATAGTGCCCTACACCCAGCTGACGGCCATGCCGCACTCGCACCCGACCGTGCTCGGCGCCGCCAGCATGCGTGGCACTACCATCCCGGTGATCGACATGGCCATGGCGGTGGGTTATCGCCCGATCAGCCAGGAAGAGATGCCGCACTGCTTCATCATCATCACCGACTGCCGCCGCACCCTGGTGGGCTTTCTGGTGCGCGGCATCGACAAGATCACCGAATGCAACTGGCGCGACATAGCGCCGCCCCCCGCCTCCCTCGGTCACAACGTGTTCGTGACCGGCGTGACCCGGGTCAATGACCAGCTGATCCAGCTGCTGGACGTGGAGTTGATCCTCTCCCGGGTCTACCCGGACGACCCCAGTCACCTCTACCCGGTGCTGACCGACGTGCAGCGGGAGCGGATCAAGCCGATGCGGATCCTGCTGGTGGATGACTCCTCGGTCGCCCGCCGCCAGCTGATGGCGGCGCTGGACTACATCAACATCCCCTACGAGGTGTGCACCAACGGCAAGGATGCGCTGACCCTGATGCAGACCCGTGCCGCCCAGAAGACCCCCATCGACATCCTGGTGAGCGACATCGAGATGCCGGGGCTGGACGGCTACGAGCTGGCCTTCGAGGTGCAGAGCGACGCCAAGCTGGCGGGTGCCTACATCATCCTGCACACCTCGCTCTCGAGCGAGATCAGCGTGGAGCGGGCCCACCAGGTGGGTGCCCACGAGGCGCTGACCAAGTTTGAAGCCAACGAGCTGATCCAGGCCATGCTGCGCGGTGCCGAGCACCACGACAGCCTGCCGGCCTGATCCCGACGGCGAGCAGCCCGGCTGCTCGCCGTTTCCTTTTCTGTCCCGGACCCAGCATGCTGATCGAAAGCCACTTTCACGCCCCCTGGTGGGCACGCAATCCCCACCTGCAAACCATCCTGCCCAAGTGGCTGCGCCGCCAGCCGGCCCGCTTCGTGGCCGAGCGCTTCGAGCTGGCGGACAGCGACTTCGTCGATCTCGCCTGGAGCGGCGAGATCAGCCGGGATGAGCGACCGCTCATCGTGCTGTTTCACGGGCTGGAGGGAAGCATTCACTCCCACTATGCCAAGGGGCTGTTCGCCCACCTGCAACGCCAGGGCAACGAGGCGGTGCTGATGCACTTTCGCGGCTGCAGCGGCGAGCCGAACCGGCTGCTGCAGGCCTATCACTCCGGTGCCATCGAGGATGCCCAGGCGGTGATCGCCGAGCTCGGCCGCCGCTTTCCCGGCAAGCCGCTCATCGCCATCGGCTATTCGCTGGGGGGCAACATGCTGGTCAATCTGCTGGCGCGCGCCTGCCCGCGCGAGCTGAAGGCGGCGGTGGTGATCTCGGCGCCGCTGCGGCTGGACAGCTGTGCCGATCGGGTTAATCAGGGCTTCTCGCGGGTTTATCAGCGTTATCTGCTGGGCACCATGCGCCACAACCTGCAGCAGAAGATCCGGCGGCAGGCGGCTGCCAGCGCCCGCTGGCAGCCGCAGCAGGTGCGCGCCATCGCCACCCTGCGCGAGTTCGACGAGCAGGTCACGGCGCCGCTGCACGGTTTTGACAGCGCCGATCACTACTACCAGCGCTGCTCGGGCCTGGGGATGCTGGCGCAGATCCCCATCCCCACCCTGGTGATCCACGCCGCCGACGATCCCTTCATGACCGAGGCGGTGATCCCGCAGGCGGAGCAGCTCTCCCCTATGGTGCGTTACGAGCTGAGCCGGCGGGGCGGCCACGTGGGCTTCCTGCACGGTACCCCTTGGCGGCCAAGATTCTGGCTGGAGGAGCGGATCAGCCAGTGGCTGCAGGAGCAGACTCAAGGTACGGGCCGGTAGCCATGGCGGCCGCTCTCTCACCTCATCGGCGGGCGGCCAGATAAATCCCTTGCGCTGGCCGACCACAGATAGACAATACCCGCTCTCTGGTAACGGAAGATGAAACCATGATAATCCCCTGGCAAGAGCTGGATGCAGACACCCTCAACAACCTGCTCGAGCACTTCGTGCTGCAGGAAGGCACCGAGTATGGCGAACAGGATGTCAGTCTGGCCGACAAGGTCGACGATGTCAGAGCTCAGCTGCAGCAGGGCGTGGCGGTGATCGTGTACAGCGAGCTGCACGAGAGCGTGAACATAGTGCCCAAGGCGACCCTCGACAGGGCGCAGGTGGACGACCTACCGCAATAGCCTGCCCATTGCCGTTGCGGGCCTGCCACCCTGGCTGCCCTTCTCCCTGTCTGTTCCCGCCGGATCTCCCTGCCCCCGATAAAACAACATGGCCCTGCGCAACTGCGCAGGGCCATGTTGACTGGCATTGCTGCCACCTTGCCGGATGTTGTTCATGCCGGTTCTGCAAACACCTTGCGCCCCTGGCGCGGCCTGTCCTCTCTCCCCGATAGCGGATAACGACAAGGGTGACCGCAATAATTAAGCGCCGGGCCATATCGACAAAATAGAATAAATAAAGTGAAGCGGTTCACAATATTAAATTATGATGACAAAACTCGCCCTCCCCATAAAAATAGTGAGAGCAATATCTCGCTTCAGCCAATATCCAGCAGATTAATTCGCCACACAGCTGATTATTGATGGCGGCCAAATATGACAAGATGCTATTTCATTACCGATTCGCCCCGGCCGATGGCGTAATAATGGAACCCATGATCTTTCATGCGACCCGGATCAAACAGATTGCGACCGTCCACGATCAGGGGTCGCTTCAACGCCTGCTTGATGGCGGCAAAGTTGGGGGCCTTGAAGTGGTTCCACTCGGTGCAGATCACCAGGGCATCCGCACCAAACAGGGCGGCCTCCTTGGTGCCCATCAAGCGCAGCTTGTCGCAGTTGCCGTAGATCTGCTGGGCCTCCTGCATCGCCTCGGGATCATAGGCCTGCACGGTCGCACCGGCCTGCCACAACGCCTCCATCAGGGCCCGGCTCGGCGCCTCGCGCATGTCGTCGGTGTTGGGCTTGAACGCCAGCCCCCACAGGGCGATGGTCTTGCCTGCCAGGGTCTCCCCTTCGGAGCGGAAGAACGCTGACAGCAGCTGAAACAGCCGCGACTTTTGCAATTCGTTGACCCGCTCCACCGCCCGGATCAGCGGCGTGTCGTACTCCAGCTCCTGGGCCGTGGCCAGCAAGGCTTTGACATCCTTGGGAAAACAGGAGCCGCCATAGCCACAACCCGGGTAGATGAACTGGTAGCCGATGCGCTGATCCGAGCCTATCCCCTGGCGCACCATCTCGATGTCGGCGCCGACCCGCTCGGCCAGTCCGGCCATCTCGTTGATGAAGCTTATCTTGGTGGCCAGCATGCAGTTGGCGGCGTACTTGGTCAGCTCGGCGCTGCGCACATCCATGAACAGGATGCGGTCGTGGTTGCGGTTGAACGGCTCGTAGAGCTCGCGCATCAGCTGGCGGGAGGCCTCGTTGGCCGTGCCCACCACGATGCGATCCGGCCGCAGGCAGTCCTGGATGGCGGAGCCCTCTTTCAGGAATTCGGGGTTGGAGACCACGTCGAAGGCGAACGACTGATCCCGCTGCTGCAGGATGCTCTTCACCCTGGCGGTCACCTTGTCGGCGGTGCCCACCGGCACGGTCGACTTGTTGACGATGATGACGGGCCGGTCACGATGCCGGGCGATGGTTTCGGCCACCGTCAGCACGTGGCTGAGATCGGCGGAGCCATCTTCCCCCGGTGGCGTCCCCACCGCCAGAAACTGCACATCACCGTGTTCGACGGCCTGTACGGCATCCGTGGTGAACACCAGGGCGCCGCTCTTGATGTTGCGTTGCAGCAGGGTGTCGAGCCCGGGTTCATAGATAGGGACATGACCGTCCATCAGGGCAGCCACCCGCTGTTCATCGACATCGACACAGATGACCTGGTGACCGACGTCGGCCAGCACGGTGGCCTGAACCAGGCCCACGTAGCCACTTCCAAATACAGTAATGTTCATATTGATACAACCAGAATGTCAGAGAATTTGTAATTTGGAAAAACATTAGGTTTGGGGGTTATAAATATTTATCACACTACCTAAGATGTCCGCACCAGTTAATTGTTACCAGCTGTTTCTGGACCATTGCAGGCCCGCTTTTATATCCGTATGTTGAGTAAAACAGTTTGGGGGAGCCCAATTTAATGGGCGCTGATTAATATTCTTTGTTGGATCTCATATGCAAGATTTTCTGCCATTTTCACGGCCAGCCATGGGCGATGCCGAGATAAGTGCTGTCTGTGATGTATTGAAATCGGGCTGGATCACCACGGGCCCGAAGAATCATGAACTGGAGCAGCAATTCTGCCATACCTTCGGCTGCCAGCATGCCGTTGCCCTCTGCTCCGCCACCGCCGGTATGCACGTCACCCTGATGGCGCTGGGCATAGGCCCGGGAGACGAGGTGATCACCCCCTCCCAGACCTGGGTCTCCACCATCAACATCATCACCCTGCTGGGGGCCGAGCCGGTCTTCGTCGACGTCGACCCGGATACCCTGATGACCAGCGCCGAGCTGATCGCGCCGCTCATCACCGCCAGGACCAAGGCCATCATCCCGGTGCACTATGCCGGCGCCCCCATCGACCTGGACCCCATCCTTGAGCTGGCCGGCCGGCACGGTATTGCGGTCATCGAAGATGCCGCCCACGCAGTCGGTACCCGTTATCGGGAGCGCTGGATCGGCGCCAGCGGCACCGCCATCTTCTCCTTCCACGCCATCAAGAACATGACCTGCGCCGAAGGGGGCATGCTGGTGACCGACGACAAGGCGCTGGCAGACAAGGTGCGGATGCTCAAATTCCACGGCCTGGGAGTGGATGCCTTTGATCGCATGAGCCTGGGCCGCAAGCCGCAGGCGGAGGTGATCACCCCGGGCTTCAAGTACAACCTGGCCGACATCAACGCCGCCATCGCCCTGGTGCAGCTGGCACGCCTGCCCGAGCTCAATGCCAAACGGGCCGAACTGGTGGCCCGCTACCAGGAGCGGCTGGCCGGTCTGCCGCTGGCACCGCTCGCCGTGCCGGGCTACCCCCACCTGCACGCCTGGCACCTGTTCATGGTACGAGTCGACCCCGAGCGCTGCGGCCTCGATCGGGATCAGCTGATGCAGGCGCTGCAGGAGCGTGGCATCGGCACCGGTCTGCACTTTCGGGCAGCCCATACCCAGAAGTACTACCGCGAACGCTACCCGACCCTCAGCCTGCCCCATACCGAGTGGAACTCCTCGCGCCTGTGCACCCTGCCACTCTTCCCGGACATGACGCTGGCCGACGTTGACCGCGTGGTCGCGGCCCTTATCGACATATTGGAGTAACCAAACGTGAACAACACTGACATCAAGCTGGTTTCGGTGGTCATCCCCGTCTACAACGAGGAGGCCAGCCTGCCCGTGCTGCTGAGCCGGGTTACCGCCGCCTGTGATCAGCTGTCGCAGGATTACGAAGTGATCCTCATCGACGACGGCAGCCATGACGGCTCCACCGAGCTCATCAGCGAAGCCGCCGCCATTGATGGCAGCAAGCTGGTCGGGGTGCTGCTCAACCGCAACTATGGCCAGCACGCCGCCATCATGGCCGGCTTCGAGACCGCCAAGGGGGATCTGGTGATCACCCTGGATGCGGATCTGCAGAACCCGCCGGAGGAGATCCCCCGCCTGGTGGAAGCCGCCATGCAGGGCTACGACGTGGTGGGCACCATGCGCCGCAACCGCCAGGACTCCTGGTTTCGCAAGACCGCCTCCAAGCTCATCAACAAGTCGGTGCAAAAGGCCACCGGCGTGCACATGAGCGACTACGGCTGCATGCTGCGCGCCTATCGCCGCCACATCATCGACGCCATGCTCTGCTGTCAGGAGCGCAGCACCTTCATCCCCATCCTGGCCAACAGCTTCGCTCGCCGCACCATAGAGCTGGAAGTGGGCCACGCCGAGCGGGCCCATGGCGAGTCCAAGTACGGGCTGATGCACCTCATCAACCTGATGTATGACCTGGTCACCTGCATGACCACCACCCCGCTGCGTCTGCTCAGCATCGTCGGCAGCGTGGTGGCGGGTATTGGTTTCGTCTTCTCCATCCTGCTGATCCTGATGCGCCTGGTAATGGGCGCCGACTGGGCCGCTGATGGCGTCTTCACCCTCTTTGCCATTCTCTTCACCTTTGTCGGCGTGCAGCTGCTGGGCATGGGGCTGCTGGGAGAGTACATAGGCCGCATGTACACAGACGTGCGCGCCCGTCCCCGCTACTTCATCCACCGGATCGTGCGCACCGCCACCACCCCTTCGCAACAGGAAGCTGAATAATGAAAGTCGTCGTCTTTGCTTATCACGATATCGGTTGCACCGGCATCGAGGCCCTGCTCGAGGCAGGCTACGAGATCCAGGCCGTCTTCACCCACGCCGACGATCCGGGCGAGAACCGCTTCTTCGGCTCGGTCGCCCAGCTCTGCGCCGAGCACAACCTGCCGGTCTACTCCCCCGAGGACGTGAACCACCCGCTCTGGATAGAGCGCATTCAGGAGCTGGCGCCCCAGGCCCTCTTCTCCTTCTACTACCGCAACATGCTCAAGCAGGCGATCCTCGACATCCCGACCGTCGGCGCCTTCAACCTGCACGGCTCCCTGCTACCCGCCTACCGCGGCCGCGCCCCCATCAACTGGTGCCTGGTCAACGGCGAGACCCAGACCGGCATCACCCTGCACCAGATGACCGCCAAACCCGATGCCGGCGCCATCGTCGCCCAGCAGGCGGTGCCCATTGCCGACGACGACACCGCGCTGACCCTGCACGGCAAGGTGCGTCTCGCCGCCCGGGCGCTGCTGGAGCAGGAACTGCCCAAGCTGCGCGCTGGCGACATCCGCCTCACCCCGCAGGATGAGAGCAAGGCCAGCTACTATGGCCGCCGCACCCCGGCCGATGGCGAGCTGCACTGGCACCGCCCGGCCCGCGAACTGCACAACCTGGTGCGCGCCGTCACCCAGCCCTACCCGGGCGCCTTCAGCTTCGCCGGCGATCGCAAGCTGACGGTGTGGAAGAGCCACTGGCTGGCCCAGCAGAGCGACAAGCAGCCGGGCACCATCCTGAGCCAGGAGCCGCTGCGCATCGCCTGCGGTGAAGGGGTGCTGGAAATCGTGGCCGGTCAGGCCGAAGGGGGGCTCTATGTGCGCGGCGCCCAGCTGGCCCGCGAACTGGGGCTGGTGGAAGGGATGAAGATCGGCGCCAAGGCGAGCAATGCCCTGCGCAAGGCGCGGCTGACCCGGGTGCTGATCCTCGGCGTCAACGGCTTCATCGGCAACCACCTGACCGAGCGCCTGCTCCAGGATGGCGGCTACGAGGTGTATGGCCTCGACATCGGCTCCAGTGCGGTGGATCGTTTCATCGGCCACCCCAACTTCCACTTCGTGGAGGGGGACATCAGCATCCACACCGAGTGGATCGAGTATCACATCAAGAAGTGCGACGTGATCCTGCCGCTGGTGGCCATCGCCACCCCCATCGAGTACACCCGCAACCCGCTGCGCGTGTTCGAGCTCGACTTCGAGGAGAACCTCAAGATCGTCCGCTACTGCGTGAAGTACCACAAGCGCATCATCTTCCCCTCCACCTCCGAGGTGTACGGGATGTGCGACGATCACAGCTTCGATGAAGACAGCTCCCGCCTCATCGTCGGCCCCATCAACAAGCAGCGCTGGATCTACTCGGTCTCCAAGCAGCTGCTGGACCGCGTCATCTGGGCCTACGGCAAGAAAGAGGGGCTCAACTTCACACTGTTCCGTCCCTTCAACTGGATGGGGCCGCGTCTGGACAGCCTGGACTCCGCCCGCATCGGCAGCTCCCGCGCCATCACCCAGCTGATCCTCAACCTGGTGGACGGCACCCCGATCCAGCTGGTGGACGGTGGCGCCCAGAAGCGCTGCTTCACCGACATCGAGGACGGCATCGAGGCCCTGTTCCGCATCATCGAGAACAAGGGGAACCGCTGCGACGGCCAGATCATCAACATCGGCAACCCGGACAACGAGGCCAGCATCCAGCAGATGGCCGAGATCCTGCTCGCCAAGTTCGAGGCTCACCCGCTGCGCGACCAGTTCCCGCCGTTCGCCGGCTTCAAGCTGGTGGAGAGCAAGTCCTTCTACGGCGATGGCTATCAGGACGTCTCCCACCGCCGGCCGAGCATCGCCAATGCCCGCCGCCTGCTGGACTGGGAACCGACCATCGAGATGGAAGAGACCATAGGCAACACCCTCGACTTCTTCCTGCAAGGGGCGGTCACCACGGGAGTCGAGCATGACTGAGGTAGGTCTGCGGATCGACGTCGATACCTTCAGGGGGACCCGTGACGGGGTGCCCCGCCTGCTGCAACTGCTCGACAAGCATCAGGTCAAGGGGAGCTTCTTCTTCTCGGTCGGACCGGACAACATGGGGCGCCACTTGTGGCGCCTGCTAAAACCCCGCTTTCTGCTCAAGATGCTGCGCTCCAACGCAGCATCCCTCTATGGGCTGGACATCCTGCTGGCCGGCACCGCCTGGCCCGGCAAGTCCATCGGCAAGCAGCTCGGATCCCTGATGCGCGACACCGACAGCGCCTGTCACGAGGTGGGGCTGCACGCCTGGGATCACCACGGCTGGCAGGCCAACACCGGCCGCTGGGACGAAGCCGAGCTGATTCGTCAGACCCGGCTCGGGGTGGATGCGCTCAACCAGATCCTGGGGCGCGAAGTGGATTGCTCCGCCGCCGCCGGCTGGCGGGCCGACCCGCTCACCACCCAGGCCAAGGAGCAGTTCGGCTTTCGCTACAACAGCGACTGTCGCGGCAGCGGCCTGTTTCGGCCCCTGCTGCAGGACGGTCGCCCCGGCACCCCGCAGATCCCGGTCAACCTGCCCACCTTCGACGAGGTGGTGGGTCATCAGGTGACGGTCGACGGCTTCAACCGTTTCCTGCTGGATCAGCTGGCGACCCCGCCGGCGCAGGGCCCCCACGTCTACACCATCCACGCCGAAGTGGAAGGGATCGTGATGGCGGATCAGTTCGCTGCCCTGCTCGGCGACGCCAGGGCGCGCGGCATCCGCTTCGTGCCGCTCGGGGATCTGTTACCATCCGACCCGACCACGCTGCCCACCGGCCGGCTGGTGCGCGGCACCCTACCCGGGCGGGAGGGCTGGCTCGGCTGCAAGGCCGAGGCCTGAGATGAATGACGCCACTTCGGGTGGCAGGACTAACCATCGCGCTAATCACACCATGCAACAGAGGATGTCATGACGTTGACCAAGTGGGCCCTGCCCCTGTTCTTTCTCTTCCTTTACCTGCTGCCGCTCGACCAGCGGCCGCTCTGGAGCCCGGACGAAAACCGCTACGCCGAAATAAGCCGGGAGATGGTGAGCACCGGAGACTGGGTGGTCCCCCACTTCCTGGGCTTGCGCTACTTCGAGAAGCCCATCGCCGGCTACTGGTTCAACAGCATCAGCCAGCAGCTGTTCGGTGACACCAACTTCGCCGTGCGCTTCGCCTCGGCCGCCGCCACCGGCCTCAGTGCCGTGCTCATCTTCTGGTTCGCCCTGCAGCTGTGGCAGTGCCGGCGCAAGGCCTTTCTCGCCGGGCTCATCTATCTGTCGCTGCTGATCGTCTACGGCATCGGCACCTACAGCGTACTGGACGCCATGGTGACCCTCTGGCTCAACGCCGCCATGGTGAGCTTCTACATCATCCGCAAGGAGGGTTCCCTTGCCAGCCGGATCGGCGGCTATCTGCTGTTCGGCCTCGCCTGCGGCATGGGCTTTCTCACCAAGGGCTTCATCGCCCTGGCGGTGCCGGTGGTGGTCATAGTGCCCTACGTCATCTATCAACGCCGTCTGCTCGAGCTGGTGCGCTTCGGGCCGCTGGCCATCCTGAGTGCGGCCCTGCTGGCAGCCCCCTGGGCCATCGCCGTGCACCTGCGCGAGCCGGACTACTGGCACTACTTCTTCTGGATTGAGCACATCCAGCGCTTCGCCGCCGACAACGCCCAGCACAAGGCCCCCTTCTGGTACTACCTGCCCATGGGGCTGCTCGGCACCCTGCCCTGGCTCGGCCTGCTGCCCGGCGCCCTGCGCAAGGGCTGGCAGGAGCGCAAGATAAACCCGGAGACCCTCTACCTGCTGGCCTGGGTGGTGTTGCCCTTCCTCTTCTTCAGCGTGGCCAAGGGCAAGCTGCTCACCTACATACTGCCCTGCTTCGCCCCGCTGGCCATGCTGATGGCCGCCAGCGCCGTCGACCTGCTCAAGGAGGGGAAAGAGCGGGCCTTCAAGGTCAACGCCTGGCTGAACGGCCTGTTCGGCCTCGTCTGCCTGATCGTGCTGGCGGTGCTGGCCTTCTCCCCCCGCCACGCCGTCTACGGCGAGGAGGATCACGGTGCGCTGGCGGTGGCCATGGTCATCTTCGCCGGCTGGAGTCTGCTTGGCTTCGTTCAGCTCAAGGCCATCAGCCAGCGCTGGACCCTGAGCGCGCTCTGCCCCATGGTGCTGGCCATCGGCCTGCCCTGGGCACTGCCGCAATCGCTGATCGACTCCAAGCTGCCGGAGCGCTTCATCGAGGCCAATCAGGCCGTGCTGATGAAGTCAGGCACCCTGCTGGCCAACGACGTGGGGCTGGCCTCCTCCCTCGCCTGGGGCACCCGGCGCAGCGAGATCAACCTGTTCGACAGCAAGGGCGAGGTCCATTACGGCCTCAGCTACCCGGATGCAGCGGGGCGCTACGTGGCCCGCGCCGACTTCCCGGCCTGGCTGGCACAGGCGCGCAAGAATGGCCAGGTGGCCCTGCTGATGAAGACGGATCGCGACGGCAACACCGGGCCCGTGCCCCCCGCCGACGAGACCATCGTCAGCCACCGGCTGACCCTGCTCATCTACCACGGGGCCCAGTGATGGACATACTGCTGCTGTTGCTGGTGTGCCTGCTGACCTGCAGCGGCCAGATGCTGCAAAAGCAGGCGGTCATCAGCTGGCAGCGCCGCCCCTGCAACCACTGGCAGAAGCTGCGTTCCCCCTGGCTCATCGCCAGCGTGGCGGCCCTCGGCTGCGGCATGCTGCTCTGGATCTACCTGCTGCAGCGGCTGCCGCTCGGCATGGCCTACCCCATGCTCAGCATCAATCTGGTGCTGGTGCTGGTGGGCTCCAGACTGTTCTTTCACGAGCAGATCAGCTACCACAACTGGCTGGGGGTGGGCGCCATCATAGTGGGCGCCCTGCTGCTGGGAGGTTTGCTATGAGCGGCGGCCATCAGCAGGCGCTGAAGGGGTATCTCTACGTGCTCGGCAGCATAGTGCTGGTGACGGTGGCCCAGCTCGGCATGAAGTGGGGGGCGATCCAGCTGCCGGCCTGGCAGCCGGATCTCGCCCTGATGCTGGCCCATCCGCTGCCGCTGCTGGTGATCCTGGCCGGCATCGGCTGCTATGTGCTGTCGCTGCTCTGCTGGCTGGCGGCGCTGCACTCCACCCCGCTCAACATCGCCTACCCCCTGCTCAGCACCAGCTATGCGCTGGTCTACCTGCTGGCGGTCAACATCCCGCTCTTCGCCGAGCCGCTGGAGCCGGGCAAGGCGCTCGGGGTGCTGTTTATCCTGCTGGGGGCCGTGCTGGTGGGGATCAAGCCTGCGGCTGGCAACAAGCAGGCAGACTAGTTTTTCTCTTGTTTGTCGCAAGGGCTGCCACGGCAGCCCTTTTTTTGTCTGCCGCCGATGCTGGCACGCCAGCGAAGCAGTTGCGCGGCGGTACTGTCAGACCGCACACTTGACCGTACTCGGAACATGCCCTTATAACGGAAACTCCCAAGGAAGAGAGAATTCTATGTCGGCCAAGCATCCCATCATTGCGGTTACCGGTTCGTCCGGTGCCGGCACCTCCACCTCCACCATCGCCTTTCGCTCCATGTTTCATCAGCTCGGTTATCAGGCGGCTGTGGTGGAAGGGGACAGTTTTCACCGCTACACCCGCCCGGAAATGGACGTGGCGATCCGCAAGGCGCGCGAACAGGGGCGCCACATCAGCTATTTCGGTCCCGAGGCGAATGACTTCGGCCTGCTGGAGAGCTTCTTCCAGGAGTACGGCCAGAACGGCAGCGGCCAGTATCGGCGCTACCTGCACAGCTTCGACGAGGCGGTGCCCTTCAACCAGATGCCGGGCACCTTCACCCCCTGGCAGAACCTGCCGAACGACACCGACCTGCTGTTCTACGAGGGGCTGCACGGCGGCGTGGTCACCGAGGATCACAACGTGGCCCGCCACGTGGACTTTCTCATCGGGGTGGTGCCCATCGTCAACCTGGAGTGGATCCAGAAGCTCATTCGCGACACCTCGGAGCGCGGCCATTCCCGCGAGGCGGTCACCGACTCCATCGTCCGCTCCATGGATGACTACATCAACTTCATCACCCCCCAGTTCTCCCGCACCCACATCAACTTCCAGCGGGTGCCGACGGTGGACACCTCCAACCCCTTCAGCGCCAAGGTGATCCCGAGCCTGGACGAGAGTATGCTGGTGATACGGTTTCGCGGCATCAAGCAGGTGGACTTCCCCTACCTGTTGTCGATGATCGACGGGTCCTTCATGTCGCGGATGAACACCATAGTGGTGCCGGGCGGCAAGATGGGCTTCGCAATGGAGCTGATCCTGCGCCCGCTGATCCAGCAGCTGCTCGAAACCGGCAAGATCACCTGAGCCAAGGAGCTGACGATGCGGTTAGCATTTATCTCTGTGGGATTGGCCGCCCTGCTGGGCGGCTGCAGCAGCGGCCCCGCTGCACCGACCCTGGAGGCGGGCACCATGGTGGTGCGCCCGGCGGCCAGCTGGCCGTTCGGGGCGACGCCGCGCTATGCGCTGGCCGAGCAGCTCCAGTATGCCGGCGACAGCGCCGAGGGCTGGCTGGAGCCGGTCCAGCAGGCGGTCAACCAGGCGCTGGGCAGCAAGGGGTGGCAGAGCGTGCCCCTCGACGAGGCCGACCTCTGGGTCGCCATCGGGGTGGCCGGCAGCAAGGATCTGAGCGACGGCGAGATCTTCGCCCGCCTTGGCATGACGCCGGGGCTGCAGGCCAAGGCCGATGCCCGCAAGGGAACCCTGGCCATCGTGCTGCTCGACCGGCGTACCCAGCAGGCGGTGTGGAGCAGCGCCATCTCCCTGGCCAGCGACGTGGCCATCGCCGAAGGGGATCGCCAGCAGCTGAGCCGGCAGCTGGCCGCCAAGATGCTCGACTCCCTGCCCACCCGCTGATCCCTTCCTTTGAATGCAAAACGGCCTGCATCAAGCAGGCCGTTGCGATCACACCATGACAGTCACTTGCGCTGGCAAGTCAGCAGGGTTACCCCTTTCTGGCTGAGGATGGCCTGCTTCTCCTGGTTCCAGAAGGTGGTGACACCGTCGGAATACTTGGCGCCGGACTCCGCCTCGACTCGGCCCAGCTTGTGGTAGACCCCGGCATAGGGGAACTGCACCATGTCGGCCTGGGCGTCATAGGTCACGGCCAGCATCTCTTCACCACACTGGTACTGGCTGAACTGGTATTGGGTCGGCTGCGGCATGCTGCAGGCCGCCAGTCCCAGCAGGGGGAGCAACACTATCATTTTTTTCATTGCACTTTCCTTATGTCATGGCGTTATTCGATCGGAATAATCACGGCTATCAGGCTTCAACAATTTGATAACTATGGGTAATTTCTACCGCTTTTTCCAACATCAGGGAAACTGAACAATATTTTTCCATCGACAGATCCACCGCGCGGGCCACCTGTTTCTCGGCCAGCCCCTTGCCGGTCACCACGAAGTTGAGGTGAATCTTCTCGAACACCCGCGGTACCGAGTCAGCCCGCTCTCCGGCCAGCTCCACATGACAGGCGGTCACGGATTGACGCGCCTTCTCCAGAATGGAGACCACATCAATTGA
This sequence comes from Aeromonas sp. s5, assembly GCF_040907865.1. Classification (NCBI taxonomy): domain Bacteria; kingdom Pseudomonadati; phylum Pseudomonadota; class Gammaproteobacteria; order Aeromonadales; family Aeromonadaceae; genus Aeromonas; species Aeromonas sp. s5. The sequence continues at coordinate 19,776 of NZ_JBFOCO010000002.1, forward strand.
GCTGCAACCACCCACCGCCAGCAGGATCATCTCCATCGGGCTGGCACCCTCGCCGGGGTTGGCGCCGTCCAGGATCACCTGGTGACCGGACTCACTCTCGCCCACAAACTTCATGCCTTCCACCCAGCTGACCTTGGCTTTCATTTCACTTTTCCTCTTGATGACGACAGATCTGACCGACATAGCATACCCCAGACGGCGCGACAGCGGCACATATCCGCCATTTTCACGAACTTCCGGGCTAACTAGATCAAAATCAACATCTGATGCCCCCAGCTTCCTTACAATGGCGAACGGAGCGCAGCAGGGGTTGCAAGGGGAGCTGGCAAAAGCCCTCAAAGCCTTGTCAGCACAGACAAAGGCTCTTATCCTACTGCGACTAATACAAGGAATGGCAAGGTTGGCAGCTTGCCCGGACGCACGAGTCCATAAAAAGACACTACAGAGGAATTCTCATGGTCATTGGCAAACCGCAAAGCGATCCCACCCTGGAATGGTTCTTGTCGCACTGCCACATTCATAAGTATCCCGCCAAGAGCACCCTGATCCACGCGGGTGAGAAGGCGGAAACCCTCTACTACATCGTCAAGGGCACTGTGGCCGTCTTGATCAAGGACGATGAAGGCAAGGAGATGATCCTCTCCTATCTGAACCAGGGCGACTTCCTGGGCGAGATGGGCATGTTCGAGGAGAACGAGAATCCCGAGCGTTCCGCCTGGGTGCGTGCCAAAGGCTCCTGCGAAGTGGCCGAGATCTCCTACAAGAAATTCCGCCAGCTGATCCAGGTCAACCCGGAAATCCTGATGCGCCTCTCAGGCCAGATGGCCAAGCGGCTGCAGCACACCAGCCAGAAGGTCGGCAACCTCGCCTTCCTGGACGTGACCGGCCGGATCGCCCAGACCCTGCTGAACCTGGCCAAACAGCCGGATGCCATGACCCACCCGGACGGCATGCAGATCAAGATCACCCGTCAGGAGATCGGCCAGATCGTCGGCTGCTCCCGCGAGACCGTCGGCCGGATCCTCAAGATGCTCGAAGAGCAGGAGCTGATCTCCGCCCACGGCAAGACCATAGTGGTGTTCGGCACCCGCTGATCCCCGCTACTGGCGGCCCCGCACTGGGTCGCCGGATAAAAGAGGCTGCCACGGCAGCCTTTTCTGATCGCCTCCCCTATAATCCCGAACGCCCCTGCCAGCACGGCTTTCGCCAAGAGAGATCCTATGCACCTTCAATGCCCCATTTGCCGCAGCCCCCTTCAGCTGCATGACGCCTCCAAGGGGCGCTACTGCGCCAACAAGCACCACTTCGATCCCGCCCCGGAAGGCTATCTGGATCTCATCCCCGGCAAGAAGAATCCCAAGGACAGCGACAGCCGCGCCCTGATGCGCGCCAAGCGCCACTTCCTGGAGCAGGGCCACCAGCTGCCGCTGGTCGAGGCGATGGCCAGCCTGCTCGCCCCCCTCGAACCACGCGAGCTGATCCACCTGAGCTGTGGCGAGGGCTACTACTGCCGCGCCCTGGCCGAACGGCTGCCGGGCTGGCAGTTTGCCGGCGTCGACATCGCCAAGAACACCATCTTCGCCGCCAACAAGGCCCAGCCGGAAGGCCAGTTCGTCATCGCCGATCCGGCCCGCGCCCCCATCATGCCGGGCACGGCCCAGCTGCTGCTGGTCAACGATCTCAAGGTCAAGACCGAGCTGCTGGTCAACTGGCTGGCACCGGGCGGCTACCTGCTCTACCTGCAGCCGGGGCCGCGCCATCAGTGGCAGCTGAGGGTCAGCCTCAACCCTGTCAGCATGGAGCACCCGCTGAGCTGGCCGAGCCTGGCCGGCCTCGACCCCATGGGTCAGCTGCGCTGCCAGTTCAGCATGCAGATGGATCAGGGCCTGCGCGAGCACATTCTGGAGACCAGTCGCCTCGGCTGGCGTGCCAGCGGTGAGCAGCGCCACGCCTTCACCCACCAGGGACCGGACGCGCTGGAGCAGGATCTGCTGCTGAGCCTGTGGCAAAAGCCACTGTGAGCGCATTCATCCCATGAAAAAAGGCCCTGACGGGCCTTTTTTATTGCACAGAGATGCCGTTACAGCTTGATCCAGGCATCGCTCCAGGCCGTGCCCTTGCCGGGTTCGTAGGCCCAGGCCGCGCCGGCGCACCAGCCGGTGTAGGGATGGGGCTTGCACTGGTAGTTGTCCCCCAGGTTGCTCACCTTGTCACCGGCTTTGTAAGCGGTGCCCTCCTTGTAAGGCGGGTTGCCATCCGGCGGCGTGGTACCGCCGCTGCCCTTGATCAGGATCTCGTGGGTGGCGCTGCGGCTCAGCCCCTTGTCGTCGGTCACCTTGAGCACGAAGCCGTAGCGGGTGTCACTGGCCGGGGTCGGCGGCAGGGTGGCACTCAGGGTGGACTGGGTCAGATCCGAGGCGCTGGCCCCGGCCGGCAGGGTCCAGGCGTAGCTGAGGGGCTTGCCTTCCGGATCGCTCGAGCCCTGGCCGGAGAGCAGCACGGTGGCGCCGCCCAGCGCCTCGCTCGGGCCGCTGATGCTGGCCACCGGCGGCAGGTTGGTGCCACCGCCGTTGTCCTCGATAACCACCTCGGGGAAGAAGTGCTGCACGCAGCGGCTGTAGTCACGCTCCTTGAAGGCGCTGAAACGGGTCTGGTAGCCCACCAGCTTGCAGGCGTAGCTCTTGCCGCCGTTGGGGTTGCCCGGCACATAGCTCCAGTCGTTCTCCCAGTAGATGGGCAGGGCGCCGGATCCGGCCTCGTCGAACACCTTCATGTTCTTGCAGCCGAGCACCTCGTCGGTGGGCACCGGCACCCCCAGATACTGGGCCTGGGCCTGGTAGTAGGTGATCCGGTTCTGGGACTGGGCATGCTCGGCCGCACCGCCGCACTCCACCCCGCCGTTGATGATCTGGGTGGTCACCCCGAAGCCCGGCACCAGGCCGTTCTGCCGATCGTGGGCGTTGGGCTGCCAGGTGCCGTCGACCACGTGCAGCATGGAGGGCTTGGGCGGCTGCGGATAGACGAAGAAGAAGACGGCGCTGGCCAGGTTGAGCCAGGTGTCCGCCACTTTCTCCGGGTTGTCCAGCAGGGTGCGCACTGTGCCAAACATGGCCTCGGAGAAGGGGCCGTAGTTGTAGTTGTACGACAGCTGCTTGGCACCGCGACCGAAGTAGCTCTTGAACTCGCCGTTGTCGAACTTGCCGCACGGCCACTGCTGACCCTGCCACACCTCGGGGTTGCACTCGGCGTTGTAGCCGCCGCGCATCTGCTCGGTCCAGCCCATCTCGCGCACCCACACCAGGCCCTGGCGCCACTCGGGCTCGGGTCGCCAGTTCTCGTGGCCGCCGGTCTCCTGGGCGAAGTGGGCGAACATGGTGGCCAGCGACTTGCGGCAGATGGCCTCGGCGTTGCGCCCGTCGCTGTAGTCGCCACAGAAGGCCGGGAATTTGGCCACCGCCTGCAGGAAGCCGCGATAGGTGTACTCCGGCGCCCGCAGCGGGAACAGGAAGTTGAACTGCGACTCGCTGAGCAACCCCTCCACCCGTTTGACGTTGGCGGGGTTGAGCGGCAGGCCAGGGGCCACCGCCTCGACCACGGCGTTGTCGCGGGTGGCGATGGAGGCCTTGACCGCCGTCATGGCCGGGAAGTCGGTAAGCGCCTGCTCCCTGGCATCCAGCTCGCTCTGGCTCAGATAGACGGGGCTGCCATCGGCGGTACCGCTGCCGCCCTGCTCAGGCGGAGTGACCCCCTCTCCGCCGCCAGGGGGTGTCACCTCACCCTCCCCCATCAGCGCCCACGGCGAGTCCCACTCGTTGGCGACCTGCAGCCCCGGGCTCTGGCCCGGATTGGCATACCACTTGGCCTCGTAGAGCTGGCCGTTGAAGCTGACCTGGCTGCCGCCAGCATAGCCCTGATTGATGTCATAAGGGGTGGCGGCCCACAACTGGCCACTCAGACAGAGCGCGGCCAGCAGGGTGGCCACAGAGGACTTTCTTGTCATCATATTTACCTCTTGCTAGAGAAGGGCGGGGCTTGGCCCCCGCCCGTGGCACCTCGCGTTGCGCGAGGCGAAAAGGGATCAGCGCGTCGCCAGCGGCATGCCGTTGACCGTGTAGCCGAGCCCGGCCGGCGCAGCCGCAAGCTGGGCCTCGGCCTGTGACTGGTTGCGGCACAGCACGCTGGCGCTGCGTGGCTCACTCGCGGTCGGCACATTGACGTGGAACTTGTTCATCACGCTGGCGTTCAGCCTGTGGTTGGCCAGCTTGAAGCGCAGCAGACCGTCGCGGGTCTCCACCTGCAGCTGGCAATCGCTGTTGCCGAGCCGCTCGCCGTCATCGCCATAGGCAAAACCGTAGGCGCCGTGCAGCGCCGGGTAGAGGTAGCTCGGCAGCTGACCCTGCGGGTCGTAGTAGCCGATCAGGGTGGTCACCGGCACGCCGAAGGCGGCAGGCTTGCGATCTACCGCCAGATCCGCCGGCGCCCCCTCGTTCCAGCGGCTGCCGTCGGAGGTGTAGCTCTTCTTGAAGCCGCGCGAGACGGTGATCTGCTGGCCGTTGATGAAGAGGGTGCTGTTGTAGCCGGCATTGTGGTCGATGCTGACGATGCGGCCGCGATTGACCGTCGAGGCGGCCGGCAGCTGGATGTTACGGGTCCAGTTGCCATCCCACATGGCCACCTTGACCAGATCGTACTCGGCCAGCAGGGCGGCCAGCCTGACCTCACCCAGATCGCTCACCGGCGCGGTGATCTGCTCGGCGAGAGTGACCCGGTGGCGGTAGGGCTCCATCTTCGCCTGGCTTTCGTTCCACTTGCTGAAACCGGTAGGTGAGCTGGCGTCGAACACCGCCTTGCTCTCGAGGAAGCGCTGGATGATGGCGGCCGAGTTGGGGGTGTAGAGGGTGAAGCGGTTGAAGCCGGAGAGCGGCTCGCCGCCGGCCATGGCGTCGAAGCCGAACTTGCGGCCATCAAACGGGGCCTGGCACTGGCCATCCAGGCAGGCGCTCTGGCCGCTGCGGCTCGCAAAGAAGTTGGGGATGAAGCGGTTCTTGTCGCCATCCCAGCCCCAGGTGGCGTTGATCTGGTCGGCGCTGCGGTGCACCGAGCCGGCAAAGCCGCCCACGTAGTGGCCGAGGCCGTAGTTGTGGCCCACCTCGTGGCTGAACTCGTTGCCAAGGGAGGCGTCCAGGGTGACGATGCCGCCCCCGCCGGAGCCGCCGTGCACCTGCACCCCGTTGGCGTACTTGCCACGGCTGTTGTGGGCCGCCAGCTGGGCCACCACGTAGGGGTGGCTGCTCTCCCCCTCCCCGGCGGTGCTGTTGATGCCGTAGTTGGCGTTGTCGATGCCAAGGGAGACCAGCTCCTTGCCGATGCGCTGGCGCATGGTGCCACTGTGCCAGCCCCCCTCGCTCGGATCAAAGTCGGTGAGCAGGGTGCCATCGGGCAGCATCACTTCCGGCAGCGCCAGCGGCGCATACTGGCTGACGACGAGGCGGCTGGCGGGAATGGTCTGGAAATACTCCCGCTGGGCCTCTTTGTCTTTGGCAAAGGCGAACTGGTCGCGCGGGCTGGTCAGCATGCCGATATCGATGGTATGAATGAGCAGCTCCCCCGGTGCCCCCACCTTGAGGTCGCTCAGCTCGCCGCTCAGATCCCCCTGGCTCAGGCGCAGGGTGAGGCCGGGCATGATCCACTCGGCCGGCAGCACGGCGCTCCAGGCGTCGCTCGCATAGGTGATGCCGTTGTTTTCCAGCTCGCCATCGCGGATCCACTGGCCGCGCACGAACTTGAATTGCTGGCTCTGGCCGCGGGAGAGGGTCACCTGACGGCCGCTGAAGTAGACGGTGGAGTTGTAACCGGCATTGGAGGAGAGGCGCACCATCTTGCCCTCCAGACTCGCATCGCGAGGCAAGAAGATGTCGCGCACCCAGCGGCCATCGGCGGTCTGGATGGTGACCAGGGCATGGGGCTGCAGCTTGCCGAGCAGGAAGGCACCGCTCGGATCGCTCAGCCTGGCCAGCTCGCTGCTGCTGTTGATGACGGTACTGGTGCCGGGGCCCGGGGTGAAGTCGACCCCCTCCTCCGGCGTTCCTTCCAGGTAGTAGGCGGTCTTGGGCAGGCGGGAAGGCGGCTCCAGCGTGAGGCTGCCGAGCAGCTTGCCGGCGCCGTCGCGGGCCTCGAGCGCCAGCGGCGCCTCGTTGCCGGCCTGCAGCGGGCGCACCAGCAGCAGGCTCTTGCGCAGGGCGGTGAGACGGGGCTGGTTGTCACCCTCCCGCGGGTGGGCGGGCAGGATCTGGCTCTGGGCAAACTGGACCCCGGCCAGCAGCGATCCCTGCAGATCGTTCTGCGGGTGGGTGGTGTCAAAGACCAGTGGTGTGGGTGGCTGAACGGCGGCCAGCAGCGGGCCGCTTGCCAGGGCTGCGCCGATCAGGCAGGCAAGACGTGTGGTGCATGTGGTCATGGTGGTGCTCTTTTGTTGTTATGGGGGAAAAGGAGGGGCATGTCCTGCATGCCCCTGTGGATGGTGAATTATTTGCAGCTGGCGGCGCCGATGTCCTGCCAGACGTCGTGCTTGCCTGGCTCGTTGCCGCGGGTCCAGTACTGGGCCTTCCACTGGCGACCGTTGTGGCTGGTCACGTCACCGGCGTTATAGGCAACATTGGCATCCCAACCCAGCTGCACCTGGCTTATCAGCTTCCACTGATCGGCGCTGCGGCTCGGCTCATTGCCCTGGGTCCAGTATTTGGCCTGCCATACCAGCTGGTTGTGGCTCACCTTCTCGCCACCGTTGTAGGTGGTTGCAGCCTTCCAGGCCGGCCAGTTGGCGGCATCCGGATCGGTGGCGTTGCAGTCGCCACCACCGCTGACCGGGGTCACGGTGAGGCGGGTAGCGGCCTGGGCATCCAGTGCGCCGTCGGTCACGGTGACGGTGAGGTCATAGCCGGTCTCCACGGTTACGCTGGGGCCGGTCACTACCAGGGTCTTGCTGTTCTGACCGCTGGCGGTGAGCCCGGCCGGCACGCTCCACTGATAGCTCAGGGTATCGCCGTTGGGATCGCTGGCGTTGGCGGTGATGCTCACCTGCTTGCCGGCCTGCACCGAGACCTTGTCCTGCACCGTGACGACCGGCGGCAGGTTGGGTTGTGGCGCCTTGTTGGTCACCACTACCTGATCCTTGGCGCTGAGGTTGTGGTCATCGGTCACGGTCAGCTCGAACACCAGATTGACGTCCTGGCTCACCGCATCGACGGCCACCTTGGCCTTGGCCTGGGTGGCGTCGCTCAGGGTCGCCTTGGGACCGGAGATCTGGGCCCAGCTGTAGCTCAGTACCGCCCCTTCCGGATCGCGGGAGGAGGAACCGTCCAGCACCAGCTCGGCCGGGCCGGTCACCGCGAGATCGGTGCCGGCATTGGCCACCGGCGGCTTGTTGACTGGCGGTGTGCTATCGCCGTGGCCCAGCCCCTCGTGCATAGCGTTGAGAATGTCGCCGTTGTCGGCGTCGATTTCCCAGGCGAACATGCCGCCGAGCTGGTTGGCCAGCACGTACTGCCCCTTGGCCTTGACCGAGCGCTCGTCATCAAAGGTGATGAGCTCGCCGGTGGCAGCCTTGAACACGGACGGTGCCTCGGCCACTTCGTCATAGCTGTACTGCCAGTCGCCGGCCATCTTGCCCTTGGCGATGCCGCGATAATCGATGACCCCCTTCTCCCAGATCCCTTCCGCCTCGGTGCCCGCAATCGGGCCGGTGGCGGTGCCGGTGAAGGGGTTGTTGCCCTGATACCCGCTGACGCCGGTCCAGCCGCGGCCATACATGGCGGCCCCCACCACCACCTTGCCGGGCTCGACGCCCTGACCCAGCAGCGCCTTGACCCCCTTGTCGGTGGTGTACTTGGTATTGGGATCCCAGCTCGACTCGTAGAGCGCGGTCTGGTGACCCAACCCGGTGTTGGTCCAGGCGCCGTTGAAGTCGTAGCTCATCAGGAAGATGTGATTCATGTATTGCTGGGCGGCGCGATAGTCCACCTTGGCAATCTTGTCGCCGCCGGCACTGATGGCGGAGGTGAGCTCATAGGTGCGGCCCGTCTCTGCGCTCAGCTCGTCGAGCATGGCGCGCAGCTCCTTCATCAGCAGCACGTAGGTTTCGCCATCGGAGGGGCTGCCGAGGTTGGGGTTGGCCCCGAGGCCACCCGGGAATTCCCAGTCGATGTCCACCCCGTCGAAGAATTTCCAGGTCTGCAGGAACTCCTTCACCGACCCGACGAAGGTGTCGCGCTTGGCCTTGTCACCGAAGAAGAAGAAGGGGTCGGAGAGAGTCCAGCCACCGATGGAGGGGAGGATCTTCAGGTCCGGATAGGCCTTCTTGAGCGCCATCAGGTTGCCGAAGTTGCCCTTGTAGGGTTCATCATAGGCGGTGAGATTGCCCTGCCCCATCTGGATGGCGGCCCAGGGATCGTGGATGGAGACCTTGAAGTCCTCGCGCCCGGCACAGGAGCGCTGCAGCGCCTCGAAGCTGCCGGAGATCTCTTTCAGGCTGTCGTTGATGCCGTTGCCACCGCAGATCGGGGTGAAGCCATAGAGGATGTGGGTCAGGTTCTGGGCCGGGATCTTGTCCACGGTGAACTTGCGACCATAGACCCCCCACTCCACGTAGTAGGCCCCCATCACCTTGCCGGTCTTGTTGACGTAGGGCTTGTTGTTCTCCTTGAGCGGCGCCTTGAGCGGCAGCAGGTGGCTGCCGTCGGTGTCGGCCACCAGGATCTCTTTCTTGTCGGAGAGGGTGCAGCCGTCGGCGTTGCACAGGGCCACCTGCATCTGGTAGCGGCCCCCCTGGGTGACCTTGAAGTTGGCGGTGCCAGAGGCGGAGGCGGCGCCGGACCACACCTCCTTGCCGTCGAGCAGCACCTTGGCGGTCTGGCCGACATCACCGGACCAGAGGTTCCAGCTCACGCTGACCGGGGCACCATCCTTGTGGACCGTCACCAGCTTGTTGTAGGAGGTGGCGGCCTGGTCCACTTCGATGATGGCGAACTTGGTTTCGCCCCAACCGATGGTGGGTTTGCCGGGGGCGGCAGCGAAGGCGGAGGAGGCACAGAGCCCCCCGACGATCAGTGCCAGTACGGAGGGTTTTGGACTTAACATAGTTGAATATCCTTATTTCGTTCTTGGAATAGATAACGAAAAAGGCAACGCAACCTGACAGGTAACGCAGACAACATCGCACCATGGCTTGGCCCATGGACGAAACAACCTGTGGTGGCCCCGCTATCCTAGGTACCGCTGACCCTTAGACCGGAAGCTTTGCGTCCCGGACTTTCGTCCGGTTTGCCTTTTGCACAACTTGATTTGCGATAAAAATAATCGCGACCTGACTATAAGGGAGTCAAAGGAGAGAGGGCAAACCCCTGATTGATTATTAATAAGTCACTTTTTACCGATTTTGAGCCTCAAACGAGAAGAAAAGGCACATTTCCGGGTCGGAAAGTGCCGATCTTGCCACTTGGGGGCCACCGATTAAAAATCGGACGAATTCCCGGATTCGTGATCACCATCAAGTTTGGCCGGCCGCAAGATGCTGTTCATCAGCGCCCGCAACTTGAGCGGTTTGACCGGTTTGCTGATGTAGCCGTAGCCGTGTTCCCGGATCTGCGCCTGCAGCTCGCTCTTGCGATCCGCGCTGATGATGATGCCGCCGATATGGTTGCCGTGAGCGAGGCGCAGCATGTGCAGCGCCTGCAATCCGGTCTTGCCGTCGTCCAGATGGTAATCGGATAGCACCAGCTGCGGCAGGAAGCCGCCGGCGATGAGATCCTCCGCCTGGGCCTGGCTCTGGGCGCACACCACCTCGCAGCCCCAGCGCCCCAGCAGTGACTGCATGGCGATCAGGATATCGCTCTCGTTGTCGATGCAGAGCACCCGGATCCCCTCCAGTTGGCTGTCGCGCTGGGCAGGGGCCGCCACCTGCGTCGTTGCGACAGGACGGGTCGCCAGGTTGAGGGTGACGGCAAACACCGAGCCCGCCCCCGGCCAGCTGCGCAGGGTCAGGTTGTGGCCAAGCACCAGGGCGATGCCGCGAGCGATGGCAAGGCCGAGCCCCAGCCCCTGCTCCCGCGCAGTGCGGGAGTGATCGAGGCGGGAGAACTCGTCGAAGATCGCCTCCTGCTTGTCGGCCGGAATGCCGGGGCCGTTGTCCCACACCTCGATGCGCACCTTGTCGCCGAGCCGGCGACAGCCGAGCAGCACCCGACCGCCCGGGTTGTAACGAAACGCGTTGGTGAGGAAGTTTTGCAGCACCCGCCGCAGCAGGCGCACGTCGCTGTAGACCGCAAGGCTGCTCTCCACCACCGAGAACTGGATCTCCCCCGCCTGGGCCAGCACCCCGAACTCCGCCTTGAGGTTGTCGAACACGTCGCGCAGGGCAAAATCCAGCTTCTTGGCCTTGAACTTGCCCGCCTCGAGGCGCGAGATGTCGAGCAGATCGGTGATGAGATCCTCGGTCGCCCCCAGCGCATCATCGATGTGGCGGGCGATGCGGGCCGGCTCGTCCGCCGGCGGCAGCATCTCCAGCAGGGAGGAGGTGAACAACTTGGCGGCGTTGAGGGGCTGGGTCAGATCGTGGCTCACCGCCGCCAGGAAGCGGCTCTTGGAGTGGTTGGCCCGCTCCACCTGCTGGTTCACCAGCAGCAGCTGACGGTTGAGCTCGGAGAGCTCGTGGGTGCGCTCGGCCACCCTTGCCTCCAGGTGTTCGTTGGCCTCCCGCAGCACCCGTTCGGCGTCGCGAAACGGGGTGATGTCGGTGAAGGTCATCACGAAGCCGCCCGCCGGCATGGGGTTGCCCTGCATCTCGATCACCCGGCCATCGGGGCGCTCGCGGGCCGAGATGTGCTGGCTGCCCCGCTGCATGAAGGCGACCCGCCGCGCCACCTGGGCCTCCACATCGCCGGGGCCGCACAACCCCTGCTGGGCGTTGTAGCGAATGATCTCCTCGATGGGGCGGCCCACCTGGATGAGACCGGGGGGATAGTGAAACAGCTCGATGTAACGCCGGTTCCAGGCCACCAGCTTGAGCTCCCGGTCCACCACCGAGATCCCCTGCCCCATGTGTTCGATGGCCCCCTGCAGCAGGCCGCGGTTGAAGCGGAATACGTCGGAGGCCTCGTCCACTATGGTGGCGATCTCTTCCAGCTGCATGTTGCGTCCCTGCAGGGCCGAGGCCAGCACCAGCCGCGCGGACGAAGTGCCGAACACCCCGGCCAGCAGCCGCTCGGTGTGGGCGATGAGCTCGGCGGAGGCCTGCATCTGGGGCGCCAGGGTACCGCCCCGCTCGCCGGCGAAGCGGCCGAAGGCGCGCTTGACCCGGCTCGAGCCGACGAAGCGGGCCGCCAGCATTTCCAGCTCCTTGACCGAGACCCGTGCCTGATAGAGCGCCGTGGTGTCGCGGCTCGGCTTGCCGACGAAGTTGGCCGCCTGCAGCCGCTCGCTCACCGCCGGGCGGGAGAGCAGGGAGCCCGCCACATAGCCGGCAAGGTTGAGCAACAGGCTGAGGAAGATGCACCAGGCCCCCAGGCTGAGATCGCGTACCGCAGGCCAGTCGGGCGGCGCCAGCAGGGTCGCCAGCGGCGAGCCGGCCAGCAGGCCGCTCTCCGCCAGCAGGGTGGCGAACCAGAGGCTGACCCCGAGGGCGAGGCCGAGATAGACCCCCTTGCGGTTGCCGTGCCGCCAGTAGAGGCCGAGCAGCAGGGCCGGCGCGAACTGGGCCACGGCACCGAACGACAGATAACCGATGCGCGACAGGCTGGTGAGATCCCCGAGCCAGAGGTAGAGCCCCCAGGCCGCCAGCAGGATCAGCAGGATGGCGCCGCGGCGCACCTGCAGCAGCAGGCGCACCAGCCGCTCGTCCCGCCCCTGCTGCCAGAAGCGGCGCAGCAGCACCGGCAGCACCAGATCGTTGCTGACCATGATGGCCAGCGCTATGGTGCAGACGATCACCATGCCGGTGGCCGCCGAAGTGCCGCCGAGAAACGCCAGCAGCGCCATGCCGTCGAACCCGAGCGACATGGGGAGGCTGATCACATAGGTATCCGAGGCCATGCCGGCCCCCACCCACTGCTTGCCCGCCAGCGCCAGCGGCCAGATGAAGAGCCCCATCATGAACAGGTAGAGCGGGAACAACCAGCGCGCCCAGTGCAGATCCTGGCCCTGGTTGTTCTCCACCACGGTCACGTGAAACTGGCGCGGCAGGCAGATGACGGCGCACATGGCCACCAGGGTGTAGATGGCGAGCTCCAGCAGGCTGCCCGGCGTCACCGCCACCACCGCATCGAGAAAATCGCTGGCCACCAGGGTGCGGGCCTGGCTCGGCTTGCTGAGGATGAGCCAGAGCGCGAAGCTCCCCACCGCCATGAAGGCGAGCAGCTTGACCACGGATTCGAAGGCGATGGCCACCACCATGCCGCGGTGGTGCTCGGTGGCATCCAGGTGGCGGGTGCCGAACAGTATGCTGAACAGGGCCAGCAGCAGGGCCACCCCGAGGGCCAGCCCGGCGGTATTGCCGGTGGGGCCGGCGGGCACCGGGTTGGCCATCAGCAGATCCAGTCCGGTGACGATGGCTTTGAGCTGCAGCACCAGGTACGGAAGTATGCCCATGATGGCGATCAGCGCGATCACCATGGCCAGGCGCTGGGACTTGCCGTAACGGGCGGCGATGAAGTCGGCGATGGAGGTGATGTGTTCGCGCTTGGCCACCAGGATGAGGCGAGCCAGCAGTCGCCAGCCGAACAGGAACACCAGCATGGGCCCCAGGTAGATGGGCACCGGCGACCAGGGCGACTCGCTGGCCTGGCCCACGGTGCCGAAGAAGGTCCAGGAGGTGCAGTAGACCGCCAGCGACAGGCTGTAGAGCAGGGGCTGGCCCTGGAGGCGACGCCGTTTGTTCTTGTCCGCCACGTAGGCGATCAGAAACAGCAGCCCCAGGTAGGAGAGCGACAATCCGATCAGCAACCATCCCTGGTGCATCTGTAACCTCTTGTCCGTGTTGAAGATTCAAGCGCAGCAGCAGCCAGTCTAGAGAGCTGCCCGGAAAATGTCATCTGCTTATTGCGACGAGAATTTATCGTTTTTCAATAAAAAACGGTTGAATAAATATCGAAAAACGATAAACATCTGTCTGTGTTTATTGATAAACGATAACTCGGCGCTACGCGTGGCCCACCCTTTCACTCAAAGAGGTAAGCGATGAAACAGAACAAGCTCGAACGCATGAGCAGCCTGATCGAATGGATCCTGCTGGCTACCCTGCTGGCCACCCCCGTCCTGACGGTCATGGGGGTCTGGTCACACCTGATCGGCGGCAGCGACTACCTGCAGCAGGAGCTGCAAGAAGCGCTGAATGTGGAAGAGAGTTCGGTGCTCGGCAAGGTGCCCCTGACCACGGAATCGCTCCCGCAGGCCAGCACCCAGCCCACCGTTGCCGACTATCCCCTCACTTTGGGGACCCGCCTGCTGGGCACCCTGGTGATGCTGCTGCCGGATCTGGTGTTCATGCTGATGCTGTGGCAGCTGCTCCAGCTGTTTCGCGGCTATCGGCAGGCCATGCTGTTCACCTTCAGCCAGATCCGTCGCTACCAGTGGATCGGCCTGCTGCTCTGCGTCAGCTTCGTCACCAAGATCGGCACGACGCCGCTGCTGGACATAGTGCTCACCCTGCCGGGACCCGAGCTGCACGGCAAGATCAACATCAGCTCGTCGGACTTTCAGCTGCTGCTGGCCGGTCTGATCGTCTCGGCACTGGCCCTGGTGATGCGCGAGGCCAAACTGCTGGCCGATGAACAACAACTGACGGTGTGAGGATCCCATGCCCATCATCATCCGACTCGATGCCCTGCTGGCCGAACGCAAGATGACCGCCCGCGAGCTGGCCCTGCGGGTCAACATCACAGAGGCCAACCTCTCCATCCTGAAAAACGGCCATGCCAAGGCGGTTCGCTTCTCCACCCTGGAGGCGATCTGCCGCGAACTGGGCTGCCAGCCCGGGGATCTGCTGGCCTTCGAGGAGGAGCGTTGATCCCCTATGAGTCGCCATCTCACCCTGTGTGCCCTGTGGTTGCTGCCGCTGTGGGCCTGCGCCGCCGATGGTACCAGCGGCCCCCGCTACCTTGTCGAGCAGAGCAGCCGTGCCAATGAGTTGCAGATACGCCTCACGATGCAGGGCAATCCCCCTTTTACCCTGCTCCCCCCTCGCCAGTTGCCGGGCAGCACCGCGCCGGTTTCACCCAAGCTGGTCTGTCTTGCAGACAACCAGCCGGTGGCCCTCAACCAGCCCTTCTCCTGCCAAGAGGTAGGCTGGCAGGTAACCCTCACCCCGGCGCCAGCCCTGGGGGCCGATGCCTCGGCCCAGGCGTCGCTGCTGTTTGCCCCCAATCGGTGGCTATTGACCGAATGGGGCAATCTGGTGCGCCAGCAAGGGAGTCGCCAAGGGGACGTCTGTCTGCCGGATGGCAGTTGCCAGCCGCTGCCGGACCTCAATCAGCCGCCGCTGATCCTGCCATTTGGTCTGGCCACAGTGCCCGTCGCCAAACGGGATCCCAGGCTGCTGCTGAGCCATGACGAGACGGCCAATCAGCTCGATCTGCCGGCCCTGCAGCAACAAATGAACGAGATCATCGACTATCTCGCCTTCCAGCTCGATGTCACCCCGCCCACTCACCCGTGGCGGCTGGTGTGGCTGGGGCGGGATGTGGCGACCCGCTCCCTCGGCGGCGCCGCCGGGGATCAGGTGTTTGTCGCCAACTACCCCACCAGGGATGGCAAGCCGACGCCACAGGCGCCACTGCGTCTGCTGCGCACCTCCGCCCACGAGGCGGTGCACATCCTCAGCACCGCGCCACAGCCCACCTGGGTCAACGAGAGCCTTGCCGAGTACCTTGCCATCAAGGCGCTGCGCCGCTTTCGCCTGCATCAGGTCACGGCGGCCAACGAGCTGGCCGAACGGGGCAAGCAGTTGCCCCATGGCGAGAGCGGCCTCTATCGGGCAGCCCGCGAGGTGATGGCAGGGGATCGATCCTATTACCCGCTCTTTTACGTCAAGGGGAGCGCCTTCTGGGAAACCCTGGACAGGGAGCTGCAGCACAATGACGCCACCCTCGCCCGGCTGCTGCCCCAGCTGGGCTGGCTGCCGGATGGTCGCCTTGATGCCGCATCCAATGAGCTGCTTGCTGGCACCATAGGCTCGGATACCTGGCGCCGCCTGAGCCGCCACTATCTTGGCGAGCCGCTGTAACGCCGCACGCCGCAACGAAAAAGGGAGAGCCATGGCTCTCCCTTTTGCTGCGTGATGATTCAGACGGGTCGGTATCAGACCGGGACATGCCCCTGCCCAGACGGCGCAGCTGGGCGCAGCCGCAGCACGAACACCGGCAGCACCACCAGCACCATCAGGAAGAAGATGCGGCCCCCCAGCGGTTCGTAGAGCAGGCCGCACAGGGTCATCAGGGCGGCCACCGTCATGCCGAGCCCCAGCGCCGCATAGAGCGCCTGGGTCGGGATCAGCTGCTCGGCCGGCAGCTGGCGGGTCATGAAGCGCACGGCGCCGAGGTGGCTGACGCAGAAGGTGACCGCATGCAGCAGCTGGCCAGCCACCAGCACCAGGATCTCGGTGGAGGCTCCAAGCAGGATCCAGCGCACCACGCAGCCCAGCGCCCCCACCAGGAACAGGGTCTGGGCGCCGAAGCGGTTGAGGAAGCGCTTGTCGGCGGCGAACATGCCGATCTCCGCCACCACCCCCAGCGCCCACAGATAGCCGATGGTGGTGCCGCTGTAGCCCGCCGCCTTCCAGTGAATGGCGCTGAAGCCGTAGTAGGCGGCGTGACTGCCCTGCAGCAGGGCCGAGATCAGCAGGAAGCGGCGCACCTGGGGGGACTTGAGGGTATCGAGCAGGGAGGCCTTGGCCCGCTCGCCCTGGATGCCCCGCGGCGCCGGGTGCAGCGGCAGCCAGCTGAGCAGCAGCATCAACAGCAGCCCGGCCACCATGGTGTGCAGCACCCATTCGCTGCCAAAATTCCCCACCAGGGCCCCCACCAGGGTCGAGGCGACGATGAAGGCGAACGAGCCGCACAGGCGCACCTTGCCGTAGTCGAGGTGCGCCTGCACCACCATGCGGGTGGCCAGCGCCTCCCCCACCGGCATCAGGGTCGGGTAGATGAAGTTCGCCACCAGGGTCAGTCCCACCAGCCACCAGAGGTTGTGGCTGAGATAAAAGCCGAGGAAGGCCAGCAGGCTGAGCAGGCAGAGCAGGCGGGTGACCGGCAGCAGATGCCCCGCCCCCTTGATCTGCCCCATCACCATCAGGTTGCCGGCAAAGCGGATCGCCATGCCGGCACCGAGCAGCAGGCCTATCATCTCGGCGCTCACCCCGATCCCCTCCAGCCAGAGCGACCAGAACGGCAGATAGGCACCATAGACGAAGTAGAAAGCACCAAAAAACAGGGCTAACCAGGAGAAGGCGGGCATAGGTCCTCGACAAGGGGGAAGATGGGGCACAAATGATAACCGATTTGCCGGTGGGGATCCTGCGATCCCGGGCGGGAAGCCACGCAGATAATAATGAAAAACATCAATAAAATTGAACTATTGGCGCAAGACCGGTGTCTATCGAGTAACACCTCCTCCTGGTTAGTGTTGCAATCCTTCCACCCGCCACCGGCGGGTTTCTTTTTGGCCGCTCGCTTGCGCCATGAAAAAGGGGCCCGCAGGCCCCTTGTCGTGATGGGTATTCATCAGAACACGTACTTGACCCGTGCACTCAGGTTGCGGCCCGGCTCGGTCTTGTTGCTGGTGCTGGCACTGGCGCTCTGCCCCGTGATGCTCTCGTAGTTGACGTACTCCTTGTCGAACAGGTTGAAGACGCCCACGTTGAACTGCAGATCCTGCACCGGCTTGAACTGGGCGTAGATGTCCACCACGCCCCAGCCCGCGCTCTTGATGTTGTCGTTGCCCTTGGCATCCTTGCCCACCTTGCTCATGTCGTCGGCAAAGCGCAGGGCGGTGTTGATGTTCCAGTTGGCCTGCTCCAGTCGTACCCCCAGGGTCCCCTTGAGCGGGCTCAGGCTGTTGATGTAGTTGCCGTCGCCATCCTTGCCCTCGATGTAGGAAAGATTGCCCCAGACGTTGACCAGACCGTTCAGCCAGTAGTCCGCCTTGGCCTCGGCCCCCTTGGTGGTGGCCTTGTCCAGGTTCTGGTATTGGTAGACGGCGGTGCGCCCTTCGGTGCTCACCTGGCCCAGCTCGATGAAGTCGTCGTACTTGTTGTAGAAGGTGGCCACTTCATAGCTGAAGCCACCGGCGCTGCCGCGCACCCCCAGATCGATGCCGTCGCTGCTCTCGGGTTTGAGGTTGGTGTTGGGCTCGATGCGATAGCCGTACGCCTGATGGTTCAGGGTGGAGAAGGCGTTGTCATACATGGGGGTCTTGTAGCCGTGGCTGTACTGGGCAAACAGGTTGGCCGCCTCGTGCGCCTTGAACACCAGCCCCAGCTTGGGCGAGAACTCCCCTTCGGAGAAGCGTTTGAGATTCTCGCCCGTGTAGGCGGGATCCTGATCCGGGTTCATCCGGTAGTAGTCATAGCGGGCCCCCGGCGTCAGCACCCAGCGCTCGCCGAACTTCAGCTCGTCAAACGCCCACAGGGCGCCGTGCTCTGTGGTGGTGGAGGGGAAGCTCAGCTCGCTGTAGCCTTCAAAATCCCCCGCCACGGTCGGCGCCTTGAAGCGGGTCCGCTCGTTGTCGGTGTGCTCATACTCCAGGCCCCAGGCCAGTCGCTGGCTATCCAGCGCCTTGCTGAACTTCACCTGGGCGCCCAGACTCTTCTGCTCGAAACCGTTGTGATCCAGCGAGTTCTTGGTCACATAGGGGTTGGTCGGCCGCACCGGGTATTTGGAGGAGGCGTACTGATCCATGGTCTGCTTGGTGCGGGCGTAGTAGATCTTGCTGTCGATGCGATCGACCCAGGGCGCCTGCAGGGCGATGCCGTGATCCAGCACCAGCGACAGGTTGTCGGTATCCTTGTCGGTGATCGGCTGGTTGAAGACAGAGCCGGCCTTGGTGAGGTCGACCGCGTCGGGGTCCTGACCCTCGGTGAAGTAGTCGACGGTCAGCTTGAGGAACTGGCTATCGCTCAGGTTCCACTGGCTCTTGAACAGCAGCGCCTGGCTGACGATGTCGAACTCGTTCTTGTCGCTGTCGTAGTTCTGGGTCACCCCGCCGTCACGCCAGGTGTAGCGCAGCAGGTTTTCCAGCTCGCCGGTACGCAGGGCACCGGTAAAGCCCGCCATCTTCTGGTGGCTGCTGGAGGCGTAGCCGGAGGTGGCGTCCAGATAGCTGTCGCGCCCCTTGAGGAAATCCGCCGCATCCTTGGTGGTGATGGCGATGACGCCACCCAGCGCATCGGAACCGTAGGCGGCCGAGGCCGGCCCCTTGACCACCTCGACCTGCTTGATCATGTCGGTGTCGAAATAGCTCTGGCCCACGCCGCCATTTTTGTAGGCGTCGTTCTCGCGCACGCCGTCGCGCACTATCTTGACCCGGTTCTCGCCCATGCCGCGAATGATGAAGGTCTGGGCATCGCCGGCACCGCCGAGGGCGGTGACGCCCGGCTCGTAACGAAACAGGTCGGCGACGTTGCTCACCACCTGCTCTTCAATCTGTTCGGCGGTAATGACCGAGATGGGACCGGAGACATCTTCCAGTTTCTGCTCCATCCGGGAGCCACTGACCACCATGACGTCATCTGCTTTCTTGTCCGCCGCAAAAACCGGGGAAGCGAGGCCGGCCGCCACGGCAAGGGCGACCAGCGATAGGGTGTTGTTATGGGCCACTGCAAATCCTTATTGAGAACTGTTATCAAACAGCAGGCATCTTACTCACCTCTCAACAAAGATCAATAATAAACGGAATCATTCTCATTTTCTTTTGTCATGATTAGGTTCTACACTACGCCCCTCTGTTTTCCCGCCCGCCATGCTGCCATTGTATGGTGCAGGCACCTCATCGCTGCGAGACACCCATGACCCGACTTCTGCCCCTGCTCACTCTGCCCCTGCTGCTGGCCGCCTGTGCCACGACGGCCCCCGTCAACGATGCCGGCACCCTCTATCACTATCAGCTCAAGGCCACCCAGGGGGATGCGCTCACCCTGGAGCAGGCCCTGGCCCGGGTGGCGGATGCCGACATAGTGCTGGTGGGCGAGCTGCACACCCACCCGGCGGTGCACCTGCTGCAGGCAAGAATGCTGGCGGGCCTGGCCGACACGGCGCAGGCAGACGGCCGCCCCCTGGTGCTCTCCATGGAGCAGTTCAGCCGCGCCGATCAGCCGGTGCTGGATGCCTACCTGGCCGGTCGCATCGGCGAGGCCGCCCTCATTCGCGACAGCAACGCCTGGCCCAACTACCCGAGCGACTATCGCCCGCTGGTGGAGTTCGCCAAGGCGCACCACCTGCCGGTCATCGCCGCCAATGCCCCCAAACCGCTGGTGAGCTGTGTCGGCCAGGAGGGGCCGGCCTGGCTGGATCAGCTGCCCGCCAGCCGCCGCAGCCAGCTGGCCCGCACCCTCACCCTCGGCGATGACCCCTATCGCCAGAAATTCATGGCCTCGCTCCATCATGGGGATGCCGACGGCAACGCCCGCCGTTTTGCCGCCCAGACCAGCTGGGACGACACCATGGCCGAGAGCATGGTGGATTACCTGCGCAGCCACCCGGGCCGGCGTATCATGCACATAGCCGGCAACTTCCACGTGGAGGGGGGACTGGGGCTGGCCAGCCGCATCGCCAGCCGCAACCCGGCCCTCAAGGTGGCGCTGGTCGTGCCTGAGCTGACGGCGCCGCAAGCGGGTAAGGAGCAAGCAGCGGCAGCCGGCCGGGTGGCCGACGTGCGGGTCGGCATCGCCCCCCTGCCGGAACGCTGGCTAAATGCCGATGAAATGAAGCAAGATATGGGCGCACTGCATCAATCCCGCAGTCGTGACTGCAGCCAGTGGCTGCAACCCTGACCTTGCGTCTGAGGAGCCCAGTGGCTGCCACCCTGACAAACAATTGCCCAAGGATTTCATATGGATGTGTTACTGGTCATCGACATGCAACAGGGGCTGTTCACTCAGCCTCGCCATCAGGACGCCCAGGTCATCGCCAATATCAATCGATTGGCCGAGCGCGTGCGGGCAGAACAGGGTCGTGTCATCTATGTGCAGCACGATGCCCCCGGTTCCGAAGTGGATCCCGCCAGTCCGGGCTGGCAGCTGCACGCCGATCTCGCCCCAGAGGGGCATGACAGCCGGGTGCGCAAGACCGCCTGCGACAGCTTTCTCGACACCGAGCTCGGTTTCCTGCTGGCGGAGCAGCCGGTGGACAGGCTGCTCGTCTGCGGCTGTGCCACCGATTTTTGCGTCGACACTACCCTGCGCAGCGCCGCCGCCCGCGGTTTCGAGGTGGTGGCGGTGACCGACGCCCACACCACGGCGGACAGGCCCCACCTGAGCGCGGAGCAGATCATCGAGCACCATCACTGGATGTGGCGTCACCTCAGCCTGCCAAAAGGCAGAAGCGTGACCCTGCTCACGACGGATGAGCTGCTCGGCGCCACCCAACCCGAGCCGGCATGTTAATCTGCCCGCTTTGAAGCGATCACCCGATTGGAGTCTTGTGTGCGTCTACTCTCTGCCGTTGCCTTCACGCTGCTGTTACCGGCAATCACCGCCTGCTCCGGCTTGCCGGGGCGCCAGCCGGATGGCCCGGCCCCTCTGTTCAGGACCCACATCAACGAGGAGGGAAGCAAGCGCTTCACCTTCGAGGCCGCCCCGCTCGATACCCTGCCCACCCGCCTCCAGAACGATGACGGCAGCAGGCTGAGCAGGAACAAGAGCCTGCTGGAGCGGCGCGAAGCACTGCAGGATGCCCAGCTCACCCAGACACTGACCGAGCGCAAATACTGCCGCGAAGGCTACATAGTGCTCAGCCAGACTTCCTGGAAGATCCGGGGTGAATGCAACGAGACCGCCACCCGGGCCGACCGCGACGCCTTTCCCAACAAGGCCTCCTGGCAGGATTGAGGGAAAACCGTCCATAAAAAAACGGGCAGCCCCAGGGCTGCCCGTTTTGTCATCCTGGCGATCCGCGCGGATCAGACCGGCGCGTCGGCCGGGCTGGTCAGCTCGGCGCCATTGTCGATGCGCTTGTGCCCTTCCACCAGATGGACGAAGTCCACCAGCTCGTCACCGGAGACCCGGAACGCCTGGCCGAAGCCCTTGACGAACAGCCCCTGCTCGGGCTTGAGACGAAACAGCACGAAGTCCTTGAGATTGGAGAGCCCTTTGACTATCTCGCCAAAGCGCCCTTCCAGCGCCGCCACGGCCTTCTCCCAGCGCACGTCGTCGCGGGCCACCACTTCGGCCAGCGCATCGAAGGTGAGGCGCTTGCGGGCAAACAGTTCGCGGGCCCCGTTCTCGTCCTCGATCAGCATCAGCGACACCTTGGGCACCTGTTGCAGGTTGCGGGCGTGGCGGGCGATCTCGGAGATGAGCACATAGTAGCCATCTTCCTGCAGCACGAAGGGGGCATAGCTGGCATTGGGGTTGCCTTCACTGTCCACCGTCGCCAGCTGCAGGGTGCGGCAACCGTCGCGAAACTCGCGGATCTCCGGTTGCAGGCGGTTCTGCAGACGCTCCTGACGTTCACTCATGCTTTGACTTCCTCTTGATACTGGTGGCGCAGGGCCATGAAGCGTTCCACCTGGGCCGGCAGCAGCTGACGCTGCTCGTCACGCCCCAGATAGACCTTGAAAATGCAGCGACCGCTGTGGCCGAAGAACTGGAAGGAGTGCCCCTCCTTGCCCATGAACAGCTTGCTGACCAGGGCAATACCGACCACGTTGTCGAGCTTGAGGTGGCCGTGCATCTCGCCGTCACGCCCCATCAGGTTGTAGTAGCCACGGGCGCTCTTGCCGCGGGGGAAGGGGGCCTTCACCTCGAAGATGGAGCCGTCGGACTCGACGATGGTGGTCACCTGGCCCCAGTCGGCCAGATCCGCCAGCAGGGCTTCTGCCTGCTCGGCGGGCACCAGGGTAACCAGCTCGGCCGGCAGGTGGCGCACCACCTCCCATTCGCTGACGGCCAGCTCGGCGGCGATGGTGGACGGGTGAGCGCCGGGATCTTGTGCCAGCAGCCCATGAATGCGTTGTGCAATGCTCATCGGTTCTCCCTTGGGATGCCTGCGGCATCCCTGTTCTGTCATGGCGGATACTGTAATGAAGGCCCCAAACCAATGCAATTGATAATCGCTTTCATTCTCAGTGCATTTTTTTCGACAGCTTGATATTCTCGGCGACAATCCCACTTCATTCACCCTTCGGAGGTTAGCATGGGCCGTCGTTTTGCCCTCGCACTCAGCCTGCTCGGCTGCTCAGCCCTGTCCCTGCCCGCTCTGGCGCAGGAGCGTATCGTCAGCATAGGCCCGGCCACCACTGAACTCATTCTGGCACTCGGGGGCGAGCAGAGCCTCATTGCCACCGACATCAGCAGCCCGGAGCCGAAGAACCTGCCGCGGGTCGGCTATCACCGCGCCCTCGCCGCCGAAGGGATCCTGAGCCTGGCGCCGACCCGGCTGGTCGGCAGCGACGAGATGGGGCCACCACCCGCCCTGGAGCAGCTGCGCCGGGCAGGGGTCGAGGTGGACGTACTGCCCACCGCCCCCACCCTCGCCAACCTCAATCAGCGCATCGATACCCTGGCCACCCTGCTCAAGGACCCGGCCGCCGGCACCCGTCTGAAGGCCGAGATCCAGACCCAGAGCGAGCAGCTGGCCGTTCAGGCCAAGCAGAACAAGCCGCTCAAGGTGGTCTTCCTGCTATTGCACAAGGGCCAGCCCACCAGCATCGCCGGCGGCAACACCACCGCCAGTGCCCTGCTCACCTTGGCCGGCGGCGTCAACCCGGTGGCCCAGCTGCAAGACTACAAGCCCGTCTCCACCGAATCCCTGATCGAACTGCAGCCCGATCTGGTGCTGGTGAGCGGCCGCGACTGGCAGCAGTACCAGGATCCTGAAACCGTGCTGAGCCAGGTGCCCGCCCTTTCCGCCACCCCGGCCGGCAAGAACAGGGCCATTCACGCCATCGATGGTCACGCCCTGCAAGGGGGGCTCAGCCTCACCTCGCTGCAGCAGGCCAGCCAGATCGCCAAGTGGATCAAGCTGGGTTCATGATGCGTCTGCCACTGCCCTGGCTGCTATGCCTCACCGGCGGCGCACTGGCGCTGCTGCTGGTCGGGTCGCTGGCCACCGGCCCCATGACCCTCTCCTTTGGCGAGAGCCTGCGTGCCCTGTTCGCCGGCCAAGGGAGCGGGATTGAGGCCCACAAACTGCTGATCGTGCAGGAGATCCGCCTGCCGCGCACCCTGCTTTGCATCGCCGTGGGGGGGATTCTCGGCCTCTGCGGCGCCGTGATGCAGGGGCTGTTTCGCAACCCCCTGGCCGACCCCGGCATCATCGGGGTCTCCGGCGGGGCGGCGCTCGGCGCGGCGCTGGCCATCGTGCTGCTGGCCCCCCTCGGCCAGCAGTGGCAGAGCCTGCTCGGCATCGGCCTGCTGCCCCTGCTCGCCTTCCTCGGCGGGGCGCTGACCACCACCCTCGTCTATCTGCTCGGCACCCGGGAGGGGGGCACTTCGGTCACCGTCATGTTGCTGGCCGGGGTGGCCGTCACTGCGCTGTCCGGCGCCGTGATCGGCCTGCTTACCTATCTTGCCGACGATCAGATGCTGCGCAACCTGAGCCTGTGGCAGATGGGGTCGCTGGCGGCGGGCAAGCCGGTGGACGTGGCGCTGGCGCTGCTGACCCTGGTTGCCCTGCTCATCCTGTTCTTGCGCGATGCCAACCCCCTCAACGCCCTGCTGCTGGGTGAAGGGGAGGCCCGCCACCTCGGCATTCAGGTGCAGTCCCTCAAGCGGCGGCTGATCCTGCTCACCGCCGCCGGGGTCGGCGTGGCGGTGGCAGTGGCCGGCATGATAGGTTTCGTCGGCCTGGTGGTGCCCCACCTGGTGCGGCTGCTGGCTGGCCCCAACCACGTCCGGTTGCTGCCGCTCTCCGCCCTGCTCGGGGCAGCCCTGCTGCTGGGTGCCGACATGCTGGCCCGCACCCTGCTGGCACCGGCCGAGATGCCGGTCGGCATCATCACCGCCCTGCTGGGCGCCCCCTTCTTCATCTGGCTGCTGGTCAAGGGCCGCCGCACCCTTTAACCGGAGGACTCATCTTGTCAGCTTCATCGACCCTGCTGCACTGTCGTCAGCTCAGCCTCAGCCGGGGCGGCCGCCCCATCCTGGACAGGCTCGACCTCAGCCTGCAGGCGGGCAGCCTCACCGCCCTGCTCGGCCCCAACGGCGCCGGCAAGAGTTCGCTGCTCAAATGCCTCACCGGCGAGCTGGAACATCAGGGGGAGATAGATCTGTTTGGCCGGGAGCGGCGGGAGTGGGCCGGCAACGAGCTGGCCCACCGTGTCGGCGTGTTGCCGCAGAGCTCGTCCCTGAATTTCCCCTTCCTGTGCGAAGAGGTGGTGGCCATGGGCCGACTGCCCCACAGCGAGCCGGCCAGCCGACGCGACGAGATAGTGCGGGCCGCCATGACCCATGCCGGGGTGGATCATCTGGCCGGTCGCCTCTATCCCGGTCTCTCCGGCGGGGAACGCCAGCGGGTACAGTTCGCCCGGGTGCTGGCCCAGATCTGGCAGGCCCCGGAGGAACCGCAACAAGCGCGGCTGCTGCTGCTGGACGAGCCCACCTCGGCGCTCGATCTCAAGTACCAACACCAGCTGCTTACCATGGCGCGCGCCCTCGCCGCCCGTCATACCGCCGTGCTGGTGGTGCTGCACGACCTCAATCTGGCGGCCCGTTACGCCGACCGGCTGGTGATGCTGGAGCAGGGCAGAGTGATGGCCGACGGCACCCCGCGCGAGGTGCTGACGCCTGATCTCATCGACCGGCTCTACGACTACCCGGCCCGGGTGATCACAGACCCGCAGGGGATGTATACCGTCGTCCTGTAGGGCGATTTCTCGCTCATACTGCAAGGGTGTCAATCACGGATGCTTGCCCCATGCCTGCTCGTCTGCTGTTGCTCTGGCTCCTCTCCCCTCTCTGCGTTGCCGCCCCCCTGCGTCTGGTCGTCCAGGAGTTTGCTCCCTACAGCTTCATGGGCAGTGACAACCAGCCGACCGGCGCCATGGTGGACATGGTCAAAGAGGCGTGCAGCTACTGGCCTGAGGGGTGCCAGATCACGCTGCGCCCCAATCTGCGGGCCAGAAAAGAGCTGGATCTGGGGGAAGTGGACGGCATGTTTCCGCTCGCCTGGAGCGATGCCAGGGCAAAGACGCTGAGCTACTCGGTACCGCTGTGCAAGGCGAGCTGGGGCATCTTTGCCCACGTCGATGAAATTGACGCGCCGCTGACTCTGGCTCGCCTTGGTCACGCACGGATCGGGGTAACCAGAGGCTCGTTCAGCGAGACCTTGCTGCGCCAGCTGGACGACACCCTGCACCAGCAGGGGATCCCCCCGATGCAGCTGGAACTCAACGTCAACGATGATTATGCGAACCTGCTCAAGATAGAACGACAGGGGCGCTACAACCTCTACTTCTCCAACCTGGATGTGGCCCTCTATCGACTCAACCTCAGTGGCGCCTCGAAGATCAGGCTATGGCAAAAGAGTCACGAGGCGAACTACTACATCGCCTTCAACCGCCAACGCATGAGCGAGGCGCAGCTGGCAGCCTTCAACCAGATCCTGATCCGGCTGGAAGCCCAGGGCAATCTGCTGCGGCACAGGGTGCACTGGGGTCTCTCCTCACCGCTGCCCGATCATCGGCTGCACACCCTTTTTCCACCCGGCTCACAGAGGCCTCACGCCAACTGATAGCGACCCGGCTTGTGGTTGAGTGTCAACACCAGGTTACAGATGATGGCCGCCACCACGGAGAGGGCCAGGATCCAGGGCTGCACCACGAAGAAGGAGGCGATGACGATGGTGCAATCCAGCCCCATTTGCAGCTTGCCGGCACGGATGCCGAAGCGATCCTGGATAAACAGCGCCAGGATGTTGAAGCCGCCCAGGCTCGATTTGTGGCGGAACATGATGAGCAGCCCCATGCCGATCAGGGTGCCACCGATGAGCGCCGCGTAGACCGGCTCAATCTTGCCTATCTGCAGCACTGCATTGAGGTGATCCGTCATAAAGGAGACGGTCGCCACCGAGACGAAGGTGTTGAGGGTGAAGCGTGGCCCCATCCTGAGCCAGGCCAGGGCATAGAAGGGCAGGTTCATGCCGAAGAACAGCAGGCCGAAGCTCAGCCCGGTCACCTGCTGCAGCAGCAGTGCCAGCCCGGCGGTGCCGCCGGTGAGCAGGCCCACCTGATGAAACAGAAAGATGCCGAGGGAGACGAAGCCAGCGGCGGTCAGCAGGGCGATGATGTCTTCATAGAGGGGGTGCGCAGTACGAGCGGACTGCGCCGAGACGGGGGTGTTGTCCATAACCGGTATCCAATAGCGAAGTGAAAGAGTGTCTGTTGCCCGCAGGGCGGGCGCGAGCCCTGTCCACAGGGCTTCGTTATGGGATTCAGTCTATTTTTTGCGACCATGCTCACAATAGTCGCCACCCACGCCCCGTTTTGGTGCCTGTCATTCTCCATTGACAGCCGCTGCACCAAGATGCAGCATGCCGCGCCTGAGCCGCCCCCACCTTGACGAAAAGGGCGGTTTGCCATGGCACAGACGCGCCGGCTCTGCTACAACGCGCGCAGCCCCAACTCCAGCACCACCATCAGGAGCCCCATGATCTGCACAGGACCCCAGCCATGAAGTATCTGGTCACCGGCGCCGCCGGTTTTATCGGTTTTCACGTCGCCAGACGGCTGTGCGAGGCGGGTCATCAGGTGGTGGGGCTGGACAACCTCAACGACTACTACGAGGTGAGCCTCAAAGAGGCTCGCCTGTCGATGCTGACCCCCTTCCCCCATTTTCGCTTTGTAGAGGGCGAGCTGGCGGACCGGGCCGGCATGGCCGCCCTGTTTGCCGAGGGGCAGTTCGAGCGGGTGATCCACCTGGGCGCCCAGGCGGGAGTGCGCCACTCGCTGGAAAACCCCTTTGCCTACAGTGAGAGCAACCTCACCGGCATGCTGACGGTGCTGGAGGGGTGCCGCCAGCACGACATCCGGCATCTGATCTACGCCTCCTCCAGCTCGGTCTATGGCATGGGCGAGCAGCTGCCGTTCAGTGCCGATCAGCAGGTGGACCACCCGGTTTCCCTCTATGCCGCCACCAAGAAGAGCGGCGAGCTGATGGCCCACGCCTACTCGGCGCTCTACGGCCTGCCCACCACAGGGCTGCGCTTCTTCACCGTCTACGGTCCCTGGGGCCGACCGGACATGGCCATCGCCAGGTTCACCCGCGCCATCCTGGCGGGCGAACCCATCGACGTCTACAACCAGGGCGATCTCAGCCGCGACTTCACCTTCATCGACGACATCGTCGAGGGGATCCTCGCCGTCGCCGAGCTGCCACCCCGCCCCAACCCTCACTGGCACGCCGGCGAGCAGAGCCCGGCCGAGAGCGCCGCCCCCTACCGCATCCTCAACATCGGTCATGGCCAGCCGGTGCGGCTGCTCGACTTCATCGAGGCGCTGGAACAGGCGCTGGACAAGCCCGCCATCAAGCGGATGCTGCCGATGCAGGCGGGCGACATGCACGCCACCTGGGCCGACAGCGAGCCCCTTCACACCCTCACCGGCCTGCGCCCCGCCACCTCCATCGAGGAAGGGGTCGCCGCCTTCGTGCGCTGGTATCTCGACTACTACCAACCCGCTGAGCTGGAGTAGCCATCCCGACCGGACACTGGGTGCGCCCTGCTACGGCCAGCTGAAAATTGTTTGATGAGTTAATGGAATGGCGCCGCACCACCTCCCCCTTAGGATGGGGATGTGAGGCGGATAGCGGTTTGCCGGGCACCGGCTGGGGTATACTGGCCGCACTTGGTGCCACACGGGCACGCATCCGCCCCCTCACCATGATGAGAAGGAGTCACCTCATGATCCGTATTCTGCTGTTGCTGGGCGCCGCCCTGTCTGCCTACGGACTGCAACAGAGCCATACCCTGGCGCCGCTGCTGAGCCTGCTCGGCCTGCTATCGCTCTGGGTGGCGAGCGAAATTCGCCTGATGTATCGCCAGCTGCCCGCCGCCGAGCCGGACGAGCAGCCCTATCACCTCGACGTCTGAGGGGCCAGGGACAACTGATTTAGCCACCTCTTTATCGCCACCGACCACCTGGATGCACGGCCAGCCCCTGCTAGGACTGCATCGGTCATTGGTTCCATATCGTTTTGATCTCTGGATACCCGGATCAATAACAACAGGATCCACTGGATTAATGGCAGAACGGGCCATGTTCCCCTATATCTTCTGTACCCCAACAGGAGAGAATCCATGTCGAGCCTCAGCGAAAACAGGCTGTTTTTGCTGCTTTTTTTATCGCTGTTGCTGGCCGGTAACGTGCAGGCAGCGGCGCAAAGCAGGGATTTCAGACAGGCGCCCAAGGCGCTCAGCGCACTGAAGCAAGGTCAACAGGCACAGAGTCAGGGCAACCTGACCCAGGCCATCCACTTCTACTGCGCCGCCGCCACCACGGGTAACCCGGAAGGTTATTTTCGCATCGGCCGCCTGCTCGCCACCGGCCCGGGCTCGGTTCGCAACCCCCGAATGGCCAACGCCTACCTGGCCATGGCGATCCGCCTTGGCAACCAGCAGGCCATCCGTTACTACAACAGCCGGGTCGGCAATGCCGTGATGGGGGAGCAGTGCGGCAGCGGCGTCGGCGGATCCGGCGGTTACTTCGCCGCCATCCCCACCACCCCTTTCAATCTGGAGGCCTATCTGGCCCGCCAGTCGCCCGCCAAACAGAAGCTGGCCAACATGCTGCGCCACGCCGCCAAGCGCCACCGCATCGACGAGCGGCTGGTACTGGCCATCGCCATCGCCGAATCCAACCTCGACAGCCGCGCCGTCTCCCCCAAGAATGCCCAGGGGCTGATGCAGCTCATTCCCGAGACCCAGCAGCGCTTCGGGGTGACCCGCCCCTTCGATCCGGAGCAGAACATCAAGGGGGGCGTGGCCTACCTCAAGTGGCTGCACACCCATTTCGATGGCAACTGGACCCTGATGTCGGCGGCCTACAACGCCGGCGAAAAATCGGTGGAGCAGTATGGCGGCATCCCCCCCTATCAGGAGACCCAGCAATATGTGCGGCGGGTGCTCTACTTCGCCGGCCACAAGCAGCCCTGAACCCGACTTCCTGCCGGCCTGCTATTGACAAAAACCACACCTGCATTTGCGCAATCGTTTGCCTTTCGGTAGGATCCGGCGCTTTCTCGCACGTTCTACAGGTAATCCATGAATTTCATCAAACGCTGCTCGCGCCTGCTCACCCTGTTTGCCCTCTTCTCCTCCGCCGTCGTGGCAGCCACTCCGGCCCCCGCCCCCATCCTGATCCAGGGGGCAATGGATGTCGAAGTCGAGACCCTGGTGGCCGCCCTCAAGGACAAGCAAGAGCTGACCGTGGGCGCCTGGACCTACTGGCAGGGCACTCTCTCGGGTTATCCGGTGGTCGTCTCCCGCACCGAGGTGGGACTGGCCAATGCCGCCGCGGCCACCACCCTCGCCATGGAGCGCTTCCGGCCGCGCCTCGTCATCAATCAGGGCACGGCGGGCGGCCACGATCCGGCGCTGCACCGGGGCGACATCGTCATCGGCACCAAGAGCTTCAACATGGGGGCCTACCGCAGTGACCTGACGCCCGCCGAGCAGGGCGTCGATCCGAGCAAATGGCACAACTTCGAGGTCACCATGCGCCTGCGCGACAACGGCAAGCTGGTGGAACACACCGCCTTTGCCGGCGATCCCGAGCTGGTCGGCCGCGCCCTCGGCATGGCTGACCGTTATCGTCACGGTCGGGTGGTTCCCGGCATCATAGGCACCGCCGACGAGTGGAACCGCCAGGTCGCCCGCATCAACTGGCTGCACCAGACCTACCAGACCGCCGCGGAAGAGATGGAGACCTCGTCCGCCGCCCTGGTGGCGGAGGCCTACAAGGTCCCCTTCGTCGGCATCCGGGTGCTCTCCAACAGCGATCTGCACGGCGAGGAGTTCGATCCGCACACCGCCATCCACTGCCAGCAGTTCGTCATCGACTACGCAAAAGCGCTCATCAATGGCTTCAACAAAGCCTGACATGCCAAAGAGGCCGCCACAGTGGCGGCCTCTTTGCTTGGTAATCCCTATCAAGCGGGACTTGGCCCACGGTTTATCCCGCAGCCGATATCAACTCCCCGGACACGCCCTGCGCCCATAGTGGCGGTAGTAGCCCACCAGATTGCTGACCAGAAACAGCCCTTCCATCAACGCCGCCACGGGCGACCCCACCAGCAGGTTGTTGGCCAGCCAGCAGAGAGTGCCCAGCAGCATCCAGCGCCGCAGCAGGCGATCATCCGGGCAAAACGCAGCCCGGGTCTGCAGCAGACTGGCCAGCAACCCCAGCAGGGCGAGCGGCCCCTGATAGGTGGCGAGCACCGCGAGGCAGGACAACCCCATAAAGAGCCACATCAAGAGGCGATGAGTGGCCAGCATGCTGACCACGAAGCGCAGACTCGCCAGCCAGAGCAGCAGGGCGGCAGACCACTGTCCCAGCAGCGCGAAATGGGCGCCATTGAGGGCGCAGGAGAGCGCCAGACAGGCCAGAATGGCCCGGCGCGCCCGCAGCTGAAACGACAGCAGATCCAGCAGCAGCGCCAGGCTCACCACCAGTTGTGACCACAAAAACAGCGACATCATCCCCGCTCCAGGCTTGTTCGAGGGGCCCAGCATGGCGGGAATGGGCGCGGCGCGGCATTAACCCGTGTTAATGCGCCGGCGGATCCGCGACAGGGTGACCGGGCTGATGCCGATATAGTTGGCGAGCTGCACCTGGGTGAGCCGCGCCGGCCAGTGGGGGAAGGTGCGGCAGAGCTCCCGGTAGCGCTCCTCGGGGGAGTGGAGCAGCAAGAAGGCCTCCTTGCGCTCCTTGTAACACAGCTGTTGGCGCAGCAGGGCCATGCAAACCGGCTGCCAGGCGGGCTCGTCCAGCAGAACGAGCGGCACCCGCACCAGTTGCAGCGCCGTGACGGCCTCCAGCTGGTAGCGGGCAGGCGACCCGCTGAGCCAGCTGTCGTAGAGCAGACAGAGCTCCCCTTCGAAGTAGAACTCCTTGCAGCGCTCCTGCCCGCCCCGGGCGTAGTGGCAGGCACGGGTGATGCCCCGCTCGATATAGAAGGCCGACTCCTGCATCGCCCCCTGGGCCAGCAGCGGCTGACCCGGCTGCAAGGTCAAACGGGGCAGGCGGCCGGCAAGCGGCTCGCCGATGGCGGGTGCCAACCCCATGGCGGCGAGGGTGGCCGCCAGAGGCGGGGCAGAGGGCAGGCTGGTCATGCAAACTCCGGGGCAAACTGGGCCTTCATCATGCCAAGTTTGGCGGCCCGTTGCAGCAGGCTGTGATGGCCCCGGCAAAGGGGATGGCCGGCCGGGTACCACCTTTGCCCCCCCTCGCCCATTGGTTTACAATCGACGGGTTTTTTGGAACCCGGTTGGCGACCCGCCGACCTGGCCCCACCACGACATCAGTCTGTTAGTGCCAAGACATTAACCTGCTGAAAAGGAAGAGAATTAGCCAATGGCTCAATTTATTTACACCATGAACAGGGTCGGCAAGGTAGTGCCGCCCAAGCGTCATATTCTCAAGAACATCTCCCTCTCCTTCTTCCCGGGCGCCAAGATCGGCGTGCTGGGTCTGAACGGCGCCGGTAAATCGACCCTGCTGCGCATCATGGCAGGGCTAGATACCGAGATCGAAGGGGAAGCCCGTCCGCAGCCCGGCATCAAGATCGGCTACCTGCCGCAGGAGCCCAAGCTGGATCCGGAGCAGACCGTACGCGAAGCGGTCGAAGAGGCGGTCGGCGAGGTGAAACGCGCCATGGCCCGGCTGGACGAGGTCTATGCGGCCTACGCCGACCCGGATGCGGATTTCGACAAGCTGGCCCGCGAACAGGGCGAGCTGGAAGCCATCATCCAGGCCCAGGGTGGCCACAACATGGAAAACCAGCTGGAGCGCGCGGCCGACGCCCTGCGCCTGCCGGCCTGGGATGCCAAGATCAAGCACCTCTCCGGTGGTGAGCGCCGCCGTGTGGCGCTGTGCCGCCTGCTGCTGGAAAAGCCGGACATGCTGCTGCTGGACGAACCGACCAACCACCTGGACGCCGAGTCCGTGGCTTGGCTGGAGCGCTTCCTGCACGACTACGAGGGCACCGTCGTGGCCATCACCCACGACCGTTACTTCCTCGACAACGTGGCCGGCTGGATCCTGGAGCTGGACCGCGGCGAAGGTATCCCGTGGGAGGGCAACTACTCCTCCTGGCTGGAGCAAAAAGATGCCCGTCTGG
This sequence comes from Aeromonas sp. s5, assembly GCF_040907865.1. Taxonomy (NCBI): domain Bacteria; kingdom Pseudomonadati; phylum Pseudomonadota; class Gammaproteobacteria; order Aeromonadales; family Aeromonadaceae; genus Aeromonas; species Aeromonas sp. s5. The sequence goes on from NZ_JBFOCO010000002.1 coordinate 52,309, forward strand.
CACAGGAAGCCAGCACGGAAGCGGCTCGCCGCAAGTCCATCGAGAAAGAGCTGGAGTGGGTTCGCCAGAACCCGAAAGGCCGTCAGGCCAAATCCAAAGCCCGTATGGCCCGCTTCGAAGAGCTCAACACCAACGACTACCAGAAGCGCAACGAGACCAACGAGCTGTTCATTCCGCCCGGACCGCGCCTCGGCGACAAGGTGGTGGAAGTGGCCAACCTGCGCAAATCCTACGGTGATCGGGTGCTGATCGACGATCTGTCGTTTGCCATTCCGAAGGGGGCCATCGTCGGCATCATCGGCCCGAACGGTGCCGGTAAATCGACCCTGTTCCGCATGATGTCGGGTCAGGAGCAGCCGGATTCCGGCGCCATTACCCTGGGTGAAACCGTGGTGCTGGCCTCTGTCGATCAGTTCCGCGACAGCATGGATGACAAGAAGACGGTATTCGAGGAAGTCGCCGACGGTCAGGATATCCTGCGCATCGGCAACTACGAGTTCCCGAGCCGCGCCTACATCGGCCGCTTCAACTTCAAGGGCGCCGATCAGCAGAAGCGGGTCGGCGAGCTCTCCGGTGGTGAACGCGGCCGTCTGCACCTGGCCAAGCTGCTGCAAACTGGCGGCAACGTGCTGCTGCTGGATGAACCGACCAACGATCTGGACATCGAAACCCTGCGCGCCCTCGAGAATGCCCTGCTGGAGTTCCCGGGCTGCGCCATGGTCATCTCCCACGACCGCTGGTTCCTCGACCGCATCGCCACCCACATCCTGGACTATCAGGACGAGGGCAAGATCGAATTCTTCGAAGGCAACTTCACCGAATACGAAGAGTGGAAGAAGAAGACCTACGGCGCCGAGGCGGTCCAGCCGCACAGAGCCAAGTACAAGCGCATCGCCAAGTAAACCGGCAAATGCGACAAGGGGAGCCCAGGCTCCCCTTTCTTGTGCCCGATGGCTTACAATCCAAGACGGATACCTTTTATGCATGGATGTAGCAAGATGACGACCCAGCCCACCACAGAGAGGAAACTGACCATCCAGATCCGGGTTGAACCGGGCTGCCTCGGGCCGGACGGCAAGGCGCACATCGAGACCTTCTGTGCCGCCGCCGCCAGGATCTTCGCCGCCGTGGAGCCGGAGCTGGTGAACTGGACCCTGCTGCCCCGCTATGACAAGCAGCTGCCGGAACAGGAGTTCTTCATCGACGGCCGCAAGCTGAGCGAGGAGCAGGCCAGCCTCTTCCTGCGCCACATGGGGCGGGAACTGGGAGAGGTGCAGGACAAGCTCGACTCCGTGCTGGCCCAGCTGGTGGAGCGTTACTTCAAGACCCTCTGACCCGACCCCTGCCCCTCAAAAGGTTCTCCAGCGAGAACCTTTTTTATTTTCGGCCGGGAAAACGTTTGAATTTTTGCTCTATTCATTGATCCGCCTCGCAGATCCGGGGTTTGTAAACGGCGCCGCCTGTGTAAAAATGTGCGCGCTGTCACGGTATCAGGACGAGTCTGGTTGTTTAACCACCAGAAAGCGGGCGTCACTCCCCCATGGAGGATGCCCCTCTCCTGCTGCTTATTTCACGTCACCTATTGGAATCCAACATGAATCAACCACACCAGGCCCCCGCACAGGCCGCCGGGCAAGGATTGCTTGAGCGTCTGTTTGCCCTGAAGGGCCATGGCACCAACGCCCGCACCGAAGTGATCGCCGGCATCACCACCTTCCTGACCATGGTCTACATCGTCTTCGTCAACCCGCAGATCCTCTCTGCGGCCGGCATGGACACCCAGGCCGTGTTCGTCACCACCTGCCTCATCGCCGGCATCGGCAGCATCCTGATGGGCCTCTTGGCCAACCTGCCCATAGCGCTGGCTCCCGCCATGGGCCTCAACGCCTTCTTCGCCTTCGTGGTGGTGGCCGGCATGGGTTACTCCTGGCAAGTGGGCATGGGCACCATCTTCTGGGGCGCCATGGGCCTGCTGATCCTCACCCTGCTGCGGGTGCGCTACTGGCTCATCGCCAATATTCCGCTCACCCTGCGGGTCGGCATCACCGCCGGCATCGGCCTCTTGATCGCCCTGCTCGGCCTGCACAACGCCGGCATCGTGGTGGCCAGCCCCGCGACCATGGTGACAGTGGGCAACCTCACCTCCCTGCCCTGCCTGCTGGGGCTGCTCGGCTTCTTCCTGATCTGCATCTTCTCGGCCCGCGGCGTCCACTCCGCCGTGCTGATCGCCATCGTGGTGACCACCACCCTGGGCTGGCTGTTTGGCGACGTCACCTTCAAGGGCTTCGTCTCCATGCCTCCCAGCATAGAGCCGGTGTTCGGCCAGCTGGATCTGATGGGGTCGCTCGACATCAGCCTGGCCGGGATCATCTTCTCCTTCATGCTGGTCAACCTGTTCGACTCCTCCGGCACCCTGATCGGCGTCACCAACCGCGCCAAGCTGGCCGATGACAAGGGTCACTTCCCGCGCATGAAGCAGGCCCTGCTGGTGGATAGCGCCAGCTCCGTCGGCGGCGCCTTCATGGGCACCTCCTCGGTCACCGCCTTCATCGAGAGCAGCTCAGGCGTCGCCGTCGGCGGCCGTACCGGTCTGACCGCCATCGTGGTCGGCCTGCTGTTCCTGCTGGCGATCTTCTTCTCTCCGGTTGCCGCCATGGTGCCGGCGTATGCGGCGGCGGGGGCTCTCATCTATGTGGGTGTGCTGATGTGCTCCGAGCTGACCCGGGTTAAGTGGGAAGACCTGACCGAAGCGGTACCGGCCTTCATGACCGCCGTCATGATGCCGTTCAGCTTCTCCATCACCGAGGGGATTGCCGTGGGCTTCATCTCCTACTGCGTGATGAAGGCGGGCACCGGCCGCTGGCGCGAGATCAACCCCTGCGTGCTGGTGGTGGCCCTGCTGTTCGTGCTCAAGTTTGTCTGGGTCGACAGCCACTAAGCCGCGACGCACAAATACTGCGCAAACAAAAATGCCCGTCAGCGACGGGCATTTTTTATGGCTGATGAAGGGGTGCTCAGCGAATGCCGCGCGCCTCGCGGATCCACTCCCAGGCCTGCTGGATCTCCTGGGTCTTCTCCTTGGCCATCTCCATCATCTCGGGCGGCAAGCCCTTGGCGGCCAGCTTGTCCGGGTGATGTTTGCTCATCTCCTTGCGGTAGGCGCGCTTGATCTCCTGATCGCTGTCGCTCTCGCTCACCCCCAACAGCTGATAGGCATCCTTGAGCCTGTCACGGGAGGGGGCCTCCTGCCGATACTGCTGACCACCCTGCCCGCCATTCTGATACTGACCGCCGTGGGCCCGGTTGAAGAAGTTCATCTGCGCCTCGGCCATCGCCAGGATGCGGGCCAGCTCGATACGGCTGAAGCCCAGCTCGTCGGCGATGGTGTGCAGGATGGCACGCTCGCTGGCCTCGACCTTGCCATCGGCGAAGGCGGCCTGCAGCTGTACCTCGAGGAAGAAGCGCAGAATATCGCGCTGGCCCTGACTGGCCTGGCGAAACTCGGCTAGGGTCTCCCGCAGCGGGAAGTCCGCCTCCTTGCCCTGGCGGAACGACTCCTGGGCGCGAGCCCGCTGCTCGCCTGCCAGCCGCATCCGGTCCATCAGGTTGGAGGCGACCCGGATCTCCTGCTCGGTCACCTGGCCGCTCGCCTTGGCGATGTGGCCCATGACGGCGAAGGTGGCGTGGAAGAAGACCGCCTGTTGCTGCTGGGTGGGGGCGCGGCGAAAATTCAAGCCCATGCCCCGATCGAAGCGATGGCCGATCCAGAGGCCAAGCAGGGCACCGAAGATGTTGCCGAGCAGAAAACCGAAGAAGGCGCCAAGCACCTTACCCCAAATACGCATGGTTCAAGACCTCGTGAAATTAATGAGTGCGTCCTTGCAACTGATCGTCCAGCTCGTGCAGCCGCTGGGCCGTCCCTATGTCGCGCCACTCGCCGGCCAGCAGGCTGCCGCCCACCCTGCCTTGCGCCATCCACCCCCGCAGCAAGGGCGCCAGCTTGCGTGCCCCCGCCGCCAATCCGGCAAAGGCGGCGGGATGATAGAGCCCGACGCCGCTGAAGGTCAGCGCAGGGGTATCAACCACCTTGCCCGCCTGCAGCGCAAAATCCCCCGCCGGATGCTGCGGCGGGTTGGGCACCAGCCAGAGGTGGGCCAACTGGTCGCCAAGGGGCTGGCTCACCAGGGTGCGATAGTCCAGGTCGAGCCAGGTATCGCCGTTGATCACCAGAAAAGGATCGCTGCCCAGCAGCGGCAGCGCCTGTACGATGCCGCCGGCGGTCTCGAGCGCGCTCTCCTCGGCCGACCAGTGGATGGAGACCCCGAACGCACGGCCATCGCCGAGCGCTTCCACCAGCTTGTGGCCGAGCCAGGCGTGATTGATGACCAGGTCGGTCACGCCGGCCGCCTTGAGTTTTTCGATATGGTGCACGATGAGCGGCTTGCCCCCCACCGCCAGCAGTGGCTTGGGCAGGCTGTCGGTGAGCGGGCGCATCCGCTCGCCGCGTCCGGCGGCCAGGATCATCGCCTTCATGACGCCACTCCGCTGCGGGCCAGCCCGGGCAGCACCACCCGCTCCAGCCACTGGCCGAAGCGGGCCAGCACCGGATAGGCGGCGCCATGGCTGCGGCAGACATCCACCACGTAGCCCAGGGTGCGGGGAATATCCTTGAGGTAGCCGGACTTGCCGTCGCGATGGTAGAGCCGGGTGAAGATGCCCGCCGCCTTGAGGTGGCGCTGCATGCCGGTGAGGTCGGCGGCGCGACGAAACGCGGCGTAATCGAGCCCGCCCAGCAGATTGGCCTGCTGCAAAGTATCGAAGCCGAGTCGCATGCCCTGCTCGATCACCGCGTCCGGCCAGCGCACGTAGCAGTCTTTCAGCAGCGAAACCAGGTCATAGCTGAGCGGGCCGATGACCATGTCCTGAAAGTCGATCACCGCCAGCTCGCTCTCATCCGGCGTCTCGCAGCCGCACACCATCAGGTTGCGGCTGTGAAAATCACGGTGCATCACCCCCTGCGGCTGGGCCAGGTTGTTCTCGGTAAGGCAGGCGAAGGTCTCATCGAGCAACTGCTGCTCTTCATCGCTCAGGGTCAGTTGCAGATGGTGACCCAGCAGCCACTCGGGGAAGATGCTGTTCTCCCGCGCCATAAAGGCGGAATCAAAAGGCTCAAGGTCCAGCTCAACCGCGCCGAGACGGGGCAGCAGCGCGATGGCCTTGCCGTACCAGGCCTGCACATTGTCTGCGTTCAGGCAGCTAATAAGTTGGGTATCCCCCAGATCGGTCACCGCCAGCAGCCCCTGCTCGTAGTCCACCGCCCGCACCTCGGGGGACAGCAGGCCGCCTGCATGCAGGGCCGAGGCATTGCGGACAAACTCATGATTTTTTTCGGTTTTAGGGTTGGCATCCACCCAGATCAGGCCACCGCCACGGTGGTAGCGGCGAAAACTGGCGTCACCGGAAATGAGGGTCAACTGAAGGCTGGCATCACCGGAAATCCGGCGCGCCCAGTGCAGCAAGAGGGAATCGCGATCGTGCATAAGTCGGGGACCAAATTGGAAAGCAGCACTTGGCTGTTAGCCCTGGCCGCAATAATGCTTTATCATTGCCGGCTAACATAAAGCAATGACATGCAATGTCAACTCGATGAATCCTGTCGTAAAATGCATGTCTTGAATCAGCCGTAGCTACCACGGATTGCGCGAGTCTTTCACATGACAAAACGGACACTGGGATACTCCTATCCCATCGCCCTGACCATCAGCCTTGTTCCTGCCCTGACCCCTGCCATCGTGCAGGCAGCGCCGCTGACGCCGCCTCCCGCCACCGGGATCCTGGACGGGCTCTGCTATGACTATGTCCCCAAGATTGAAAAACTGGCGCCCGGCACCGACGCCAATGCCCAGCCCGTGGAGGTGGATGCCGATCGCCTCGAAGCCAAGCAGGGCGGCACCGCCGTCTATCAGGGCGACGTCAAGGTGCGCCAGGGCGTGCGCAAGTTCGATTCCGACTACGCCGAGCTCGATCAGAAGAGCCGGGACGTCATCGCCATCGGCAACATCTATTACAACGACGGCCAGATCACGGTCACCAGCGACAAGACCCTGAAATCCAACCTGGATACCAAGAATTCCGAGCTGGAAGAGGGCAAGTATCAGGTGCATGGCTCGCCGGTGCGCGGCTCTGCCGACCGGGTCACCATGACCAACAACAACCAGAACATCACCCTGGAAGGGGCCCAGTACACCACCTGCCCACCGGGCCAGGAAGTGTGGACCCTGAAGGCGGGCAGCATCGACATCGATCAGACCGAGGTGTTCGGGGAAGCCTGGAACGCCAGCCTCTGGCTCTACGACTATCCGGTGTTCTACTTCCCGTACATCAACTTCCCCATCAAGGATGAGCGCAAGACGGGCCTGCTCTACCCGGGTTACACCCAGAGCTCCAAGAACGGCATGGACATCACCCAGCCGTTCTACTGGAACATAGCCCCCAACTACGATGCCACCATCACCTCCCGCTTCATGGACAGACGGGGCCTGATGGAGCAGGTGCAGTTCCGCTACATGCCGGATCCGGCCCACGTGGGCAGCCTCTATTTCGAGAACCTGGCCAACGACAAGCAGTACGACGAGACCCCGAGCCTCAACCAGGCCATGTCCGACGGGCACCGCTACCTGTTGAATGCCCGTCACACCTCCATGTTCATGGACAACGCCATGCGGGTATCAATGGACTACACCAAGGTGCGGGATCGGGATTACAACTACTTCAACGACTTCTCCCCCAAGGTGGGTACCCAGGTCGACAACCAGTTGCAGCAGTCCCTGATGGCCGGTTACTTCCAGCCCAACTGGAACATCAACACCGAGGTGCGCACCTACCAAATCTTGCTGGCCAGCGCGCAGCAGCCCCACGAGCTGATGCCGCGCATCAACCACAACTACTACCAGCAGGGCAGCTGGTATGATCTGGCCTGGAATACCGAGATCACCAAGTTCGGCTACAACAATGCCCAGGCTATCGAGCAAAACAAAGGTAGCGCCTACACCGGCACCCGGGTCTACACGGCCCCGACCCTGACCATGCCGCTCATTGACGAGGCTGGCTACTACCTCGACAGCCAGTACAAGCTGATGTACACCCGCTACGATCAGGAAGTGCCGGACAACATGAGCCAGACCTTCGTCAACCGCTTCACCCCTGCAGGCGCCAACGGAGTCACCCTGGATGAAGGGATCATCACCCGCACCCTGCCCTCATTCCGCCTCAAGGGCGGCATGACCTTCGAGCGCAACCAGAACTGGTTTGGCGGCGATGCCAACCAGACCCTGGAGCCGGAGTTCCAGTACCTCTATGTGCCCTACAAGGATCAGGACAACATAGGGGTCTATGACTCCACCACCATGCGCCAGGACTACTACAGCCTGTTCAGCGACCGCCGCTACGCCGGCCTGGATCGCATCAGCGACTCCAACAGAGTCTCCATCGGCCTCACCAGCCGGGTATATGATGAGGTCGGCGATGAACGAATTCGGCTGGCCGTTGCCCAAGCTTTCGATTTCGTTGCGCCCAGGGTCAAGCTCTATCCCAGCGAGACCCTGACCACCAACACCCGCTCCCCGCTCTCCTTCGAGGGGGATGCCAAGATCAACGAGCAGTGGTTTGCCCATGCCGGCGCGCAATATGATATGGACCAGAGCAGGCTCAGCTCCGCCAACAGCGCCCTCGAGTATCGCCACGAGAAGCTGATCAGCCAGTTGAACCACCGTTTCGTGCGCGACGCCAACTACGATCTCGAAAACCGGGGACAGGTCACCGACCTCAACCAGATCGGCCTGCTGTTGACCACACCGCTCAACGATCAGTGGCACCTGTACGGGGGTTACTACCAGGAGCTCAACCAGAGCGTGAAGTCTGATCGCAAGGTGGGCTTGAAGTACGACTCCTGCTGCTGGAGCATCAACTTCAACCTGGAGTGGGTCAACACTCCGGACAACGTGACGCTGCGTCCGACTTCGGAGCGCAGCCTGGGCATTCAGTTTGAAATGAAAGGATTGGGTAGCGTGGGTACCGGCTCCAAGGGCACCTCCCTTGACACCGAAGCACTGCCTTACATTCGTCCGTTTAACCTGCGAGACCAATAAGCGGTCTGGCAAACGCCTTGAGAGATGGATATGAAGAAGACGTTGATTTCCCTGCTGACTGCAGGCCTGTTCGGAGCCATGAGCCAGGGTGCCTTCGCCGCCCCCGAGCTGATGGACAAGGTGCTTGCCGTGGTCAACAAGGACGTGGTGCTGGCTAGCCAGCAGGAGGCCCTGGTTCAGAAGGTCAAGATCTCCGCCCAGGAAAACGGCCAGTCCCTGCCCGATGACGCCACCCTGCGCAAACAGGCGCTGGATCGCCTGATCCAGGAGAGCCTGCAGTTGCAGCTGGCCGAGCGCCAGGGCCTCAAGATCAGCGATACCCAGCTGGAGCAAGCGATCCAGAGCATCGCCGCCGACAACAAGATGACCCTGGATCAGCTGCGTGCCCAGCTGGATCGCGAGGGGCTGACCTATGCCCAGTATCGGGAAGAGGTGCGCCGCGAGATCCTGATGAACGAGGTGCGCCGCAACCAGGTGCGCCGCCGCATCAACATCTCCGAGCAGGAGGTGAAGCAGGTAGTGGATATCCTGGCCAAGCAGGGTCAACAGCAACAGCAGTACCATGTCGGCCACATCCAGGTTGCCCTGCCGGACAACCCGAGCGCCGAGCAGCTCAACGCCGCCAAGAGCAAGATTGAACGCATCCTGGCCGCCCTCAAGCAGGGCGCCGACTTCCGCAAGATGGCCATTGCCGAGAGCAGCGGACCCAAGGCGCTGGAAGGGGGTGACTGGGGCTGGATGAGCCCGCAAGAGATGCCGACCCTGATGGCCGAAGCGGTGCAGGGTGCCAAGAAGGGCGACATCGTCGGCCCGCTGCGCTCCGGTGCCGGTCTGCACATCATCAAGGTGTTCGACAGCAAGGGCCAGCAGCAGGTGGTGCAGACCGAAGTGCGCGCCCGCCACATCCTGATCAAGCCCTCCATCATCCTGAGCGAAGAGAAAGCCAAGGGGATGCTGGACGGCATCCTGCATGACATCAAGAGCGGCAAGGCGAGCTTCGCCAGCCTGGCGGAGAAGTACTCCGAGGATCCGGGCTCTGCAGTGCAGGGTGGCGAACTGGGCTGGTCCGATCCCAACGTCTACGTGCCCGAGTTCCGCGACATGGTCAACCGCCTGCAACCGGGCCAGATCAGCGAACCCTTCCGCACTACCCACGGCTGGCACATCGTCCAGCTGGAAGAGCGCCGCAGCCAGGATGCCACCACCAAGGCCCAGGAGCAGCGCGCCTATCAGCTGATCTACAACCGCCGCTTCACCGAAGAGTCCCAGGCCTGGCTGGACGAGCTGCGTGACGAGGCCTACATCCAGACCGAAGGCGCCGGCAGCTGATGACCTGTCGTCGCCTTGCCATTACCCCGGGTGAACCGGCCGGGATCGGCCCGGATCTGGTGCTGCAGATTGCCCAGCAGGATTGGCCGCACCAGCTGGTGGTGATCGCCGATCCGGCGCTGCTGCACGAACGGGCCGCCCTGCTGGGGCTGCCCGTCGAGCTGCTGCCCTATGATGCCGGTCAGCCGGCACAACCGCAGCGGGCGGGCACACTCACCGTCTGCCCTGTTCCCCTCGGCGCCGCCGTGATACCGGGCAAGCTGGACGAGGGCAATGGTGCCTACGTGCTGGCCACCCTGCAGCGCGCCTGCGACGGCAACATGAGCGGCGAATTTACCGCCGTGGTGACCGGGCCGGTGCACAAGGGGATCATCAACCAGGCTGGCGTGTCATTCAGCGGTCACACCGAGTTCTTCGCCCAGCAATCCAACACCGCCGACGTGGTGATGCTGCTGGCGACAGAAGGGCTGCGGGTCGCGCTGGCGACCACCCACATTCCGCTGGCCTATGTGGCGATGGCCATCACCGAGGATCGCCTCGGCAAGGTGATCCGCATCCTGGATGCGGATCTCAAAGCCAAGTTCGGCATCGCCAAGCCCCGCATTTACGTCTGCGGCCTCAACCCCCACGCCGGGGAAGGCGGCCACCTCGGCCGTGAAGAGATTGACGTGATCGAACCTGCCCTGGCCGGCCTGCGCCAGGAGGGGATCGATCTGGTCGGCCCGCTGCCGGCCGATACCCTGTTCCAGGAGAAATACCTCAAGGATGCGGATGCGGTACTCGCCATGTACCACGACCAGGGGCTGCCCGTGCTCAAATACAAGGGCTTCGGCAGTTCGGTCAATATCACCCTTGGACTCCCTTTCATCCGCACTTCGGTGGATCACGGCACCGCTCTGGATCTGGCAGGCAAGGGCCTGGCCGACTCCGGCAGCCTGATCACCGCGATCAACCACGCCATCAAGATGGTAGAGAAAAAAAGATATGAGCAGTAAGGTGCACATGGGCCACACGGCCCGTAAGCGTTTCGGTCAGAACTTCTTGCACGATCGCTACGTGATCGACCAGATCGTGGCCGCCATCAATCCGCAGCCGGGTCAGAACCTGGTGGAGATAGGCCCGGGTCTGGCCGCGCTGACCGAGCCGGTCGCCGCCCAGATGGACAAGATGACCGTGGTCGAGCTTGACCGGGATCTGGCGGCGCGCCTGCGCGATCACCCGACCCTGAAGGACAAGCTCACCGTCATCGAAGCCGATGCCATGCGTTTTGACTTCAGCACCCTGATGGGGGAAGGCAAGGGGCCGCTACGCATCTTCGGCAACCTGCCCTACAACATCTCCACCCCGCTCATCTTCCACCTGTGCGAGTTCGCCGATCGGGTAGAAGACATGCACTTCATGCTGCAAAAGGAAGTGGTGCTGCGTCTGGCCGCCGGCCCGGGCAGCAAGGCCTATGGCCGTCTGAGCGTGATGACCCAGTACTACTGCCAGGTAGTGCCTGTGCTGGAAGTGGGCCCTGGCGCCTTCAAGCCGGCGCCCAAGGTGGATTCTGCCGTGGTCCGTCTGATCCCGCACAAGAACCCGACTATCGTCGCGAAAGACATTCGTTGCCTGAACCGGGTCTGCACCGAGGGCTTCGGCCAGCGTCGCAAGACCATTCGCAACAGCTTCTCCAACTTCATCACGGACGCCCAGCTGACCGAACTTGGCATCGATGGCAACCTGCGCCCGGAGAACCTCTCCCTCGAGCAGTTCGTCATGATCGCCAACTGGCTGGCGGATCAGCCAAAGGCCTGATCCCGTGGCAACCCCGCACATCCTGGTCCGCCCATACCCCTCGTATGTGGCGGATAGCAAAGACCCTTACCAGTTCCACTATCTCATCGAGATCGAGAACCTGGGGCCCGGCCCGGCGCAACTGCTGCGCCGGCGCTGGCTCATCACCGATGCCAATGGCAAGATGCTGGAAGTCGAAGGCCCCGGCGTGGTCGGCGAGCAGCCGGTCATCGCCCCCGGCGAGACCTTCCGCTATCAGAGCGGCGTACCGCTGGCCACCCCGCTCGGCGTGATGGAAGGGAGTTATACCCTGCAAGACGAGTCGGGGCAGCAATTCGAGGTGCCCATCGCACCCTTTACGCTGGCCGTCCCCCACATTATCAACTGAGGTTTCATGGCGAACTGTTTTGTTGGCGATATCCAGGGCTGTTACGACGACTTGCGCCGTCTGCTGGATCTGGCCGAGTTCGATCCCGCTAACGACGTACTCTGGCTGTGCGGCGATCTGGTCGCCCGCGGCCCGGATTCCCTCAACACCCTGCGCTTCGTCAAAGGGCTGGGCAACCGTGCCGTCACCGTGCTCGGCAACCACGATCTGCACCTGCTGGCGGTCGCCGATGGGGTCGCCCCGCTCAAGAAGAAAGACAGGCTGCAGGAGCTGATGGACGCCCCGGATCGGGACGAGCTGCTGGAGTGGCTGCGCCACCGCCCGCTGCTGGCGGAGCACCCCGACCTGCCCATCATGATGGTGCATGCCGGCATCTCCCCGGCGTGGGACGCCCGCACCGCCCGCAACTGTGCCCGCGAGGTGGAAAGCCTGCTGCGCGGTGATCAGTACCAGTGGCTGCTGCACAACATGTATGGCGATCAGCCCGATGGCTGGCAGGACGATCTGGTCGGGATCGAGCGCTACCGCTACATCATCAACACCTTCACCCGGATGCGCTTCTGCTATTTCGACGGCCGGCTCGACTTCAAATGCAAGAAGGGCCCCACCGAGTCGACCCCGGGCCTGCGCCCCTGGTTCGAGCAGCGCGAACACCATGTGGATGACCCCATCCTAGTGTTCGGCCACTGGGCTGCCCTGATGGGCAACACCGGCAAGCCGGATATCAAGGCGCTCGACACCGGCTGTGTCTGGGGCAACAGCCTCACCCTGTGGCGTTATGAAGATGATGCCCTGATCGCCACCCCCTGCCCTACCTACGCCAAGTAATGGTGAGGCGAGCGTCTGGACAACAAGAGCCTCACTCTGTGGCGTTATGAAGATGATGCCCTGATCGCGACCCCCTGCCCCACCTACGCCAAGTAATGGTGAGGGAGCGAGCGTCTGGACAATCAGAGCCTCACCCTGTGGCGCTATGAAGATGATGCCCTGATCGCGACCCCCTGCCCTACCTACGCCAAGTGACGATAAGCGGCTGAACCTGAGCAACCCTGTGGTGCCATGAAGATGATGCCCTGATCGTCACTCACTGTCCCGCCAACGCCAAGTAGGCTGCAGACAATAAAACAAAACAGGCCCGGTATTGCCGGGCCCGTTTTTTATGGTGCACTGCTCACCCTAGAGCTTGCGTCCCAGTCGTTTCTCGATCTGCTGTCGCTCCCACTCGGGGCCGAACAGCTTGAAGGGCTGGAACAGGTTGATGGCATGGGAGATCAATCCCAGCCCCCAGCCCAGTGCCGGCCACCAGGCCCAGATATAGCCCGGGTTGCTCAGATAGTTGATGACAAACAGCCCGCATATTACCAGCAGGTAGCTGGCGATGTGGTAATAGAAGCCCTTGAGCCCCTCCACATAACGCATGGCGGCCCGCTCCTCTACCGATACCCGGATCTGATCCCGTTCCATCGTGTCACTCCCTCTCATCTCATGCTCCTGTTGGCTTGTACCGTCAAGTTGCGCCACCTCGAGCTCAAAGACGGCGGCCAGGGCCTTGAGGGATTCCAGTCCGGGCTGCTGACCCTGCTCGATCCGCTGAATGGTGCGAACGCTCAGGCCGGTAAAGGCGGCCAACTGCTCCTGTGACCAGCCCCGCTGCAATCTCAACTTCCTGACGATCATCTCGAACTCCTTGTGGTTGATTGACGGGGCCAGCATAGGATCAGGAGGGTGGCATGCGACACGACAGCAGCCTGACACCAACCTGACTTTCCTTTTAATTCAGTGCATTAGATAAAATAGAGAGGGCAGAAACCCCATCTTTCCTCCCCACAACGCCCCCTCTCGATGACCTGACAGCAGGGCGACAGAGGCGCTTCTAGCAAGATAGCGCCCTGCTCTTCGGGGAGTCGAGCTTATAGCGCCTGCATCAGCTCGGCGGCAATTTCAAAGGAGCGCAGCCGCGCCTGATGATCGACGATGGGACCGTTGAACATCAGCTCGTCGGCCCTGGTTTCCGCCAGCAACGCCTTGAGGCCGTGGCGTACCTGATCCGGGTTGCCCACCAGCGAGCGGGCCAGGGTCTGCTCCATCGCCACCAGCTCGCGTTCGGACCACTCCTCGCTCAGTTCGACGACGGGCGCCGGCAACTTGCCCGCGTTGCCGCGATGCAGGCGCAGAAACTGCTGCTGCAGGGTAGTGAACTGGAAGCGCGCCTCCCGCTCGCTGTCGGCGGCGATCATGTTGATGCAGACCACCGCATGGGGCTTGGGCCAGCGGGCGGAGGGGCGATACTGGGCGCGGTAAATTTCCAGCGCCTGCAGCAGCATGGCGGGGGCGAAGTGGGAGGCAAAGCCGAACGGCAGCCCCATGGCCGCCGCCAGCTGGGCGCTGTAGAGGCTGGACCCCAGCAACCAGATGGGCAGATGCAGCCCCTGGCCCGGTACCGCCTGCACCGCGCCCACCTCGTCGCCAAAGTAGTCCATCAGTTCGCGCACATCCGCCGGGAAGTCATCCACCTCGCCGCTGCGCTGGCGTCTGAGCGCCCGCATGGTGCGCTGATCGGTGCCCGGCGCGCGGCCAAGGCCGAGATCGATGCGATCCGGATAGAGTGACGCCAGGGTGCCGAACTGCTCGGCAATGACCAGCGGCGAGTGGTTCGGCAGCATGATGCCGCCGGCGCCGATGCGCAGGGTATTGGTGCCGCCGGCCAGGTGGCCGATCAGCACCGAGGTGGCGGCACTGGCGATGCCCGGCATGTTGTGGTGCTCGGCCAGCCAGTAGCGGTTGTAACCCCAGCGCTCGGCATGGCGAGCCAGATCCAGCGAGCGGCGAAACGACTCGGCCGGCTGGGAGCCTTCGGCAACGGGCACCAGATCGAGCACGGAATAGGGGATGGCAGACATGGGTCACTCCATTGATTCACAGACCAGTAACAAGGGGGCAATGTAGCACGGGATACCTGAATGAATCACCTGATCGGCCGGCAAAATTGACGGACACGGGTTCCGGGAGCGCCAGCAGGGTTAGTTTCTCTCTGTCACATCCCGATCTCTCTGAATGGGTTATTGTGTTTATTGTCATCCTGCAGGCACACTGCAGGTTGATCGTCTCTGCAATCGCCCGTGTGACAAGGATGTGTCCATGACAACTGCCAGGCCAGGTCGTAAACCCTTCTATGTGCATATCGCCACCCTCTTCATCCTGCTGTTTACCCTGCTCGGCAGCGCCCTCATCGCCTTGCAGTTCCAGCAAGGGGCCCGCCAGGGGCTGGAGCACGAGCGACAGAACTTTCTGCAGTATCGCCAGCAGCTGGCCCTCGCCCTGCAGCTGAACGAGCGGCCGGCCCGCATGTCGCTGAGCCTGCTGCGCAGCGGCCAGCTGGCGGCCATGACCAACCTGACCGACCGTCTGGCCTACCTGCCGCAACTGGCGGAGGTGCTGGCCAACAGCCCCAGCTATGGGGCCGTCTATGCCGGCTACGAGGATGGCGACTTTTTTCTGGTGCGCAAACTGACCGAGCGGGCCAAGACCCAGCTGGGGGGCGTGCCGGCCGCCAGCAGCCTGCTGGTGCAGAGCCTCAGTCAGGGCAAGGGAGAGTTTCTCTATTTCGATCAGCGGCTGAGCCTGCTCGAGCGGCGCCCCATGCCGAACTACCGCTACGATCCCCGCAGCCGCGACTGGTACAAGCAGGCCCGCTGGCGAGCGGGGATCGCCACCACCAACCCCTACCTCTTCTTCACCACCAAGGAGCCTGGCATGACCCTGGCGGTGGAGAGCGACGACAGACGCGCCGTGATCGGGCTCGACACCAGCGTCGAGGGACTGTCGGCCCTGATCGGCAAGCTGCAGCTGCCCGCCCAGAGCCAGGTGATCCTGTTCGATGAGTACGCCACCCTGCTGGCCGCCGATCCCAGACACCTGCCCAGCTTCGAGCAACTGAGCCAGCTGCCCATGCTGGCCAGCCTACCCCATCCGGCCCTGGCGGACCTGCAACAACGGATCATCAGCCAGCCCACCTTGCTGAACGACCCGGCCGAGCTCAACCTGACCGCCGCCGATGGCAGCGACTGGCTGGTCAACCTCTCCCCCCTCGGGAGCGACTCCCCCTTCCATATCGCCCTGCTGGTGTCGGCCGACCTGCTCTATCAGCAGGCCAGAGACGAGGCCCTGGTCAATCTGGGCTGGGCGCTGGCGGGCCTGCTGCTGCTGCTGCCGGTGATCTGGCTGGTCTCGCGGCGTACCGCCACCCCGCTGCTGGCGCTTACCAAGGAGGCGGAGCGGATCCAGCACTTCGATTTTGGCGAGAGTCGGGTCCCCGAGTCTTCCATCCGCGAGATCGACGATCTGGCACATACCATGTCCGGCATGCGGCTGACTCTCGGCAACTTCATGAACATGGGACGGGCGCTGGCGGCCGAACACCGCTTCGACTCCCTGCTCAGCCGCATCCTGCACGAAACCATCGCCGCGGTGCAGGCCGAAGGGGGTTGTCTCTACCTGGCTCAGGAGCAGGGGATGGTGGCGGTGCAGGCGCTGTGGCGCAAAGCGCCGCTGCCGGCCGGGCAGATCCGCTGGCAGCAGGCCCTGTTTGGCGAGCTGGCCCGGGGCGAGCGGCTCAGCCTCGCCATCGACCAGCAGGGCTGGCAGCAGCATCTGGCCGACTGGGGCCCCTTCCCCGGCCCCTGCCAGCTGGTGGCCGAGCCCCTGCGCAACCATCGCCAGGAGCTGATCGGCTGCCTGCTGCTGATCCTGCCTGACTGCTCGGCCCGTGAACTGGCCTCGCGCATCAGTCTGATCGAGGCGCTGGCGGGCACCTCGGCCTCTGCCATCGAGAATCAGCGCCTGCTGGAGGAGCAGAAACAGTTGCTGGAGTCCTTCATCGAGCTGATGGCCGGCGCGATCGACGCCAAGAGCCCCTACACCGGCGGCCACTGCCAGCGGGTGCCGGAGCTGACCCGGATGCTGACCGAAGCTGCCTGTGCCCAGCAGCAGGGGCCGTTCGCCGAGTTCCGGCTCAACGAGGAGGAGTGGGAGGCCATCCATATCGCCAGCTGGCTGCACGACTGCGGCAAGGTGACCACCCCCGAGTTCGTGGTGGACAAGGCCACCAAGCTGGAGACCCTTTACGATCGGATCCACGAGATCCGTACCCGCTTCGAGGTGCTCAAGCGCGACGGCTACATCGAGGCGCTGGCGGCCCGCCTGCCGGCGTCGGAGCGGGAAGCGGCCAGGGCGACGGTGGCGCCGCTCTGGAGCACCCTGGACGAGGAGTTCGCCTTCGTCGCCGAGTGCAACCTGGGCGGCGAATGGATGGCACCGGAGAAGCTGACCAGGCTGGATGCCATCGCCAGCCGCACCTGGCTGCGCACCCTGGACGATCGGCTCGGCATCAGCCGGGAGGAGCTCAAGCTGCGCCAGGGGGAGCCGGCTGCACCGCTGCCCTGCGTCGAGCCCCTGCTGGCGGACAAGACCGCCCACCTCATCCCCCGCCCCGTCCACGATCAGCTGGACGAGCGCAATCCCTGGGGCTTCAAGGTGCGGGTGCCGACCCATCTCTACAACCGCGGCGAGCGCTACAACCTCGCCATCGGGCGCGGCACCCTCACCGAGGAGGAGCGCTACAAGATCAACGAGCACATCATCCAGACCATTCGCATGCTCGAACGTCTCCCCTTCCCCCGCCATCTGCGCAGCGTGCCAGAGATTGCCGGCGGCCATCACGAGCGGATGGACGGCAAGGGCTACCCGCGCCAGCTGCTGGGCAGCCAGATGAGCATCCCCGCCCGCATCATGGCCATCGCCGACATCTTCGAGGCGCTGACCGCCAGCGATCGCCCCTACAAATCGGGCAAGACGGTCTCCCAGTCGCTGGCCATCATGCAGAGCATGGTGCGCGAGCAGCACATCGATCCCGCCCTGTTTGCCCTGTTCGTCAGCAGCGGCATCTGGCGCGATTACGCCGGGAGATTCCTCGCCCCCGAGCAGCTAGATCAGGTGGATGAAAGCGCCCTGCTGGCCGGGCTGGCCTAGGGCCGGGTCATATTTTCTTACATTTGCGGACTGGCCTGAACGCCCCCGGCTGGTTATAACGGTGCCCCTATAGCGAAGGGGGAGCAATAGACTCCCCCTCACTCTTTGTCACACCACACTGTTCAGGTTATCTATGTCAAAACATCTCATCATGCTGGGCGCGCTGACGCTCTCCGGCTGCTCCCTGTTGTCTCCCCCCGCCCCCACCGTCACCCCGGTGCACCTAGCCGATGCCAGCCAGCGCGGCTTCTACATCGAGTGCAGCAGCATGACGGCCTGCTTCCAGCAGGCCAACCAGACCTGCCCGCAGGGCTACCAGGAGACGGATCGCCGTCAGCAGACGCTCTACAGCACCCAGTACACGGCGGGCAGCTATGACGACGAGAAGAAGGTCTACAAGGCTGGCAAACCCTATCGCATGGCCAACACGGTGCACTCTCTGACCATCCAGTGTCCGGTCGATATGGGCATCACGCCGCGCTGATCCGCGCTTTGCGGCCGGCACGAGGCTGATGGCCCCGGCCGGCCGCTAGCCACCCTTTTCTTGTTTCATCGAGCACAACTCTCTTATGTCACCCCGAATTTTCCTGCTGGGCAGCCTCTTGCTGTCCGGCTGCGCCCTGCTGCCGGCGCCCGCCACCGTCACCGAACTCGCTTCAGCTAATCCCGCACTGCAACGCTTCCAGATCGAGTGCGCCGCACTGGAGGAGTGCCAGCAGCAGGCGACGCTGAGCTGCCCGCTCGGCTATCAGGAGACCGATCGCCGCCAGCGCATCTTCACTTCCCATCAGATGAGCATGGGGGCCGCCGATCCGATGACGGGGTTTCGCCCAAGCTTCCCCCAGAGCAGCACCTTCACCACCCATACCCTGCTGGTGCAGTGCCCCCGCAAGCCGGCACAGCCCCACCCGCTGGGACGCTGACAAAAAAGGGCCCGCAGGCCCTTTTTTCCGATGTCGCCACGCTCAGCGCATCCCCTCGGCGTGCTGGCGGGCCAGCTCGTCGCTCATCAGTTCCCGCATCCTGAATTTTTGCAGCTTGCCGGTTACCGTCATGGGGTACTCCTCCACGAAACGGATGTATCTTGGAACCTTGAAATAGGCGATGCGGGCCGACAGGAACTGCTTCAGCTCCTCCTCGCAGGCCTCCTGGCGGGGCCTGAGCTTGACCCAGGCACACACCTCCTCGCCATAGCGCTCGCTGTCGACCCCGAACACGGCTGCATCCTGCACCGCCGGATGATCATAGAGCCGCTCCTCGATCTCGCGCGGGTAGATGTTCTCGCCACCGCGAATGATCAGCTCCTTGCTGCGTCCGACGATCCGCACATAGCCCTCTTCATCCATGATGCCGATGTCCCCCGAGTGCAGCCACCCTTCCTCATCTATGGTATCCGCCGTCTTGACCGGATCCTGCCAGTACCCCTGCATCACCCCGTTGCTGCGACAGCAGATCTCGCCCCGCTCGCCGATGGCCACTATCTCTCCGCTGGGGTCGACCAGCTTGATCTCGGTGTGACCGATGGCGCGGCCGACCGTGGTGACCCGCTTGTCCAGCGGCGCATCGATGGCGGTCATGTGATTGATGGGACTGCACTCGGTCTGGCCGTAGGCGATGGTCACCTCGGTCATGTGCATCAGGGTCTGCACCTTGCGCATCAAGGGCTCGGGGCAGATGGCACCGGCCATGATGCCGGTGCGCAGGGAGGAGAGATCGAACTGGTCAAACTCCGCCAGCTCCAGCTCGGCGATGAACATGGTCGGCACCCCGTGCAGGGCGGTGCAGCGCTCCTCGCTCACCATCCGCAGGGTGGCCGCCGGATCGAAGGCTTCGGCCGGAAACAGGGCGCAGGCCCCCACACTGATGCAGACCAGATTGCCGAGCACCATGCCGAAACAGTGGTAGAGCGGCACCGGGATGCAGAGCCGATCCTGCTCGCTGAACGCCATGCCTTGCGCCACCTGGCGGCCGTTGTTGAGGATGTTGCTGTGACTGAGGGTAGCCCCCTTGGGGTTGCCCGTGGTGCCCGAGGTGAACTGGATGTTGATGGCGTCATCGGGTTTGAGGGTGGCGGCCACTCGGGCCAGCCAGGCCGGATCCTGCCGGTCGCCCAGTACCAGCACCTCGGGGAAGTTGAGCATGCCGGCGCTTTGCTGCTCCCCGAGCCGGATCACCATCTCCAGGCTTGGCAGCCGGGATGATGTCAGGCGGCCTGGCGGACAGCTAGCCAGCTCGGGGGCCAACTCGCCCAGCATGGCGAGGTAGTCGCAGCCCTTGAACGCGCTGGCGCAGATCAGGGCCCGACAGCCCACGTTGTTGATGGCAAAGGCGAGCTCGTAGCTGCGGTAGGCGGGGTTGATGCAGACCATGATGGCCCCTATGCGGGCCGTTGCGAATTGCACCAGGCACCACTCGATGTTGTTGGGCGACCAGATGCCGACCCGATCCCCTGGCCGGATCCCAAGCGCCAGCAGGCCCAGCGCCAGCCGGTCTATCTGGGTCAGGTATTCCCGGTAGTTCCAGCGGATCTGCTGGTGGCGCACCACCACGGCGGGCCGCTCGGGGAAACGTTCCGCCACCTCTTGCAGGTAGGCGCCTATGGTCTGGTGAAGCAGCGGCTGATCGCAAGGACCGGCCCGGTAGCTGAGCAGTGAGGTCATGGGGTGACTCCTGGCCACATAGGTTGGAATTGCCTACTGCTCGGCTGGCGTGTTTTTTCAGCTTGTTACATTAATGTAAATTCAGGCCTCATAAAAGACTCACTTTGGTCTAATAGTGACCATAAAAAAACGGCCAACCGAAGTTGACCGTTTACAAACGCGGGGCAGATCAGAACAGCAGGTGCGCCACCCCGGCGATGACCGGCAGGGTGATCAGGGTGCGCAACAGGAAGATCACGAACAGCTCCCACAGCTTGACCGGGATCTTGCTGCCCAGCAGCAGGGCACCCACTTCCGACATGTAGATGAGCTGGGTGACCGACATGGCGGCGATCACGAAGCGGGTCATCTCGCTCTCGATGGTGGAGGCCAGCACCGCCGGGATGAACATGTCGGCGAAGCCCACCATGATGGTCTTGGAAGCGGCTTCCGCCTCCGGCAGTTGCAGCAGCTCCAGCAAGGGGACGAAGGGGGCCCCCAGCCAGTTGAAGATGGGGGTGTGCTCGGCCAGCATCAGGGCACAGGTACCCACCGCCATCACCACCGGCAACACGCCAAACACCATGTCCAGGGCATTCTTCACCCCTTCCCGCGCCACGGCGCCGAGATCCGTCATGCTGTCGGCCTTGGTCAGGGCCCGCTCATAGCCATAGCTCAGCACGCTGTGCTGATGGGGGATCGCCTCCTGCTTGCGGCACAGGGGAGTACCGTCGCTGTAGACATCCTTCTTCCAGGAGAGCGGCGGCAGGCGCGGCACCACGATGGCGGCCACTACCCCGGCCAGGCAGACGGTCAGGTAGAAGGGCACGAACATGTGCTCCAGCTTCACCTGGGAGATCACCACCAGGCAGAAGGTGATGGAGACGGCAGAGAAAGTGGTGCCGATGACGGCGGCTTCCCGCTGAGTGTAGAACTTGCCTTCGTACTGTTTGCTGGTGAGCAGGATGCCGACGCTGCCATCCCCGAGCCAGGAGGCGAAGCAGTCCACCGCGGAGCGGCCCGGCAGGCGGAACACGGGACGCATGATGCGGGTCATCATGGTGCCGACGAACTCCAGCAGACCAAAATCGAGCAGCAGCGGCAGCAGCAGGCCGGCGAAGATGAAGACGGAGAACAGCACCGGCAGCAGATCGTGCAGCACCAGGCCACCGGTTGCCCCGGAACGCAGCACCTCGGGACCGGCCTCGAAGAAGGTCAGCAGCACGAAGATGCCGCCAAGCACCCGTACGCAGGCCCAGAAGGGTGAGACGTTGAACAGGCTGTTGAGGAAGGGGCGCTTCACCAGGATCGCCGGCTTGAACAACCAGGCGATCAGGGTCATCAGCATGGTGGTGGTGATGATGGCGCTGACCATGGCCACCAGATAGTCGGCAAACACCCTCTGTACCAGCTTCGCCAGTACGGCTACCGGGATGGTGACGTTGCCGTCATAGAGAACGGGGGTCATGAACAGCAGGATCCCGATGAGTGACGGGACCAGGAACATCAGCACGTTGCGACGGGTATTGAGCGCAGGTGCTTGCAGAGTCTTTTCCAGCATGGTTTACAGCCTTAATGTTACTTTTCCTTAGCCAGGCAAACCTGCATACCCATGCTCTCACCCGACAAAACGGGCGCAAGAATACTCCAAAAAAATGCACAAACAAGCTTTTAATGGATCATTTCAAGCATAAATATTTTTACAGGCAAACCTTCCATAAGA
This sequence comes from Aeromonas sp. s5, assembly GCF_040907865.1. Classification (NCBI taxonomy): domain Bacteria; kingdom Pseudomonadati; phylum Pseudomonadota; class Gammaproteobacteria; order Aeromonadales; family Aeromonadaceae; genus Aeromonas; species Aeromonas sp. s5. The sequence continues at coordinate 74,338 of NZ_JBFOCO010000002.1, forward strand.
ATGTACCCAAACAGATGCGCATATCAATTCATTACAAATGGTTAGCACATTGTTTCGTTAAGGTTACATTCAGGAGCGCAGTATAATCAGTTGCGGTTGGCAGGCAATAAGTGACATAAGAAATATATCTATATGGTGATCCAGTCGATCCCCATAAAAAAACCGGAGCCTGGCAAGGCTCCGGTTTTTCAGCGGCGGGTGGCTGCACTGTGCCCACCCGCAGGATGAGGGTCAGTCACGCACGTAGATGACTTCCACGCCATCATCGTCTTCGTCGTCCCAGTCATCGTCGTCCAGCGACTCGTCAAACGCCTTGGAGGCAGCCAGCGCATCCGCTTCGGCCTTGGCCAGCTGGTTCTTGTGGTAGTCGTCCCACTTGAACTCCACCTTCTCGATGGCTTCCTTGGCATCTTCCGCCAGCTGACGGGGCATGGTATCCAGCAGATCCAGGATGTCGTAGCAGACCTTCTTGGTCCCTTCCTTGCTAATGGCGGTGATGGCGTAAACCGGCCCTTCGTGGTTCAGGGCGGCCTTCACGCGCTCCATCACTTCACCTGCCTCTTCTTCCAGGATCAGGTCCATCTTGTTGAACACCAGCCAGCGTGGCTTGCTCGCGAGCTCCGGGCTGTACTTCTCCAGCTCACGGACGATGGTCACGGCATTCTCGGCCGGATCGGAACCATCCACCGGGCAGATATCCACCAGATGGACCAGCACGCGGCAGCGCTCGAGGTGCTTGAGGAAGCGGATACCGAGGCCGGCGCCTTCGGCAGCACCCTCAATCAGACCCGGAATGTCGGCAATGACGAAGGAGCGGGAGTTCTCGCCACGCACCACCCCCAGGTTAGGCACCAGGGTGGTGAAGGGGTAGTCGGCCACTTTCGGGCGGGCCGCAGAGACGGCGCGGATGAAGGTGGACTTGCCGGCGTTGGGCAGGCCCAGCATGCCGACGTCAGCCAGCAGCAGCAGCTCCAGCTTCAGGGTACGTACTTCACCCGGGGTGCCGTTGCTCTTCTGGCGCGGCGCACGGTTGACCGAGCTCTTGAAGCGGGTGTTGCCAAGACCGTGGAAGCCGCCCTTGGCAACCAGCAGCTTCTGCTCATGGTGGGTCAGATCCCCCAGCAGTTCGCCGGTATCTTCATCGGTCGCACGAGTACCGACCGGCACGCGCAGGATCTTGTCCTTGCCGCGACGACCGGTACAGTTGGCGCTCTGGCCATTCTCGCCACGCTCGGCGGCATGGAAACGCTCGAAACGGTAGTCGATCAGGGTGTTCAGGTTTTCATCGGCAACCAGATACACGTCGCCACCGTCACCGCCGTCACCGCCGTCCGGGCCGCCGTTTGGAATGTACTTCTCCCGGCGAAAGCTCACACAACCGTTACCACCGTCACCGGCATCGACTCGAATCTGGACTTCATCAACAAACTTCATAGGTAACCGTCACCTTAATTCGAAAAACCGATACGCCATTATAGTGGTACAGACCACTGCGGGCGATACGCATCTTGCCAGTCGCCCCTTCAGAGCCAGGGTCGGCTGCGTGCCGTTTTTTCGTCAACTACATCAGAAAAACAAAAGCCCCGCCTGTTGGCGGGGCTTCGGATCCTTGCGGTCCGTAATTACTCAGCAACGATGCTTACGTACTTACGGTTCAGCGGACCTTTGACTTCGAACTGCACCTTGCCGTTCGCGGTAGCGAACAGGGTGTGGTCCTTGCCCAGACCAACGTTCTCACCAGCGTGGAACTTGGTGCCGCGCTGACGAACGATGATGCTGCCAGCCAGAACTGTTTCGCCGCCGAAACGCTTCACGCCCAGGCGTTTAGCTTCTGAATCGCGGCCGTTGCGGGATGAACCGCCAGCTTTTTTGTGTGCCATCTATCGTACTCCTCTAATTAAGCGCTGATGCCAGTGATTTTGACTTCAGTGAACCACTGACGGTGGCCCGCTTGCTTACGGTGGTGCTTACGACGACGGAACTTGACGATAGTCACTTTCTCGCCACGGCCGTGAGCCACAACTTCAGCTACAACCTTGCCACCTTCAACGAAAGGAGCACCTACTTTAAAAGTGTCGCCTGCAGCAACCATCAGCACTTCGTTGAAGTCGATGGTAGCGCCAGTCTCAACGTTCAGCTTTTCCAGACGAACGATTTGACCTTCGGCCACACGGTGTTGTTTTCCGCCGCTTTGGAATACCGCGTACATTTGATTAACTCCGTAAAGGCGTGTCTTTTGCTCAAGGCCAGACACGCGCAAAAACCTATAACAATGGGCGGGCATTCTACGCAAATCGATTTGCTCAGGCAAGGCCAATTTAGCAAAAAGTTTATTTTGTGCGCATATCTGCCGCCGTGAATAAACGCTTAACTGTAACCCATTGTGAAATCGTGTAGAATCCCCGCCATTGCTAAAATCGCAGTCATCACTGCCGTCACGTTATGAGACTTATGGACCAACAGACTATCCGTGCGCTCTGTGCCGCCGACATGACGGCGGTCAATGAACTGATCCTGGCGCGACTCCAGTCCGATGTCAGCCTGATCAACCAGCTGGGTTTCTATATTGTCAGTGCAGGCGGGAAACGGATGCGCCCCATGCTGACCGTCATGGCCGCCCGCGCACTGGGATATGAGGGTGAGGATCACCTGAAACTGGCTGCCATCATCGAATTCATTCACACTTCCACCCTGCTGCACGACGACGTGGTCGACGAATCCGACCTGCGCCGCGGCCGGGAGACCGCCAACGCCATGTTCGGCAACGCCGCCAGCGTCCTGGTGGGTGACTACCTCTACAGCCGCTCCTTCCAGATGATGAGCGAGCTCTCCAACCTGCGGGTGATGGAGATCCTCTCCGAGGCCACCAACACCATCGCCGAAGGGGAAGTGCTGCAGCTGATGAACTGCAACGACCCGGATACCACCGAAGAGAGCTACATGACGGTCATCTATTGCAAGACCGCCAAGCTGTTCGAAGCCGCCACCCGTCTCGCCGCCGTGCTGACCCATCAGCCCGCGCCCATCGAACAGGCGATGACCGACTACGGCAAGTATCTGGGCACCGCCTTCCAGATCATCGACGACGTGATGGACTACTGCTCCCAGAGCGACGAGATGGGCAAGAACGTGGGCGACGATCTGGCCGAAGGCAAGCCGACCCTGCCGCTGTTGCGTGCCATGGAAGTGGGTAGCCCGGAAGAGCGCCAGCTGGTGCGCGACGCCATCGAGCACCGCAACGGCATGGAGCACCTCGACCGGATCCTGGCCATCCTCGACCGTACCGGCGCGCTGGAGTACTCCCGCATGCGGGCCCGGGAAGAGGCCGACAAGGCCATCGCGGCCCTCGCCATCCTGCCGGACTCCCGGCACAAGCAGGCACTGGAAACCCTGGCCCACATGGCGGTGCAGCGCAGCGCCTGATGCTCAGCCGGAAATAAAAAAGAGGCCATTGGCCTCTTTTTTATTGTCTGGCAAACACAGCCAGGCTCATCCTTTAACGCGCCAGCGCCCACAAGATAACGGCCCCGGCCACCACCAGACAGCCGCCGATGCGGCGCAACTGCTCGGCCGGTTGATCGCTCAGCAGCCGCAACATCTGCTGCCAGGCGCGCGGCATCAAGAGCGGCCCCAGCCCTTCGAACAGCAGCAGCAAGCCCAGCCCCATCAGGATGGATGTCAGCATGCAACCTCCTTTCTCGCCTGAATGCGCCTCAACCACAGCGCTTCACACACAGCCACCCGCTGCCAGCCAATGACCGGCAAACAAAAGGGCCTGAATCATCAGGCCCTTGGGTCAAATCACGACGAGCTTACTGCTTGTTGCCGTGCGGCGACTTGAGGTAGCGGAAGAACTCGCTGTCCGGCTTGAGGACCATCAGGTCGTTGCCACCGGCGAAGCTCTTGCGATAAGCCTCCATGCTGCGCACGAAGCTGAAAAACTCCGGGTCTTTCTTGTAGCTGTCGGCATAGATCTTGGCGGCCTCGGCATCCCCTTCACCACGCAGCTGACGAGCATTACTCTCGGCATCGGCGATCATGACGGTCACCTTGCGGTCGATGTCGGCACGCAGGATCTCGGCCTGCTCGCGGCCCTGGGAGCGATGCTCACGGGCTACCGCGGTCCGCTCGGCACGCATCCGCTGATAGATGGAGCTGGAGACTTCCACCGGCAGGTTGATCTGCTTGATACGCACATCCACCACCTTGATGCCGAGCTCGGAGGAGCGCGCCATCTTCATCAGGGCATCTTCCATCACGGTACTGCGCTCGCCAGAGACGATATCCTTGATGGTGCGGTTACCGATCTCGGAACGCAGACCGTTGTTGATCTTGCGCTTGAGCAGGTCTTCGGCCTGGATCTTGTTGCCACCACCGGTTGCCAGGTAGTACTTGGAGAAGTCCTCGATCTTCCACTTCACGTAGGAGTCGATGATGAGGTCCTTCTTCTCGGAGGTGACGAAGCGATCCGCCTGCCCTTCCAGGGTCTGGATACGGGCATCCATCTTGCGAACCTGGTCGATGAGCGGCACCTTGAAGTGCAGGCCCGGCTCGTACAGACGCGGCTCGCCGGATTCAACCCGCTTCACCTTGCCGAACTGCACCACGATTCCCTTCTGGCCTTCATCCACGATGAAGACCGAAGAGAAGCAGACCATGGCGGCCACAGCGATGACACCAATAGCTAGCTTTTTCATCTATCAGTTTCTCCCTGAGCTGAAACGGTCGCCGCTGCGCAGCGGGGTCGGCGTGGAGTTGGCCCCTTCGTTGGACGGCGGGGTTTGTTCTACCACCGGCGCACCTGCCGGACGAGCCGGTTGCACCGCGTTGGCCTTGCCGGAGAGCTTGTCGAGCGGCAGGTAGATCATGCTGTTGTTGCCAGCCGGCATGTCGACCACCACCTTGTTGGCCTGCTGATAGAGCTCTTCCATGGTTTCCAGGTAGATACGATCACGGGTCAGCTCGGGCGCAGCCTGATACTGGGGCAGCAGCTCGTTGAAGCGAGCGACTTCACCCTTGGCCTTCAGCACGATCTGGGACTTGTAGGCTTCGGCCTCCTGCTCCAGGCGCTTGACCTGGCCGCGGGCCTTCGGCTCCACTTCACGGGCATAGGCTTCGGCTTCACGAATGAAGCGCTGTTCATCTTCCTGAGCGGAGATGGCGTCATCGAACGCATCCTTCACCTCTTCCGGCGGACGCGCCGGCAGGAAGTTGACGTCGACGATCTGCAGACCCATGTGATAGGGCTCGATGATGCTGTCGATCACCTGCCAGGTCTCCTGACGCACCTTCTCACGACCCGTGGTCAGCACGTCGTCCATCCGGGTGTGACCCACCACGTAGCGCAGGGCGCTGTCGGTCGCCTGACTCAGACTCTCGTCGGCGTTGGTGACGCTGAACAGGTACTGCTCGGGATCGACCACGCGATACTGCACGTCCATCTCGACCCGCACCACGTTCTCGTCCTGGGTCAGCATGAAGCCGGAAGCCGGCAGGGAGCGGACCGACTCCACGTCCACCGGGATCACCCGGTCGATGAAGGTCGGTTTCCAGCGCAGGCCCGGATCCACGTTGTGGGAGTACTCACCAAAGCGCAGCACCACGCCACGCTCGGCTTCGCGAATGGTATAGAAGCCGCTGACGACCCACACCACTACCGCCACCACCAGCGCGATGGAGAGGCCGAACTTGCCGACGTCACCACCACCCGATTTACCGCCACCCAGCAGACCACCAAAACGGCGGCTCACCTTGCGCAGCATCTCGTCCAGATCAGGGGGTCCCTGATTCTTGCCGTTGTTCCCCCAGGGGTCACGGTCTTTGCCGTTATTACCAGGCTCATTCCAAGCCATCAGCGTCTCCATTAATACATGCGGATGGATATCATCTCTATCGGGCCATCAACCGTTGATGAAGCCAGCAAACATTCATCTCATCGACGAATCAATGCCTGATAAAGCGTTGTAAACTCTCACCTTCTTGCTTCACGAGGCGGTTCCAGTCAGCCAGTTGCAGGCGGACTTCCAACACAAAATCCCCCTCCTCGCTGAAACCTTCCTGCTCGATGCCCTTGAGGCGATAGAGCGCACTGCGCAATCTGGCGGCCGAAGGGGGCAACTGCAGGGTGTGGTGCACCATGGAGCCGGCCAGCAGCTCGGTCAGGGCAACAAACAGATCGTCACACCCCTCGCCGGTCTGGGCAGACAGCCAGACCCGCACCGGGCGCCCCTCTTCGTCCCTCTCCAGCCCGACCGGGTGTTCACCCAGCTTGTCGATCTTGTTGCAGATCATCAGCTGGGGCCGGTCATCGGCTTCGATCTCGGCCAGCACCTGCTGCACCGATTCGATATTCTCCTGCATCTGCTCGTCGGCACAGTCCACCACGTGCAGCAGCAGATCCGCTTCGCGGGTCTCCTGCAGCGTCGCCTTGAAGGCCGCGACCAGATCATGGGGCAAGTGTCGAATAAATCCAACTGTATCCGCCAGAATCACATCACCCACATCCCGGATCACCAGTTTGCGCAGGGTCGGATCCAGGGTTGCGAACAATTGGTCGGCAGCATACACGCTGGCAGCTGTAAGTTGGTTGAACAAAGTGGACTTTCCGGCGTTGGTGTAACCCACCAGAGAAACGGTCGGTACCTCGTTGCGGTTGCGGGCACGACGTCCCTGTTCCCGCTGCTTGGCCACCTTGTCGAGCCGGCGCAAAATCGCCTTGATGCGTTCACGCAACAGGCGGCGGTCGGTTTCCAGCTGGGTTTCACCCGGGCCGCGCAGGCCGATCCCCCCCTTCTGACGTTCAAGGTGGGTCCAGCCTCGTACCAGGCGAGTAGAGAGATGGCGCAACTGGGCCAGTTCGACCTGCAACTTGCCTTCGTGAGTACGGGCACGCTGAGCGAAGATATCGAGGATCAGGCCGGTCCTGTCCACTACCCGGCACTGGAACAGACGCTCCAGGTTGCGCTCCTGGGCAGGGGTCAGGGCATGGTTGAAGATGACGACGTCGGCGTCCAGCATCTGGACTTGGGACGCGATCTCTTCAGCCTTGCCGCTGCCGACAAAAAATTTGGCGCTGGGCGCACTGCGGCTGGTGGTGATCACCCCCAGCGCATTGACCCCGGCCGAGCTCACCAGCATCTTGAGCTCTTCCAGATCCTCCCGCTCACCCTCATCACTGAAGTTGACATGTACCAGAACGGCCTGTTCGCCGGCTTCATAACGGTCAAACAAGCGCTTGCTCCTTGACAGGAATCATGATGAATCTGGGTTGACGAGTCGCCTCGTCCCGGGATATCACGCCTCGGCTTCACCCTGCTCTTCGCCAGCCGCGCCCTGGGCGTGCTGGTGATGGTTGACGGCACGGGCCGGCACCACGGTGGAGATGGCGTGCTTGTAGACCATCTGGCTCACGGTGTTCTTCAGCAAAATGACAAACTGGTCAAACGATTCGATCTGACCCTGCAGCTTGATGCCGTTCACCAAATAGATAGAAACAGGAATCCGCTCACGGCGCAGCGCATTCAAAAACGGGTCTTGGAGAGATTGCCCCTTAGCCATCTTCTTTTCCTTATAGTTTGTTGTTTTTAAACACCGGATATCAATATAACAACCTGATTATACAGGAGTGTCAAGCCACTCCGGCACGGGCAACGACCCTTGCCAGATTGCCAGACTCACCAGATTCCAACCAGGTCACATCAGACCAACCGCGCAACCAGGTCATTTGACGCTTGGCCAACTGGCGGGTGGCAACAATTCCGCGATAGCGCATCTCATCATACTCCACTTCCCCCGCCAGGTAGTCCCACATTTGGCGGTATCCCACGCAGCGGATGGAGGGAAGATCCGGGGTGAGATCGCCCCGTTGGTAGAGGCCCCTGACCTCCTGTTCAAAGCCACCCTGCAGCATCTTGTCAAAGCGCAGCTCGATGCGCTGGTGCAGCACGGCGCGATCGCTCGGTGCGATGGCAAACTGCAGCACGCGATAGGGCAACCCCTCCCCCTGCACCTGGGTCAGCTCGGTGAGGGTCTTGCCGCTGATGCGGTAGACCTCGAGCGCCCGGCTGAGCCGTTGCGGGTCATTGGGATGGATGCGGGCCCCGGCCACCGGGTCGATGCGCACCAGCTCATCGTGCAGTGCCTGCCAGCCAAGGCGGGCGGCTTCCTCCTCGATGCCGGCCCGAATGGCGGGGTCGGCGGAGGGCAACGGAGAGAGTCCCTCCAGCAGCGCCTTGAAATAGAGCATGGTGCCGCCCACCAGCAGCGGAATGCGGCCGCGATCGGCGATCTCTTTCATCTCCCGCAGCGCATCGCGGCAAAAATCGGCCGCCGAATAGCTCATGGCGGGATCCAGGATGTCGATCAGCCGGTGCGGCGCCTGCGCCAGTTCGGCCGGCGTAGGCTTGGCGGTGCCGATATCCATGCCGCGATAGATGAGCGCGGAATCCACGCTGATGATGTCGCAGGGCAGTGCCTGGCACAGTTCGATGGCGAGATCCGTCTTGCCGGAGGCTGTCGGCCCCATCAGAAAAATTGCAGTCGGCAAGTCAGCCACGTGAAAAACTCCCCCTGCATAGTCGCCACCCCTTGGCGGCGCACCTGCAAAAAAACTGGTTTATGGATTCAAGAGGGCATTTCCCTCAATGGCCATCGGCGAACTCGGCCAGCACGCTCGCCAGCGACAGCGGGCGCACCATGCGAACGTCTGCCAGTTGGTCACTGAAATCGGCAACAAGTTCCGTCAGCAAGCGGTTGGCCGTGGCAAAATCATATACTTTTTCGCGACTTATCCCCTGCTCCACCAGCCATTGGCATAGTACTTCAGCCTGCTGGCCAGCATCACTGTCAGATCCGCTCTCGATCAGTTGCAGCAATTCGGGTAATAAGCGCACCAGATCGGTCTGGCGCAGCAGCGCCGGCACCCGAGTCAGGATCATGGTGTCGCGCCCACCGCTTTTCAACTCCAGCCCCATCCGTTTGAGCAAACGCTCCTGCGTTTCCACCAGCGCGACCAGGTTTTTCGGCAGCTTGAAGGAGACCGGCAGCAGCAGCGGCTGGGCCGCCAGCCCCTGGCCCCAGGTTTCCAGCAGCCAGTGGCGCAGCAGCAGGCGCTCGGCCCGCACCAGCGACAGCAGGGCCAGCCGGTTGTCCCGCTCCAGCAGCAGATAGGCCTGCTCCACCAGGGTCAAGGCCCGCCATGCCCCCGCCTTGGCAGCCACGGCAGCGGCAACAGGCGCGGTTTCAGCCTCTGCCAGCGGCGTGCCCTGCACCGTCGGCAGGGTGGTGAGCAGGGCTCCCATGCCGCGCATCGCCTCCCGGCTGGGGGGCTCGGGCGGCTGGTAGTTGCCGGGTCGCCCGGCGCCACTTCCTTCCCGCACTTCCCGGGCCGGAGCCCGGTAGTTGTGCTCGGCGCCATACCACTCGGCTCTGGGCGCCTGACCCGGATACTCGATGGGGGCACTGACCGGCAGCTCGACCAGGGTCTCGGCCAGGGGTTGGTCGCTCCCGTCGCTTGCCGCCCCTGGCTGGCGCAGGGCGGTAAACAGCGCCTGGAAGATGAAGTCGTGAATGAGGCGCGCCTGATGAAAACGTACCTCGTGCTTGGCCGGATGGACGTTGACGTCCACCTGACGCGGATCCAGCTCGATGTAGAGCACGTAGGCCGCGAAGCGTTCGGCCGGCAGCAGCTCGTCATAGGCCTGGCGAATGGCGTGATTGATGAGCTTGTCGCGCATCATGCGGCCGTTGACATAGGTGTATTGCAGATCGTTCTGCGGTCTGGCGCCGGCGGGCGTGGCCAGCCAGCCCCACAGCCGCACGTCGCTGTGCTCGCTCTCCACCGCCAGCGCGTGATGCATGAAGGGAGAGCCGCACACCGCGGCGAGCCGGCGCTCCTGCTCCGCCACCGTGCTGGCGGCCTTGTACTGGCGCACCACCTTGCCGTTGTGGCGCAGGATCAGGGTGACGTCGAAGCGGGAGAGCGCGATGCGGCGCACCAGCTCGTCAATGTGGGCAAACTCGGTCTTTTCGCTGCGCATGAACTTGCGCCGGGCCGGGGTGTTGAAGAAGAGATCCACCACCTCCACCGTGGTGCCCACCGGGTGGGCCGCCGGCTTGACGGTGACGCTCATCTCGCGCCCTTCGGCCTGGGCCTGCCAGGCTTCGGACTGCTCCGCCGTGCGGGAGGTAAAGGTGAGACGGGAGACCGAGCTGATGGAGGCGAGCGCCTCGCCGCGAAAGCCCAGGCTGTTGATCCCTTCCAGATCGTCGAGAGTCGCCACCTTGGAGGTGGCATGGCGCGACAGCGCCAGCACCAGCTCATCCTTGGCGACGCCACCGCCATTGTCGCGAATGCGAATAAGCTTGGCACCGCCCTTGTCGATGTCGATCTCGACCCGGTCGGCGCCGGCATCCAGGCTGTTTTCCACCAGCTCCTTGACCACGGAGGAGGGCCGCTCCACCACCTCACCGGCAGCAATCTGGTTGGCCAGAATCGGCGGCAATATACGGATTGGCATCGCTTACTCCTGCTGGTTGAACGGGATGGCTGTGGCAACCGTCCCGACTGGGCGCCACGCCGCCGCATCACAGCCCGCGCTCGTCTGGCTGGCCAGAACAGGGGACAAAGAACGGATCGGCATCGCTGGCTCCTGCTTGGTTGAAGGTGCTGGTAATCGGCGGGGGCGATGAGGACTAGCCGGGTCAGCCCTTGCCACAGGCAAGGACGGGCCCGGCGCCTCATCCAGCGCTACTTTTGCGGGATATAGAGCACCTGCCCTATCTGGATGTCCCGCGACTTGAGCTTGTTGATCTCCACCAGTCGCGCCTGGCTGACCCCGTATTTCTCGGCGAGCCGGGAGAGGCTCTGCCCGCGGGTGACCACATGACGGAGCATGCTGGCCTTGTCATTGCTCTGCACGCTGGTCACCGGGACGCTCGGCTCCTTGGCTGCCACCACGTAGGGCTTGATCACCCCGGCGCCGGACGAGGATCCACCGACGCTGCTGACCGGCGCCCCGCCGTCGCTGCTGCGGTTCGGTTCGGTGGCCGGCATCCGGTTGGTCACCACCTGCTGCACCGGCTGCGCCGCCGGTTTGCTGACGGCGACCGGCTTGCTGGCAGGGGCGGGTCGGCTGACCGCGGCCTGCTTGTTGCTGGCCTGCCCCTTGCCGGTGAGCATGGCGCCCTTGGTCGGGTGAGCCCGGTAGTAGTTGCGGATCCCCTCGAAGATGGCACGGGCCAGTTGATCCTGATAGCTGGAGGTCGCCAGCAGCTTCTCTTCGGCGTGGTTGGAGATAAAGCCCGTCTCCACCAGCACGGAGGGAATGTCCGGCGCCTTCAACACCGCCAGGCTGGCGTGCTCCGGCGCCTTCTTGTGCAACCGGGCCACCCGGCCCAGCGAGCGCAGGATCTGGCGGCTGACGTCATAGCCTTCGGCTCGCGACTTGTCCATGGAGAGGTCGAGGAAGGTCTGTGCCAAGTAGGGGTTGGGATCGGATTCGGCCAACACCTTGCCAACGCCGCCCAGCAGCTCGCCCTGTTTCTCCTGCTTCTCCAGCCAGCTGCCCATCTCGCGGTTGGCACGGTTGGTCGACAGCACCCAGACGGAGGCGCCGCGCGGGGTCGAGTTGTGGAAGCTGTCGGCATGCACCGACACCAGCAGGTCGGCCTTGGCCTTGCGAGCAATCTCGGAGCGCTTGTTCAGATCGACGAAGTAGTCGCCGCGCCGGGTCAGCACTGCGCGCATGCCGGGTTCGCGGTCGATGAGGGCGGCCAGTTTCTGGGAGACCGCCAGGGTCACCCGCTTCTCGTAGGTGCGACGCGGGCCGATGGAGCCCGGGTCTTCCCCGCCGTGGCCTGGGTCGATGGCGATCACCACTCCCTTGCCCTTGCCGCCCACCGGTGCCGCCTGAGCGGTGGCGGAGGCCTTCTCTTCATAAGGCAGGTCGATCACCAGCCGGTGGCCATAGGGGCCGGCCGGTGCCAGCGGAAAGACCACCGGCTTGATGGCTGAACTCAGGTCCAGCACCAGCCGCAGCCCGCCTTTTTCCAGCGGCGAGCTCTCGCGGATCTTGCGCACCAGCTCGCTCTTGTTCTCGATGCGGGCCAGGTTGGTGACGTTGCTCGCCCCTTTCAGGTCGATCACCAGCCGGTCGGGGCCGGTCAGGGTGAAGTAGTTGTAATTGGGGGCGCTGCTCATGTCGAGCACCACCCGGGTGTTGTCCGGCGATGGCCACACCCGCACGCTCTTGAGCTGATTCGCCCAGGAGGGTAAGGCCAGCAGGGAGAGGGCAATAACAAGGATCAAGCGCACGTAGATGACAACCGTTCCAGAATGGCTTCGCCAATAGCAGTGCGGGCGTCAATCTGCACCTCGCGCTGCTCGTTTGCATAACTCAGGGTGATCTCGAGATCCGGCGCAGGCAGCCAGCCGTCGCCCTTTTCCGGCCACTCCACCAGACAGAGGGTGTTGGCGCCGAAGTAGTCGCGGATCCCCATGAACTCCAGCTCTTCCGGGTCGGCCAGCCGATAGAGATCGAAGTGGTAAAGCTGCCAGTCGGCCAGCTCGTAGGGCTCCACCAGGGTGTAGGTCGGGCTCTTGACCTTGCCCTCATGACCCAGCCCCTGCACCCAGCCACGAGTCAGGGTGGTCTTGCCGGCCCCGAGGGCCCCGTGCAGGAAGACAGTGGTCGCCTGCTGGCAGGCGTGGGCCAGACGGCCACCCAGTGCCACGGTTGCTGCCTCGTCCGGCAGTGTCATCATCAACTGTTTTGCCATGTTCTTCTTTAGCTTGTTATGGTGTCGGGATTAACCAGTCGACGGATAAAGGGCAGCAGGTCTGATGCCAGCATGCCCCGCTCTCCGTCTGCAGCGGCCAGATCGGCCGCTTCCCCGTGGATCACGGCGCCCAGTCGGGCTGCCTCGGCGGCAGACCAGCCCTGGGCCAAAAGGGCGGCGATTATACCAGATAACAGGTCGCCCATGCCGCCACTGGCCATGCCGGGATTGCCCTCGTTGCAGAGCGCCATCCCCTTGCCGTCGTGGATCAGCGTCCCCGCCCCCTTGAGCAGCACCACACCGCCGAAGCGTTGCTGCAGACGCTGCACCGCGGCAAAGCGATCCGCGGCGATCTCGGCAATGGTGCAACCCAGCAGGCGGGCCGCCTCGCCCGGATGGGGCGTGAGCACCCAATTATCCTGATGACGGGGACATTGCGCCAGCCAATTCAATCCATCGGCATCCAATACCAGTGGCACCCGCTCGTTAACAAATGACTCAAAATGGCGCCGACCCCACTCATCCTGACCCAGACCCGGTCCCACCACCCGCACCGAGGCCCAGCTTTCCTCGCCACCGCCCTGACTGCCCATCAATTCGGCCTGGTAGAGGCTGGCGGGCAGGTGATCAGGATGCTGGCACACCCGGACCAGACCGGCACCGGCCCGCAGGCAGGCGCGCGCGGCCAGCACGATGGCCCCCTGCATCCCCGCATTGCCCCCCACCAGCAGCACTTTGCCGTGGGAGCCCTTGTGGGACGAGCGCTGACGCGGCGTCAGCCTGGCGCGAAGAGAAGGATAATCGACGCGCGCGGCGGCCGCCTGCCACTCGGGCGGCGCGGTGACGCCGAGGGTGTCGCAATCGAGCCGACCGACGCAATCCACCCCGTCGGCGGTGAGCATGCCCTGCTTGATGCCGATGAAGGTGAGGGTACGGCTGGCGCGCACCACGGCTCCCATGGCGCAGCCAGTATCGGCATTGAGGCCGGAGGGGAGATCCACCGCCAACACGGGCACCTGCAAGCCATTGATTGTTGCGACGATCTTTGTCATGAGCGGTGACAGCCGGATATGGACACCGGTGCCAAGCAGTGCATCTATCACCAGATCCGGGGCCGGCAGCCGGTCGAGCTCCCGCTCCTCGGGCGACACCACTGTGCCCCCCATCGCCAGCCACTCGTCGGCGGCCCGCCTGGCATCCCCCGTCAGCTCGGCGGGATCCCGCACGGCAATCACCTGAGGCTCAAGACCAAGCTGTCTCGCCAGGCGGGCCAGCACGTAGCCGTCGCCACCGTTGTTGCCGGGGCCGGTAAAGATCCACCAGCACCGGCTGTGCGGCCAGTGGTGGGTGGCGTAGGTACGCAGCGCAGCACCGGCGCGCTCCATCAGGGCATAGAGGCTCAGCCCCTCGCGTTCGGCCCACTCCCGCTCCAGGGCACGGATCTGTTCAGTCCGCCACAGTGATTGTGGTAAGCTCTGCCCCTCTTTCCCGCTGATAGCATCCCCGATGACCTGTTCCATGACGGCTCCTGACTCTCATCCATTGATCCGGTCCGGCGGGCACCGGGCTCATGATGCAGTATGACGGCGGCAAACGCCCCCATCGGTTAACCTTGGCAGCAAGCCCCCAGAGATGCGATACAGCATGACAGTACACTCCCATCCCGGTGCACGCTCAGGTCGCCCGCCAGCAGGACCGGCAGCGCCATGACCACGGCCGAACTTCATCAACTGGCCCAAGATATCAAGCTCTGGGCGAGCGAGCTAGGATTCGACCAGGCCGGCATCACAGACACGGATCTCACCCTCGAAGAGCCCAGGCTACAAGCCTGGCTGGACGCTGGCTATCACGGCAGCATGGACTACATGGCGCGCCACGGCATGATGCGGGCTCGCCCCCACGAGCTGCTGCCGGGCACCTTGCGGGTGCTGTCGGTGCGGATGAACTATCTCCCGTTCGAGGCGGGCTTCGCCGCCACCCTGCGCGATCCCACCCTCGGCTACATCAGCCGCTATGCCCTCGGTCGCGACTACCACAAGCTGCTGCGCAGCCGGCTCAAGCAGCTGGGGGAGCGCATCGAGCAGCGCTGCGAGGCGCTGGGCTGGCGCCCCTTCGTCGACTCGGCCCCCATTCTGGAGCGACCGCTGGCGGCCAAGGCCGGCCTCGGCTGGGTGGGCAAACACTCGCTGCTGCTCAACGAGTCGGCGGGATCCTTCTTCTTTCTGGGGGAGCTGCTGCTCAGCCTGCCACTGCCGCTGGACGCCCCGGTGGAGAAAGAGCAATGCGGCAAGTGCGTGGCCTGCATCAACATCTGCCCCACCGGCGCCATTGTCGCCCCCTACGTGGTGGATGGCCGCCGCTGCATCTCCTATCTCACCATCGAGAACGACGGCCCCATCCCCGTAGAGTTCCGGCCGCTGATGGGCAACCGCATCTATGGCTGTGACGACTGCCAGCTCATCTGCCCCTGGAACCGCTACGCCAACGCCAGCCCTGAACCCGACTTCAGCCCGCGCCCCAATCTGCACCGCCCGCCCCTCTTGACCTTGTGGGGCTGGAGCGAGAGCGAGTTTCTCAAGCACACGGAAGGCAGCCCCATTCGCCGCATCGGCTATCAGCGCTGGCGCCGCAACCTGGCGGTGGCCCTTGGCAACGGCCCAGCCAGCCAGGAGGTAATGGTGGCCCTGCAGCAGGCGCTGGCTGAAGCCGAGCCCATGGTGGCCGAACATATCGAGTGGGCGCTGGCGACCCTGGCCCGGCGCCAGCAGGATGACAACAAAAAGACCCGCTTGCTGATCCGCTGCATCGAAAAAGGTCTGCCGGATCACGCATAGACGATCTGCCCCTTGCCGGATCCAGGTCATTTTTTCATGCTCTGCCGACGGTCGATGGTCGGCACAACAAAAGGAACAAGCTGATGCAGATGTTGGGAGTGGATATCGGTGGTTCGGGGATCAAGGGATGCCTGGTCGACACCGCAACGGGCGAGCTGATTGGCGAACGCCACCGGCTGGTGACGCCGCAGCCGGCCACCCCGGCCGCCGTGGCGCATACCCTCAAGGCGCTGGTGGAACACTTCGACTGGAAGGGCCCGGTGGGCTGCGGCTTTCCCGCCACCATCCACAACGGCATCGCCAAGAGTGCGGCCAACATCGACAAGAGCTGGATTGAGACCGACGTCGCCCATCTGTTTGGCGACGTGACCGGCCAGCCCTGCCACGTGCTGAACGACGCCGATGCGGCCGGTCTGGCGGAGATGCGCTA
Organism: Aeromonas sp. s5; assembly: GCF_040907865.1. Lineage (NCBI taxonomy): Bacteria > Pseudomonadati > Pseudomonadota > Gammaproteobacteria > Aeromonadales > Aeromonadaceae > Aeromonas > Aeromonas sp. s5. The sequence continues at coordinate 90,379 of NZ_JBFOCO010000002.1, forward strand.
CGGCAACGGCCGGGATCGCCAGGGGGTGATCATCCTCATCACGGTCGGCACCGGCATCGGCACCGCCGTGTTCGTCAACGGCCAACTGCTGCCCAACACCGAGCTGGGTCACCTGATGCTGGAAGGGATGGTGGCCGAGCACTACTGCTCGGACGCGGTGCGCAAGCGCGAGGATCTCTCCTGGGGCCGCTGGGGCAAGCGCTTCAACAAGTACCTGGCTCGCCTCGAGTTTCTGTTCTCCCCCGACCTCTTCATCCTGGGCGGCGGCAGCGCCGCCAAGCTCGACAAGTTCATCGACAAGATTGAGACCCGGGCCCCGCTGGTAGCGGCCGCCAACCTCAATCAGGCCGGCATCATAGGCGCCGCTCTGCACGCCGCCGAGCTGACCGCCGCCCGCCAGTCGGCATGAGCCCGTCGTGAACAACAAACAGCAGAGGCCCGGCATTGCCGGGCCTCTGCTGTTTTCCCCGCACATTTTTCACTACGCGCCGCACACCTCACCCGACAACAGCCATCTCCTAGAGATCGTCGAGCCGATGGGCACCGTGCACCAGCCGGGTCAGGCGGGTCTGCTCCTGCGTGGCCAGGCCACCCAGCAGCCGCACCGTCTCCTCGGTCGGACACTCCCGGGCCAGATGGCTGAGCTCACCGATGAGTTTCTCCTCCTGTCGGCACACCAGCTGCACTATGTCCTGGGTCTGGGCCGTAGCGGGCAGGCTCAGGCGCCGGATCCCGGGCAGCAGATCCTCGCTGAAGCCCCGTTCCAGCCAGGTCTCCTTCACCCCTTCGCCAAGTTCGCTCAGGTAGTCCTCCAGCTGGGTACCCGCCGCCTCCTCCCGCTGCTGCAGATAGGCCAGCAGCAGCCGGCTGCGCTCGCCATCCACCTGGGTCATGAGGCGCCCGTAACAGAGTCCAAGCTGGTGATGCACCTGCTCCAGATAGAGCAGCAAGTCTTTGATTTGTTGAAATCGCATCAGGTTGCCCTCCTGTATGTCGTGCCCATTCAGTATAAAAAACAGGCAATTGCAAGCCAAGCCAAAGCACGGCCCTTGTTGTGCTGCATCAAGAAGGCGGCCAAGAAAGCAGCGATCGATACAAAATGGAATGATTTGTGCCAACCCGGGGGGAGTAAAAGGATGAGCAGCTGAATCCGTCTCACGACTAATAAAGGAAGTGATAATGGTGCATTTACCATCTGATATTCGGCAATCCCACTACACTGACAAATACAATATTGATGTGAACCGGATCACCGTCGGCCTTAGTCAACAAGTGGCAATCCTTAGCACTTTTTTAGACGTCTAGATGTATAAACACGCGTTGACATGGCCATCCAGACATCTTAGCATCATCCTCCATGATGACAGAGCAACCCAGTGAAACCTCTGCCCAATTCACCCGCCTGTAGCGCCCTGTGCTTTAAGGCTGTTAGCACGGAAGAATCCATGATTAAGTTGATCGGTCTCAACAAAGTCTACGGTAAAGGCAGTGATGCCGTGCACGCCCTGCGTGATGTCAGCCTGCATGTGCCGCAAGGCAAAATTTTCGGGGTGATCGGTGCCTCCGGTGCCGGCAAGAGCACCCTCATCCGCTGCGTCAACCTGCTGGAGCGCCCGACGGATGGCCAGGTCATCGTCGACGGCCAGGATCTGGTCGCCCTGAGCGAGCGGGATCTGACCCAGGCTCGCCGCCAGATCGGGATGATTTTCCAGCACTTCAACCTGCTGGCCTCCCGCACCGTCTCCGCCAACATCGCCTTCCCGCTGGAGCTGGCGGGCTGGAGCAAGGACAAGATCCAGAATCGGGTCACCGAGTTGCTGGCGCTGGTCGGGCTGGAAGCCCGCGCCCACGCCTATCCGTCCGAGCTATCCGGCGGTCAGAAGCAGAGGGTCGCCATCGCCCGGGCGCTGGCCCCGGCCCCCAAGGTGCTGCTGTGCGACGAGGCCACCTCGGCCCTCGACCCACAGACTACCCGCTCGATCCTGACCCTGCTCAAGGAGATCAACGTCAAGCTGGGGCTCACCATACTGCTCATCACCCACGAGATGGACGTGGTGAAGGGGATCTGCGACGAAGTGGCCATCATCAGTGACGGCCGGCTGATCGAGCAGGGCGAAGTGGCCTGGTTCTTCAGCAATGCCAAGACCCAGCTGGCACGGGATTTCATCCACTCCACCATCCACCTGGAAGTGCCCCAGGAGTATCAGGATCGGATGAGTAGCGACCGGGTACCCGCCAGCTATCCGCTGGTGAAGCTCGGCTTTACCGGCAGCACGGTCGACACGCCGCTCATCTCGGAGGCGAGCCGCCGCTTCAACATCGACATCAGCATCTTGAGCGCCGACATCGAGTACGCCGGCGGCGTCAAGTTCGGCTTCCTGCTGGCGGAACTGTTCGGGGATGAGGCCCAGTGCGAGGCCACCCAGCAGTTCTTCATCGACAACCATATTCAGCTGGAGGTAATGGGTTATGTCCGAAGCCATGATTAATCTGCTGTTCACGGCCCTGGGCGACACCCTCATCATGGTGTTTGCCTCCGCCCTGTTCGGCTGCCTGCTCGGCCTGCCGCTCGGCGTGGCGCTGCACGTGACCAAGGCCGGCCAGATCCTGGCCAACCCTGTGCTCAACAGGACCCTGGGCGTCATCGTCAACGTTGGCCGCTCCGTGCCCTTCATCATTTTGCTGGTCGCCATCATCCCGCTGACCCGGCTGATCGTCGGCACCAGCATCGGCACCATCGCCGCCATCGTGCCGCTGACCGTCGGTTGCATCCCCTTCATCGCCCGCCTGGTGGAAGGGGCCCTGATGGAGGTGCCGGACGGCCTGCTGGAAGCGGCCAAGGCGATGGGCGCCAAGCCATTGCAAATCATCACCAAGGTGCTGCTGCCCGAGGCCCTGCCCGGCATCCTCAACAGCGTCACCATCACCCTCGTCACGCTGGTGAACTACTCCGCCATGGCTGGTGCCATCGGGGGCGGTGGACTGGGCGATGTGGGTATTCGCTACGGCTATCAGCGCTTTGACCCGACCGTCATGCTGGTCACCGTCGTGATCCTGGTAGTGCTGGTTCAACTCATCCAGAGCGCGGGTGAGCGCCTGGTCAACAAATGTGATCATCGTTAATCGTCGATTTCTGACAGGAGGTTTTATGAAATTTGGCATCAAATCCGTTGCGGCTGCCCTGCTGGCTACCCTGGTACTGGCCGGTTGCGGTCAAAAAGAAGAGAACAAGACCCTGAAGGTGGGCGCCATCGCCGGCCCCGAGACCGAACTGGTTGAAGTGGCCGCCAAAGTGGCCAAGGAGAAATACGGTCTGACCGTCGAGGTGGTAAACTTCTCCGACTACGTCACCCCGAACGTGGCCCTGAACGATGGCAGCGTTGACGTCAACGCCTTCCAGCACAAGCCCTATCTGGATGCCCAGATCCGTGATCGCGGCTTCAAGCTGGTGCCGGTCGGCAACACCTTCGTCTACCCGATCGCCGGTTACTCCAAGAAGATCAAGGCCCTCTCCGAGCTGAAAGATGGTTCCCAGATCGCGGTGCCGAACGATCCGACCAACCTGGGCCGCTCCCTGATCCTGCTGGAGAAGCAGGGTCTGCTGAAGCTCAAAGAGGGTGCCGGTCTGGAAGCGACCGTGCTGGACATCGCCAGCAACCCGCGCAACTTCAAGATCGTCGAGCTGGAAGCGGCCCAACTGCCGCGCTCGCTGGAAGACGTGGACTTGGCCATCATCAACAACACCTTCGCCGGTCAGATTGGCCTGACCCCGACCGAGAACGGCCTGTTTGTTGAGGACAAGGAGTCCCCCTACGTCAACCTGATCGTCGCCCGCGACAACAACAAGGACGACGAGAAGGTCAAACAGTTCGTACAGGCCTTCCAGACCGATGACGTCTACAAGAAAGGGCTGGAGCTGTTCAAAGGCGGCCTGGTGAAAGGTTGGTAATCACTCACTCGGCAAAAAAGGCCACGCAATGCGTGGCCTTTTTTATTGCTGCCGCTATCATATCGGCGAGCACGGCAACACGAACATATTCATCACATGAAAAAATGGTATCTGGCCTACTGCAAGCCAAAAGAAGAGGCCCGCGCCCGCGCCCATCTCGAAGCCCAGGGGATCGAGTCCTATTATCCCATGGTGGAAATTGAAAAACTGCGGCGGGGCAAGCGAGTCCCGGTGCGGGAGCCCATGTTCCCCAACTACCTGTTCATCTACGTGGATCTGGAAGAGGTCACCCCGGTCACCCTGAAGTCCACCCGCGGCATCAGCCGCATCATCCACTTCGGGCGGGAGTGGACCGCCATCAACAGCCAGCTGGTCTATCAGCTGATGAGCCGGGACGACAGCGACGAGGCACGCGCCAGCTACGCCAACCTGCCAACCCAGGGCGACAAGGTATTGATAGAATCCGGTCCGCTGGCCGGCTTCGAGGCCATCTATCTGGAGCCGGATGGCGACAAACGCGCGATCCTGCTGGTGAGCCTGCTCAATCAGGAGACCAGCAGCAGCTTCGACAACCAGTCCTTCCGCCGGCTGGAGTGACCCGCCAGGTCAGAGCAACCATCTCTTGCCAGCAAGGCTGAAAAGAAACGGGGCAGGCCAAGCGGCCTGCCCCGTTTTCATGGGCCTTGTCAGCCTCAGGCATCCAGTTCGAAGCGGCTGATCACCGCCGTCAAGCGGCCGGTATCCTGCGCCAGCCTGGCCACTATCTCCTCCCCCTGCTTGCTGCGCTGGCTCGACTGCCGGCTGAGCCCGGCGATCTCCTCCACCGTGCCCGCCACCTCCTGCGCCACCCGCGACTGCTGCTCGGTCGCGGTGGCGATCGCTCCCAGCTGACCCGACAAGTCCTGCACCAGCTGCAGCATGGCGTCCAGGGTAGCGGTCACCGAATCGACGGCGCCGCGCCCCTCCTCCACCAGCCGGGTACCGCTGCCGACCGTGTTGACGGTCTGGCGGGTCTGCTGCTGGATGCTGGCGATGGTCTGGCTGATCTCCTCGGTGGACTGGCTGGTGCGGCTCGCCAGCAGGCGCACCTCGTCGGCCACCACCGCAAAACCGCGCCCCTGCTCGCCAGCCCGCGCCGCCTCGATGGCGGCGTTGAGCGCCAGCAGATTGGTCTGCTCGGCGATGGTGGCGATCACCTCGGTGACGCGTCCCACCTGCTCGCTCTGGCTGCTGAGCTGGCCCATCGCCTCGTTCGCCTGGGCAATCATGGCGGCAATCTGCTGCATGGTGGCCGTCATGCGGGCCAGCTCGTGGCCGCCCTGGCGGGTCTGCTGCTCGGCCTGCTGGGCGGCCCGCGCCGCTTCGGCGATATTGCCCGCCACATCCCGGGTACTGACCGACATCTGCTCGATGGCCGCCGCCACCGTATCGACCCGCTGATTCTGGCTCGCCAGATCGGTAACGATGGAGCGGGTGGTACTGCTCACCTCGCCGCAGGCCCCGTCTACCTGCCCCACCGCCCCCTGGATCTCCCCCACCAGCTGGCGCAGCTGGCCGGACATCTGGTTGATGGAGCCCGTCAGCCCGCCCAGCTCATCCTGGCTCTGCACCGGCAGGGGACGGGCCGGCAACCGGCCATTGGCCACCTGATCGGCCCGCAGCACCAGGCTGGCGATATCCCGGGTCAAGCGCCGACTGAACAGCAGCGCCACCAGGGTCCCCAGCACGATCACGGTCAGGGTGGCCAGCAGCAGGGTGCGATTGATGGCCTGACCGGCGCTGGTCATCTTCTGGCCCATGCTCTGTACCTCGGCACGGGTCTCGGTCACCTGGCCGGCCAGCTGGGTCGCAAGCTGGCCGAGGGCGGGTTCAATCTCGGTCGCCATCAGGTAATTGGCCTGATCCCAGTCCGGGGCCTGACGCTTCTCGATCACCTGGCCCACCAGCTCGGCAAAGGGGGCCGACATCTCCTCGAACAGCGACCAGATCCCTTTCTGCGCCTCGGTAAAGTTGGCCTCTTGCTGTTTCAGCTCGGCCACCCGCTGCTGGTGGAACTGGTAATAGTCCTGGTATTTGGTGCGATAGTCCGGATCCCCCGAGATGAGGAAGTCACGCAGGGCGGAGAGCGCATTGGAGAGGCCGTTGTAGGCATCCCCCACCTGCTTGAGCAGCAGGCGACGATCGCCGGGCAGCTGATCCTGCGGGGTGGCCACCTCTTCGTTGGCAAAGGACTGCAGCTGATCGAGGGCAGACTCTGCCAACGGCCCCGCCTCCTGCAACATCAGGGTGTGGGCGGGCAGGTTCTCGTCGGTCTGGGCAATGTCCCACACCTTCTGCTGGCTAGTCTTGAAGGCCTTGAGCGAGCGGGCAAGCTCGGCGGTGAACTGCTGATGCTCGATCACCTGCCAGGCCCCCTCCCACTCCTGCTTGAGGCGGTCGGCCTGCGCCGGATCCTTGCCCAGGATGAGATAGGCCCGCAGGGAGGAGATGGTGGCCACCAGCGCCTTCTGGCTGGCCTCATCCCGTTGCAGGGCGGGCAGGGCCTGCTCCATCAGAGCGCTGCCGGCCTGTCCGATGCGGCCGAGCTGGTGGTAGACCAGGCTGGAAGAGAGGATCACCAGCAGATTGATAAAACAGAAGCTGAGCAGCAACTTGCTTGAAATTTTCATGAACGTCCCTGTTCCGTTGCGGGCATCCTGCCCGATATTCACTCCCCGAGCAGCGCCGGTAGCCGTTCACGCCAGGAGTCGTGCCATCTCAACAACTCCTCGCGCGGCATGGGCCGGGCAGAGAAGAAGCCCTGGCACACGTCGCACCCCAGCCGCGCCAGCAGTCGCCAGGTGAGTTCATCCTCCACCCCTTCGGCGACGGACTTGAGCCCCAGTTTGCGGGCCAGCTCGATGCTTGACTCTATTATGGCCAAGCGGGAGGGGTCCTCAAAGCAGTGATCGACGAAAGAGCGATCCAGCTTGAGTTCGGTGAAGGGCAGCAGGGCCAGCTGCTGCATGGAGGAGTAGCCGGTACCGAAGTCATCGATGGAGAGGCCGAAACCGTGCATGCGCAGGCGCGTCAGCACCTCCAGCGACTTGCCCAGATCCTGCACGAACGCGCTCTCGGTCACCTCCAGGGTGATGAGCTCGGGATTGATGCTCCAGCGCTGGCACTGGTTGATCAGGGTGTTGCACAGATCCCCCTCGATCAGCGAGGTGGTGGAGAGGTTCATCGAGAGGTTGAGGGATAGCCCGGTCTGCTCCCACAGGTGGCCGTCTCGCAGCGATTTGCTGATGATCACCTCGGTCAGCCGATCGATGAGACCGTTGTGCTCCGCCAGCGGAATGAAGCGGGCCGGCGAGATGAGGCCGTACTCCGGATGCTGCCATCGGGCCAGCGCCTCCATGCCGACCCACTGGCCGGAGCCGAAGCTCACCTTGGGCTGATACCAGGGCAGCAGCTGGTCCTGCTCCAGCGCCAGGCTCAGCTCATCCAGGGTCAGGCGGTGGCCATCTTCCTCCTGGGCTCGCTCCTGCTGCGGGCGCCAGGCCCCGATCAGCTGGCTGATCTGCTGCTGGCTGGAGGGCTTCTCGATGCGCCCCAGCACCTGCAAGCCATAGGCGGCGCTCATGCGCAGCACGGCCTCGACCACGTCATCCTCCAGCGCGCTGGAGAGGATGATGCCGCCGCGAAAGCCGCCGAGGGAGAGGCGGCGCAACAGCGCCATGCCATCCATGCCCGGCATGCGCAGATCGCAAAACAGGATGTCGACCTGATGACGCTGGCACATGGCCAACGCCTCCACCCCGTCCTGCGCCTCCAGCAGGGAAACGTAACCGAGCCCGCGGATCTGGTGCATCAACGCCTTGCGCTGGAAGGCGTGATCTTCCACCACCATGATCACCAACTCATGCTGTGTCTTGTTCATCGAGCCATAATCCAATTTCACCTGTAATAGCCTTCATCAGCGCCAGCACCGTCTGGCTCAGTTCGCTGAGCTCGTCCAGCTGCTTGAGGCGGGCCGCCGCTTCGAGCCGGGCCGCCTCCTCCGCCAATGCCTGCTGCCCCACCATGCGGGCAGCCCCCTTGATCCGATGCGCCGTCTCCACCAGGGCATAGGTATCCTGCCTGGCCAGTGCCTGCATCATGTCATCTCCGTCCTGGCGATTGGAATCCAGGTATTCCCGCGCCATGCTGCGCGCCACCGCCTCATCGCCAAACAGCGAGAGCCAGCGCTCCCCCTGCTCGCTGGCAGGCGCAGGGACCTGGCTGGGTTCCTGCGCCTGGCTGTTCACCGGCAGCCAGCGCATCAGCACCTGCCGCAGCGTATCCAGGGTATAGGGTTTGAACAACATGTCGTTCATGCCCGCCTCCTGCATCTGCAGGCCGGCCTCTTCGGAGGTGTCGGCCGTCACCCCGATGACAGGGGCCGATACCCCCTGCTCCCGCAGCGCCCGGGTCAGGCTGTAACCATCCATCGCCGGCATGTGGCAGTCGGTCAGCAGCAGGGCGAATCCCTGCCCCTGCCAGGTGCGCAAGGCCTTGTCGCCGTCATCCACCACCTCGGCATCCACACCGAGAATGGCCAGCTGGCGGGCCAGCAGGGCGCGGTTGATGGGGTGATCGTCGGCCACCAGCACCCGCCCGTGCAGCTTGGGCGCATTGGCTTCCACCGGGCTGATCGCCGCCTCCCCCAATAACTGATGGCAAGTCTCCAGCAGCAGGTCGGGGTAGAGCGGCGATTGCCCCAGCCGCCACCAGGCACTCGATCCCATACGACCGCGCAGGGCCTCCTGCGGGGAGAGCACTATGCCCTTGAGGGTCGATCGCTGCAAATGGCCCAGCCAGTCGCTGCCGAGCGCCTGCTCGAGCCAGCTCTCCTCCGCCAGCAACAGGCCGTTGAGGGGCTGCTGCCACTGCTGTGGATCCAGACGATGCAGCCTGGCCCCCAGCCGCTGCATGGCGCTCTGCAAGGCAACATCTTCGCCAAACAGCCACCAATCCTGGCCGGCCAGCGGCGGGGCATCCCACTGACACTCGCTCAGCGGGAACTCGAAGATGAGCCGGGTGCCGTGCCCCGGTTTGCTCTCGAGCGTCAGCGTGCCCCCCATCTTCTGGGCCAGCTGGTGGCAGATGGCCAGCCCCAGCCCGGTGCCTCCGAAACGTCGAGTTATGTCGGACTCCACCTGCTCGAACGGAGTGAACAGGCGATCCTGCTTCTCTTCGGCGATACCGATGCCGGTGTCGCTGACCGTGATGGCCAGTCGCTCGGCCTGCAGACCCACCTGGATGCGGATCTCGCCCCGCTCGGTGAACTTGACCGCATTGTTGAGCAGGTTGGAGAGCACCTGACCCACCCGCACCGCATCGATGCGGGCCTGATCCGGCACCTCGGTGCCCCAGTCCAGCGTCACTCTGAGCCCCTTGCCATGGGCCAGGGTGGCATGGCCGCGGATCACGTCACAGATGACGGAGGCAAGCCGGCACTCCTGATAATGGAGCTGCAGCTGACCCGCCTCTATCTTGGAGAAGTCGAGTACATCGTTGACCAGATAGAGCAGGTTGTTGGTGGAGGTGACCACGTTGCGCAGCAGGTAACGCTGATCCTCGTTCAGCTCGCTCATCTGCAGCAGCTCCAGCATGCCATGCATGCCGGAGATGGGGGTTCTGAGCTCGTGGCTCATGGTGGCGAGGAAGCGGCTGCGCACCTGCATCGCCTGCTCGGCATAGGCCCGCGCCTCCCTCAGCTCGTGCTCCTGGCGCTTGAGGGCCGTGATGTCCTGGATCACCCCGTTGAGGATCAGGTGCCCCTCCTCCTGCGGCACGAAACTGCCGCGCACCTGCAGGTAGCGCGCCCCCTCAGGCCGCTCCACCTTGACCTCGAGATCGAGAGGGGCCAGGGTCTGAGCATGGTTGGCCACCTTGCTGACGAAGTCCTGCAACGCCTCCTCGGTAAAGCCGAACACCTCCCCCCCCGACTCGGCCGACAGCATCTCCTGCCGGCTGGCCCCCAGGATCTCGCTCGCCCCCTGCGAGGCATAGAGGAAGCGCCCCTTGCCGGGTCCGATCCAGAGGTACTGATAGACAATGCCTGGCATGCTGTCGGTGATCTGGGTGAGGCGGGTCTCCGCCTTGCGGGCCCGCGCCTCGGCCTCCTTGATGCGGGTCACGTCAGTCAGCACGGTCAAGACACCGAGCATGTCTCCATCCGGGGAGGTGTAGGGGCGCTTGGTATAGATGACATGGAACATGGCACCATCCTGGCGGCGGCTGTTGCCCGCCCCCTCAAGCTGTGCGCCGCTCTGCCACACCTCCTGCTCCTCTTTCAGTACCCGCACCCGCTCTCTGGCCGGCATGCGGTCCAGATCGTCGCCCCCCTCCTTCATCGGGTCGCCGATGAAGGCATCCCGATAGGCCTGGTTGCAGAGGGTGATGCGCTGCTCGCGATCCCGCAGCACCACCATGTTGGGCAGGGAGTTGAGCAGGGTCTGCACAAAGGTCAGCTGCTCGTTCAATTTGTGCTCGGCCAGCTGGCGCTGCACTATCTGGCGACGCAGGGTCCGGTTCCAGCCCATGAACAGCAGCACGCAGAGCAGGAAGGCCCCCAACCCTAAGGCGGACCAGAGCGCCACCGTGGTCGGATTGATGCCTGTCTGGATGGTCAGAGTCAGCCACTTGTGCTCCAGCTTGGTCATCTCTTCCGGCCGGATGGAGAGCAGCACCTTGGTCAGGATCTGCTGCAACATGGGATCCTGTTGATGCACCGCCATGGCGACCGGCACCCTCAGCTCGTTGCCGGAAAACACTACCTGGTAGCGGTTGTTAAACCCTTTCTGCAGTGCCTGCTCCAGGGTGGTCATGCTCATCAGCACATAGTCGACCTGGTGTCCGTCCAGCAGGGGCAGCAGCTTGGTATCGCTGCTCACCGCCACAGGGCTGGCGCCTACCTCCTTGAGCACCAGCTCCTCCACCGAGCCGCCGACGATCCCCACCCGGCGCCCCTTGAGTTCGTTGAGACTGGCCAGCTCTTCACTCCCCTGCCTGGCGGCAATCACCCGGTGGATGAAGGCGTAGTCGGGGGTAAACAGGGCGTACTGGCGCCGCTCGGCAGTCGGGGTGATGGCCGGAATGAAATCCAGCTTGCGCGCCTGCAGCAGGCTCTGGGTCTCGGCCCAGCTGCTGGTGGGTACCAGGCTGAAGTGCAGGCCGGATCGCAGACTCACCAGCTTGAGCAGGTCGGCGATGAAGCCCTTGAGCTGGCCATTGCCATCGATCTCGCTCACCGCCGGCCAGTCCGGTGCCACCCCGAAGCGCAGGGTCGGGTGGCGGGCCAGCCAGTCCAGTTCGCTCTGGTTGAACACTATCTGGCGAGGGCCGTTGGCCAGCTCGTAGTCGACGATACCGCCGGTCTCCAGAATGCGGCGGCGCTCATCCAGCGACATGTCGTTGAGGGCCAGCTCCAGCAGATCGCGCAGCCCCTGATTGTCCAGCCTCACCGCCATGGCCAGCGAGGTATCCGTCACCCACTCCGGGGTGATCACCTTGAGCCCGGTCTGCGGCTGCAGGCGCTGCAGCCGCATCAGCGAGGGCAGATCGGAGAGATAGGCATCCGCCAGCCCCTTCTTGACCATGAAGACGGCTTCGTCGCTGCTGTCCGCCTCGGTCAGCTGGGTCATCCCGAGCTGGGTCAGCTCCTCGCAGGAACTGAAGCCGTGCTCGCACACCCAACGCAACTGGCGTGCCGCGGCCAGGGTCGGCTCCCCCTCTTCCCGCGTCAGCAGGACGGCGCGCGGCAGGGTCATCAGATCCGAGGTAAAGCGCATCTTCTCCTGACGCGACTGGCTGGGCGTCACGCCGATCAGCATGTCCACCTCCCCATCGAGCAGCGCCTGCTGGGCATCGGCATAGTAGGGATAGGTCTTGTAGCGCACGGTCAGCCCCAGCCGGCCGGCAATCTGGTTGGCAAAGTCGTCGAGCGGACCGTTGAAGCCGCCCCGGCCATTGGTATAGATGTAGGGGGGCCAGGCCATCGAGGGCATGCCCACTACCAGGTCATTGCGCGAGGCGAGCCACAGCCGTTCCGTCAGTCCCAGCTGATCCTTGTCCAGAGAGGTTTCTGCCGCAGCCACATGGCTCCAGCAAGCAAACCAGCACAACAGAATGGCGCGATAACAGAGGCGCAGCATGGATGACTCCTGAACAGATCGGAGAGCGATCATAGGGATTTTGGCAAAATGTGCGAATAAAAATTCGTAACAGAACTCGTGCGGATACGAAAAATGGCAGGCTAATGCCTGCCATTTTTATGCAAGAAGGGGGCCAAGCCCCACCTTATCAGGTTATTCGGTTCCCAAGCCGGAAGCCGGTTTGATACTCCTGCTCACGGATGTGGGCGATCTGCACATTTTGCCCTTCCAGACCTATGTCTTTGAGCAGGGCGGGCGACAGGTGCAGATAACGGGTGCGGCGTTCCAGCCGGGTGATCCGTTTCTGGACCAGGGTTTCGACGGTGCGCAGCAGGGTCAGTTCGATAGACATAATATTCTCCAGTTGAACGTGCGGTTCCCCCGGAGAGAAGAGATCACCCTGCGGGACAACCGCGGGTGATGAAAAAGCAGGTGTTACCTGTTTCCTCCACGCGGCAGAAAAAGAGCACGAGTCTTCGCGCTGCTGATGCAGCGGTCGAACGCAACGTTTAGCATTGAATGTTGCATATCCGTCTCCTTACCGTGTGAAAGTTGAACAAGTTGCCACAGTCTAAAAAAAGACCGAATTTTATACAAGAACCTCACCCCCCATATGGGGAGGTGAGCCATCTATCAATACTCATCCGGAACAGAGAGCCTGACGCCGTCCCGCTCAGATCCCGGACAGCAGCCGAAACTCCTCCAGCGCATAGGTGTCCGTCATGCCACTCACGTAGTCCAGCAGCAGCCGCACCCGGTAATACCACTCCTGCTCCGCCTCCTCGGCAAAACGGGGATCCCGGCTGGCCACCGCCAGTCGATAGGCCTTGAGATGGCGGGCTGACAGGCGATGGTAAAGCCGGCGGGCAAAGAACAGCTCGCTGCCCCCCTGCCCCGCCAGCAGACGCTCAAACTGGCTGGCCGGCAGGGCCAGCAGGCAGGCGTAGGTGGAGAGCACGCCGCGCAGGGCGGCGTAGCCCTCCAGCTCCAGCGCCTCCACCTCGGGACGCATGAACACCAGCTCGCGAGCGACCCGCTTGAGGATGTCGAGCACCCGTGCCGCCGGCGCCTGGCCGTGCAGCAGGGCCTGAGGATAGGCGCCGCTCAGGATCTGGGCGTGCTCGCTCACATAGGTGCTGGCAGCCAGCGCCACCAGATCCCGGGTCAGCTGTTGGCGGAAATGGGGAAAGAAGCCGCGATCCGAGTCGACGGCCGCACTCAGCAACGCCGCCATGTAGTCACCGCCATCCGCCTCCCGCAGCGCCTGCAGCAGCTCGCCGAGGCCGAGGATGCGTCGATCCACCGCATCTTCCAGATCCGCGATGCAGTAGGAGATGTCGTCCGCCGCCTCCATGATGTAGACCAGCGGGTGACGACAGCCGGCGGCCAGCCCCAGGCTCTGGCCGAGGGCGCTGTAGAGGGGTTGTTCGCTGAAGAAGATGCCGCGCTTGCTGCTCCAGCCATGATGCTGGCCATAGTAGGGGGTTGCCTGCCGGCCCGCCGGCGGTTGCTGCGGATATTTGCACAGTGCAGCCAGCTGCCCCAGGGTCAGATTCAACTCGTGCAGGCTGTGTACCAGCCGCAGGCTCTGGGCATTGCCGTCAAAAACCAGCAGATCCTGACGAAGCTCGGCCCACTGCGGGCTGGGCGCCTTGCCCAGCGCAGCGGCAAACAGGCCGTCCAGCTCCTGCGCCAGCCACTGGCTCATCACCTGCTCGCCAAAGTGGCCGAACGGCGGGTTGCCGACGTCGTGCAACAGGCAGGACATCTCCACCAGATTGACGAAGGCCCCCTCACACACAGCGCCTGCCGGCAGGGCCGCCAGAACGCGGCGGCTGATCTGGCGACCGGTCTCCTGTACTTCCAGCGAGTGGGTCAGTCGGCTGCGCACCGAGGCCTTCACGTCGAGCGGGAAGACCTGGGTCTTCTGCTGCAGTCGGCGCACCGGCGCCGCCTGCACGATGCGGGCGCGATCCTGCTCGGTCGCCTCCAGCAATTCTTCGTCACCCCAGGGGTGGATCCGCTCGGGGGTAATCAAACGGCTATACATGTTGCAGCTCCTTGCCAGCGCAGCGCGTTTATGAGAGCAACCAGCGCCGCAAGCGGGCGATATCGCCCGGGTACTCTCGGCGCAGCGTCTCAATCCAGTCTTCCACGTTCTCCCACCAGGCCGGATGATCCGGGCTCTGGATCAGCTGGGCCGTCTGCTGCAGCCGGCGCAGGCCGATGGAGCCCGCCGCCCCCTTGATCTTGTGCGCCTCCTCCACCACGCCGGCCTGATCCCGGGCAATCATGTTGGAGTCGAGCACCGCCATGTAGTCGGGCATCATCTTCTCGAACAGATCGACGCTGGAGAGCAGCACCGGCTTGCCCACGGTATCGGCATAATCGGTGAGGAAGGGCAGGTCCAGCAGCGCATCCTGGCTAACGGTGTCGGCCTGCTCGTCCGCCTCGTCCCCGGCCAGATCGGCAAACAGGTGACCAATCACCTCCCGCACCGCCTTCGAGCCGAGCGGCTTGTTGATCACATCCTGCATACCGTGATCCCGGTAGTACTGGCGATCACCGGTGGCGTTGGCGGTGAGTGCCACCATGGGCGGCAAACTTTCGCCGTAGCGGGCGAGCAGCTGTTCCGCCACATCAAACCCCGTCATGTCCGGCAGCTGGATGTCGAGCAGGATCAAGTCAAAATCATCCGGGTTGGCCATGGCCAGCGCCTGGGCGCCATCGCGCGCTACCTTGACCTGGTGGCCAAGCTTGCTCAGCAGGGCGCAGGCCACGGTCACGTTGAGCTCGACGTCCTCCACCAGCAGGATGTCGAGGGACGGCATCTCGGGCTCAGGGACGGCAACCTCTCCTTCGATACACTCCACCTCCAGCTCGGCGGTGAAGCAGGACCCCTCGCCCGGATCGCTGTCCACGTAAAGCTGGCCGCCCATCGCCTGCACCAGCTGGCGGGAAACCGCCAGCCCGATGCCGGTGCCGGTGGCGTGCTTCTTGCCCTGTACCTGATAGTACATGGCGAAGATCTTCTCCTGCTGGGCTCGCGGAATGCCGATGCCGGTATCCTCCACCTCGAAGTGCAGCGCCAGCTTGCCCGGCGCGTCGGCGGCATGGGCGAGGCAGCGTACCGTCACCCCACCTTCGTCGGTGAACTTCACCGCATTGCCCACCAGATTCCACAGCACCTGGCGCAACCGGGTGCCGTCCGCCATCACGAACTGTGGCACCTCGCCATCCCGATCGAAGTGCAGATAGAGCCCCTTCTGCTCCGCCTGGATGCGCGACAGCGTCTCCAGCTCGTCGAGGAAGGCGGGCAGATCGATGCGGGTCGGCGCAATCTCCAACCGGCGCCGATCCAGTTTGTCCAGATCGATGATGTCGTTGAAGATGTTGCCGAGCGTCACCGCGCTCAGGTGAATGGTCTTGAGCTGCTGATGCCGCTTGGGATCGAGCGGCGTATCCATCAGCATCCGGCTCAGGCCGACGATGCCGTTCAAGGGAGTGCGCAGCTCGTGGCTGATGGTGGAGATGAAGGTGGTCTTGTCGCGGCTCGCCTTCTCCAGCTTGTCCTGGTATTGCTTGCGCTCGGTGATGTCGCGGCCAAAGCCGAGCAGGCCGAGCCGCTTGCCGAAGCGGTCGAAGAAGGGCACCTTGCGCAACTCGAAGTAGGCCTTGCGGCCATCTGGGTACTCCAGCCACTGCTCATAGGTGAGAGGCTCATTGCTGGCGAAGACCTGCTTGTCGGTCTCCACCACCTTGCTGGCAATGTCGTGCTTGTAGACGTCGAACGGAGTCAGCCCGATGAGCTCCGCCTCCACCTTGCCGGTCAGCTCCTCCATGGCGCGGTTGCAGCCGGAGAACTGCTCGTCTTCGTTGCGGTAGTAGACCAGATCGGGGGAGCAGTCGATGAAAGAGCGCAGCAGGGCGGTGCGCTCGCCCAGGTGCAGCTGGGCCTTCTCGCGCTGGAACACCTCGTTCTCCAGATCCTCGATGGCCTGCTGACGCAGGGTCTCGGCCCGGTTGGTCTCGGCGATCTGGGCGTTGAGGCGGCTGATGTTCTCCTGCAGCTGGCTGTTGAGCTCGAGATCCCGCTCGCGCATGTCCTGCAGCTTGCGCACCATGCGGGTCAGCCGCTGGCGGGAATCCTCCAGCTGATCCACCACGATGGAGAGAAAATAGACGGCCCAAGGGGTGACCAGCAGGCCGAAGAAGACCGAGCGCACCAGGTCGACGATATCCACTGTGCCGCGCAGAAACAGGGTGACCCCCATCTGGATGGAGACGGCCAGCACTATGATGCCGGTGGCCAGGAACATGCTGAATCGCACCAGCCCCAGCTTGGTCATCAGGTCGACGTAATATTGCGCCCAGGATTTTATTTGTTTCATCTTATTGTTTTCTCCCCGATATTCGCCGAACAGAATACCAGCACGACGCGCCGAACTCTTCTGCCGTCGCACGATAAATTATCGATTAACCTCCTCCGCCCGCTGGGGTAGCATGCCGGAGTCAATTCGGTCAGCCCGGATTAAGCCTGGCTGGCTATAATGCCAGGCCGTTCAATTCAACCAACTGATAATTCAGGAGTCTCATCGATGCGCAATCTCACCCTGCTGAGTCTTGGCCTGCTGGCAGCCAATGCCGCCCACGCCGACCTGGGCGAGATCCCCAAGCAGTCAGGCTGGTCCGGCTTTCTGCTGGGCGGGGTCAACGCCGTCAGCTACCAGTCCAACTTCTACGCGGGCGATGACAACCACAGCCGTATCAATGATCTCGGCTCGCCCGACAGCGAGAGCGGCTTGACGCCGCTGCTCAACGCCGACATCCGCTATACCTTCGCCGATACCCGTACCCAGATCTTCCTCGGCAACCTGATCCAGGATGCGGTGCGTTTCGACTTCACCCAGCAGCTCGGTCTGCGCCAGGAGATGGGCGACAAGGGCATAGTTGCCACCTCGCTGGTGTTCAACGTCATGCCGGTGGAGCTGTGGAGCGATCCCTTCGCCACCGGCGTGGACCGCAGCTCGACCGACCTGAAGTCAAAAGGGGCCCGTTTCGCCTGGGACAAGATCTGGGGCAGCAACTTCTACGGCAACCTGACCACCCGGGAGGTGGACATGGACGAGGAGCGCAGTGGCCAGCAGTATGACCAGAGCCACGGCACCCACTACGCCGGCATGCTGGATCGCAACGGCAAGGTGCACGACATGGAGCTCTCCTACCAGTTCCATTTCAGCGGCAACCAGCTGCTGGAGCCGGCCATCCTCTACAAGGAGGCTCGCCTGGACGGCAGCGCCGAGAGCTTCAAGAACACCGGCCTGAAGCTGACCTACGCCAAGCGCGGCCCCCAGTGGTCCTTCGTCAGCAACCTCTACACCGGCAAGCGCAAGTACGACGAAGCGAACCCCATCTTCGGCCAGCATGCCGACGCGGACGAATTTGCCGTCAACGGCACCTTCTTCTGGCACAACCTGTTCGGCGTCAAAGCCCTGGCCGCCACCTTCACCGCGGCCTACTCCAACGCCGACTCGGACATCGACTTCTACGACAGCCAGTCCACCCGTTTCAGCACGGGTCTGCTCTACAACTTCTAACGGCGAGCAGCACCAACAAACGAGGCCACCCCATGGGTGGCCTCGTGCATTGGCGGAGGGCGGGAAAATCAGATCCCGAGGGAGTCCAGCAGATCGTCGTGATCGTTGGCCACCGGGGCGGCGGCCGGAGCTGGCTGGGCAGCCTCGCGTTTGGTCTGGGCGATCAAGGCATCGGGATCCAGCTCTTCCTGATCCATGCCATCGTTGTGGATGCGGATGAACTCGGTCTTGTCCATCGCCAGCTCCAGATAGAAGATGTTGTTGCGGGCGGTGAAGAAAGTGACCCGGCGCGACTCCGGGCTGTCGAGATTGGTATCGACGCTCAGCATCACCTGTTTGTTGAGGGCCAGCATCTTCGGCTGGTTCTGGGTGATGTGGGTCTGCAGATCCCGGCCCACCTTGACGGTGAAGCTGCCGACGATCTGGTTCATCAGCTCGCCCATCACGTTGCTCACCTCGTCCGAAGTGTGGGAGATGGCGAGATCTTCCTTGGAGAGCCCCATGCTGAGCATGTAGCTCTCGTACAGCTCCATGGCGGCGGAGGCGGAGAAGTTGATCACCACCAGGCCGGAGAAGCCGCCGTCAAACAGCACGAAGCAGCCGATATCCGGCTTGAGGCAGGTCTTGCTGATCCGCTGCACCATGCCGGAGAAACGCACCTGACTCTGGGTTGCCGCACTCAATACATCCGTCACCGAATGGCACAGGCTCAACAGCACGTCCTCTGTGGTCAATACGGTATCATCGTCGGCTCTTGTCACTATCATGGGACCTTCCTGAACATCGAAAATGGGGTTATCTATACCATAACTCTAACAGATAGCGCGGCCCGGGCGTCGAAATAGCGAGCCGCCTCTCACTTGATTCAACTGTCAGTTTCAAGGGGAGTGAATCCGGCCAGATTGGCCAGCTTGCGTCGCCAGCCGGCGGCTTCCCGCTGCAGGGTCGATTCATCATAGGGCAAGGAGGGATGAGCCCCCCAGATGGGGCCAGGCCAGGCCTTGTCGGTACTGAAACGGGCCACGTGGTGCAGATGCAGCTGGGGCACCAGGTTGCCGAGCGCCGCCACGTTGATCTTGTCCGGGCGCAGCGCCTGCTCCATCAGGGTTGCTACCGCGCAGGACTCCTGCATCAGCTGCTGTTGCTGGGCCGGCGCCAGGTGGTGGATTTCCCGCAGATTGGCCACTCTCGGCACCAGGATGAGCCAGGGATACTGGCTGTCCTTGGCCAGCAGGACGCGGCAGAGAGGCAGATCGCCGAGCAGGCGGGTATCCGCCTGCAGGCGACTGTGCAATTCAAACATGAAGACCTCGTTGCAATAAGATGGGCGCTAGACACGATGAGAGCCCCCACGTTACTGCAACGGACGGCAAACTTAAAGCCGCGGCACGGCCCAGCTGACAAAGCGCTTGCGCAGGGCCGGATCCGCCTTGAGGAAGAGTTGCTGCAACTGCCCCTCCAGCTCGCTGGCCGCTACCGGCGCAATCTCGCTGGCGACCACGGCCGCAGGAAGTGCAGAACCAGAAGCCGCCGTCAGCGCCGCCTTGCCACCGCGCTGGTTGTATTCGGCCAGCTTGGCGCGCCAGTCCATGCCGATCAGCATGCCGCTGGTCACCAGCGCATCCTGCTCGCTCGCCATCACCTTGCCGTCGGCCTGCAGCCCCATGACGGGAGACTTGGCATACTGCGCCATGCCCCGCTCATCACTCGGCAAGTTGGCGACCAGCTGTAATTGTTGCTGGCTGGCCTGATAGCGCAGCACCTGAGGCGCGGAGCGCAGCTGGCGGTCATTCTCGCTGCTGCTGCGACTCGGGATCACCCCTTCATAACGCACCAGCAGCTGCTGCTCGCCATCCGGCAGGGTGGCGTGCTGCTCGTCGTGCAGGGTGCCAGCGCTCACCGCCAGGATCTGGAAATCCGCCGGCACCGTCACCTCAACCGCAGCATGCGCCGAGCATGCGCCCAGCATCATGTTCATGCCCAGTGCGGCGCACAGCAGCGACACACCATTTCGATATCGACAACCCTTCATCTTCGTTCATCTTCCTGATCGCGTTGATGGGCGCAGGCTAGCAGCCGAAGATGACAGAAAAATAACGGCAGTTCAGAGCAGGTAGTGGGGCCGCTCGGCAAACCACTGGGCCAGCACCTGCTTGAACAGCCGGATCTTGCGCGGCACCCGCCGCTGCTGGGCATGAAGGATATGAAGCGGGTGCAGACCGCTGTGCCAGCCGTCGAGCACGGTCACCAGCTCCCCCGCCGCCAGCAGGGCATCCACCGCAATCAGCGGACATTTGGCATAGCCCAGCCCCGCCCGGGCCAGCTGCAACGCCGTGCTGTAGTGATTGGCCCGCACCTTGCCCTGCACCAGGATATGCGCCTCCTCCCCCTCCCGGCTGAAGTGCCACTGCTCCCAGGCCGGGTTGCTCCCCATGAGCAGGCAGGCACGGCCGCTGAGCTCATAAGGGGTGGCCGGCTTGCCCTCCCTTGCCACCAGTGTGGGGCTCGCCACCACCACATCCCTGAGCCGGCCCAGCGGCATGGCCACCAGGTTGTCGGGCACCTCGCTCATGGCGCGCAGGGCGATGTCATGCTCACCCTGGCTCATGTCGACCATCTGATTGGTGAAGTTGAGCTCGACCGCAACCCCGGGGCAGAGCTCGGCGAAGCGAGCCAGCAGCTCGCTCACCATGCGATCGCCGGCGCTGATCGGACAGGTGAAGCGCAGCCGGCCGCCATCCTCCTCGGTCAGGGCCTGGATATCCTGCTCCGCCTGGCGAGCCAGCGCGAAGATCTCCCCCGCCTGCAGATAGAGGGTGGAACCCGCCTCGGTCAGGCTGAGCCGGCGGGTGGTGCGTTGCAGCAACTGGGCATTGAGAGAGGACTCCAGCGCACTGACATGACGGCTCAGCATCCCTTTGCTCACCCCCAGCGCATCGGCGGCGGCGGAGAAACTGCCCCTTTGTACCACTTCGTAAAAACTGGCCAGATGGGCGATGTCCATCATTAGCTCCAATTTGGAAACAATGGGTTTATTTTACGCGCTTTTTCCCCTTTTTTAGCGCGCTAAAATCAACACATCCCAACCAGGAGTGACTGAGATGAAGATTGTGATTGTGGGTGCCTCCGGCACCATAGGTTCTGCCGTCAGCGACTTGCTTGCCAAGGATCATCAGGTGATCCGGGTCAGCCACAGCCAGGGGGATGCCAGGGTCGACATGCGCGATCCCGCCTCCATCAGGGGGCTGTTTGCCAAGCTGGGGCAGTTCGATGCGCTGGTGGTGGCCAGCGGCAGCGCCGCGTTCAACGCCCTGACCGAGATGACCGATGAAGAGTGGCAGCTGGGGATCCAGAGCAAGCTGATGGGCCAGATCAACCTGACCCGCGCCGCCATCCCCCACCTCAACGACAAGGGCTCCATCACCCTGATCAGCGGCATTCTGAGCGAAGAGCCCATCAACTGGGGCGCCAGCGTCACCACCATCAACGGCGCCGTCGAGCACTTCGTCAAGGCGGCCGCCTGCGAACTGCCGCGGGGCCTGCGCATCAACGTGGTGAGCCCGACCGTGCTGGAGGAGTCGATGGATAAATACGCCAGCGTCTTCCCGGGCTTCGTCCCCGTGCCCGCCGCCAGGGTGGCGCAGGCCTACCAGAAATCGGTACTGGGCGTACAGACCGGCCAGGTGTTCAGGGTCAACGGCTGATCGCCGCCCTTCTGCCGCCCAGTCGGCACGGAAACAAAAACGGGCCCCGTGATGGGGCCCGTTCCGTGACCGCTGCCGTACCGACAGGTGGCAAACGTTTGTTTTTACGACAACAAAAAAGGCGGTACGCCTCAGTCGATCAGCCCGTACTGCTCGCGCAGCACCTCGATGATCTCCTGCTTCGGATTGGCGCTGCGTACCAGCGGCTGACCGATGATCTTCTCGGCGATCCCCACGTAGGTGTTGGAGATGTCCATCATCACCTCGGTCGGCAACTTGTTGTCGCGGGCCAGGGCGAAGCGCTCGGGCATGCGGTGCTTGTTGAGCAGGATGTCCGGATCCGGGAAGTGATTGAGCAGCCACTGGCGGAAGCCCTCTTTGGACTTCTCGACGATCTGGCCGTCGCGCAGGGCGGCGCCGTCCCAGATGCGGGAGCTGTCCGGGGTGCCCACTTCATCCATGTAGATCAGCTTTTCGTTGCCGGCGGCATCCTGGACGTAGCCAAACTCGAACTTGGTGTCGACGAAGACCTGATCCAGCTCGGCCAGCGCGTCGCTGATGACGTTGAAGCCCTCTTTGAGCAGCACTTCGTAGCGATCGATGTCGGCCGGCTTGCTGAAGTTGAAGCCCTGGTAGTGGCGCTCGATGTCGGCACGGGAGACGTTGACGTCATCCGCTTCCGGCACGCCGTCCAGCCCTTTCAGCACGCCCTTGGTGGAGGGGGTGATGAGGATCTCCGGCAGCTTCTGATCCTTTTTCAGTCCTTCCGGCAGGGTGATGCCGCAGAACTCGCGCTCGCCATCCTTGTAGGCACGCCACATGGAGCCGGTGATGTATTGACGGGCAATCGCCTCGATCATCACGGGACGGGCTTTTTGCACGATCCAGACGAAGGGATGGGGGATGTCCAGGATATGGCTGTCGGCCAGTCCCTTCTCCTTGAACAGCTTGAACCAGTGGCTGGAGATGGCGTTGAGCGCAGCCCCTTTGCCCGGCACACCGTTGAGCCCGTCCACGCCCTGCCAGATGCAGTCGAAGGCCGAGATCCGGTCGCTGATCACCATGATGGCAAGCGGCGCATCCGCCGGCACGTCGTAACCCTTCTCGCGGATGAGACGAGCGCTGTCTGCGGCGGTCAGCCAGTAGACGCTGCGCACTTTACCGGAATGGACGGGTTTATCGGTACGGATCGGCAAATCATCGTTCACCGCCAATACTTGGTCTGCAAGACTCATGGCTAATAACACTTCCTGTTTGTGGGGGGTTAACATAACAAAACAGGGGCACAAGGCCCCTGTTTCTATTCTGTTTTTGCAGCTTGGTCAGCCAGGCCCTTGGCGAATGCTTCGGACAGGCTGATGTACATCTGGGAGATGACACCGGACGACACGGGCTTCTTGTCCTTGTCGAACAGGGTGATGGAGGTCTTGCCCCCCGCCATCTCGCCAAGCTGGAAGCGATATTTGTCTTCGTCCAGTTTGAACGGCTCGCTGCCCTTGGCCTTCCAGAACTCGCTGCCCGGCTCGTCGTACTCCACGTCGATCCAGCCCAGCGACTGTTGGGTATCCTTGATGGTGAAGCCGTAGGCCGGCAGCACCTGATTGAGACGACGCCACACCTGGTCAAACGAGCCGTCAACGATCCAGGCGCTCAGCTCGTTGTTGTCCAGACCCAGTTCCAGCCCCATGCCATCGTTGGCCTTGTGCTGCTCGCGGGACTTGAGCTGCTTGTCGTAGTAGAGCGAGAACTGGTTGAGGGCCCGGGTCGCGTAGCGCTGGGCATCGGCCGGGGTCAGCTCCTTGCTGGTCTCGCCATCGATGGTCTCTTCATGATCCAGTACCCGGACCGACATGTTGACGGCGTGGCGCTGGGGATCGTTGCGCAGGGTGAACTGGTAGCGCTGGCGAATGACGAAGTCGTCGTCCTCTTCGCTCCAGCCGTCGAGCGCCTTGGTATTGTCAAACCAGCCGGTCTGCAACACGCCGGCCTGCTGGTCCAGCTTCTCGGTGGTGACCTTGTACTGGGCGAGGAAGTTCATCAGGAAGGCCCAGGTATCGCGCTCCACGCTCTGGGAGGTGCTGAGAGCGTAGAAGGCCATGGTGGGTTCACCGGCATTGGTTACCACCTGGCTGCCCGGTACCACGGTCAGCAGCTGGGCGGGCGGACGCACATCCACCTTGGCCCCCAGGGCGCCGTCACGGCTGCTCTCTGGCAGGGGCGGAATGTCGAAACTGCTGTTAAAGGCGGGGGTACTCAACCCGGCCGGCACCAGGAAAGCACGGCCTTCAAGGCGGGCATCCTCGTACTCGAAACCACGGTTGGCCATCTTGCGTTCCTGGGGTGAGCTACAGGCTGCCAGCACGGCAACGGTCGCCACGCTCAGCACCAGGCGCACTGCATTTCCCTTTCCATTTGCTTTAAACACTCGCCATCAACTCCGCAGTCGTCAGTGCTCGCGCCATCGCCCGCTCGCCCTCGGCAGTGAGGTCGGTGAGCGGCAGACGCAAGGTGGCCGTCGCAATCAATCCCAGCTGGGCGCAGGCCCATTTCACCGGGATGGGGCTCGGTTCGCAGAACAGAGTCTGATGCAACGGCATCAATCGATTGTTGATGTCATGCGCCCGCCCGGCATCGCCGGCCAGCGCAGCACGACACATGTCGGCCATCTGGGCCGCTGCAATATTGGTGGTGACCGAAATGACACCGTCACCGCCTTGCAGCATAAAATCACATCCACTGGCATCATCGCCACTATAAAGTGCGAATTGCGCACCACACAGCTCACGCAGCAGCGGCGTACGGCTCAGATCCCCGGTGGCCTCTTTCAGGCCTATGATGCCGGGCACCCTGGCCAGTCTGGCTACCGTTTCCGGTTTGAGATCGCAACCGGTACGACCGGGCACATTATAAAGAATTTGGGGCAGACCACTAGCCTCGGCGATCGCACAATAGTGACGATAGAGACCTTCCTGAGTGGGTTTGTTGTAATAAGGTGTGACCGAGAGACCCGCTACCACGCCGGTTTCGGCGAAGCGCTTGGCCAGGGCGACGGCATGGGCGGTATTGTTGGAGCCGCAGCCGGCGATGACCGGGATGCGTCCGGCGGCCAGTGCCACGGTTTTCTCCACGACGGCAATGTGCTCCTGCTCGCTCAGGGTCACCGACTCCCCCGTGGTCCCCACCGCGACGATGGCGCTGGTTCCGGCGCTGACATGATACTCGACCAGATTGGCAAGACTGGCCCAATCGACTTCACCTGAAGCCAGCATGGGGGTAACGAGGGCAACAATACTACCGCGCAACATGGATATTTCTCCCGATTTTCAGGGGCGTTATGGTAAAGCTGCCCCCTTGGAAAAACAAGGGAGGCCACGGCCAAGCCGTGTTACCATCCGGCACAAACAGCCGTGCGCAAGCGCCGGAAACTGGCGCCGGAACCGGGCCGCCACCACCCGGCAGGACGCTTGCCACAACGAGATTCTCAGCAGGGTCGCCACGCGGCCGCGCGGGCCAGATCCCTTCGGTCGACGTGCCCGCCGCCCGCATTCGCCACCCGCTAATGGACGAGAGAAGATTTATGACTCATTACCTGGTCGTAACGGCCATCGGCACGGACAGGCCTGGCATCGTCAATGAGGTCACCCGCCACGTCAGTGGTTGTGGCTGCAACATTGTCGACAGCCGTCTTGGCATCTTCGGCAATGAATTCACCTTCATCATGCTGCTGTCCGGTGACTGGAACAGCCTGATGCAGCTCGAGATAAGCCTGCCCCTGCGCAGTCAGGAGTGGGACCTCATCACCATGATGAAACGCACCGAGCGCCACCAGTCGCTGCAATACGACATCAGCGCCAACGCCGAGATCCTGATCCGGGACCAGCCGGGCATCGTAAGCCAGTGCACCCAGTTCTTCAGCGATCACGGCTGGGACATCCAGGCCATGCAGACCATCACCCTGGAGCAGCAGCCGTTCAACCTGCTCAAGGCCAGCTTTCAGCTCAATCTGGCCAAGCAGGGAGAGGCGGCCGGCTCGCAGGCGGCCTTCGCCGGATTCTGTCGTGAACTGGGCGCAGAATCGTTCGAATTCATCGTCAACAACAAACACGCCTGACGGCTCATCAAGGAGATCCCATGCAACCTTTATCCGCTGGCAGCCTGGCCCCCGACTTTTCCCTCTCCGACCAGGACGGCAACCAGGTGCGCCTGGCCGACCTGCGCGGCAAGAAAGTGCTCGTCTATTTCTACCCCAAGGCGATGACCCCGGGCTGCACCACCCAGGCCTGCGGTCTGCGCGACGTCAACGCCGAGCTGACCGCCCTCAATGTGGTGGTGCTCGGCATCAGCCCGGATAGCGCCAAGCGGCTGAAAAAATTCGAGGAGCGCGACAACCTGAACTTCCGCCTGCTGGCCGATGAAGATCACGCGGTAGCCGATGCGTTTGGCGTCTGGGGTCCGAAGAAGTTCATGGGCAAGGAGTATGACGGTATCCATCGGCTCAGCTTCCTCATCGATGAAGAGGGCAAGATTGCCCACCGCTTCGACAAGTTCAAGACCAGCGATCACCATCAGGTGGTGCTCGATCTGCTCAAGGGCTGAACCACAGATACCGGTACTGCTGATATGGAAAGGGCCTGCAAGCGCAGGCCCTTTTTTATTCGCATGTCGCAGCCCTTCCGCATTGCAGGCGGGGCGCGCGATACCGCCCTTGCGGTCGCCTGCCCGGATGAGGGGCGGCAGCCTTGTTGTTTTCCATGGCGGGGCAGTGTGCATCCATAACGGGATGCCTTGGTGACGGGTCTTTCGGCGCAAGCCAAATGACGCCCTTATTGTTGCGCCTACGGGCCAGAAAACAAGGTGCCAGCCGTTACATTTAATTAACCAGCCCACGCCTGCGTTGATTTAGCGCCCCGCAATCTCGCCAACCTCCCCTGCCAGATCAAAAAATTCATCCTATATATGGGTTAACGTGACCCCAGTTTCATTTTCCAGTGAGAAAAGCCCATGAACATGAGCCACACCGAACGTCTGATCCTGAGCAACCAGTACGAGATCCTGGCCAAACTCAATCCGGAGAAGGCGGCGTTTTACCAACGGGCCAGCACCATCATCGAGCGCGGCTACTGCCTGCAGATCCTCGAACTGGAGAAGAGCTTCGGCCATCTGGATCTCGCCACCTGCCAGGAGGTGATCGACACCCTGGAGTTGCACCATGCGCTGGCCATCTCCTGGGGCAACCTGGACGCAGCCGATCAGGGCGAGATCAATGCCAGCCGGCTGGAGTTCAACGGCTACAGCCGCAGCCAGGAGCGAGAGCTGGCCGATTACGTCTGCTTCCTGCTGGAGGTGGACAAGCGCTTCCCCGAACTCAAATGCCCCTGCGACGAGCTCTCCAGCGACATCGCCATGCGTGACAAGTACCAGCGCATGCTGGCGGTCTGGCGCCAGTGCCCGCGCCAGTACAAGCTCTCCATCCAGGAGATCCGCAAGGTATTGGCGGCCTGATCCGGCAGCCATGAAAAAGGCGCCGCGAGGCGCCTTTGTCCGAGTCATGGGCCACAGGCCTCACTCGTAGAGGAAGGATTTGTCCAGCTGCTTGAAGGCGGCGTTGAGGGTATCGGCCAGCTCTTCGTATCTCGGCTGGGCCACCAGCTGGCGCTGACCGCCCTGTTCGTTCATCTTGCCGTTGATCTCGCGATACCAGCTGGCAAGAGAAGGCGGCAACCGGGTATCGGCACGCTGGCCAAGCCAGTAGTAGCCCTGCAGCGGCAGGCTGAGCAGAAACAGCACCGAGGTCATGACGGAAGGCCAGTAGTGCTGCTCGCCAAACTGGAACTGCAGCATGACGCTGAGCACCGCCAGCGCCGGAATCACCTTGAGGGCGAACTCGGTGGCCTTGATCACCCGATTCTCCGGGAACATGGAATTAAGCTCGGGACGGCGGGGCCAAAGGGTCATATAATGACGGCCTTGCTGTAACTTAGTTCCAAAAATGTTCATGCTCATGCTACCTCCGAGCTCTTTTTGAACATATTAACGGCAAAACCACGACAATATTTGATGCGCAATAACAAAGGTTGAGGATGACTTTGTTATTTTTCAACAATCGGGTTATCCTTTGTACGCCCAATTTTTGCGCCAACGGCCTGCCGTTGAGCCGTCAGGGACGTCTGGATTTCGGGTCTTGTATCACTATACAAGGGGCAAGCAACAGATTGCCAACCCTCATAAGGATAAGTTGAAAGTTTTTGGACACAGCGCGTCCAACGCATCCTCCTACACAACCCAATCTGCGATAGGATTTATTCATGAGTAAGCTGGTTCTTGTTCTTAACTGTGGCAGCTCTTCCCTGAAGTTTGCTGTCATTGACGCAACCACCGGTGATGACCTGCTGTCCGGCCTGGCCGAGTGCTTCAACCTCGACGACGCCCGCATCAAGTGGAAACTGAACGGCGAGAAAGGCAGTGCCGATCTGGGCGCCGGTGCCGCTCACCAGGAAGCGCTGGACTACATCGTCAACAAGATCCTGCCGCTCAACCCGGAACTGTCCAAGAACCTGATCGCCATCGGCCACCGTGTCGTACACGGCGGCGAGCGCTTCACCTCCTCCGTGCGCATCTGCGACGACGTGATCGCCGGCATCGAAGCCGCCGTACCGTACGCCCCGCTGCACAACCCGGCTCACCTGATCGGTATTCGTGAAGCCCGTCGCGTGTTCCCGGCGCTGGCCGAGAAGAACGTGGCCGTGTTCGACACCGCTTTCCACCAGACCATGCCGGAAGAAGCCTTCCTGTACGCCCTGCCGTACAAGCTCTACAAAGAGAACGGCATCCGTCGCTACGGCGCCCACGGCACCAGCCACTACTACATCAGCCTGGAAGCTGCCAAGCAGCTGAACAAGCCGGTGGAAGAGCTGAACATCATCAACTGCCACCTGGGCAACGGCGGCTCCGTCTGCGCCATCAAGAACGGCCAGTCCGTCGACACCTCCATGGGTCTGACCCCGCTGGAAGGCCTGGTGATGGGTACCCGCTCCGGCGACATCGATCCGGCCATCATCTTCTTCCTGCACGACAAGCTGGGCATGAGCGTTGATCAGATCAACACCATGCTGACCAAAGAGTCCGGCCTGCAGGGTCTGACCGAAGTAACTTCCGACTGCCGTTTCGTTGAAGACAACTACGACAGCAAAGAAGAAGCCAAGCGTGCCATGGACGTTTACTGCTATCGCCTGGCCAAGTACATCGGCGCCTACGCCGCCGCCATGGACGGTCGTCTGGACGCCGTGGTCTTCACCGGTGGTATCGGTGAAAACTCCGCCCCGATCCGTGAAATCACCCTGAACAAACTGGGTCTGCTGGGCTTCGACGTCGATCACGACGCCAACCTGAAGGCTCGCTTCGGCAAGGGTGGCGAGATCACCAAGGCTGGTTCCACCAAGGCCCTGGTTATCCCGACCAACGAAGAGTGGGTCATCGCCCACGACGCGCTGGAACTGGTCGGCGCATAATTTCGCTGTAGAGCAAGGCCGCCCAAGGGCGGCCTTTTCCTGATCCCAAAAATGAACAAGGGGTATAAAGTGGCACGCACTATTATGCTTATCCCGGTCGGCACTGGTGTCGGCGTAACTTCCGTGAGCCTTGGCGTCGTTCGCGCCATGGAACGTCACGGTGTCAATGTCAGCTTCTTCAAACCGGTCGCTCAGCCGCGTCCGGGTGAAACCGGTACCGAGCGTTCCACCGCCGTGATCCGCGCTGCTGCCAACATCAACCCGCCCGAGCCGTTCGCCCTCTCCTACGCCGAGAACATGATCACCTCCAGCAACACCGACATCCTGCTGGAAGAGATCGTGGCCCGCTTTGAAGAGCACGTGAAGGCCAGCGGTGCCGAAGTGCTGGTCATCGAAGGCATGGTGCCGACCGACAAGCAGCCGTTTGCCAACAAGCTGAACTACGACGTCGCCAAGGCGCTGGACGCCGACATGGTGTTCGTGACCCACCCGGGCAACGACTCCAGCCAGAAGCTGAAAGAGCGCATCGAGCTGGCTTGCTCCAACTTCGGTGGCGTCAGCAACCCCCGCATCGTGGGCTGCGTCATCAACAAGGTGGGCGCACCGGTTGACGAGCACGGCGTGACCCGCCCCGACCTGACCGAGATGTTCGAAGCCCATCACCACGGCGCCGACACCGCTCACAACCTGGAAGTACTGCAGGTATTCGGCAAGAGCCCGCTGCGCATCCTCGGCTGCATCCCCTGGAACACCCAGCTGATCGCCCCGCGCGCCAAGGATCTCGCCAAGCATCTGGCTGCCAAGATCCTGCACAAGGGTGAGCTGGACAGCCGCCGTCTGCAGACCGTGACCTTCTGCGCCCGCTCCATCCACAACATGATCGAGCACTTCCGTCCGGGCAGCCTGCTGGTGACCTCCGGCGACCGTTCCGACGTCATCGTCTCCGCCTGTCTCTCCGCCATGAACGGCGTCAAGCTGGGCGCCCTGCTGCTGACCGGCAACTATCACCCGGAACCCCAGGTGATGGCGCTGTGCCAACAGGCCATGGCTACCGGCCTGCCGATCATGATCACCGGCACCAACACCTGGCAGACTGCCGTCAGCCTGCAGAACTTCAACGTCGACATCCCGGAAGATGACCGCGAGCGTATCGAGCTGGTGCAGGACTATGTGGCCGGCCACATCGACAAGCACTGGATCGAGTCTCTCTCCGCCAAGTCCACCCGCTCCCGTCGCCTGAGCCCGCCGGCTTTCCGCTACCAGCTGACCGAACTGGCCCGTCAGGCCAACAAGCGCGTCGTGCTGCCGGAAGGGGAAGAGCCGCGGACCATCAAGGCTGCCGCCATCTGTGCCGAGCGTGGCATCGCCCGTCCGGTGCTGCTGGGCAACCCGGAAGAGATCCGTCGCGTCGCCGAACAGCAGGGCGTGGTACTGACCGACCGCGTCGAGATCATCGATCCGGTTGCCGTGCGCGAGCGCTATGTGGCCCGTCTGGTCGAGCTGCGCAAGAACAAGGGCATGACCGAAGTGGTTGCCCGCGAACAGCTGGAAGACAACGTGGTACTGGGTACCATGATGCTGGAGCGCAACGAAGTCGACGGTCTGGTATCCGGCGCGGTGCACACCACTGCCAACACCATCCGTCCGCCGATGCAGATCATCAAGACTGCCCCGGGCTCTTCCCTGATCTCCTCCATCTTCTTCATGCTGCTGCCGGATCAGGTACTGGTCTACGGTGACTGCGCGATCAACCCGGATCCCACTGCCGAGCAGCTGGCCGAGATCGCCATCCAGTCCGCCGACTCCGCTGCCGCCTTCGGCATCGAGCCGCGTGTGGCCATGATCTCCTACTCCAC
Source organism: Aeromonas sp. s5 (assembly GCF_040907865.1). Taxonomy (NCBI): domain Bacteria; kingdom Pseudomonadati; phylum Pseudomonadota; class Gammaproteobacteria; order Aeromonadales; family Aeromonadaceae; genus Aeromonas; species Aeromonas sp. s5. Next base: position 121,170 of record NZ_JBFOCO010000002.1, read on the forward strand.
CGGCACCTCCGGCGCCGGCGCAGACGTAGAGAAGGTGCGTGAAGCGACCGAACTGGCCAAGGCCAAGCGCCCCGACCTCATCATCGATGGTCCGCTGCAGTACGATGCCGCCATCATGGAGAACGTGGCCAAGTCCAAGGCTCCGAACTCTCCGGTTGCCGGCAAGGCCACCGTGTTCGTGTTCCCGGATCTGAACACCGGCAACACCACCTACAAAGCGGTACAGCGCTCCGCGGACCTGGTCTCCATCGGCCCCATGCTGCAAGGCATGCGCAAGCCGGTCAACGACCTGTCCCGCGGCGCCCTGGTTGACGACATCGTCTACACCATCGCCCTGACCGGTATCCAGGCAGCCCAGGCCGAGTAATCGTCCGAGGCTCTGCCTGCTGAAAAACCCGCCGCAAGGCGGGTTTTTTTATGGCTGATTTGGGGAAATGTTGATCCGCAAGATCAAATCTGGATCCTGGCAGGATCCCCTGCTCGGCGACAGGCGCCAGTCCCGCAAGGGCGGCGGGATAAGCAAACACTCACACCCGCCAGAGTCGATTGCACAATTGCGCCCCAGCGCAGATCAGATCAAAATATCCTTTTAAGATCAGCACACTAACGCCAGACACACCGCTAATCTACAGAGTTTTCCACAGCTTTTGTGGATAGTTTACCGATCATTTGAAAGAAAATGACAGACTCGTGCCAGCCCTCCATTCCACCAAGCGCCCACAAGAAAGGGGCTCCGAGGAGCCCCTTTAATCTGCCTGCTGCCAAGCGATGGCTCAGGGACGCAGCGCCTTGTCGGCGCGGGAGATGCCACACACCCCGGAGCGCACCACTTCGACAATCTCGTTGGTCTGGGCGGCGGTCTTGATGAAGGCATCCAGCTTCTCGCTGGTCCCCACCAGCTGCACCGTGTAGAGCTCGGGGGTGACGTCGACGATCTGGCCGCGGAAGATATCCGCCAGCCGTTTCAGCTCGTCGCGACCACCACCGGCGGCGCGCGCCTTGACCAGCGCGATTTCCCGCTCGATGTGCTCCCCTTCGCTGAGATCGCACACCTTGAGCACGTCCACCAGCTTGTGCAGCTGCTTCTGGATCTGCTCCAGCACCCGCTCGTCCCCCATGGTGACTATGGTCATGCGCGACAGGGTGGGATCCTCGGTGGGGGCCACCGTCAGGGTCTCGATGTTGTAGCCGCGCTGGGAGAAGAGGCCCACCACACGGCTCAGGGCGCCGGATTCGTTCTCCAGCAGAACGGAAATTATATGTCTCATCAGGTTCTCTCCGTCTTGCTCAGCCACATCTCGTCCATGGCACCGAACTTTATCTGCATTGGATAGACGTGCTCGTCCGGGTCGACCGAGATGTCCATGAACACCAGCCGATCCTTCATGGCGAAGGCCTTCTCCATGGCGCTCTCCAGCTCCGCCGGATCGCTCACCGCGATGCCGACATGGCCATAGGCTTCCGCCAGCTTGACGAAGTCAGGCAGGGATTCCATGTAGGAGTGGCTGTGGCGACCGCCGTAGAACATCTTCTGCCACTGCTTGACCATGCCAAGGGCGCGGTTGTTGATGGAGATGATCTTGATGGGTACCCCGTACTGCATGCAGGTAGAGAGTTCCTGAATGTTCATCTGCACCGAGCCGTCGCCGGTGACGCAGCAGACCACCGCATCCGGGTTGGCAAACTGGGCCCCCATGGCGGCCGGAATACCAAACCCCATGGTGCCGAGGCCGCCGGAGTTGATCCACTGGCGCGGCTTGGCGAACGGGTAGTAGAGAGCGGCAAACATCTGGTGTTGGCCCACGTCGGAGGCCACGAACGCCTCCCCCTTGGTCACCTTGTAGAGGGTCTCGATCACCTGTTGCGGCTTGATCAGGGTGGGATGGGTCTCGTAGGCCAGGCAGTTGCGCGAACGCCACTGGCCGATCTGACTCCACCAGTCCGCCAGCGCCTGCTTGTCGTTGTCGAAGCCGCACTCGCGGATCACTTCCAGCATCTGCTCCAGCACGGTTTCCACCGAACCGACGATGGGCACATGAGCCTGCACCGTCTTGGAGATGGAGGTGGGATCGATGTCGATGTGGACTATGGTGGCGTTGGGACAGAACTTGGCCACATTGTTGGTGACGCGGTCATCGAAGCGGGCCCCCACGGCGAAGATGAGATCCGCGTTGTGCATGCTCTTGTTCGCTTCGAAGGTACCGTGCATGCCGAGCATGCCGATAAACTGCGGATGGGTGCCGGAGAAGGCCCCCAGCCCCATCAGGGTGGTGGTCACCGGCAGGTTCAGCAGCTCAGCCAGCTTGGTCACCAGGTGATCCGCATTGGCGTTGATGGCACCGCCGCCGACATACATCACCGGGCGGCTCGCCTCCACCAGCAGCTTGGCGGCACGCTTGATCTGGCCCTTGTGACCCGACTTGGTCGGGTTGTAGGAGCGCAGGGAGACCGTATCCGGGTACTCGTAGGGGAATTTCTCTTTCGGGTTCTGCACGTCTTTGGGCAGATCCACCACCACCGGCCCCGGGCGGCCGCTGGCGGCAATGTAGTAGGCCTTCTTGATGGCGGCCGGAATGTCGCTGGCTTTCTTGCACAGGAAGCTGTGCTTCACCACCGGGCGGGAGATGCCGATCATGTCGGTCTCCTGGAACGCATCCTCCCCGATCATGCTGGTCGGCACCTGGCCGGACAGGATCACCAGGGGAATGGAGTCCATGTAGGCGGTCGCGATCCCTGTGATGCAGTTGGTGGCGCCGGGACCCGAGGTCACCAGCACTGTGCCCACCTTGCCGGTGGAACGGGCGTAGCCGTCCGCCATGTGCACCGCGGCCTGCTCGTGCCGCACCAGGACATGCTCCATCTTGCCGTTTTCAAAGAGAGCGTCATAGATGTCGAGCACTGAGCCACCAGGGTAGCCGAAAACGTGCTCAACTCCCTGATCTTCCAGCGCTCTAACCACCATCTGGGCGCCTGATAACATCTCCATGATAAAGCCCTCCAGGCTTTGCTCCGTTAAGCGAAAGCTATCGGCAGTCCGCTGCTTCCCGGCACCGCCGGCCCGTGCGTTGTTGTTGTCTGAATACGGACCCGGCGAGTTCGGCACTGTCGATAGTAGAAAAATAGGTTTTTTCCGTCATTCACCCGCAAAGCGGGTGAAAAACCAACTTAACCCGCTTGTGAACGGTTGTCCACGGCTTTGTCTGACCACAACAGTCATAAATTTCAAACAACTATTAACATTCAGTGACTTGCTGGCAAGGGTGGGAACAATGCGGGGAAGATGGGTGGCAAGCCAGCGGATCATGCTGCAACAGCCGCCAAAAGCGGAAAAAAATGGCCCACCGCCAGGGTGGGCCTTGGTGGCAGGCTGCGGATCAGTGATCCTGTTCCGGCTCCGCCAACCAGATCTGCTGATCCGGATCCGTCTCTTCGCAGACCGAGATGCTGACCCCCATGTCCAGCAGCTCGTGCAGGGTGAGATTGTCCGCCAGGTTCATGGTGTCGCCGTTTTCGTTGGTAAAGCGCATGGTGTCCGTCCTCTCCTTGGTGGGATCCCTCTCAGTCTAGTCAAAGGCGCTGACTTGCGATAACCAGCAACTGCTGAGGGCACTTCCCTCCTCCAGCTCGCTCAACCGATCGCACACCTCCTCCGGAAACAGGGTTCGGGCCCACAACCGGCGGGAGAGATCCGCCACGCTCTCCTGGGCGCCGGCGGCGAGCCAGCCGGCCAGCTCCCCCGCCACATCGGGGTAGCAGATCTGGCCCGGGGCCGTCGCATCCAGCCAGGCCCGCACCGCGTTGGCATCGAGCGCATCCATCAGCCGCGCCAGCCCCATCAGTTCCAGGGTCTTGCTGTTGGTCAGCTGCTCGAACTGGCCTCCCAGCGGCTTGACCAGCAGCTTTTTGCCAAGGGAGAGCGCCTCCGAGGCGAGCTCGAAACCACCGTTGGTGATGACCCCGCGACAGCCGGCCAGCACCTGCTTGAACGCCTCACGGGCCTGTGGCTCGAAGCGGATGTTGCGCCACTGGCTGGCACTGCGAATGGCCGGATGAAAGCAGACGAAGCGTTGCTGGTTGAAGCGCGACAACAGGGCCGCGATCGCCTCGGTCTGCTCGAACGGCAGATAGACCAGGATCTGCTGGTTGTCGGGCCCCTGGCTGATGGGATCTATGATGGGCGGCAACAGGGGCTGGCCGAAGTGAAACCAGTGCAGCCCGAGCGACTGGCGCACCGGCGCGAAGTGACGCATCAGCTGGCGGTTGAAGCCGCTCTCCCCCCAGCGTGGAATGGGCCAGTCGAAACTCGCCTGATGGCTGATGGTGAGGCTCGGCTTGTCCCAGCGGCGAGCGGCATGGGCGCTGATAGGCTCGAAATCGCTGATGACGAGGTCGTAGTCACGACAATCGAGCGCTCGCATGTCGCGCCAGAAGCGCAGGGGCGAGAGCCCCTTGAGGGTGCGCCAGTTCGAGATGGCCCCCTCATGGCTGACGAAGGTGATGCCGGGAAAGGTGCGGTAGTCGCCGAATTCGGCCATCTCGAAGTAGCCGTCCGCAGGGCGGCCGCTGAACAGATAGTCCACCTCGAGACCACGGGCCCGCAAGGCCCGCGCCAGGGTACGGCTGCGGCTGATGTGGCCGTTGCCGGTCCCCTGCACACCGAACAGTATCTTCATCCCTGCCCCCAGATGAGCGCCAGCAGGGCGCAGCCACCGCCGAGCAGGGCGCCGGCTACCAGGTCACTCAGATAGTGCACCCCGAGCAGCAGACGGGACGCCCCCACCAGCGCGGCCCAGACGAACAGCAGCGGCGCCCAGAGCGGGAAGCTGGCCGCCAGTACGGTTGCCATCAGGAAGGCGGCGGCGGTGTGGCCCGAGGGCAGGCTGTAGCGGTCGGAGGGGGTGATGAAGACCGGCAGCCCCACCGGGCGCTGGCGTTTGAGGGCATTCTTGAGCAGCAAGTAGAGCGGCAACTCGAGGGCGAAGGCGAGCAGTGCCAGCTTCACCAGTTCGCGCTCGGCTTCCCCCTGCCACCAGAGCAGGGCCGCCAGCACGGCGTAGAGCGGGCCGTCACCGGTACGGGAGATGAGCCGGCTGATCCTGGCCTGTGGCCGGTTGTAGGCGTGGAGCAGGCAGATGCGGCACACCTGCAGGTCCCATTGCTGGATCTTGTTCATAACCCCTCCTTCCCTAGCGTCTCAAAGCAGACTAGGGCGGCGGGGTGACACTTGGTTGACGTTCAAATAACAGATTTATGAAAAAAGGGCCGAATGGCCCTTTTTGCTACCAGCGTGGCAAATGATCAGTTCAGGGTGCCGCGCAGGCCGTTTTCCATCAGGCGGCAGTTGTGATCCGCCAGGCGAGCCATGAAGTGCTCGTCCACGGTCAGGCCGAACACCTGCTCGTAGAGATCCTTCATCACGAAGGGCTGCCACATCATGCTGAGGAAGGAGATCTTCAGCATCTCGGGATCCAGGTTGTCACCCAGCTCGCCGTTGTTCTTCATGGACTCCAGCAAGGCATCGAACTGGGGCAGCTGGCGTTCCAGCAGGCGGTTCAGCACAAAATCCCGCCCCGGACTCTTCTCGGTCGATAATGCGCTGGAGATGGCGGAGGTCAGCTCGCTGTTGGGCGCCATCACCTGGTAGTAGGTATTGAGCAGATCGTTGAGGCTGCGGTTGCCGGTCTCGTCGTGCCAGGCCTGGTCGAGCGGCTCGGCCACATCCCCCAGCACCGCCTTGTAGAGGCCCTCTTTGCTGCCGAAATAGTAGTGGATCATGGCCAGATTGGAGCCAGCCAGCTCGGCGATCTCGCGGGTCGTCACCTTGCTGTAGGGGGTGTTCAGAAAACGCTCGCGAGCGGCACAGAGCAACTTGTCACGAATGTCAGAACGTCCGACCGGACGACCAGGTCTACGTTTTTCCATTTAATACCTCGGATAATTCAGCAGAAACTGACAAGTCGATCTGATTGTACAGATGATCGAGTACAGCAGGAATGACCAGATAATCGGGCAAGGGCCGAATATGGGACAAGTAAATTTGCACTCCTTTACAATCCGATTAAATAAACCAGCGAAATGAACCGGGTGCGTACGGTTGACACAGCATAAAAATCTCGATATTGGTAAAAGCGTTATCGACTGCAAGGATTGATTCATCATGCGTATTGCCGCTCCGCTACTACTAATCTCCCTAATCGCGACCTCTCGCGCGGGATCCTTGTAGCCGGGCTCAGGCATAGCCGGAATTTACAAAAACCCGTGCACCCTGCACGGGTTTTTTTATGCCAACGCAGGATGCACGTCACCGAACTTAGGAAGAGGGAAGTCACATGTCAGATCGGGTCATCATATTCGACACCACCCTGCGCGATGGTGAGCAGGCCCTGGCGGCCAGCTTGACGGTCAAGGAGAAGCTGCAGATCGCCCAGGCGCTGGAGCGGCTCGGTGTCGACGTCATGGAGGTGGGGTTCCCGGTCTCCTCCCCCGGCGACTTTCAATCGGTGCAGACCATCGCCCGCCACATCAAGCAGAGCCGGGTCTGTGCCCTCGCCCGCGCCCTGCCCAAGGACATCGATGCCGCCGGCGAGGCCCTGCGGGTCGCCGAAGCGTTTCGCATCCACACCTTTATCTCCACCTCCTCCATCCACGTCGAGAGCAAGCTGAAGAAGAGCTTCGAGGACGTGCTGGAGATGGGGGTCAGCGCCATCAAACACGCCCGCCGCTATACCGACGACGTGGAGTTCTCCTGCGAGGATGCGGGCCGCACCCCGATAGACAACCTGTGCCGCATGGTGGAGGCCGCCATCAAGGCCGGCGCCCGTACCATCAATATTCCCGATACCGTGGGCTACACGGTGCCGACCGAGTTCTCCGGCATCATCCAGACCCTGTTCAACCGGGTACCCAACATCGATCAGGCCATCATCTCGGTGCACTGCCACGACGATCTGGGGCTCTCGGTGGCCAATTCCATCGGCGCCGTGCAGATGGGGGCCCGCCAGATCGAGTGCACCATCAACGGCATCGGCGAACGGGCCGGCAACTGCTCGCTGGAAGAGGTGGCAATGATCCTGAAAACCCGCGCCGACCTGCTCGGGGTACACACCAATATCCGTCACAGCGAGATCCACCGCACCAGCGCCTTGGTCAGCCAGCTCTGCAACATGCCGGTGCAGCCCAACAAGGCCATCGTCGGGGCCAACGCCTTCTCCCACAGCTCCGGCATCCACCAGGATGGCGTACTCAAGGCGAAAAACACCTACGAAATCATCACCCCGGAGAGCATTGGCCTCACCCAGAACAACCTCAACATGACCTCCCGCTCCGGCCGCCACGTCATCAAGCACCGGATGGAGTCCATGGGCTACGCCGAGAGCAGTTACGACCTCGACGATCTCTACGGCAAGTTCCTCACCCTGGCCGACAAGAAGGGGCAGGTGTTCGATTACGATCTGGAGGCGCTCGCCTTCTTCAGCCAGATCCACGAAGAGCCGGAGCACTTCAAGCTGGAGTACCTGGGCGTGCAGAGCGGCAGCTCTGTGATGGCCACCGCCTCGGTGAAATTGAAGGTGGGCCAGGAGATCGTCAGCGAAGCCGCCACCGGCAACGGCCCGGTGGACGCGGTCTACCAGTGCATCAACCGCATCACCGGCTACGAGATCAGCATCGACAAGTACGAACTCAAGGGCAAGGGGGAAGGCAAGAACGCCCTCGGCCAGGTCGACATAGTCGCACAGTACAAGGGCCGCAAATTCCATGGCATGGGCCTGGCTACCGACATCATAGAGTCTTCCGCCCAGGCGTTGATCCACGTGATCAACAGCATCTGGCGCGCCGATCAGGTGGCCGAACAGATGGAACGCAACGTCGCAAAAACAGACAAGATCAATACGGAGAGCGTGTGAGTATGAGCAGTTATCGGATCGCAGTATTGCCGGGTGACGGCATTGGCCCGGAAGTGATGGCAGAGGCCGTCAAGGTGCTGGAAAAGGTGCAGGCCAGGTTCGGCTTCACCCTCGACTACGAGCGCCATGACGTGGGCGGCATCGCCATCGACAACCACGGCACCCCGTTGCCCCAGAGCACCATAGCCGGCTGTGAAGCGGCCGACGCCGTGCTGTTCGGCTCGGTGGGCGGCCCCAAGTGGGAGCATCTGCCCCCCAACGATCAGCCGGAACGCGGCGCACTGCTGCCCCTGCGCGCCCACTTCAAGCTGTTCTGCAACCTGCGTCCGGCCCGTATCTACACCGGCCTCGAGCAATTCTCGCCGTTGCGGGCCGACATCTCGGATCGCGGTTTTGACATCGCCTGCGTGCGCGAGCTGACCGGTGGCATCTACTTCGGCCAGCCCAAGGGGCGTGAAGGGGAAGGCCCCACCGAGAAGGCATTCGATACCGAGGTGTACCACCGCTTCGAGATCGAGCGCATCGCCAAGATAGCGTTCGAGTCGGCCCGGGTGCGCAAGGCCAAGGTCACCTCCATCGACAAGGCCAACGTGCTCGCCTCCTCCATCCTGTGGCGCGAGGTGGTGACCGAAGTCGCCAAGTCCTATCCGGACGTGGCGCTGAATCACATGTACATCGACAACGCCACCATGCAGCTCATCAAGGATCCGTCCCAGTTCGACGTGCTGCTCTGCTCCAACCTGTTCGGTGACATCCTCTCCGACGAGTGCGCCATGATCACCGGCTCCATGGGGCTGCTCCCCTCCGCCAGCCTGAATGAATCCGGTTTCGGTCTGTTCGAGCCGGCCGGCGGCTCGGCCCCGGACATCGCCGGCAAGGGGATCGCGAACCCCATCGCCCAGATCCTCTCCGCCGCCCTGATGCTGCGCTACAGCCTCGGCCAGGAAGCCGCCGCCCAGGCCATCGAGCAGGCCGTGGCCCAGACCCTGGCCGAAGGCTACTTCACCGCCGATCTGCATCAGGCGAGCGCCAAGCACCCGGTACAAAGCACCGCCGACATGGGCAGCCAGATCGCCGCGCGCATCTGACGCCACCAAATAACAAGGAAGAGAGCAATGTCCAAGACCCTCTATCAGAAAGTGTTCGACGCCCACGTGGTGCGGGAAGTGGAAGGGGAAACCCCCCTCATCTACATCGACCGCCACCTGGTGCATGAAGTGACCAGCCCGCAGGCATTCGACGGCCTGCGCGCCATGAACCGCCAGCTGCGTCGCCCGGATCTGACCTGGGCCACCATGGATCACAACGTCTCCACCACCACCAAGGACATCGCCGCCTCCGGCGAGATGGCCCGCATCCAGATGGAGACGCTGGCCCATAACTGCAAGGAGTTCGGGGTTCGCCTCTATGACCTGAACCACAAGTACCAGGGTATCGTCCACGTGATGGGTCCCGAGCTCGGTATTACCCTGCCCGGCACCACCATCGTCTGCGGTGATTCCCACACCGCCACCCACGGCGCCTTCGGCTCGCTCGCATTCGGCATCGGCACCTCCGAGGTGGAGCATGTGATGGCCACCCAGACCCTGAAACAGGGCCGTGCCAAGACCATGCGCATTTCGGTCAACGGCAAGCTGGCCGAAGGTATCAGCGCGAAAGACGTGGTGCTGGCCATCATAGGCCGGGTCGGCCACGCCGGCGGTACCGGCTATGTGGTGGAGTTCGCTGGCGAGGCCATCGAAGGGCTCACCATGGAAGGGCGCATGACGGTGTGCAACATGGCCATCGAGCTTGGTGCCAAGGCCGGCATGATCGCCCCCGACCAGACCACCATCGACTATATCCGTGGCAAGGAGTTCGCACCCAAGGGCGAGGCGCTGGAGCAGGCCATCGCCTACTGGCAGAGCCTCAAGAGCGATGCCGATGCCAAATTCGATGCCGAAGTGGTGCTGGACGCCGCCGACATCGCCCCTCAAGTGACCTGGGGCACCAACCCGGGTCAGGTGATCGCCGTCAATGAACCCATTCCGGCGCCGGAATCCTTCAGCGATCTGATGGAGCAGCAATCCGCCCGCAAGGCGCTCGCCTACATGGACCTGCAGCCTGGTCAGAAGCTCTCCGACGTCGCCATCGACAAGGTGTTCATCGGTTCCTGCACCAACAGCCGCATCGAGGATCTGCGCGCGGCTGCCGCCATCGCCCGCGGTCGCAAGGTCGCCGCAGGCGTGCAGGCGCTGGTGGTGCCGGGCTCCGAGCAGGTGAAGGCGCAGGCCGAAGCCGAGGGGCTCGACAAGATCTTCATCGAAGCCGGCTTTGAGTGGCGTCTGCCCGGCTGCTCCATGTGCTTGGCGATGAACAACGACCGGCTGCAACCGGGGGAGCGCTGCGCCTCCACCAGCAACCGCAACTTCGAAGGGCGTCAGGGCCGCGCCGGCCGCACCCATCTGGTGAGCCCGGCCATGGCCGCCGCCGCCGCCGTCACCGGCCACTTCGCCGATATTCGTGCGTTGTAATTACGAGGAGAACAAGATGACAGGATTCAAACAACACAAAGGGATCGTCGTCCCCCTCGACAGCGCCAACGTCGACACCGACGCCATCATTCCCAAGCAGTTTCTGCAGAAGGTCAATCGCATCGGTTTTGGCAAGCACCTGTTCCACGACTGGCGCTTCCTGGACGATGCGGGGGATCAGCCCAACCCCGAGTTCGTGCTCAACCAACCGCAGTTCGCCGGCGCCAGCATCCTGCTGGCCCGCGAGAACTTCGGCTGCGGTTCGAGCCGCGAGCACGCCCCCTGGGCGCTGGCGGACTACGGCTTCAAGACCATCATTGCCCCGAGCTTTGCAGACATCTTCTACGGCAACGCCATCAACAACGGCATGGTGCCGGTGCGCCTGAAGGAGGAGGAGGTCGACGCCCTGTTCCAGCTGGTCGCCGCCCAGCCGGGCATCGAGATCGAAGTAGATCTGGAAGCCAATCACGTGCGGACAGGTAGCCTCACGTTCGGCTTCGAGATCGATGAATTCCGTCGCTACTGCCTGCTCAACGGGCTGGATGCCATCGGCCTGACCCTGCAGCACGAGGCCGCCATCAGCGCCTTCGAGGCGAAACAGCCGAGCTGGATTTAATCAGCCAGTTGCAAAAAACGAGTAGAATCAACAGGGAGCCTTGGCTCCCTGTTTTATTGTCAGGCCTAGATGCACGCCATGGCCCGCTACTTCTGCATACCCGACGAGACACCTGGATGAAGATGACACTCGCCCTCCCCCTGCTCTGCGGCCTCTGGCTGGCGCTGCCGGTCTGCGCCGGGCAGACCTATTTCAACAGCAGTGGCGGTCAGCTCAACGTCGGCTGGCAGGACAAGGACGGCAAGGTGCAGCAACTCACCTATCGGCTGGAGGCAGGCAAGCTGCCGCCGCTCATCGCCTATCGGTCGGCCCGCATGCAGGAGGACGTGCTGCAGAGCCTGCTGCAGCAGGGAGTGGCCGAGTTCCCCGCCGTGCAGTTCTCCCTCTCCCGCCCCGAGATGGAGCTCAGACTCAAGGGCCGTCAGCCCGAACAGGTCGCCAAAGCCATGAGCTGGCTCACCCAGCAGCGCGACAAGCAGGAGGCAGAGTGGCTCAAGCTGCACTACTTTCAGCCGTTCACCGCCCCCGACGGTGCCGCCACCATCAAGCAGGATCACGTGCGCATCGCACTGGAGAGCCGCAGCGAACTGGCGCCGCTGGCCGAACAGCTCAAGCAGCAGGGCAGCACGGAAACCGAGGCGCGCCAGAAGACCACGGCCCAGATGCTCGACTTCATTCAGGCCATCCCCTATCAACTGCTCGACAGCCAGTCGGGGCGCCAGGGCAAGGGCTTTCTCAGTCCGCGCCAGGTACTGGAGCAAAATCAGGGCGACTGCGACAGCAAGGTAACCCTGATGGCCGCCATGCTGGCCCAGCTCTTTCCCGAATTGAAACAAGCCATGGTGTTCGTACCGGGTCACGCCCTGCTCGGAGTGGCGCTGCCGGCCAAGTCGGGCGAGGCCACCTTGAGCTGGGAAGGGGAAACCTACCTGCTGATGGAACCCACCGGCCCGGCCCAGCTGGCGATGGGTCAGCTGGCCCCGACCAGCAAGACCTTCATCGACAGCAAGCAGCTCAGCGTGCAGCCGGTTCGCGCCGACAAATAGGTGGTGGACGTCATGAAAACGAGGGGGGACAGGCCACAATGAAAGCGACCAGCGCAGGGCTGGTCGATGGAGGCAAGGAGGTGGATGGCTCAGGCGAGGGACTGGAACTCGATGGCCAGCAAGAGCCCGTCCTCCTCTTCCAGCACCCTGATGATGCGGGCCTGCGCCTCGAAGGGGGGCAACAGGTTGTTGTTGGTGGCCAGGCTCACCCGGATGGGTTGGGTCGTATCGAGCTGGTGCTCCGGCACCGAGATGCCCATGCCGTTGGCGCTGAGATCCCGGCAGACCCCCTCCAGCACCTGCTGCTGCTGGAAGATGGTGACGGGAGCATTGATTATCATGCGCTGGAAGGCGCGTCTTTCCTTAGTGCTGGTGATCACGCAAACATCCTCTGTTGAGCTGATCCGTCTCGCTGGCCCGCAGAAACAATTGTGCTGGCCTCCCCCCAAGAACGTTAATACAATGCGGTGCGTTTCTCAAACGGGGTGCGGTCTACCGCTGAGATTATACCCGTGAACCTGATCCAGATAATGCTGGCGGAGGAATTTGAGGCATGGCGCTCGTTTTTGCGCCCTCATCCGCTGGCACCTCATTGCTAAAGGGAGTGCCACCCATGAAAAACCTGCTGCTGGTCGCCACCGGCCTGCTCTCCGCTCAGGCCTTTGCGGCGGATACCCTCACCGTCTACACCTACAGCTCCTTCACTGCCGAGTGGGGCCCGGGTCCCAAGATCAAACAGGCCTTCGAGAAGGAGTGCGGCTGCACCCTCAATCTGGTACCGCTCGAAGATGGCGTGGCCATCCTCAACCGGTTGCGACTGGAGGGAAAACACAGCAAGGCCGATCTGGTGCTGGGGCTGGACGATGCCCTCGTCAGTGAAGCCAAGCAGAGCGGTCTGTTCGCCCCTCACGCCACCAAGCTGGATGGCCTCAAGGTGCCCGGCGGCTGGCAGGATGACACCTTCGTCCCCTACGACTACGGCTACTTCGCCTTCGTCTACGACAAGGAGAAGCTCAAGCAGCCCCCCAAGAGCCTGAAGGAGCTGGTGGCGCGACCCGACCTCAAGATCATCTATCAGGATCCCCGCACCTCCACCCCGGGCCAGGGGCTGATGCTGTGGATGAAGTCGGTCTACGGTGACCAGGCCCCCACCGCCTGGGAGCAACTGGCCAAAAAGACGGTCACCGTCACCAAGGGGTGGTCAGAGGCCTACGGCATGTTCCTCGATGGCGAGGCGGACATGGTGCTCTCCTACACCAGCTCACCCGCCTATCACCTGATTGCCGAGCACAAGCCCCAGTATCAGGCCGCGGCGTTTGCAGAGGGGCACTACCGTCAGGTGGAAGTGGCTGCCAAGCTCAAGAGCGCCAAACAGGAGAAGCTGGCTGACCAGTTCCTGCAGTTCATGATAAGCCCCGCCTTCCAGAACGAGATGGCGACCGGCAACTGGATGTATCCGGTGATCGACACACCGCTGCCCAAGGGCTTCGAGCAGATGATCACCGTAGCTAAGCCGCTCGCCTTCAGCTCTGACGAGGTGGCCGCCAATCGCAAGGGCTGGATCCGCGAGTGGCTGCAAGCCGTTACCCAGTGAGCCGTCTCTTCGTGAAACCAGGGGCACGCCTGCTCTGGTGGCTGCCGGGCAGTGCCGCCACAGTCCTGATCCTGCTGTTGTCGCTGGGGCCGCTGGCGGCCCTGTTGTGGCAGGCCGGGGGGCTAGCCCCTCGCACCCTGCTGGCCGATCCCTACCTGCGCCACGTGCTGGGCTTCAGCCTCTGGCAGGCGCTGCTCTCCACCCTGCTGAGCCTGGGACTGGCCATTCCGGTGGCCCGCGCCCTGGCGCGGTGCCGCTTTCCGGGGCGCACCCTGCTCATCAAGCTGTTCGGCCTTTCGCTGGTACTGCCGGTCATCATCGCCGTCTTCGGCATCGTCGCGGTGCATGGCAAGCAGGGCTGGTTGCCGCAACTGCTGCACGGGTTCGGGCTCGCTCCCGGCAACTACCTCTACGGCCTGTTCGGCATCCTGCTGGCCCACGTCTTCTTCAACATGCCGCTGGCCGCGCGTCTCTTGCTGCAGAGCCTGGAGAGCATCCCCGAATCCTCCTGGCGCCTCGCCAGCCAGCTCGGCATGCGTTCCTCCCATATCTTCCGGCTGCTGGAGTGGCCGCTGATCCGGGCCCAGCTGCCAGGGCTGGCCAGCCTCATCTTCATGCTCTGCTTCACCAGCTTCGCCACCGTGCTGGCGCTGGGGGGCGGCCCCAAGTCCACCACCCTGGAGGTGGCCGTCTATCAGGCGCTGCGCTTTGACTTCGATCTCGCCACCGCCGGCGGACTGGCGCTGGTCCAGCTCATTCTGACCGCCGCCCTGCTGATGCTGCAGCACAAGCTGCAGAGCAGCCCTGCCAGCCGGATCACCTCTCATCGCCCCTGTCTGCGACCGGACCGTCATCAGCCGGGCAGCGGCCTGGTGGATGCCCTCGCCCTTGCCATCGGGCTGGCGGTATTCCTGCCCCCCTTGCTGGCCATCGTGGTGGCCGGCCTCAATCCCGGCCTGCCGGATGCCCTGACCTCAGGCAAGTTGTGGCTGGCCAGCGGCCAGTCGCTGCTGATTGCGCTGGCGGCGGGCAGCCTGGCCACCCTGCTCGGCAGCGCCCTGCTGCTCACCAGCCGCCATCTGCGGGTTCGGGAGCACAAACGGCGGGCCGCCACCCTGTGGGAGACCAGTGGCTCGGTGATCCTGATGATCCCGGCGGTGGTGCTCTCCACCGGCCTCTTCATCCTGTGCATGCCATTTGCCGATGTCTTTGCCCTCGGCCCCTGGCTGGTGGTGCTGGTCAACGCCCTGATGGCGCTGCCCTATGTGCTGCGTACCCTCTCCGCCCCCATGCAGCTGGTGGTGCGCCAGTACGACCGGCTGGCCGACAGCCTGGGGGTACACGGCCTGCATCGCCTGCGACTGGTTGAGTGGCCCCTGCTACGCCGCCCGCTGGGCCAGGCGGCGGCGCTGGCCATGATCTTGTCGCTCGGGGATCTCGGCGCCATCGCCATGTTCGGCAGCCAGGAGCTAACCACCCTGCCCTGGCTGCTCTATCAGCAGCTCGGCAGCTACCGGCTGACCGAGGCGGCCGCCACCGCCCTGCTGCTGCTCACCCTCTGCTTCTCCCTGTTCTGGCTGGTAGAGCGGGGGCTTGGAGGAAAGCATGCCGACCATTGAGAGACAAAAGACCCGGCGCTACCGTCTCGGCGGCTGTGCTGGTCGCTCAAACGCCCCCCTTGAGAGGAAAACATGCTGCACATTGATACGCTGGTGACCAGCTACCCGGACTGGCGCGTCAGCTTCAGCGCCACCCTGCCCAAGGGGGAGATCACCGCGCTGATCGGTCCGAGCGGGGCAGGCAAGTCGACCCTGCTCGGCATGATCGCCGGTTTCGTACCGGTAGAATCCGGCACCCTCACCTTCGACGATCAGGATCTGCTGCCGCTGGGCCCAGCCGCACGGCCCGTGACTACCCTGTTTCAGGATCACAACCTGTTCCTGCACCTGTCGGTATTCGACAATATCGCCATCGGCTTGCACCCCGGCCTGCGCCTGAACGCCGCCCAGCGGGCTCAGGTGAAGGATGCCGCGAACCGGGTCGGCCTCGGCGAGATGCTCACGCGCCTGCCGGAACAGCTCTCCGGTGGCCAGCAGCAACGGGTCGGGCTGGCCCGCGCCCTGGTACGCGGCAAGCCGCTGCTGCTGCTGGATGAGCCCTTCTCGGCGCTCGATCCGGCCCTGCGCCGGGAGATGCTGGCAGAAGTTGCTCGGCTCGCCTGCGAGCAAGGCATTACCGTGCTGATGGTCTCTCACAACCCGGAAGATGCCCAGCTCATCGCCGACCAGGTATTGTTCGTGGACGAGGGGCGCATCGCCCTGCAGGGTACGCCGGATATCCTGCACAACAGCGACCACCCTGGCCTGCTGCGCTACCTTGGCCGCGCTCTAGCGCCATAGTGAATGGCTAACAAGCTGATGGTCTCCCACTATCAGGCCGGAGGATGCCCTGCTGATTTCGCCGATCAGGTATTGTTCATCGACGAGGGGCGCATCGCCCTGCAAGGCAAACCCGACATACTGCAAAACAGCGACCACCCCGGACTGCTGCGCTACCTTGGCCGCACAAAGGAGCAGTGACCGGCAACGGGATCAAAAAAGGGGAAGCCGGTCGGCTTCCCCTTTTCATATGAGGATGGATAGTCAGATCAGAGGTTTTCCTCGGCGAAGGAGGCGAGCTTGCTGCGCACCACCCCGTTCAGGAAAATGTTGGCACTGCCATCGAAGTCCTTGAAACGCTCGACTATGTAGGTCAGGCCCGAGGTCACCGGGCTCAGGTAGTTGGAGTCGATCTGGGCCAGGTTGCCGGAGCAGACGATCTTGGTGCCCTCACCGCAGCGGGTGATGATGGTCTTGATCTGGGACGCGGTCAGGTTCTGGCACTCATCCAGCAGCACGAAGGTGTTCTGGATGCTGCGCCCGCGCATGAAGTTGACCGATTTGAACTGGATGTTGGCCTTCTCCATGATGTAGCTCAGCGACCCGCTCATGTTCTCGTCCTGCTTGTGCAACACCTCCAGGGTGTCGGTGACCGCAGCCAGCCAGGGCATCATCTTCTCTTCTTCGGTGCCGGGCAGGAAGCCGATGCTCTCGGCAATTTCCGGGGTATTTCGAGTGACGATCACCTTCTCGTAGATCCCCTTCTCGATCACCAGCTCCAGGGCGGCAGCCATGGCCAACAGTGTCTTGCCGCAGCCCGCCGGGCCGGTCAGGATCACCAGATCGATGTGCGGGTCGAGCAGAGCATCGAGCGCCATCCCCTGATAGACGTTCTTCGGATGCACCCCCCACGCCTTGCGGGACATCAGTCGCTCGCGCCCCAGATCCTTGATGCGGATCTTCTGGTTGTCGTGGCTGAGTACCCGGGCGGCGAAGAAGTTCTCTTCATCGATCAGGTACTGGTTGACGTGAACCCCCTCCAGCAGCTTGGCATCGATGACGTGGACGGTATCGCGGCCATGGGTCTCGCTGTCACACTCGCCGACCCGCTCCCAGAAGCTGCCTGGCACCGTCTGGAAGCCCTTGGCGAGCAGCCGGATGTCATCGATCAACTGGTCGCTGCGATAATCCTCGACGTGGGCAAGCCCGGCCCCCTTGGCCTTGAGGCGCATGTTGATATCTTTGGTGACCAGCACCACCTGCCGCTTCAGCTCATGCTTTTGCAGGTAGAGGGCCGCGTTGATGATGCGGTTGTCGGCCTCCTTGTCGGTGAACACCTCGGCATCCTGGGGCAGATGGTGGTCACTGAAGATGGAGATGTGACCGCTCGCCTCGCCGGCCAGCGCCACCCCCTGCACTATCTGCTCGGGAGTCGCGTCGCGGAACACGTCCTCCAGCGCCCGGATGGCGATGCGCGCATCACGGCTGACATCCTTGTGGCGATCCTTGATGTTGTCTAGCTCTTCCAGCACCGTCATGGGGATGAGCACGTCGTGCTCTTTGAAGGAGTAGATGGCGAGGGGTTCGTGAAGCAGAACGTTGGTATCCAGGATAAACAGCTTTCGGTCCGTATTGTCCATAAGCATCCTCCTTGGCACTGAAGGTGCCACGTGTGTGAATCTCAGATGTCATTGAAACCACACGGCCGTGACAGTTTTATTACCTCCAACGCTACGCCCGATTTTACCATCACGCAACAAATCACTTGGGCACCCCGCGTGTTTGCGCAGAAAAACAGCAGCTGGCCTTTACTGGCCCTCAAGGGTTCAACTGCACTTGGAGTCGCCGCAGTTAAGGCAGGTCATGCAGCCATCTTTCTGCACCAGCGCCTTGCTGTGGCACTTGTAGCAGAGCGCCGCACCGGGGGGAAAACCACTCCCAGCCTGCTGCTCGTCGGCTTCTTGCGCGGCTTGGATCTCCGCCTGCTTGCCGGCCAGAAACGCCTGCTGCTGCTCATCCAGCCCGGCCACCTTGAGCATGCCGATCTCGGTGAGGTGGGTCTCGATCACGTTGCCAATTTCGGCGATAAGGGACGGTACGTACTTGCCCTTGTTCCAGTAGCCGCCCTTGGGATCGAACACGGAGCGCAACTCCTCCACCAGAAAGGTGACATCACCCCCCTTGCGAAACACCGCCGAGATGATGCGGGTCAGCGCCACTATCCACTGGTAGTGTTCCAGGCTCTTGGAGTTGATGAAGATCTCGAATGGCCGGCGGGTCTCGTGCACCGTCCCCTCATTGAGCACTATGTCGTTGATGGTGATGAACAGCGAATGTTCGGAGACATGCTCCGGCGTCTTCAGCTTGTAGGTGGTGCCCATCAGCCGCTCCGGCCGCAGCACTGTCTCGTGCATCTGTACCACGACATCCTGCTGGGCCGGCTCTGCTTGTGGCTCGTCCCGGGTTTTCACCTGGTAGGCGACGATTTTCTCGTCGATCTTCTTGACCATGAACTCGTCCTCAAAATTTGCCGTAATAGCCTTCTTTCAAGGCGTCGTAGAGGTTGGCGGCGGTATGCAGCTCGCCATCGTATTCGATCTCCTCATTCCCTTTCGCCGTGACGACCGAGCCATCCTCCAGGGTGAACTCGTACAGAGTTTTCTCCAGATCCTGCTCCTTCACCAGCACCCCCTGGAAGGCTGCCGGATTGAATCGGAAGGTGGTGCAGCCCTTGAGCCCCGAATCCGAGGCGTAGAGGTAGATGTTCTTGAACTGTTCGAACGGAAAGTCGGTCGGCACGTTGGCAGTCTTGGAGATGGATGAATCAATCCAGCGCTGAGCTGCCGCCTGAATGTCCACATGCTGCGCCGGCGTGATGTCGTCGGCGGTGATGAAGTAGTCCGGCAGCCGGGTCGCCTCATCCTCGGCATAGGGCATGGCCGCCGGATTCACCAGCTCGCGGTAGGCAAGCAACTCGTAGGAGTAGACATCCACGCTCTCCTTGCTCTTCTTGCCCGGCTTGATGACGTTGCGGCTGTAGTGGTGGGCAAAGCTCGGTTCGATACCGTTGCTGGCGTTGTTGGCGAGCGAGAGCGAGATAGTGCCAGTCGGCGCTATGCTGCTGTGGTGGGTGAAACGCCCCCCCACTTCGGCCAGCTCGGCAACCAGGGCGGGATCCACCTCGGCTACCTGCTGCATATAGCGGCTGTAGCGCGCGTGCAGCACCTTGCCCTTTACCTTGTCGCCCGGCTTGATGCCGTCTGCCGCCATCTCGGGGCGCAGTCGCAGCAGCTTGCCGGTCACTTCGAACTCCTGCTCCATGATGGGGGCCGGGCCCTTCTCCTTCGCCAAGGCCAGGGACTCGCGCCAGCCGGTCATGGCCAGCTCCTGGGATACCTGTTCGGTAAAAGCGATTGCGGCAGCAGAGCCATATTTTATCCGCAGCATGGTGAGGGCCGAGCCGAGGCCGAGAAAGCCCATGCCATGACGGCGTTTGCTGATGATCTCCTCGCGCTGCTTGGCCAGCGGCAGCTGGTTGATCTCCACCACGTTGTCCAGCATGCGGGTGAAAATGGCCACCACCTTGCGAAATGCGGGCCAGTCAAAGGCGGCCTGTTCGGTGAAAGGATCGCGCACGAAGCGGGTCAGGTTGATGGAGCCCAGCAGGCAAGCCCCATAGGGAGGCAGCGGTTGCTCGCCACAGGGGTTGGTTGCCCGTATCTCCTCGCAGAACCAGTTGTTGTTCATCTCGTTGACCTTGTCGATCAGGATGAAACCGGGCTCCGCATAGTCGTAGGTGGAGGTCATGATGACGTTCCACAACCTGCGGGCCGGCAGGGTCTTGTAGACCTTGCAGGCGACCTGTCCCAAGGCGTTGACGACAACCCCCTCCTTGTTGGGCCAGTCGGCCCAGACCACCTGGGCGGGATCATCCAGCGCAATACCATCCTGCCCCACCTCCCTGGCGGTGTAGGGGAAGATAAGCTGCCAGGGGGCATCCTCTTTCACCGCCTTGACGAACTCTTCGGTGATGAGCAGGGAGAGATTGAACTGGCGCAGGCGGCCATCCTCCCGCTTGGCCTGGATAAACTCGAGCACATCGGGGTGACGGATATCCATGGTGCCCATCTGGGCGCCACGACGACCTCCCGCCGACGAGATGGTGAAACACATCTTGTCGTAGATATCCATGAAGGAGAGCGGGCCAGAAGTATGGGCCCCGGCGCCGGAGACGAAAGCCCCGCGCGGGCGCAGGGTCGAGAAGTCATAGCCGATGCCGCAACCGGCCTTCAGGGTCAGCCCCGCCTCGTGCACCTTGCCGAGGATATCGTCCATCGAATCCTCGATGGTGCCGGACACGGTGCAGTTGATGGTGGAGGTAGCAGGCTTGTGCTCGAATGCGCCGGCATTGGAAATGATGCGACCAGCAGGAATGGCACCATTGCGCAGGGCCCACAGGAAGGGCTCATACCAGGCATCAGAGTCATGCTCCTGCGCGGCGAGAGCACGGGCAACCCGCTGGTAAGTGTCATCGATGGCACCATCGATGGGAGTGCCGTCCTTGCTCTTGAGCCGGTACTTGCTGTCCCAGATCTCGAGGGATGTCTCCTGCAGAGGTATATGACGAGAGCCGCTCTCACTCTCTCGCACCGGATGTGATTTAGCCATGTTCAATCAACCTCCTGGATATGCCGCGACCTCATGACAGTAACAGCCATTACTACATATAGCCAACAGAGAAGATAAAATCACAATATATAGTAATTATTTGCACTTTCTGGTCATGCCTGCCACAAGCAAATGCCCCGGCCAGCAGGGTACTGGTCCGGGGCATTACATCGCGTCATTTAATTGCCCGGGAAGCTTGCTTCCCGTCGCTGATCAGGGCTTCTTGACGTATACGGTCGGGGTGTCACCAGCCATATTCAGATAGAACTCATAGACACCATCCACATCCGGTGAGAACTTCATGTCCTCATACTTGGAGCAGGGATTGACCGGTACGGCTTCGCCGCCCAGCACGGCAACACCATCGCTTGGGCTCTTGTAGCCGAAGTTGGTGCCGCAGCTCCAGCCGGAGTCGGCAAACTTGAACTTGTAAGGAGCCCACTCTTTCTTGAGCGTTCCCTTGGCCATGTAGAGCTTGTCGGCCACCTTGACCACCTTGCTCGCGTCGGTTGCCATCCAGTCGTTCATCTCCCCGCGCAGGTAGATGGACTTGCCACCGAAATCGCTGTTGTCCGCCGCCTGCTCTGCACCGCCATTGGATGCGCAACCGCCTAATACCAGGGTTCCCGCCGCCAGCATCATCGTTACTGTTCTTTTGAACATATGTCCATTCCTCAGATTATTGTGGATTCCTTGGCCCATCGAACGTGGGCTGACGAATTAAAGCAGAGCGGGCATCGCAAGAAAGGTAGAGGCATCACATTCCATGCTTTTTCTGCTCAACAATTGAATTGATGGACAAATATCAGCCCCGTAATGGGCAAACCGCACAAGAAGCAATGTGAGTAAAGTGGTTGCAGATCGAACAACTGAACCGCACTTAGGGGAGAAATCGCTGAATGTCAGGTAATAAAAAAGCCCGCTCAGATGAGCGGGCTTCTTCAATTGGGTGCCTGGCAGTGTCCTACTCTCGCATGGCGAATGCCACACTACCATCGGCGCT
>NZ_JBFOCO010000020.1:0-37734 GCF_040907865.1 Aeromonas sp. s5
AAGGTGCAGTACCTGGGCGAAGGCGAGACCAAGGTCGAGACCTTTGTGGTCGAGTCTGTCGATGGCACTACCCATACCGTGACCATCACCATCACTGGTGTAAACGACAGCGCCGTCATTGGTGGTGTCGACAGCGGCAACGTGGTGGAAGACGAGACCAACCCGACCCTGACCGAGAGCGGCACCCTGAGCGTGACCGACGTGGACGGGGCGGACGAAGCCAAGTTTGTGGCCGGCAACGGCACTCCGAGCGCGGGCGCACTGGGCAGCCTCTCCATCACCGAAGGCGGCGCCTGGACCTACAACGTCGACAACAGCAAGGTGCAGTACCTGGGCGAGGGTGAGACCAAGGTCGAGACCTTTGTGGTCGAGTCCGTGGATGGCACTACCCACACCGTCACCATCACCATCACCGGCGTGAACGACAGCGCCGTCATTGGTGGTGTCGACAGCGGCAACGTGGTGGAAGACGAGACCAACCCGACCCTGACCGAGACCGGTACCCTGACCGTGACCGATGTGGACGGCGCCGACGAGGCCAAGTTTGTGGCCGGCAACGGCGTGGCCAGCACTGGCGCGCTGGGCAGCCTGACCATCACCGAAGGCGGCGCCTGGACCTACAACGTCGACAACAGCAAGGTGCAGTACCTGGGTGAAGGCGAGACCAAGGTCGAGACCTTTGTGGTCGAGTCTGTCGATGGCACTACCCATACCGTCACCATCACCATCACCGGCGTGAACGACGCTGCCGTCATTGGTGGCACTGACTCCGGCAACGTGGTGGAAGACGAGAGCAACCCGACCCTGACCGAGACCGGCACCCTGACCGTGACCGACGTGGACGGCGCCGACGAAGCCAAGTTTGTGGCCGGCAACGGCGTGGCCAGCACTGGCGCGCTGGGCAGCCTGACCATCACCGAGACCGGCGCCTGGACCTACAACGTCGACAACAGCAAGGTGCAGTACCTGGGTGAAGGCGAGACCAAGGTCGAGACCTTTGTGGTCGAGTCCGTGGATGGCACCACCCACACCGTCACCATCACCATCACTGGCGTCAACGACAGCGCTGTGGTTGCGGGGGATGACCTGGGTGCAGTGACCGAAGATCTGAACGTGGTCGGCGGCAAGCTGAGCGACAGCGGCGTGCTGACCATCAGCGATGCAGACCAGGGTCAGGCCAAGTTCGTGGCCGGCAACGGCACCCCGAGTGCCGGTGCACTGGGCAGCCTGACCATCACCGAAGGCGGTACCTGGAACTACAACGTTGACAACAGCAAGGTGCAGTACCTGGGCGAGGGCGAGACCAAGGTCGAGACCTTTGTGGTCGAGTCCGTGGATGGCACCAGCCATACCGCCTCGGTCACCATCACCGGCACCAACGACGCACCGACCCTGAGTATCGACAAGGGGGCCGTGGTCTCCGAAGAGGGGCTGGCCGGCGGCATTGCCGACACGGCAGGCAGCAGCGATACCACCGACAGCGTGGCCGCCAGCGGCAAGATCACGGTCGGCGATGTTGACAGCCAGGATACCCTCACCATCAGCCTGAACGGGCCGGCTGGCCTGACGGCTGGCGGTGCCGCGGTGCAGTGGAGCTGGAATGCCGCTACCAAGGTGTTGACCGGTTATACCGGCACTCCGGGCGGCGCCGATTACAAGGCGGTCATGGATGTGAAGCTGACCGCACCTGCCGGCAACGGCAAGGGCGACTGGAGCTACGACGTGACGCTCAAGGCCCCGCTGGATCATCCGGTCAAGGGCAGTGAAGACGTACTCAACTTCCAGATCGGTGTGACCGTATCGGATGGCAAGACCACCACCACCGGCAGCCTGCCCATTTCGGTCGAGGACGACTCACCGGTGGCTGGCGACATGGCGGCCGTCTCTGTCATCAAGACCAACATCCCGGATACTCTGACCGGCCTGTTTGATCTGACCAAATACAGTGGCAGCAACCAGACGACCCTGAATGTGAGCGGCTTCAGCATCACGGCGCTGGGCTTTACCTCGTCGACCAACTCGGCCCTGACGACGGCCAATGTCAACGGTTCCAGCGCCGGCCTGGGGGTTTCCAGCGTTGGTTCACCGAACCACAACCTCGCCAACGAGGTGGACTTCCGCCACTTCGCAGACGGCACTTCGGCATCCGAGCAGCTGATCATCAAGCTGGATGCGGGCAAGGTGGCCTATGGCGCCAACATCAAGTTCAGCCAGATGTTCGGTGGCGAGCTGGAGAGCGGGGTGGTCGAGTTCTACCGCGGCGGCGTGCTGATCGGTACCCAGACCTTCAGCTCCAACGCGGCGGGTGGCGACTATGCCGGCAACTTCCAGGTGCAGCAGGGTGGCTTCGATACCATGGTCATCAAGGCCACCAACAATGGTAACGGCCTCTACGCAGACAACAGCGACTTCACCGTGAAGAGCATCGAGTTCCTCGGGGCGACCACGGCACCGGCCATCGCCTACGGTTCCGGTACGGTTACCCCGCAGTGGGGCGCCGACGGCAAGGGCTACATGCAGCTGGTCGGTTCTACCGAGACCGGGCTGACCACGGCGACCGGCAAACTGATCACCACCTCGATGGAATCGGCCAATACCCTGATCGGCACGGCCAGCGATGGCACCCTGGTGTTCCGTCTGGAATTTACCCCGGCCACCGGCAAGTGGGAGTTCTTCCAGTATCAGAACATGTCCAAGCCGCTGGGCGATGGCGACATCGACTTCCAGGTCAAGGTGGTGGATGGCGACGGCGACTACAGCCTGGGCTCTTTCGCAACCAAACCGCTGTTTACGCCCATCGTGCAGTCGGTCTCCAGCGAGAGCGCGACCGAGGGTGGCAACCTGCTGCACACGGTAACGCTGTCGGATGCGACCCAGGAAGCGACCCAGTATGACTTCAACATCAAGGGCAGCGGCGCCAATCCGGCCTCCAGCCTTGATTGGGGCACCGCCCAGTTCAGCAACGGGGTGACCTACAACAGCACTACCGGCAAGATCACGGTGCCGGCCGGGGTGTCGGGCTTTACTGTGACCATCCCGACAGTGGACGATCGTCTGGTCGAGGCGAATGAAACCCTGACCGTGACCGTTGGCGGCCAGAACGGCACCGGTACCATCATCGACAACGATCGTGCGCCGGTGACCACTGGTGGTTACAGTGCCGGCAAGGAAGATACGCCGCTGGTGCTGAAGTGGGCCCAGTTTGGTGCCAGCGATGATCAGGCAGCCTCCGACCTGAGCGTGCAGATCAATACCCTGCCGCTGAACGGCAAGCTGGAGTACCTGAACGCAGCCGGCCAGTGGATTGCGGTGAAGGTGGGGGATCTTGTCTCCTACGCCGATATCGACAGCGGTCACCTGCGCTTCGTGCCGGGCCTCAACGAGTCGAGCACCAATGCCAGCAACGGCAATGGCGTCGTGACCGGCAACCTGCAGGGCGACTACGCCAGCTTTGGTTACCAGATCAGCGACGGCGCCAACCTGAGCAACAGCGGCAAGCTGGTGATCGATATAGCGGCGGTGGCGGACAAGCCGGTGGTCGACATCAGCCTGACCGGCAACGGTGTACCGCTCTATAGCCAGTACCCGTCGTCCGGCATCTCCACCGGGGCGTTCCAGAGCGGCAACTTCAACAAGGGCAGCTTTGGCATCACCAGCAGCTTTACCGACAGCACCACCACTCAAGACAGCGTGGTGGGTACCAGCGGCAACGACTACATCGTCAGCGTCAAGGGCGGCGGAGATTACTTCGTCGGCGGTGCAGGCAATGATGTGCTGGTTGGTGGCAACTCCACCTCAGGTGACACCCTCGACGGCGGTACCGGCAACGACATTCTGGTGGCCGGGCTGGGTGGCGACACCCTGTATGGCGGCGCCGGGACCGACCTGGCCGTGCTGATGGGGTCGCGCGCCAACTATGTCATCGAGCGCAGAAGTGACGGCGGTTTCAACTTCCTGGTCAAGGAGAACGGCGTCACCATCAGCAAGTCGCTCTACGACATCGAGCTGGTGCAGTTTGATGACGGCATCTACCAGTTCAACCAGACCGACGGCACCCTGACGGCGGTACCGCCCAGCGTGGTGGATTATCCGCTCGAGATCAGCGCCTCCCTGACCGACCGGGATGGCAGCGAGCAGTTCGACAGCCTGGTGCTGACCGGCATGCCGACGGGGTCGACGCTGTATCAGGGCTCCACCGTGCTTGGCACTGTGGGGGCCGATGGCAAGCTGACGCTGACCGGTCTGTGGAACCAGAGCGCGCTGGACGTCAAACTGACCGGTCTGACCCTGCGGGTGCCGGGCAGCAGTGCCGGCCAGTTCGACCTCAAGGTCGAAGCCATCGCCAAGGAAGTGGCGACCGATCAGACCAGCAGCGCATCGGATCAGGATTCGATCCGCATGAGCTACTTCCTCTCTACCGAAGGGGAGCCGGGCGATCAGAACCGTACCTACGGCAGCGAACACAATATCGTGGTCGGGGATCTGGATGGCAGCGTGGTGCTGCCGGGCCAGAACTACAACATCGCCTTTATGGTCGACAGCTCGGGCAGTATCGGCACCAGTGCCATGAACACCATCAAGAGTCAGCTGGCGCAGATTTTCTCCAGCCTCAAGGCGAGCGCAGGCAGCGAGGGGGCTGGTACAGTCAACATCATGCTGGTTGACTTTGATGCCCTGTCGAACGCCAGTATTAGTGTGAACCTGAAGGACAGCAATGCCTTGAGTCAGCTGCAGTCTGTCATTGACTCGATGAGTAGCGGGGGGGGGACCAATTATGAAGATGTGTTCAAGACGGTTGCCAACTGGTTCAGTAGTTCTACGGCTCAAAGTAACAGTAATGCCAAGAACCTGACCTACTTCATTACCGATGGTCAGCCGACTTATTACCTCGGTAGCGAAGGCTCCAACCCGAGAGTATTGAATTTCTCAGGCAGCAGCTATGACGTCTATCTCAACAGTCTGCTTGGTGGCACCTATATTCCGGGCCGGGTGTATAGCTCCAATGGTTACACCATCATCGACAGCGCGGGCCGAGTGTATGCCGATGGTAGATACAACAACCCGATCGGTTTTATGCGTCCGGATGGCAGGGGGGGATATACCTACTCAACACTGGATGGTGATGGCAGCACTACCTCCAGCTCAACCATCAATAACTCGGTAGCAGGTTTTGGGCTGCTTACTGGGATGGGGGTTACGGTAGAAGCGATCGGGCTGGGAGCCAACATCTCCTACAACGATCTCAAGTCATACGACTCTGACGGTGTCATCATGACCGGTGTCAACGCCAACGACCTGGCTAACGCCATTCTGGGTACCTCGGTGAACAACCTGCCGGGCAGCGACCGGATCGACGGCGGTGCCGGTGACGACATCCTGTTCGGTGATGCCATCCACTTTGCCGGTATCAACGGTGAAGGCTACGCGGCCATCAAGCAGTATGTGGCCGGCAAGCTGAGCGCAGGCTCGGTGACCGATGCCCAGGTCCATGACTACATCACGGACCATGCCAGCGAGTTTGATCAGTCCTCCAGCAACGACAAGGCGGACGTGCTGATCGGCGGCGATGGCAACGACATCCTGTTTGGTCAGGGGGGCGATGACTTCCTGTTCGGCGGGGCTGGCAACGACATCCTGTTCGGTGGTGCCGGCAACGACACCCTGTATGGCGAGAGCGGCAACGATACCCTGTACGGTGGCAGCGGCAACGACACCCTGTTTGGCGGCATCGGCGACGATACCCTGAGCGGTGG
This sequence comes from Aeromonas sp. s5, assembly GCF_040907865.1. NCBI lineage: Bacteria > Pseudomonadati > Pseudomonadota > Gammaproteobacteria > Aeromonadales > Aeromonadaceae > Aeromonas > Aeromonas sp. s5. The sequence continues at coordinate 5,754 of NZ_JBFOCO010000020.1, forward strand.
TCTGGGCAATGACATCCTGGTCGGCGGGCTTGGCAATGACATCCTCAAGGGGGATGGCGGTGCCGATACCTTCACCTGGCTGCAGGGCGATACAGCTGCGGGCAGCGTGGCCAAGGACTACGTGGTCGACTTCTCCAAGGCGGAGGGTGACAAGCTGGATCTGAGCGACCTGCTGGATCACGACGGTTCTCGCAACCAGAACGATCTGAAGAGCCTGCTCTCGGTCTTCCAGGATAGCGAAGGGGTGCATCTGCAGGTCAAGGAGAGCAGCGCTGCCCCCGTGACCCAGGAGATAGTGCTGATGAACCACACGTTCGACAGCCTCACCGGCAGTGCGGCGGCCACCTCGTCTCAGGTGATCGACTACATGCTCAACAACAACATGCTGGATATCGACAAGTAATCCGGTCGACCCCAGGCAAAAAGCGGCAGAGCAATCTGCCGCTTTTTTTATGGATGGCGATACCGGGCTGGCTTTCAGCTTATCCCCAAAGGGAGTAATCGTGCGCCAGGTGCGGGTATTTTCGTGAATGACTACTGACAGGTTTGAAGAGAGCATGGGCGCGAGCGGAGTCTCGCTTTTTTTAATCAAGTTCAGCCATCATCTGGCCGACATAGGATAAGAATACGGGTCGTGTTGGGATTCTGACCCTTCTATACTATGGCGAGACTCGGGCAACGGACGTAAGGGCTTTATATGGCGAGCATATTGGATTCGGTGGATCAGCGTACCCAGTTGGTAGGGGAGAACCGCCTGGAGCTGTTGATGTTCCGTTTGGGATCCCAGCAGCTGTTTGCGATCAACGTGTTCAAAGTACGGGAAGTAGTCAAGCTGCCTCACCTCAACAAGATGCCCGGTGCACACCACAACATCAGCGGGGTGGCCAACATCCGTGGCACCTCCATTCCGGTGATCAATCTGCGCAGTGCCATCGGCATGCGCCCCATGCCCATCGATGCCGAATCCAACCTCATCATCACCGAGTACAACCGCACCATTCAGGGCTTTCTGGTCGGCCAGGTGGCCAACATCGTCAACATGACCTGGAAGGACATACTGCCGCCACCGCGTTCGGCCGGGCGGGCGAACTACCTGACCGCCATCACCCGCATTCCGGAGGACGGTGTCGACCAGATCGTCGAGATCATCGACGTGGAGAAGGTGCTGGCCGAGATCATCACCTACGACATCCGCATCTCGGAAGAGGTGCTGGATCGGGATATTCTGCCGGAAATGCATGGCCGCAAGGTGCTCATCGTCGACGACTCCAGCACGGCCCGCAACCTGGTGCGCGAGACCCTGGGCCAGCTGGGGCTGGAGGTGATCGAATGCCAGGATGGGCTGCAGGCGCTCAATCTGCTCAAGGGGTGGTGCGATGCGGGCAAGAAGGTGACCGACGAGATCCTGCTGATGATCACCGATGCCGAGATGCCGGAGATGGACGGCTACCGGCTGACCCACGAAATTCGCAGCGATGCCCGCATGTCCGATCTCTTCATCACCCTCAACACCTCTTTGAGCGGCAACTTCAACGAGGCCATGGTCAAGAAGGTGGGCTGCGATCGCTTCATCTCCAAGTTCCAGCCAGACTTGCTGGTTGGCGTGGCTCAGGAGCGGCTGCGTCAGATCCTGGAGCGCTGATTCAGGAGCAATAAAAAATCCCGCCAAGGCGGGATTTTTTATTGGGCCGTTAGACCCGGATGGCGGACGAGGCGCCATGGCAGACTCATTGGGTCAGCAGCGGCTCGATGAAGCTGGCCACCCGGTCGCGGATCTGCGGCTGGGCGGCGGCGGTGGGGTGGATGCCATCGTTCATCATGAGTTCAGGGCGCAGCGCAATATCATCCATGAAGAAGGGCATCAGCGGCAGCTGGTTGGCGCTGGCCAGTTCCGGGAAGATCTGCTCGAACTGGCGCAGGTAGCGGGCGCCGTAGTTGCGGGGCAGCTGGATCTGGGTCAATACGGTGTTGATCTGCTGCGCCTTGGTCAGGGCCACCATCTTGGCCAGGTTGTCCCGGGTGATGGCGGGGGCGAACCCGCGTAGCCCATCGTTGCCACCCAGTTCGATCAGCACCCAGTCCGGTTGATGTTCCTTGAGCAGGGCGGGTAATCTGGCCAGCGCCCCTTGCGTAGTTTCACCACTGATGCTGGCATTGATAAGCTGATGTTTACCCCCCTGCTGCTGCCATTTCTGATTGAGCAGGGCAGGCCAGCTCTGCTCCGCCGGCATCTGATAACCCGCACTCAGGCTGTCGCCCAGCACCAGCAGGGTCTGGGCCTGCACCGATGACACCAGGCAGCACAAGGCAAACAGGAAACGCGTCATGAATTCAACTCCCATTATCAACGTCAAGGGCCTGGGCAAGACAGTGCGCCTGGGCCAGGAAAGCCTCACCATCCTTGAAGGGATCAACCTGCAAGTCAATAGCGGCGAAACGGTGGCGCTGGTCGGTGCCTCCGGCTCCGGCAAGTCCACCCTGCTGGGGCTGCTGGCCGGGCTGGATCTGCCTAGCCAGGGGGATATCGAGATCCTCGGCCAGTCGCTGCTTCAACTGGACGAGGAGGGGCGTGCCAGGCTGCGGGCCGAGCAGGTGGGGTTCATCTTCCAGTCCTTCCTGCTGCTGCCCACCCTGAGCGCGCTGGAGAACGTCATGCTGCCCGCCGAGCTGCGCGGCGAGACCCGCTGCGAGCCGCGGGCTCGCGAGTTGCTGGCGGCGGTCGGCCTCAATGAACGGCTGCACCATCTGCCGCCGCGTCTCTCCGGCGGCGAGCAGCAGCGGGTGGCCATCGCCCGCGCCTTCATGACGAGGCCCAGCCTGCTGCTGGCCGATGAGCCCACCGGCAACCTCGACAGCAAGACCGGGGAGCGGGTGATCGAACTGCTGTTCGAGCTCAACCGCGAGCACGGCACCACGCTCGTGGTGGTGACCCATGATCACGACCTGGCCCGGCGTTGCCAGCGGCAGCTGGTGATGACGGCGGGGCAACTGGAGGCGGCTGTGTCAGCATCCGAAGACGCCTCTGCAGCAAGAGTCAGGGAGCTGTGATGAGTCAGTGGCGACTGGGATTGCGCCTGTTGCGGCGCGAAGGATTCAACGGCGAACTGCGCTGGTTCGTGCTGGCGCTGGCGCTGAGCGTGGCCTGTGTGCTGAGCGTGGCCCTGGTGGCGGATCGGCTGGATGCCGGGCTCAAAGCCTCGGGGCGGGACTTTATCGGTGCCGACCGGGCGCTGCGTTCGGCCACGCCGGCGCCGGCCGGCTGGCTCGAACAGGCGGTCAAAACGGGTCTGGCGGTGCAGACCACGGTCAGCTTCAACAGCATGCTGTTTCATGGGGATGCCCTGCAGCTGGCCTCTATCCGCGCCGTGCCTGAGGATTTCCCCTTCTACGGCAAACTGGAGTTGACCCCCCAGCGGGCACCGGCACCCGGCGAGATCTGGCTCTCCGCCCGGGTGATGCAGCTGCTGGCGGCCAAGCCGGGGGATGAGCTGGAAGTAGGCAATACGGTGCTCAAGGTGGCGGGAGTGCTGGGTCAGGAGCCGGATCAGGGCTTCAGTCCCTTCCTGCTGGCGCCGAGGGCGTTGATCCACAGCGCCGATGTGGAGGCGACCGGCGCCCTGCTGCCGGGCAGCCGCCAGCAGTGGCGCTACCTGTTCAAGGGCACCCGCGAGCAGGTGGCCGAGTATGAACGCTGGCTCAAACCCAGGCTCAAGGCGGGGCAGAAGCTGATCAAGCCGGATGACCAGGGCTCTCAGGTAGGCCGCTCGCTGGCCAATGCCGAACGCTTCTTCCGGCTCGCCTCCCTGGCCGGGGTGCTGCTGGGAGCGCTGGCCATGGGCATCGCGGTCCGTCACTTCGCCGAGCGCCAGACCAACATGGTGGCGCTGCTCAAGACGCTCGGCGCGTCGCGGCGCACGCTTTGGCAACTGATGGGCACCCTGCTGCTGTCGCTGACCCTGGTCGGCGCCCTGCTCGGTCTGGTGGCGGGCAGCGCCATGCAGTGGCTGACCCTGCATCTGCTGGGCAACCTGCTGCCGGCCGATCTGCCGCCGCCGTCGTGGCGCCCCTTTGCGCTGGGGCTGGCAGTGGCCTTCTTCATCACCCTGCTGCTGGCCTTCGTGCCCTTCCTGCGCCTGCTCAAGGTGCCGCCGCTGCGGGTGCTGCGCCGCGAGCTGGAGGCGGGGATCCCGCCCTGGCTGGCGCTGCCGGTGGCGCTGCTCGGCCTGTTTGGGCTGGTGTGGGGCTTCACCGCCGATGCGACCCTGGCGTTGGGGCTGATCGGCGGCATGGGTCTGCTGATGGGGCTGCTGGCAGTGATCGCCTCCTTGTTGCTGCGACTGGGTCGCCGGGTACAGGGCCCTCACGCGCTGCGGCTGGCCATCAGCCACCTCTCCCGCGAGCGGGGCAGCGGTCTGTTCCAGCTGGCGGGCTTTGCGCTGGCACTCATGCTGTTCGGTCTGTTGTGGGCGGCGCGGGTCGACCTGCTCGGCGAGTTTTCGTCCCGGCTGCCGGCGGATGCCCCCAACCGTTTCCTGGTCAACGTGGCAGACGGGGAGCGGGAGGGGATCCTGGCCGATCTGCGCCAGGCGGGGGCCGTGACTTCGGACTTCTACCCCATGGTGCGTGGCCGGCTGGTCAGCATCGCCAGCGAGGCGGTGCGCGACACGGATGAAGATGGCCGCGAGGGGGTCAATCGCGAGCTCAACTTCACTACCACCGCCACCCTGCCGCCGGACAATACCCTGACCGCAGGACGCTGGCTGGACGGCCCCGGCCAGGTATCGGTAGACAAGGATCTGGCCAAGCGGCTCGACATCGCCCTCGGCGACACCCTGGGCTTTACCATCGAGGGGCGCAGCTTCAAGGCGAAGGTGACCAGCCTGCGGGCCATCAAGTGGGACAACATGCGCCCCAACTTCTACATGATCTTCTCGCCCGACGTGCTGGCTCCCTTCTCCCAGACCTGGCTCGGCAGCTATCGTCTGCCGGAGCAGGGGCGGGTGGCCGAGGTGGAGCTGATCCGCCGGCACCCCACGGTGAGCCTGATCGACGTGGACGATTTGATCGTGCGGTTGACGGCGGTGTCGGATCAGGTGAGCCGGGCGCTGGGGCTGATGCTGGGGCTGGTGACGGTGGCGGCGCTGCTGGTGCTGCTGACCCAGACCCAGGCCAGCATGGCCCACCGGCGCCGGGAGCTGCTGCTGATGCGCACCCTGGGGGCCGGCAGCGAGCTGCTCAGGAAGATGCTGCGCTGGGAGCTGGTTGCCAGCGGCCTGCTGGCGGGGCTGTGCGCCGCCATGGTGGTCGAGCTCTGCTCCCTCGGCCTGCAGTGGTGGTGGTTCGAGGGGCAGTGGCAGTTCCACTGGGCCATCTGGGCCGGTCTGCCGTTGCTGGGTGCCGTGTTGGTGACGCTGGCCGGGCAGGGCATGCAGCGCCAGCTGCTGGCGGGCACCCTGAGCGATCGGCTGCGGGGACTGGGGCAGGGCCTGCTCTGAGCACCAGATCCTGCGCGGATGCCGCGAGGCACAACAACAATCAGCCCGGCCAATGGCCGGGCTGATTGTTATCCGGTTGGCTGAAGAGCCCGGTCAGCGGGGAGTGCTGAGCAGATTGGCAAGGGCCTGGGGCAGCTCCGGGTAGGTGAAGTGGAAGCCGGCCTGCTGCAGACGGGTCGGCAGCACCCTCTGGCCGGTGAGCAGCAGATCGGCCGCCTCGCCCATCAGCAGCTGCAACAGGGGGGCTGGCACGAAGAAGAGGTGCGGCCGGTGCAGGGTGCCGGCCAGAGTCTGGCTGAACTCGCGGTTGCTGACCGGCTGCGGCGCTGTGCCGTTGAACAGGCCGTCGCACTTCTCGTGATCCAGCAGGAACAGGATGGCGCGCACCAGATCCTGAATGTGGATCCAGCTCATGATCTGGTTTCCCGTGCCCATGGGGCCGCCGAGGCCGAGGCGATAGGGAGGCAGCATCCTGGGCAGGGCGCCGCCGTCGGTGCCGAGCACCAGCCCGATGCGCACGATGCAGACCCGGGTATGCTTGCTGCGGGCCTCGCGGGCCAGGGTTTCCCACTGCTGGCAGAGCTGATGGGTGAATTCGTCGTGAGGGGTCTGGCACTGCTCGTCCAGCGGCTCATCGCCCTGGCGGCCATACCAGCCGATGGCGGAGGCGTTGATCAGCACCCTGGGCGGGGTGTCGGAGAGCTTGATGAGATCGACCAGCTGTTCGGTCAGCAGCCAGCGGCTGTCGCAGAGTTGCTGCTTGCGCCGCTCGCTCCAGCGGCCGGCGGCGATGGGCTCTCCCGCCAGGTTGATGACCGCATCCACGTCGTTGAGGTTGTCGAGCCGGTCCAGGGTGTCGATCAGCTTGACGTCGTGGCCGAGCAGATCGTAGGCGCGGCTGCCCTGGCGGGTCAGCACCAGCACCTCGTGCGCCACCTTGAGGTGGGCCACCAGGCGGCGACCTATAAAGCCCGTCCCGCCCGTGATCAATATTTTCATATCCAGACTCCCTGACGCTGTTGGCTCTACTCTAGTGGGCCTGCGCAAGATGAACAAGCAACTGTTTTTGCAAAGATTATAATCGTCACTGCAGACGTGGGCGGCACTCACCCAGGGTGTAAGCTGTCATGTCGCCTGCCCTGACGGGGCGCCTTGCCCTGTTGTCCAATGCATCAGAAGATGCTTGTCAGGAAAGGGGATAGGAGTAGACTCGTCCGCCTTTTCACCGTTGCTGCGAGGGGGAGTATGCCGTTTCGTCGTTTGAGGTTGCGCCAGTTTTATACCCGGCTGGGGGCGGCACTGCTGACCGGCCTGCTGCCCCTGCTGCTCGGCGTGCTGATCGTCTCCTGGCAGACCTTTGCCGGCATGAAACAGGATGCCGAAGAGCGCCTGCTCCATGCTCGCAACATGCTGGAGCGCACCCTGGATCACGCTCACCAGGCGGCCGCCATGGTAGAGGGCAGCGTCGGGCGTCCCTGCGAGGAGGTGGTGCAGGGGCTGCGGGATCAGGTGGCCACCATACCGGACGTGCGCACCGTCAACCTGGCCAGGGGGGAAGTGGTCTACTGCACCTCGCTCTATGGCTCCTATCATGGTCCCTTCAAGCTGGCCGACTACGCCAACGGCCAGCTGGATCTGATGCGGGGCAACCCGGTGACCCCGGATCGGCCTCTGGTGGTCTATCGCCAGCCGGTGGGGGAGTACAGCGTGCTGGTCGGAGTCGACGGTTACTATCTGCACAACATCCTCGACATGCTCAGCCGCAACTCGCCGCTGACCCTGGTGATCGGGGCGCAGAGCATGCTGGCCAACGGCCAGATCCATGACGAGGTGCCGCCCATGGTGCTGGGCTCGCTGGAGCAGGTCTCCGGCAAGTACCCGTTTCGGGTCGTCACCGAGCTCTCCTATGACGAGTACGGCAGCCACATCTGGACCTACTCCCGCGCCAGCCTCATCATCTATCCCCTGCTGGGGCTGGTGGTGGGCTGTCTGGTCTACTGGCTGACCGGCCGCTCGACTTCTCCCTCCCAGGAGCTGCGGCGGGCGCTGGATCAGCGGGAGTTCATCCCCTACCTGCAGCCGGTAGTGACTGGTGACGATGCCCACTGGAGCGGCTGCGAGGTGCTGATGCGCTGGCAGCATCCGCGCCAGGGCCTCATCTCGCCGGATCGCTTCATCCCGCTGGCTGAAGACAGCGGCCTCATCGTGCCCATGACCCGCCTGCTGATGGAGCAGGTGCGCGAACAGTTCGCAGGCCGAGTGCACAGCCTGCCCAGAGGGTTCCACTTCGGCTTCAACATCAGCGCCAGTCACTGCAAGGATCTGAGCCTGGTGGAGGATTGTCGCCAGTTCATCAACGCGTTTCGGGAGAACCCCGTCAAGCTGGTGCTGGAGCTGACCGAGCGGGAGCTGATCGTGGCGGACGAGACGACCGACCGGCTGTTTGCCGAGCTGCATCAGCTGGGCGTCTTCATCGCCATCGACGACTTCGGCACCGGCCACTCCAGCCTCACCTACCTGCAGCAGTTCCAGGTGGACTTTCTCAAGATCGATCAGAGCTTTGTCGGCATGATCGGCTCGGACGCCCTCTCCAGCCATATCGTCGAGAACGTCATCGATCTGGCGACCCGGCTCGGTCTGCAACTGGTGGCCGAAGGGGTGGAGAACGAGGTGCAGGCCGCCTATCTGCGGGCGCGTCAGGTGACCTTCCTGCAGGGTTATTTCTTTGGCCGGCCGATGCCGATGAAGGAGTTTGCCGCCCTGCTGGCGAAGGCCTGAGCCAGCCCGCCACCCATAAAAAAAAACCAGCGACCTTGGTCGCTGGTTTTTTTTCATCCCGAGGCCTGTCAGAGCATGCGGGCGAGGGCGCGGCACAGACGCTTGACCCCCTCCTCTATGGTGGCTTCATCCACGCAGGAGAAGCTCAGGCGCAGGGTGTTCTGGATCTCGGGGCGCACATAGAAAGGGGCGCCGGGTACGAAGGCCACTTTCTCCTTGATCGCCTCGTCAAACAGCGCCATGGCGCTGACGCTGGCGGGCAGGGTCAGCCAGAGGAACATGCCCCCTTCCGGCCGGGTATAGCTGACGCCGGGCGGGCAGTGACGGGCCAGTGCGGCCTCCATGGCGGCGCGCTGGCGGCCATAGACCTCCTTGATCTTCTCGAGGTGGGCGTCCAGCGAGTTGTCGATCAGGAAGCGGTGCAGCACTTGCTGGCTGAAGGCGTTGCTGTGCAGGTCGGTGGCCTGCTTGGCGATGGTGACCTTCTTGCGCAGCCAGTCCGGCACCAGCATCCAGCCGAGGCGGAAGGCCGGGACGACGGTCTTGGAGAAGGAGCCGAGCAGCACGGTATTGTTCGGCGCCAGCTTGGCGATGGGGGGCAGGTGCTCGCCCTCGAAACGCAGCTCGCCGTAGGGGTCGTCTTCCACCATCAGCAGCTCGTGGCGTACCAGCCGCTCGGCCAGCGCCTCGCGGTTGGCGCGGCTGTAGGAAACGCCGCTCGGGTTCTGGAAGTTGGGCACGCCGTAGAGCAGCTTGGCGTTGGAGCCACTTGCCAGCAGCGCATCCAGCGCCGCCAGATCCAGCCCCTCTTCACCCAGGGTGATGGGCTTGAAGGCAGGTTGATAGACGGAGAAGGCCTGGATGGCGCCAAGATAGCCAGGCTCCTCGATGATGAGGTCTTGTCCCTCGTCGATCAGCACCTTGCCCAGCAGATCCAGCGCCTGCTGGGAGCCGCTGGTGATGAGGATGTTGTCCGGATTGACCTGCATGCCGTGGCGGGCCAGATAGCGGTCGGCGATGTACTGGCGCAGCGGGGCGAATCCCTCGGTGGCCGCATACTGCAGGGCCGCGGCGCCCTGCTCGCGCAGCACGTCCTGGCAGGCCTGCTCGATGGCCTTGACCGGGAACAGGTGCGGATTGGGCAGGCCGCCGGCGAAGGAGATGATCTCCGGATTGGCGGCAACTTTGAGGATCTCGCGGATGAAGGAAGGCTCTACCTTCTCGAAGCGCTGGGCAAAAAAGGGCTGCATAGGATTCTCTCTGGCGTGGTGAGCGGTCGCTCCATTCGACCGCCAAGTTATCCGTTTGTATCAGATTTAAAAAATGAGGCAATGGCTGTAACAAAAATCGATAAAAAAGGGCAGGTTTGGCACCTGCCCGAATTTTATCGGCCGGGGAAGGCCGCGAGGCGTAAAAGCCCCGGTTCAGCGGCGAGATGGCAGGGTTACAGACCCGGCTCCCTGAGGAAGCGGAGCATCAGCTCTGTGTTGGCACCGAGTTGCTGCTGCACCCGGCCCGGGAACAGCTCGGCCATCTTGTCGAGGCGGTCATACTGGGTATGCCAGATCTTGCCCCACTGGGTTTCGCTGCCCCGATCGCAGGTGCTCTTGGTGGCCTCGTCGTAGCAGTCCCACAGCGCCGGATTGGTGGTCTGGGAGTAGCCGTCATAGCCATCTTCCCCGTTGATGGTGAAGTTGGTGGCCTCCACGTAGGCGACGGGCACCCCCAGGCAGGCGAACGGCGCATGATCGGACCAGCCGCCGGTCTCCCCCTCAGGGTAGCCATCATAGCTGGGATGAATGGCAAACGGGGTGGCGGTCTGTTTGGAGATGGCCAGCAGGCGATCCCGTACCTTGGGATCGAAGCTGTAGCGGCTCGGGTCGGCACACTTGTACTTGGCCACGTTGGAGTGGGCCGAGTGAACGTAGACAAGGTCGCCCCCGGCGATGGTGTCGTAGTTCACCATGGCCAGCAGCTTGGCAACGGCAGCGCTGTCGAGGCTGGCGGCATAGGCCTTGGAGCCGTTGAGGCCGTTCTCCTCGGCGCCGAAGAAGGCGAAGCGCACCGTGTAGGGCAGGGTCTGCCCCTTGAGCGCTTCGGCGACCGCCAAGAGGGCTGCGACCCCGGCACCGTTGTCGGTGGCCCCCTCGGAGCCCTGCTTGTCGCCTGTGCTGTCATAGTGGGCACCGATCAGGATCACCTTGTCGCTCTTGCCCTTGAGCTCGGCGACCAGGTTCTGGGAGGCCTTGCTGGTTCCGCTCTGGGTGTAGGTGAAGGGCTGGCGTTGCACCTCGTAGCCCCAGCCGGCCAGATGGTCCTGGATCCAGGCGGCGGCACGGGTCTCGGCCTCGCTGCCGGTGGGTCTGGCGCCGATCCCCTCGGCGGTGGAGCTCAGTTGTACCAGGTATTCATAGGCCTGCTCGGCGGCGGAGGGGGCCTGTGAATCGTTGCTGGAGGTGTTGCACCCGGTCAGCAGGGCTGTGATGGCAAACGCCAATGCTGTGTGTTTCATACTGCAATTCTTTGTTGTGTATGGTTTTATTTGCGCAGGTCAGGATGCGCCCGAGCCCCGGCAGATTCTGTGAACGGGGTGGCATTTGTCAATCGCGGTGGCGGAATTGGTCTGTGTCGGGGGATTTGTTGCGTGAAACACTTGCGCCTTGGGCCTATCTTGGGATAATTCGCTACCCTGTTTCGCCAAGCGATGAAATGACGAGCAATTTCGCGTTCATCGGCGAGGTGGAGCGATGAAACAACGAGCAATTCATCTCGGTCGTCTGTGACCAGCACGACGAGATAGCTAGCAATCCATTTATGTCGTCTGTGACCCAGACCGATGCAATAAACGAGCAATTTGATTATGCCTGTGACCCAAGATGTATTTAACGAAGACGGCAAGTTCATGCGCAAGATCCGCAGCTTTGTCCGTCGCGAAGGCCGCCTGACCAAAGGGCAGGAGAAGGCTCTGGAGGAGCTGTGGCCGGTCATGGGCATCGATTTCGCACCGGAGCCGCTCGATCTGGTTGCCCTGTTTGGCCGCGAGGCCCCTGTGGTGCTGGAGATCGGCTTTGGCATGGGCGCCTCCCTGGTGGAGATGGCCAAGAATGCCCCCGAGAAGAACTTCATCGGCATCGAAGTGCACTCACCGGGTGTCGGTGCCTGCCTGGGCACAGCCCAGGAAGCGGGGGTCACCAATCTGCGTGTCATCTGCCACGACGCGGTCGAGGTGCTGGAGCACATGATCCCGAACGGCTCGCTCGCCTGCCTGCAGCTGTTCTTCCCGGACCCCTGGCACAAGAGCCGCCACCACAAGCGCCGCATCGTCCAGCCGGCCTTTGCCCAGGACATTCGCCAGAAGCTGGCCATCGGTGGCGTGTTCCACATGGCCACCGACTGGGAAAACTACGCCGAGCACATGCTGGAAGTGATGAGCGCCGCCGAGGGGTACGAGAACACCTCCGCCACCGGCAACTGGGTGGCGCGTCCGGACTGGCGTCCGCTGACCAAATTCGAACAACGTGGCCACCGTCTCGGCCACGGGGTGTGGGATCTGATTTTCAAACGTGTCAACTAACTGAAGGAGCTATCATGGCCAATCGTAGCCGCCGCCTGCGCAAGAAACTGCGCGTCGATGAATTCCAGGAAATGGGCTTCGACATCAGTTTCAACTTCCCGGTCGGCACTGCCGAAGAGACCATCGATGCCGTAGTCGATGCGATGATCGATGAAGTGATCGAACCCCGCAAACTGGCCTTCGCCGGTTCCGGCCACCTGGCCTGGGAAGGGATGATCTGCACCCAGCAGCTGGGCAAGTGCAGCGAAGAAGACCGCGCCGCCGTCAAAACCTGGCTGGAAGGCAAGGGGATGGAAGCCGTGGTGGTTTCCGAGCTGTTCGACCTCTGGTACGGCGAACCCGCCTGATATCAGGCCGGCTGTGGCAGGCGCCCCGGTTCGACAGCCTGCGACAGCAGATAGACAAGTCCCGCCGCTGGCGGGATTTTTGTCGGTGGTGATAGGATCTCCACGTTAGTTATGGAATCGCTTATGGTGTTGTCATCCGAATTACTGGCCTGCATCCTGGATGAGGTGCGCCCGCTGCTCGGACAGGGCAAGGTGGCCGACTATATTCCCGCACTGGCCCAGGTGCCGGCCGATCGGCTCGGGATCGCCGTCTGTACCGTCGAAGGGGAGCTGTTCACCGCAGGTGACGCCTTCGAGCCCTTCTCCATCCAGAGTATCTCCAAGGCCTTGAGCCTGACCCTGGCACTCACCCTCTATCAGGAAGAGGAGATCTGGGCCCGGGTCGGCAAGGAGCCCTCAGGTCAGCCCTTCAACTCCCTGGTGCAGCTCGAGTTCGAGCAGGGCATTCCCCGCAACCCCTTCATCAACGCCGGTGCCCTGGTGGTGAGCGATCTGCTGGAGACCCGCCTCACCGCCCCGCGTCAGCGCACTCTGGAGCTGGTCCGCCGCCTCTCGGGCAACCCGGCCATCATGGCGGATCAGGTAGTGGCCCGCTCCGAATATCAGCACTCTGCCCGCAATGCAGCCATCGCCTATCTGATGAAGGCCTATGGCAACTTCGAGAACGAAGTGGACAAGGTACTGCAGAGCTACTTCAATGCCTGTGCCATCCGCATGAGTTGTGTCGATCTGGCGCGGGCCTTCATCTATCTGGCCAACCGCGGCGTGCCGCTTGGAGAAAGCTCCCCGCTGCTGCCGGCCCGCACCACCAAGCAGGTCAACGCCCTGCTCGCCACCTGCGGCCTCTATGACGAGGCGGGGGATTTTGCCTATCGGGTCGGTATGCCGGGCAAGTCGGGGGTCGGTGGCGGCATCATCGCCCTCATCCCGGGGGAGTTGTGCGTCTGTGTCTGGTCGCCCGAGCTCAACAAGGCGGGCAACTCGCTGGCGGGCACGGCCGCGCTGGAGCTGCTGGCCGAGCGTCTGGGCCGCTCCATTTTTTAACCTTGTCACTCTGAATCGAGAGATCACCATGAAACGAATAATGAGCTTGTTACGGGCCACCCTGGCGACCTTGTTGCTCTGGCATGCCCTGCCGACCCTGGCAGCCGAGCTGCCACCGCTCTCGCTGGCTGACGCCAAGGCCAAGGCGGCGGTCATTCTGGATACCCGCGCCAGCTACTTCTACCAGGGCTGGCCCATGGAGGGCGAGCAGCAGGGCGGCCACGTGGCCGGTGCCGAGAACCTCTCCGCCGACTGGAAATACAGCGATGCCGAGTGGCCGGCTGCGCTGGCGACCAAGGGGCTGCAGGCCGAGCGGCCGGTGGCGCTCTACGGTGCCCCGCGCGAGGTGGCCGAAGTGGCCCGCCTGCTGCGCCAGCAGGGCATCAAGCAGCTGTTCGAGCTGCAGGGCTGGAAAAGTGCGCCGCGCGAACACCTGGCACGCTGGCAGCAGCTGGTCCATCCGCGCTGGTTGGCGGACCTGCAGGAAGGCAAGCCGGTGGTGGCTGCGCCCAAGGGCGACTGGAAGCTGTTCGAGGTGGCGTGGGGTTCACCCAAAGCCTATCTGCTGAGCCACATCCCGGGGGCCGGCTACATCGACACCAACCGGCTGGAAGAGGAGCCGCTGTGGAACAAGGTCTCTGACGAGGCGCTCAAGAAGCTGCTGCTGGAGAACGGCATCCGGCACGACACCACCGTCATCCTCTACGGTCGCAACACCATGGCGGCGGCCCGTGCGGCCCACCTGATGATGTATGCGGGCGTCGAGGACGTGCGACTGCTGGACGGCGGCCTGGATGCCTGGTTCGTGCAGCACCTGCGCACCGAGACCGGGCTGGCCAACACCTTCAAGCCGGCCAAGGAGTTCGGCGTCGCCATCCCGGCCCATCCCGAGTACTACACCACCCTGAGTCAGGCCAAGGAGCTGCTCAAGCAACCCGACGGCGCCCTGGTCAGCGTGCGCACCTGGGACGAGTTCGTCGGCAACACCTCCGGCTACAGCTACATCAAGCCGAAGGGCGACATTCCGGGCGCCAAGTGGGGGCGTGGCGGGGTGGATGCCAACAGCATGAGCGACTTCCACAACCCGGATGGCACCATGAAGCCGGCCCGCGAGATCCTCGCCATGTGGGATGAGTGGAACATAGAACCGACCCAGCAGGCCGCCTTCTACTGCGGTACCGGCTGGCGTGCCTCCGAGGCCTTCTTCTACGCCTGGCTGATGGACTGGAAACGGATCAGCGTCTACGACGGTGGCTGGTACGAGTGGAGTGCCGATCCCAAGAACCCCACGGTGACCGGCGAGCGCAAGCCAGCCAAGTAATTGATAATCCAGAGCAGGCCGGACCCATGTCCGGCCTTTTTGTTGCCGCATTCGTAGCACGGGCGAGGGGACACTACACTTTTTGCGAAGGGATATCAGATCGACGTGAGGAGTGACTGATGAAACGGATATGGATAGGCCTGCTGGTCGCGGGCGTGCTGGGACAAGGGGCGATGGCCGCCGAGCGGGCGCGTTATCTGGTGCAGCTCAAGCCGGGGTCGGAGGCGGCCGTACTGGCCCAGAGCCGAGGGATGGGCGGTGAGCTGGCCCTGGCGCTGAAGGAGCAAAATGCCCTGGCACTCTGGTTGCCGTCGGCGGCAGCCACGGCGTTGGCGCACAATCCCAACGTGCTCTGGGTTGAGCCGGATGCCAAGCGCTATGTCAGCGCCGAGACCCTGCCCTACGGCATTCCCATGGTGCAGGCGCCGCAACTGAGCGATGCCGCCGCCGGCGAAGTGCTGGTGTGCATCATAGATTCGGGCTACAGCGGCGGCCACCCGGACTTGCCCCACGGCCCCCAGGTGCAGGGCTATGACGATGCCGGTACCGGCAACTGGGACAGCGACGAGAACAGCCATGGCACCCATGTGGCGGGCACCATAGCCGCCGTGGGGGGCAATGATCTGGGCGTGCTCGGGGTGTTGCCAAACCAGAGCGTGCCGCTGCAGATCGTCAAGGTGTTCGGGGCCAACGGCTGGGCCTACTCCTCCAACCTGGTGGGGGCGCTCAATGCCTGCAAGCAGGGGATGAGCAGCCGCGGCTTCACCCGCATGGTCATCAACATGAGCCTGGGGGGCAGCGTGCCCAGCAAGACCGAAGAGAGAGCCTTCAACCAGGCCTACAGCCAGAACGTGTTGAGCGTGGCGGCGGCGGGCAATGCGGGCAACACCAGCAAGTCCTATCCGGCCTCCTACAGCAGCGTGGTGAGCGTGGCCGCCATCGATGCCAACAAGCAGCTGGCCTATTTCTCCCAGCGCAACGATCAGGTGGAGCTGGCCGCCCCCGGTGTCTCTGTGCTCTCCACAGTGCCGACCGGGTACGCCTACTACAGCGGCACCTCGATGGCGACGCCGCACGTGGTCGGGGTAGCGGCGCTGGTCTGGTCGCAGCGACTGGAGTGCAGCAACGATCAGCTGCGCCAGACCCTGCGCAGCAGCGCCCAGGATCTGGGTGCCCTGGGGCGCGACAACAGCTTTGGCTACGGTCTGGTGCAGGCGAAGGCGGCCGCTGACAAGCTGGCGCTTGGCTGCGGGTCCGGTACCGGAGGCGGTGGCAGTAGCAAACCGGGTGGGCGCAAGTAACTGATTCTTGACGTTGATCCCGTTGCGGCAAGGGCGGCAAACGGGCTCATCTGGTTGAGCTAGGCTTCAGTCACCACCCTCGTGGTGAGGGTGAAGCGGGAGGCGAAACAGGCGATGAAGCAACTGATGATGATCCTGGTGTGTGCCCTGGCGCTGGTGGGGTGCAGCTCGCAATACATCATGAGCACCAAGGATGGCAAGATGATCACCACCGACAGCAAACCCAAGCTGGATGAGAGTACCGGTATGTACCGTTACTACGACACCGAGGGGCGGGAGGTGATGATCAAGAAGGATGACGTCACCCAGATCATGGAGCGTTGAGGCTCTCCTCAAGCAACAAGGGCTGCCCGCGGGCAGCCCTTGTCATTTTTGGTGCTCAGGCCGTCTGGGGCACCTGGCGGTTCACCTGACCCACGAACAGCTGATGGAAACGGGAGTGGGAGTTGGCCAGCAGGCTGACCGGCGAGCCCTGTTCCACTACTGTGCCGGCCTCCATCACCACCACCTTGTCCACCGACAGCAGCGGCTCCAGATGGTGAGCGATCACCAGGTAGCTGGCCTCCGGTCGGTAGCGATAGAGCAGCTCCGCCATCTTGCGCATGCCGCCGTGGTCGAGATCCGAGGTGGCCTCGTCCAGCACGATGAGCGGGCGGCGCGACAGCAGGATGCGGGCGATCACCAGCAGCTGGGTCTCGCCAGCGGAGAGCTGCAGTTTGTCGAGCTCCTCGTCCAGCCGGCCGGCGCAGCGATCGGCCAGCCCCACCCGGGCCAGTGCCTGCTCCAGTGCCGCGTCGTCATGCTCGGTCAGGGGCGCCAGGTTGGCCCGCAGGGTACCGAAGAAGGTGAGCGGGATCTGGGAGACGGTGTCGTAGAGATCGCGCACCGCCTCCGGGGCCAGCCGGGAGAGCGGCTGCTCGCCGTAGTAGATCTCCCCCTGGGTGGCGGGATACATGGCCTGCAGCACCCCCAGCAGCGAGCTCTTGCCGGCGCCGGTACGGCCGCACACGCCCACCTTCTCGCCGGGGGCCAGTTCGAAGTTGACCTTGTGCAGCGCCCACTGGCTGGTCTGGGGATAGCGCAGCCCCAGGTTGTCGAAGCGCACCTTGGGGTGAGGGGTGGCGAGGGCCTCCCCCTCCTGGCGCTCGCTCTCTATTTCGCTGTATTCGCGCACCCGCTCCACCGCGTTCATCACCTGCTCCACCTCGGCGAAGGTGCGGATGAGGGAGTTGAGCATGGCGGAGGCGGTAAAGGCGTAGGTGATGGCCACGGCCCCCAGCAGCGAGCTGTTGCCAAAGGCCACCATCAGCGCCACGGCGCCCACCAGGGCGGCGGAGAGCAGAGTCTGGTGCATGCCAAGCCAGCGGTTGATGGAGGTGGTGGTGTACCAGCTGCGCAGGTTGTTGTCATAGTGCAGCAGCACCTGATCCAGCGCGAAGCGCTCGGCCCCGGCCAGGCGCAGGGCGGGGGCACCACGGATGGTCTCGCTGATGCTGATGTAGAGCGGCGAGCGCAGCACCGATGCCTGCCGCCGCAGCTTGAGCTGCACCGCCCGGTAGCGGCGCTGCAGCACGTAGAGGGCCCAGCCCACCAGGGGGGCGATGAGCAACAACAGCGGCATGTTGACGCCGATCACCACCACCTGCAGCGCCACCGACACCAGCATGCCGAACAGCCCCATCAGCATCGACAGCAGGATCTCCTGGGCTTCCCCCAGATCCCGGTCGAAGCGGTTGAGGATGCGCCCCTGCGGCACCTTGTCGAAGAAGGCCATGGGGGCGCGGCTGATGCGCCCCAGCATGCCGTCAAACAGGGTCCAGGCCAGCTTAAGGCCGAGTTTGTAGTTGATGACCCGCACCACCATGATGCAGGTGAGGGAGCCCGCTCCAAGCAGCACATAGATGCCGAGCAGCTCGCTCACCTCGGTCACCCCGGCCTTGCCGCCGAGCCAGAGATCCGAGGCGATGCGCAGCCCCTCCTGACCCAGGGTGAGCAGCAGGGCGAGCAGGATGGCGCCGGGGGCGGCCAGGCGCTGCCACATGAAACCGAACAGCCCCCAGTCCACCTTGCCCTCCACCACCTTCTCTTCATTGAACTGCTCCGCCTCTTGGGGCGGCACCGGCGGGGTGGGCTGGGGATGCTGGATAAGATCCGCCAGCTGGTGGGCATCGAGCTCCACCAGTTCGCCCTGCTCGATGCGGATCACCCGATCGCAGTGAGCCAGCACGTCCGGGTCGTGGCTGACAAGGAGCCGGGTCGGCCCCGGCTTGAAGGCGAGCCCCCGCCGCAGCACCTGGGCCGAGACGATGGGGTCGAGCGCCGAGAGGGGGTTGTCCAGCAGCAGGATGTCGGCCTGGGCGTAGAGGGCGCGGGCCAAGGCGACTCGCTGCTGCTGGCCGCCGGAGAGGCGGGTGCCGAGCTCGCCCACCAGGGTCTGATCGCCGTGGCTGAGCAGTTCGAGGTCGGCGCCCAGCGCACAGGCCCCCAGCACCCAGCGATAGCGCTCGGCGTGCCAGGGCTGGCCAAACAGGATGTTGTTGCGGATGGTGTCGTTCATCAGCCAGGGCTTGTGGCCCAGATGGGCGACCCGGCCGTGGCGGCGGATGCTGCCCTCGAAGCTGTCGTCAAAGCCGGCGACCAGGTGCAGCAGGCAGCTCTTGCCCGCCCCGGTGGCGCCGGTGATCCCCACCAGTTCCCCCGGCTGGATAAACAGGCTGGCTCCCTGCAGCACGGTTTTTTGCTGGTGCAAGGCGGTGACGTTGTCGAGCCGCAGGCCGCCCACCGGCAAGCTGGGGTCGGTGAGATCCCTGTGTTGCTCGGGGCTGTTGAGAAACTCGCACAGCCGGTTGAAGCCGGTGTTGAAGTTGATCAGGGTGCGGATGAGGTAGGGCAGCCGCATCATGGGGATGCGCAGCACGGTGAACAGGGCGATGGTGGTGAACACCTGGGGCAGGGTGAGTTCTCTGCCCGAGACCAGATAGGTGGTGAAGGTGGCCAGGGTCACCAGCAGCGGGGTGCTCAACATCAGGCTCTCGTTGATGGCATCGAGCCTGAGCACCCGCCCCAGCACCCCCAGCTCCTGCTGGCGCTTGTGGCCGGCGGCCTGGGTGAAGAAGGCACCGAGCCCGTTCTGGCGCACCAGCCGCAGCTTCTTGATGTACTCCGCCAGTATGCCGTTGCGCTCGTCCTGCTGACGCTTGAGCTGCTGCTCCTGCTGATTCATGCGTCGCACCACCCGGGTAGAGATGAGCAGCAGCAGGGTGAGCACGGCGAAGCCGACCAGGCCGGCGCTGCCCACCTGCCACACCAGCAGGGCGATGGTGCCGAGCAGTTGCAGCAGCATGGTGAGCGGCATGGCGGGGTCTGCCAGAATCCAGGTGATGTCCCACACGTCCCGGTTGATGAGGTTCTGCACCCGGCCACCGGCCCGGTCGTCGAAGCTCTTGCCACCCAGCTTCATCACCTTGGCGAGCAGGGACTCGGCCAACAGGCGGCGGATGGGCACGTGCATCTTGAGTGCCAGCTGCAGCGAGTGCTCCGCCAGCATGCCGGAGGCGAGCACCGAGGCAAACAGGGCGAACGCCAGCAGCAATTTCTGCTCGGTGGGGGCGCCGGCACCGAGTTGGGTCATGCTGTGGTTGAGCAGCCAGGGGCTGGCCAGGGTGGCCAGCATGCCGAGCAGCTGCAGCAGGGTAAGCAGGCCGATGCGGCCGCGATACTGGCGCCAGATAAAGGCGGTGATGGGCCAGGGGCGCACCGGCTGGGCGGCGGTGAGCGCGAGGAAGGCGTCGGCGCGGCCATCGCGCCTGTCTTCCGGCAACAGGGGATAGAGATCGTCGAGGTTGACCTGGGGCTCGGTCAGCCCCTTGCGCTGCAACGGGCCGGTCCAGTGATAGAAGAGGCGGCTCAGCCAGCCGGCCGATATTTCCGGATGATCCAATGGGTGTCCTTATTATTTTGTGCTGCTTCCAGGGGGCGGGGCGGCTCATGGGCCGCCCTCGATATTGTCGTCTTGCTGCGGGCGCGAGCCCGGCGGGATCAGCGATCCCGATTCATGCGGATGAGCCGGTCCAGGATCTGCTCGCCATCGACCCGCAGGCCGTTGTGCTCGTACTCGTTGGTGATCCAGGCGCGGCTGTTGCCAAGCCCCTTGAGGGTGTCGCGGCTGTAGTCGAACTCCACGTACATGTCCTCGGCATAGACGGCGCAGGCCACCGGCACCCGGTTGCGGGCCAGCTGCGCCGGGTCGTAGAGGGGGCCCCAGTCCGCCTTCTGGGCCAGCAGATGGGCGGCTTCCTTCAGCGGGATGAGCTCGCGGAACTGCTCGAACATCCAGGGGAAGATCATCTCGCCGGTGAAGGCGAAATCCTTGCCCGGCGCCCAGGCCTGGGCCGGGAACTCGCCCCTGACCCGCTCGGCCGCCCAGTTGCTGGCGCTACCTTCGCAATAGATGGACTCGTGCAGGATGGCGAACACCGGGTTGGTGTTGAACGGCTGCATCGCCTGCAGCTGATAGAGGAAGGCGGGGTTGAGTCGCTCGCCGATGAAGGCGTCCTCCAGCAAGTAATAGAGCTCCTCGAAGGCGCCGCTGGCACCCAGATCCAGCCCCTGCTGCTGCAACTGCTCCACCGTCAGGCGCTGGCCGTTGGGCAGGCGCACCTCGTGGCTGTGCAGGTGGTTGGCCAGCCGGTTGGCGATGGCCTGGGCATGGGGGAAGCGGGCGAAGAAGGCGCGGTTCTTGTCTGCCACCCGCTGGTAGGTGGCGCGGTAGACCTCGTCTGCGCTGCGACCGATGGGGGCCACCCCGCCGGTGAGGTAGACCTCGTGCAGGCTGCCTGGGAACAGGGAGAGGTAGGTGAGGCTGCAAAAGCCGCCGAAGCTCTGGCCGAGCAGGCTCCAGGGGCGACCCGGGCTCAGCACTTCGCGAACGTACTCGGCGTCGCGCACTATACTGTCGGCGCGAAAATGGCCGAGGTACTCCGCCTGCTGCCGGCCAGTGAACTGGGCCAGTGCATCGGCACTGATGGGGCAGGAGTGACCGGTGCCGCGCTGATCGAGCAGCAGCACCCGAAACTCCTGCAGGGCCCGCTTGATCCAGCCGCTGGCGGCGGTCGGGCGCGGGGCGCCAAAGCCGGGCCCGCCCTGCAGGAACAGCAGCCAGGGCAGATCGTCATGTAGCCGGTCCTGGCGGCAGAGGGTGCGGCCGAACAGGGTGAGGGTCTCCTCCTCATCCGGTCGCTGGTGGTCGAGGGGCACGGTGAAGAAGCGGGGTTCGCAATGGATGCCATCCAGCACGTAACGCAACGGGCTGCTCATCTGGGGTCTCCCTGAGGGTAGGAAAATCGTCGGCCTCATCATAGCCCTGGCGCAGGAGCGGGTCACGCCGGTTTTCCAAATTGTTAACATTGTCGTCAAGTGAAAACGGGGGGGCCGCAGGGTGATGAATTTATTGTCGGCAAGGGAGTTGACGGTGGTGGGCCGGCTGCACAAAGATGGCTCGCCTGCCGACGGGGCAGGGGTCGTAACAGGATGAGGTGGGCGCGATGAAGCCTGGGTGGAGACGATTGCGCAAAAAAGAGAAACGGGTGAACCCGGAGGGTGTGCTGCAGACCGGCTTGTTGCTGTTCAGTGCCACCTGCGGCGCGACCCTGCTGCTGGCAACCTGCAACGGCAGCTGACCGGAATGAAAAAAGCCCGCTCGATGAGCGGGCTTTTCAAATTTGGCTCCTCCTACTGGACTTGAACCAGTGACATACGGATTAACAGTCCGCCGTTCTACCGACTGAACTAAGGAGGAATTGTGGTGCCCAGAGACGGAATCGAACCGCCGACACGGGGATTTTCAATCCCCTGCTCTACCGACTGAGCTATCTGGGCAACGGCGCGCATTAAACCCTTTCTGAACGGATGTGTCAACCGCATGGCGCAGATAGTCGTATCGTTCGCTCGACAAGTGAGCAATCAGGGTGTTTGTTGGGCGGTTTGGCCTGTTCTCATCCTGGGCGGCAGGTCGGCAGATGAAAAAAGGGGCCCTGGGGCCCCTTGTCATGGCTGTCGTGCTCAGTGGCGGCTGACGATGATCCGTCCGGTACTCATGTCACGGGCCTGACCGGTGACGCTGATCTTGAGCCCGTACTCGGGCAGCAGGCGACCGGCATCCGGGATCTCCTTGCTCTGGTAGCTGCGGGAATCCTTGAACACCCGGTTCGGGGTGATCCAGAAGTCGCGCAGCAGGGAGCCGCTCGGGTGCTTGAGGTTGAGCGGCTGCTGGAAGCCCAGGCTGAAGGTGGCGTCGTGGATCTGGTAGCGGGTACCGGCCACGGCGCCGTCGCTCCACTTGAGGGTGCGCTGATCCGCATCCACCACCCCGAGGAAGCCCTCACCCGGGTGGACACCCACCCAGTTGTTGACCTGGCTGTTGTCCACGTACCAGAGCAGCATGCCCGGCTCGTAGCGCATCAGCTGGTCGGCCACGTTGATGTGGGCCAGTCCCTTGTCCACTCCTGCATGGTTGCGCCACTCGGCCAGGTAGTAGTGATCCTTGGCCTCGTTGCCGTCGCTCTTCACGAAGCCGGCGAGGGTGAAGGGGGAGTTGCCCTCGGCACCGTCGCTCAGCAGGGTGTCGCCATCGGCGAGGATCTGCAGCTCGTCCACGAACAGCCCGTTCTCGGCCACGCCGCCGTCGCTCAGGTATTGCAGGGTCAGAGTGACCTGCTGACCGGCCCAGGGGGTGAGGTCGAACTCGGCATCGGTCCAGCCATTGGAGTTGCCGGTGATGCCAACCCCGAAGCCGACCCCGTTGGGATCGTCACTGGTGGTCAGGTTGCCCGCGATGGGCTGGCCGTTGACCAGCACCCTGGCGTAGTCGTACCCCTCTTCAATTTGATACCAGGCCTTGAAGTTGAGGCTGGCGCTCTGTTTGCCGCTCAGATCCAGCTTGAGGCTCATGCGGTTGTCGAGGTTGTTGCCCTTGCCGCCGTGATACTCGTACTGGCCGGCGTAGGGCGGGTTGAGCGGGATCTGCTTGGCCGGCAGGTTGATGCGCACCACGTCGTCGTTGCGCCCCTTGTCGTTGGCCTGATCCAGCATGTAGACGTTGCCGCGCGGGCTGAGATCGGCGAGCTGCACATTGCTGCCGTGCAGCCAGTTGCCGCCGAGGGAGGCCTGCAGGAACTCCTTGGCCCAGGCGGAGAACCCGGTCGGCTCGGTGCCGCCGATGACCCCGGCCCAGGAGCCTGAGGACATGATGGACCAGGTCGCCACCGGTTCGCCCTTGCCGGTGTACTTGGTGTCGTACTCGTCCGGCAGCCCCAGATCGTGGCCATATTCGTGGGCACAGACCCCGGCCGCCGCATCGATGGGCTGGATGGTGTAGTCGTAGGCGGCAAACTTGCCACCGAAGTTCTGGCTCGGGCTGCTGGTGCCCGGGATGGGGTAGGGGGCACCCAGGTTCCAGCGGTGCGCCCAGATGGCGTCTTCGCCGAGATCGCCGCCACCGGCCTCCTCGCCGACGCTGGAGTGGAAGATCATCAGGTGGTCGATGAGGCCGTCCGGCTCGTCCCGGTTGCCGTTGCCGTTGAGATCGTAGCGATCCTCCTGGTCAAACTCGGACAGATCGATGGAGGGGTCGCCCGCCACCTGGATCAGCGCCTCCTTCACCAGCTCCCGGATGGTGTTAGGGGTAGCGTTGGCGCCGTAGTAGGCGGCGTTCTTGCTGGCGGTATACCAGCCCGCCACCTGGCCGCGCACGCTGTAGCTCTTGCCTGACTGCTGCTCGTAGAACTGGCGCATGGAGATGAACTGCTCGCCGTTCGGGCCGGCATAGCCCTTGGACGAGAACAGCAGGTCGTTGTAGTGCTCCGGGGTGTAATCCGGGTAGTACATCTTGGTGAGCTCGGGGCGGATGCTGTTCTTCGGGTAGTCGGGGAAGTCCACCAGGATGGCGAGGATCTTGTCCTTGCGCATCTTGCCCTGGTAGTGCTCCCGCTCGATGGACTTGAGCAGCAGAGTGGGCACCCGATCGCCAGGACGGGCGGTGCCGTTGAGGCGGATCTTCTTGAGGATGGTCTCGCGCACCTTGCCCTCTTTCACCGCCAGGGTACCGCTGTTGCCCTGATAGGCCCGCGACTTCTCGCGATAGTAGCTGGTGAGGGCCGCCTGCTCCTGCTCGGGGGAGGCCAGGGTCGGGATGCGGCCGCTCTTCTTGAGCATCTCCAGCACCTTCACCTCATCGGCCAGGGGGGCATCGAACGGACCATGGACCGGGGCGGCCATGGCCTGGTTTCCAATCATAAGGGTTGAGCCGACAAGCAGGCTCATTATTGTTTTTTTAGGCATTATCTATGTGCTCCTTCACATGATAAAAAGGGAGCCTCACTGGCTCCTCTTTCCGTACGGGCGATGGATTGCCCGCGTCCCTTGATACACTCCGTGGATGGCCTTGTCACCGTCGCGCTGCTGGTGGATCCTGCTGATTTCAAACGGCTTGCTGGCGGTGTCGCGTGGTTTTGACACATCCGAGCAAAGCTCCATATGGAGCAATTCTGTTTTGGCGGCAGATTACCCTTTATTAACCTTTTGTGATGGCACCCCATTTGGGGTGGCTGTGGACGGCGGCTTATCTTGGTCTGCCGCATTGAGCCGGATGGGCTGTGCGAGTATGCTTTGCCGCAACCGGGCCTGCGGGGCGGCAGATGGCCGAGATGGCACCGTCCGCGCTGGCATTTGATCACAACACAGTCGCATCTGGGGTTAATATGAGTCTTGATATGCAAGAGTGGCGCGAAGAGACCACCGCCATCGTCAACGAGTTGCTGGCCGATGGCAGCAACCCGGATCTGGAGTACGAGATTGAGCACCACTTTGCCTGCCAGGATTTCGATCTGCTGGAGAAGGCGGCGGTCGACCTGTTCAAGGCCGGTTTCGAAGTGACCGATGCCGAAGAGATGGAGCTGGATGACGGCGCCACCATCTTCTGCTTCGACGCCACCGTCGAGTGCAAGCTGGACATCGAGACCATAGTGGCGGACATCGCCACCATGCTGCCCATCCTCGAAAAATACGGCGTGGACTACGACGGCTGGGGCACCTACTTCCAGGAGTAAGGCGCCAGCTCACGCACGCTTTGCAAAAACAACAAGGCCACCCTCGGGTGGCCTTGTTGTTGTGAGCATCACTCCTGTGGCAGCTGGTAGCAGCGGGCAAACTCGGCGGGGGGCAGCGGGCGGCTGAACAGGTAGCCCTGCAACCGGTCACAGCCGGCCTGCACCAACCACGCCTGCTGCTCTTGTGTCTCCACCCCTTCGGCGGTGATCTTGATGCCGAGCTCGTGGCCCAGCCCGATGACGGAGCGCACGATGGCGGTGGTGGCCTGGTTGGTGACCAGCTCCTGCGTGAAGCTTTTGTCGAGCTTGAGGGTCGCCACCTGCAGCCGTGGCAGGTAGGCCAGACTGCAGTAGCCGGTGCCGAAGTCGTCGATGGCGAGTTGAAAGCCCGCCTCGATCAGGCAGGCCAGGTTGCTCTCTATCTCGTCGGCGTTCTCCATCAGCACCCCTTCGGTGATCTCCAGCTCCAGCTGCCAGGGGGCGAGGCCGTGACGCTCGATGCAGGCGAAGATCTGCGGGCAGAGCTCGGGATCGCGAAATTGCAGCGGCGACAGGTTGATGGAGAGCACCAGATCCGGCGCATCGGCCTGCCAGCGGGCCAGCTGGGCGCAGCCCTGCTCCAGCATGTGGCAGCCGAGCAGGCCGATGAGTCCCAGCTCTTCCGCCAGCGGGATGAACTCGTCAGGCGAGATCATGCCTAGCTCGGGATGGGGCCAGCGGCAGAGCAGCTCGGCCCCGTGCAGCTGGCTGGTGCGGGTGCTGATAATGGGCTGGTAGACGGCGGTCAGCTGGCCGGACTTGATGGCGAGCGGCAACTGGGCCGCGATGAGCTGGCGACGCTTGAGTTTGGCATCGAGTTCGGGGTCGAACAGGGTGCAGTGCTGCTGCTGGCGTTTGCCCTGGGCCAGGGCAGCCTCGGCGTGGCTCAGCAGCCGTTCGGCATCGTTAGCCTTGCCGTGGGCGATGCCGAGGAACACCGGGATCTGGATCCTGTGCTCTTCCACCTGGTAGGGGACCATCAGCGCCCCCTGCAGACGGCTGCTCCAGTTGGCCAGCGGCTCGTTCAGTTCAGGCAGCAGCATGGCAAAGTCGTCGGCGGCCACCCGGCACACCAGCGACTGGGGTGGGGCCAGCTGCTGCAGGCGACGGGCCACCTGGCTGAGCAGGCGGTCGGCGACCCGGATGCCGAAGCGGTCGTTGATCTCGCGAAAGTGTTGCAGGTCGACCAGCACCAGGCTCGCCTTGCGGGCGCCGAGGTGACGGCTGGTCTGCAGAAAGTGGGAGAGCTTGAGCAGGCCGGTCAGGCTGTCGTAGTGCTGCTCCTGCTGCAACTGGGCCTGGGTGGTGCGCAGCCCGGTGATGTCGCGGCTCAGGGTGAGGATGCCGAGGGAGTTGCCCTCGTCGTCCGGCACCTCGACCCGGGTCACCTCCAGATGGCGGCCCTGGCCGTTGGCATCCACCAGGCAGTATTCACCCCGTCCCATCGGCAGTTCGGTGGAGAGGCGGTGAGCCACCCGCTGGCCGAGGGCCTCGCTGGCTGCCATCCCCATGAAGTCGAGAAAGGCCTGGTTGCAGTCGATCAGCAGCCCCTGATGGTCTTCCAGCCGGATCGGATCCGGGATGGCGTCCAGCAGGCGGCGTTGCAGCAGCTGCTGCTGGCGAAAGGTCTGCTCCAGCTCCTTGCGCTGATCTATCTCGTTGACCATGCCAAACAGGGCCACCGGCTTGCCCTGCTCGTCGTAGAGCGGGATCTTGTGGATCTCCATCCAGCTGGTGGCGTCGCCGTTGTTGCAGTGCAACTGCTGATAGAGCAGGGGTTTGCCCTCCGCCAGCAGGCGCAGATCCTCTTCCCGAAAGATGTCGCCCCAGGGCATGTCGGCATCCGTCTTGCCGACGAGATCCGCTGGCAGCGGCAGACCCGCCTGCTCCGTGAAGGCACGGTTGGCAAACAGGTAGCGCCCATCCGTATCCCGGCAGAAGATATTCATGGGTAGCTGGTCGATGATCTGCTGCAGCAGGGGCAGGGTGAGCAAGGAGTTCACACAGACACTCACGGGGGAAATTTCGAGCAAATCTATGATAGCAGGCTGGTTTTGTAAAGCTTGGGTTAAGGCTGACTCATTTCTGCCGATCCCTGCTGACAGTCTGTGTCGCTGACGCCATAATAGCCGCCGGTCGGCCGAGGGCCGGATTATATGGATGAGAGAAGCAGCATGAAAAAGATAGTGGGAGTAGCACTGGCCCTGTTGATGGCCGGTTGTGCCAGCGACAACAATGGCGGCGAGCAGTACCGCTATACCCCGCCGGTAGCCAAGGCGACCAACAACACCCAGGAGATGCAGATCCCGGTGGATCTGGTGTGGGCCCGCGCCGAGAAGTGGTTTGGCGATCATGGCCTTAACATCGAAAACAGCCAGCGTGGCTCCGGCCTGATGACCGCCAACGTCGAGAACTCGGCCGACGGTCTGGAGTGGCTGGATTGCGGTACCATGGGCTCCAAGGTCGCACTGGGCAACCCCAACCTGCAGATCAACCTGATCATCACCCAGAGCGGCAACAACAGCGTGGCCACCGTCAACGTCAAGGGCAACACCCAGCTCTACTTCGTCGAGTCCTCCGGCGAGCGGGTACCGGCTCCTTCCATCACCCCGGTGTGCGTCTCTCGCGGCAGCCTGGAACAGAGCCTGTTCTCCACCCTCGCCAACTAAGGTTGCGCCGAGTGCCAGCAAAAACCCCGTTGCCTGCAACGGGGTTTTTTGTTTCCGGCCTGGTGGAAGGGGAGATGCGGGCCGCTGTTGATAGCCGCAAAAAACAACCCCCGGCAGGGCCGGGGGCTGGATAGCGTCGGGTGGCTTAGCGGGCGACGTCGCCGTGAAACAGCGTCTGTTCGCCGGCTTTGAGCACATACCCCTTCCACGGGAAGAGGGTGTAGCCGCTGCCTTGCCACGACCAGTTGCCTTCTGCGCCTTGGCGGGTGAGCAGGTGTTGCTCGCCGCTCGGCAGGGTCAGCTCGGCCTGGCTCTGATCGGCGTTGAACAGCACGAAGGCGCTGCCGGTCTGGCCGGCATCGGTCGGATTGAGCCGAATGCCCTGCTCGAACAGCCGTACGCACTGCCTGGTCAGGGCTGACCACTGATAACCGGCGCTGGCACGGCAGCCGTGGACATCCTGATCATTGCCGACCAGGTGTTGTTCCGGGGTACTGCAGGCCGCCAGCAGCAGGGAGGCGGCCATCAGGGTCAAGGTACGCATGGTTACTCCTTGGCATCCCGCTCGATGACGATGTTGGAGAAGCCCAGCTCCTTGAAGTAGTTCTCCCGGTAATCCTTCACGCTCTTCTTGTCGCGCCGGCATACCTGGGCCAGCTGCTCCTCCATGGCGTGGAAGCTGGTCAGGTTGATCCCCTCGGCAGCGGCAATGGCATCGTAGATGCTGTTGAACTTGTCGTTGGCGTAGCCGATCTCTTTGGTTTTCTTGCCGTAGGTGTAGGTAATCTTGAACGCCATGGCGTTATTCCTTTGCTTTGGCCTGCTTGCGCTGGACGTACAGATAGAGGCTCTCGACCTTTTCCCGTGCCCAGGGAGTTTTTCGCAAGAATTTCAGGCTGGATTTGATGCTGGGATCCTGGGTAAAGCAGCGGATATTGATCTCCTGCCCCAGTTTTTCCCAGCCGTAGTGTTCGACCAGGGCGGTGACGATGGCTTCCAGCGTCAGCCCGTGCAGCGGGTTGTTCTTCTGGGAAGCGGGTTGATCGCTCATGCCTGCTCCGCCAGCTTGGCAAAGGGTTGACCCATGCGGGTGGTGACCCCGTTGGCCAGATGGGGCTCGAAACCGGCCAGCATGCCCGGACCAAACAGGCAGACCACGGTACTGCCCAGCTTGAACAGCCCCATCTCGGCGCCTTTTTGCAGGGTGATGGCCTCGTCGCCTGTGTAGTCCCAGCGCACCACCTTCTTCTCTTTGGTCGGCGCTATGTTGCCGGCCCAGATGGTCTCGATGCTGGCGACGATAGTGGCACCGACCAGCACCAGCGCCATGGGGCCGTGCGGGGTGCGGAAGGTGGCCACCACCCGCTCGTTGCGAGCAAACAGGTTGGGCACGTTCTCGGCGGTGAGCGGGTTGACGGAGAAGAGATCCCCTGGCACGAACACCATGCTCTCCAGCACGCCATCCAGCGGCATGTGGATGCGGTGATAATCCTTGGGCGCCAAGTAGATGGTGGCGAAGTCGCCCTCCTTGAACGGCGCCACCAGATCCTCATAACCGCCCAGCAGCTCGCGGGCGCTGTAGTCGTGGCCCTTGGCCTGGATGATGCGGCCCTGCCGGATCGGACCGAGCTGGCTGACGGTGCCATCCACCGGCAGGGCCAGGGTCATGGCGTCTTCCACCAGGGGGCGAATACCGGGCTTGAGTTCGCGGGTGAAGAACTCGTTGAAGCTCTTGTAGTGGGCAGGGCTCTCGTGCAGCGCCTCGCTCATGTCGACCTGGTACTGCTTGATAAAGGCCTCGATCACCCTGGTGGTGAGGTTGCCCGCTTCGGCGGCGGCAAGCTTGCCCACCAGGCGGGAGAGGGCGTGTTTGGGCAGACAGTATTGACCGGCAATTTTCAGGTTGTCAGTAATGCTCATGTTCATCATCAACGTAGGTTAAACAGGGTCACAGGCGTGCCTGTTGGCGACCGTGACGGGCTTCCTGCATGGTTTCCAGGATGCGGTGATAGTTGTGGAAGCGATCGGCGCTGATGGCGCCCGCTTCGACCGCGGCGCGCAGGGCGCAGCCGGGATCGTCCTTGTGGGTACAGTCGCGGAACTTGCAACCGCCCAGATAGTCGCGGAACTCGACGAAGCACCAGGTGATGCGGTCGGCCTCCAGATGCCAGAGGGCAAACTCGCGGATCCCGGGGGAGTCGATCAGATCGCCACCGCTCGGGAAGTGGTAGAGCCGCGCCGTGGTGGTGGTGTGCTGGCCGAGCCCCGAGTTCTCGGAGATCTCGCCGGTGAGCACATCCAGCCCCGGCATCAGGGCGTTGGTCAGTGACGACTTGCCGACCCCGGACTGGCCGACGAAGATGCTGATCTTGTCGGTCAGGGCGGCTTTCAGCTCATCGAGCCCTTCGCCGCTCTCGCAGCTTACCAGCAGCACCTCGTAATTGAGCTTGCGGTAGGTTTCGAGCTGGCGCTCGATGCGGGCGCGGGCGGCATCATCGAGCATGTCGACTTTGTTCAGCACGATGAGGGGGCGGATCTCCACATCCTCGGCGGCCACCAGATAGCGGTCGACGATGTTGGTGGAGAACTCGGGCATCACCGCCGAGACGATGATGATCTGGTCGATGTTGGCGGCGATGGGTTTGACCCCGTCGTAGAAATCCGGCCTGGTCAGCACCGAGTGACGCGGGTGCACCGCCTCGATGACGCCGGCGGTCGCGGCATTGAGGCCGGGACGCCACACCACCTTGTCGCCGCACACCAGGCTGCTGATGCTGCTACGCCGCAGGTTGCTGCGGTGGATGGTGCCATCGCTAGCCTCGACGTCTGCATGCTGACCAAAACGGCTGATCACCACCCCTTCGATGGCCGGCCCGAACAGGGTGTCATCCACCTCTGTGGTGTGCTCTTTTTGCAGCCGACGCTCGCGGTTGGCCTGGACGCGCCTTTGTTGACCCAGATTGAGTTTTGCTTTCTTTGCCACTCGATTCGCCAGTTTATGAACAGATCCAAAGCCAGTATGATACATGCAAATTGGCAAAATTCCGCCATTCCTCCCAATAGAGAGAGCAATCATGACAGTCAGTGCGCAGAACCTGGTATGGATCGACATGGAGATGACGGGCCTTGACCCTGAAGAAAACGTGGTACTGGAGATTGCCACCATCGTCACCGACAAGGACCTGAACGTGCTGGCCGAAGGGCCGGTCATCGCCATTCACCAGAGCGACGAAGAGCTGGCCAAGATGGACGACTGGAACGTCAACACCCACACCAAGAGCGGTCTGGTGGCCCGGGTCAAGGCGAGCCAGCACGACGAGGCGAAAGCCGTCGCCGAGACCCTCGAGTTCATTCGCCTGTGGGTGCCGGAGCGCACCAGCCCGCTGTGCGGCAACAGCATCGGCCAGGATCGCCGCTTCATGGTCAAGCACATGAGCGATCTGGAAGCCTTCTTCCACTATCGCAACGTCGATGTCAGCACCATCAAGGAGCTGGTACGCCGCTGGCAGCCGGAGCTGCTGGATCAGTTCAAGAAGAGCGGTACCCACCAGGCGCTGGACGACATCCGCGAATCCATTGCCGAACTGCAGTTTTACCGCAGCCACGTCTTCAAGATCTGACGCCCAGGCAAGGGATTGCCCCGCTCTGGTTGCTAAAATCGACAGTTCGACCAGCTTTTGAGCGAACGCGCGCAACCAGACAAAAAAGCCCTTGCAATTGGAATGACTGCTCTTATAATTCGGCTCCCGTACAGTAGCGCAAGCAACCAAATGTTGTACGGCCTGTTTTAAGGTAGTTGCGGGAATAGCTCAGTTGGTAGAGCACGACCTTGCCAAGGTCGGGGTCGCGAGTTCGAGTCTCGTTTCCCGCTCCAAAATCTGATGATGACACTGGTGCAAACCAGCCCGATGCGGGAATAGCTCAGTTGGTAGAGCACGACCTTGCCAAGGTCGGGGTCGCGAGTTCGAGTCTCGTTTCCCGCTCCAATCATCAGCCAGCCTCAAGACAACCTAATGTTGCGGGAATAGCTCAGTTGGTAGAGCACGACCTTGCCAAGGTCGGGGTCGCGAGTTCGAGTCTCGTTTCCCGCTCCAAAAATTTGTAAGTGATATTCCGATGCGGGAATAGCTCAGTTGGTAGAGCACGACCTTGCCAAGGTCGGGGTCGCGAGTTCGAGTCTCGTTTCCCGCTCCAATCACTTGCAGATGACATTCTGTTGCGGGAATAGCTCAGTTGGTAGAGCACGACCTTGCCAAGGTCGGGGTCGCGAGTTCGAGTCTCGTTTCCCGCTCCAAAAATTTGTAAGTGA
>NZ_JBFOCO010000021.1:0-46404 GCF_040907865.1 Aeromonas sp. s5
TGTTAAAGAGCGACGCAGCTTTTGGCTGCTGCGGGAGTGGCATTCTACTCAACCGCCTTCTCGAGTCAAGCCTTATTTTCAAAGGCTTTTCGAGGTTACTGACTTGGCTTTCTGCGTTGCCGCTTGCCGTGTCGATGGAGGCGCATTATAGGGAGTGAATTCGTTCTGGCAACCCCTCCCCTGCAATAAAATTGCAAAAAACTGCACTTTTTTAGTTATTCATATCCAAGCACAGCTTTTATACAAACTTATCCACAGAAACCAGCACCGAATTGCTAGAATGGCCGAAAACAAGGAGGCCAAGATGGACTTGCGACTGAGACCCTACAAGGGAAAACGCCCGCAACTGGGCAAACGGGTATATGTGGACCCCTGCGCCACCCTGGTGGGCGATATCCAGCTGGGTGATGATGCCAGCATCTGGCCCATGGTGGCCGCCAGAGGGGACGTCAACCATATCCGCATCGGTGCGCGCAGCAACATTCAGGACGGCACAGTGCTGCACCTGACCCGCAAGAGTACCAGCAACCCTGTCGGCTATCCGTTGTTGATCGGGGAAGATGTCACGGTCGGCCACAAGGCGATGCTGCATGGCTGCACCATAGGCAACCGGGTGCTGGTCGGCATGGGTGCCATCCTGCTGGACGGGGCCGTGGTCGAAGATGATGTGATGATCGGTGCCGGCAGTCTGGTGCCACCGGGCAAACGGCTCGAGGCCGGCTTTCTTTATATGGGTAATCCCATCAAGCAGGCACGCCCTCTCAAGCCGGCCGAGATCGCCTTCCTCAAAACCTCGGCCGACAACTATGTCCTGCTCAAGGACGAATACCTGCAAGAGGCCTGAATCCAGATAGCCACAAACAGGAAGCCCGGCATGAGGCCGGGCTTCGCGTCTTATATAGCTATATAGGTGTCGATGACGACTGCCAACGATCAGTGGGCCTGATCCCAGTTGTCACCGGTGCCCGCTTCCACCACCAGCGGCACATGCAGTTCTGCTGCGGCTGACATCTTATCCTTGATGATGGCGATGCACTCCTCCAGCTTCTCTTCGCGGATCTCGAACACCAGTTCATCGTGTACCTGCATCAACATGCGGATCGACTCGTCTTCAATCCCACGGATCCAGTCATCCACGTTGATCATGGCGCGCTTGATGATGTCGGCGGCCGTACCCTGCATAGGTGCGTTGATGGCGGCCCGTTCGGCAGCTTTACGCAGACCGGCATTGCGCGACTTGATGTCCGGCAGATAGAGGCGGCGACCAAACAGGGTTTCGACATAGCCCTGGGCTTCCGCCTGCTGGCGAGTGCGCTCCATGTACTCCAGCACCCCTGGGTAGCGCTCGAAGTAGAGATCCATGTACTTCTGCGCCTCGGCACGGCCGATACCCAGCTGCTTGGCCAGACCGAAGGCGCTCATGCCATAGATGAGACCGAAGTTGATTGCCTTGGCGCTGCGACGCATGTCGCTGGTCACCGCATCGAGCGCGACGCCGAATACCTCGGCAGCGGTCGCCTTGTGGATGTCCTTGCCCTCGGCAAAGGCGGTCAGCAGCCCCTTGTCACCGGAGAGGTGGGCCATGATGCGCAGCTCGATCTGGGAGTAATCCGCCGCCACCAGCTTGTAACCGGCGCACGGAATGAAGGCCTGCCGAATACGGCGCCCCTGTTCGTTGCGTACCGGGATGTTCTGCAGGTTGGGATCGGTTGACGACAGTCGACCGGTCGCCGCCACCGCCTGATGATAGGAGGTGTGCACCCGCCCGGTCTGCGGCTTGATCATCAGCGGCAGCTTGTCGGTGTAGGTGGACTTGAGCTTGGCCAGCCCACGGTGCTCCATCAGCAGACGCGGCAGCTCATAGGTCTCCGCCAGCTCGGCCAGCACCTCTTCCGCAGTGGATGGCGCTCCCTTGGGGGTCTTTTTGATGATCGGCAGCCCCAGCTTGGTGAAGAGGATCTCCCCCAGCTGCTTGGGCGAGGAGAGATTGAACTCCTGCCCGGCCAGCTTGTGGGCCTGCTTCTCCAGCTCCGCCAGTCGCACTTCGATCTCCTGGCTCTGCTGATGCAGCAGCTTGGGCTCTATGGTGGTCCCGAGCCGCTCCATCCGTGCCAGCACCGGCAGCAATGGCAACTCGATCTCGCTGAATACCCTGGCGAGGCCCGGCTCGGCAGCGAGCTTGCCCCACAGCGCCTGATGCAAACGCAGGGTGATGTCGGCATCTTCCGCCGCGTAAGGAGCCGCCTGCTCCAGCTCGATCTGGTTGAAGGTGAGCTGCTTGACCCCCTTGCCGGCAATATCTTCGAACGAGATGGTCTCGACGTTCAGATACCTGCGAGCCAGCGAGTCCATGTCGTGACGGCTGGCGGTGGAGTTGAGCACATAGGACTCGAGCATGGTGTCGTAGGCGATACCCTGCAGCTCGATGCCGTGATTGAGCAGCACGTTGCGATCGTACTTGAGGTTCTGCCCCACCTTGAGTCGGGTCGGATCTTCCAGCAGCGGCTTGAGCTTGCCGAGCACCACGGCCTCGGTCAGCTGCACCGGCGCCCCCAGATAGTCGTGACCGAAGGGCACATAGGCCGCCTTGCCCGGTTCGATGGCAAAGGAGACGCCAACCACCCGCGCCTCCATATAATCGAGACTGGTGGTCTCGGTGTCGAAGGCAAACAGCGGCGCCGCCTGCAGGCGTGCCAGCCAGTCGTCGAACTCGGCCTCGTCCAGAATACAGCAGTAGTCGGTTTCGATGGCCGCTTCCTGAGGTGCGGCGTCTTCATCTCCCTCGGTCGAAGCGGCCCCTTCCTCACCACCGGACTCCAGCTCTTTTATCAGGTTGCGCAGCTCATACTCGCGATAGACCGCCAGCAGGGCTTCCTTGTCGATGGGGCCAAGCTCCAGCTCTTCCAGGCTTTGCTCCAGCTCAACGTCGGTCTTGATGGTAGCCAGCAGATAGGAGAGGCGTACCTGCTCCTCCTGCTCGCGGAACTTGTCTGCGAATGCCTTGGAGCCGCGGAAACCGAGTGCCGCCACCTTGTCGAGGTTGGCGGCGATCTCGTCGATGCTACCGATCCCCTGCAGCAGGGCCAAGGCTGTCTTCTCGCCGACGCCGGTCATGCCGGGGATGTTGTCCACCTTGTCCCCCATCAGAGCCAGGTAGTCGATGATGAGCTCTGGCGGTACGCCGAACTTCTCGATCACCCCTTCCCGATCGGTCTTCACGTCCTTCATGGTGTCGATCAGGGTGACATGGTCGGAGACCAGTTGCGCCATGTCCTTGTCGCCGGTGCTGATCAGCACCGGCAGCTGTTTCTCGGTCGCCTGACGGGCCAGGGTGCCGATCACGTCGTCCGCCTCCACTCCCTCCACCATCAGGAAGGGGAAACCCATCGCCTTGATCATCTGGTGGATGGGGGCGACCTGGCTGCGCAGATCATCCGGCATGCTGGCCCGGTTGGCCTTGTATTCGGGATAGATGTCGTCGCGGAAGGTCTTGCCCTTGGCATCGAACACCACGGCCACATGGCAGTCGGGGTACTGCTTGCGCAGGCTGCGCATCATGTTGGCCATGACACGGACGGCGCCGCTCGGCAAACCGGTCGAGGTGCGCAGATCGGCCTGCTGAGAGGCAAAGAAGGCGCGGTAAAGATAAGAGGAGCCGTCGACCAGAATAAGGGGATTGCTAGGGGCCATGAAATCGTCCTGCCAGAGATAAACAGCCGCTAGGATGCCACAGGGCCCCCCTCGCACCAAGAGGGGGGGCGACCCGGTCGAGGGATCCTCATCGACTGCCACGCTGTGGATAACTCTGTGCTCAAAAATGGCGTGATTGATGAAGCCCAGTGAAACCACTGTGGATAAAAAATGAAAATCGCATATATAACAACGAATTGAGATCGTTAAAACCGATCGCCAGACCGTTGAAATGATCTCGATCAATGTGGAAAAAGATTTAAGGGAGTAAACGCGGCAGGATCCGAAACGAAACAATCCTAGCACAGCAAGATGACTTGACCAGCGGAGGACGAACGATAACCATACAAAAGTACAACAATCCATCCTGGCTCACATTTTCAACAACGAGGAGTCTGTCATGAAAAAAGTGGCCGTGATCTTGAGTGGCTGTGGCGTCTTTGACGGGGCCGAAATCCACGAGACCGTCATCAGTTTGCTGGCGCTGGCCAGGCAGGGCGCCGCCGTGCAGTGCTTCGCGCCCAATGTTCCGCAGCTCCATGTCGTCAACCACCTGAGCGGGGAAGTGAGCGAGGGAGAGAGCCGCAACGTGCTGGTCGAAGCCGCCCGCATCTGCCGCGGCCAGATCAAGGACGTGGCAGAGCTGGATGCAGCCGACTACGATGCCCTGCTGGTGCCGGGCGGCTTCGGCGCCGCCAAGAACCTGTGCGACTTCGCCATCAAGGGAGCCGAGTGCCAAATCCAGCCGGATGTGCTGAAGGCGTGCCAGAGCTTTGCCAAGGCCAACAAGCCAGCGGCCTACATCTGCATCGCACCGGCCATGATCCCGCTCATCTACGGCGCCGGCACCCTGGCCACCATAGGCCACGACGAGGGCACCGCCAACGCCATCGAGGCGATGGGGGGCAGCCATCTCAACTGCCCGGTCAACGAGTTCGTGGTGGATCAGGAACGCAAGGTGATCTCCACCCCCGCCTACATGCTGGCCAGCAATATAGTGGAAGCGGCGGACGGCATCGAGAAGACCGTCAAGCAGCTGCTGGCGCTCTGACTGCCAGATTGACCCAAACAAACGGGCCGCTCATGGAGCGGCCCGTTTTCAATTCTCGCGTATAGCGACGGATTAGATGCTTTCGCCCATCTGATCCATCTTGCCCAACAGGGCACGCAGACGCTCTTGCCAGGCAACGTGCTCGTTGCGCAGCTGATGGTTCTCGTCTTGCAGCTTGCTGTTCTGCTCTTTCAGCTCGTCCAGCTCCATCTTCAGCAGGGAGATGTTGTCGACGGCGGATTGTACTTTGGATTCGAGTTGCTCAAGGACTTCTAGTGACATATGCATACCTGTATGTTCAATTGCGATGCCCCACAGAGGGCGATTCAAGCGCGTGAAGCCAGCATACCCTGATGGCATCGGCACAAACAAGCCGGTGCGCTGTAAAATGCGCCTTCCATGGATGTATTGACTAAATATGCGTCTATTTTTCTCGCATCCTGCGCCGGGGCCACGGCAGGGCCCGCACAAGCCGCCATTGCATCCGATCTGCTCCCCTATTCACATCAACCGGACGCCTCAGCTGTGCAGGGCGATATAGGCCCCCAGCAGCAGACAGGCAACCCCGTACATCAGCAGGCCGTAGAGCAGGTTGCCGCGCAAAATGGCCCCGGCACTCAGGTTGTAACGGGAGGCCAGCGCCAGGTTGGAGCCGGAGAGCGGGCTGGTGCCGGTGGCCAGCCCCCACCCCAGCAAAAAGGTCATGCCGAGCAGGCTGGGATCCGGTGCCAGTGGCCACAGCAGCGGCGCCAGCCCGGAGATGCTGATGAGCGGGTGTACTCCGACGATGGCCACCAACAGGATCAGCAGCAGGGTGAGCGAGGCCTCCAGCCAGCCGAAGTGATGGAAGAAGGGCAAGCCGTGGCCGCCGCCCAGCTCGAGTACCGACAAGGCGCTGTTAATGCCGGCAGCCAGCAGGCCAGCCCCCAGAAACAGCACAATCTGACCGCCGATGGCGGGAAAGCGCTCCACCACCTGCCGCTTGAGGGCAGGGCCTCGCCCCGTGCTCGGCATAAAGGCAAACGCCAGCAGCGGCGCCACCAGGGCGATCACCGCCAGGATGCCGAGATCCGGCCAGATCTGCTTGATCAGCAGCACCAGCCCGGCCAGGGCAACTGGCAGCCCCAGGGTCTGCAGCCGCAGCGGGTAGCCGGCAAAATCCACCACCCCCAGCCGCTCCACCTGCCAGGCGGTCAATCCCATCGCCAGCAGGGTCGCCACCAGCCCGAACGGCAGGATCTGCGACAGTTGCAGACCGGGGGCATAGGTAAGCGCCACCGCCATGGCGACGAAGAAGGGGGACCAGAAGGCCGCGGCGCAGAAGATCCGGCTCAGCACCAGTACCTGACGCCGCTCCAGGGTGCCGCTCCGTTCCAGCCGATCGCCGATGATGAACAGCACCGAGAGGTTGATGACGGCCCCCAGCAGGTTGAGGCTGGCCATGGTGCTCCACAGCCCCTTGCGCCCTTGCCATGAGGTGGTGCCGGTCAGCAGGCCCGAGGTGGCGAGATTGAGGGTGCTCACCGCCGCAAACATGGTGAGCATGTTGATGTTGGGCAGCAGCCAGTCCGCCGGCTGGAGGCTAGCGCCTTGCCAGCAGGAGAAGATCAGCAGGGCCAGTGCCGCCCCGTACAGGGCCAGCGCCTGACGGCGCGCCGCCCCAACCAGCCAGGGCCAGGTGAGCAGGGAGGCTCCCCAGGCGGCGATGGCCGCCGGCCAGGGGGAGAACCCCAGATAGAGGTGCAGCAGGTTGAGCAGCCACATCCCCAGGATCAGATAACCCGACCAGCGCTTGGCCATCGACTCGCCTCGGTCAGGGGATCAGAGACACTGATCCATGTCCAGCGACGGCTTCTCGCACTCCGGACGACCCACGATCTTGGCGGGCACGCCCGCCACGGTGGTGTGCGGCGGCACCGGGTTGATCACCACGCTGCCGGCGCCGATCTTGGCGCCCATGCCCACTTCGATGTTGCCGAGCACCTTGGCGCCCGCCCCTATCATCACCCCTTCCCGGATCTTGGGATGGCGATCGCCGCTCTCCTTGCCGGTACCGCCCAGGGTGACGCTCTGCAGGATGGAGACATCGTCCTCGATCACCGCCGTCTCGCCGACCACTATGCCAGTGGCGTGGTCAAACATGATGCCCTTGCCAATGCGGGCGGCCGGGTGCACGTCCACCCCGAACACCACGGAGATCTGGTTCTGCAGGTAGAGCGCCAGCGAACGACGCCCCTGGCGCCACAGCCAGTTGGCGACCCGATAGCCCTGCAGGGCGTGGAACCCCTTGAGATAGAGCAGCGGGGTAGAGAAGAGGTCGACCGCCGGGTCGCGCTCCTGCACCGCGCAGATGTCGGCGGCGACCATGGTCAGCAGCTCGGGCTCGCTGCGCAGGGCCAGCTCGATCACCTCGCGCAGGGCGATGGCGGGCATGGTGGCGCTGTCGAGCTTGTTGGCCAGCTGGAAGCTGAGAGCCGAACGCAGGTTCTTGTGATTGAGAATGGTGGAGTGGAAGAAGCTGGCCAGCATGGGCTCTTCGGTCGCCATGCTCGCCGCTTCTTGCTGAATTTTTTGCCAGGTTCTGGCAACCAGATCATCCATGTTGCAGCCTACTGTTGTTCTGAGGGAGTGCCTTGCTGTTCCTTGTGCACCACGGAGATGGGGTCCATGTGGATGATGACATCCATGCGCTCGAATGCCTGACGAACAGCCAGTTCGGCTTCATCGGCAATCTGATGGGCCTTGACCAGAGGGAGCTGATCGTCCAGTTCCAGATGCAACTGCACGAAGCGGGTCGGACCGGACTGGCGGGTGCGCAGATCATGCACCCCGTGTACACCTTCGACGGCACAGCAGAGGGCCATTATTCTCGCTTGTTCCTCGGCTGGCAACTGACGATCGAGCAGCGCCTGCACCGATTCATAACCGATGTGCAACGCCCCCCACAGCAGGAACAGCCCGATCAGGATGGCAAACAGGCCGTCGGCCCAGTACCAGCCCTGCCCCGCCAGCACCAGTGCCAGCAGCACGCCACCGTTGAGCAGCAGATCGGAGCGGTAGTGCAGCATGTCGGCCTTGATGGCCACGCTGTTGGTCTTGCGGATGACGAAACTCTGGAAGCTGACCAGCAGCAGGGTCAGCACGATGGAGCCACCGCTGACCCACAGACCCGCCTCGAGCCGCTCCAGCGGTGCCTGCTTGAGCAGGGAGGATATGCCGTGCATCACCAGCAGCAGGGCGGAGCCCGAGATGAAGGCTGACTGGATCAGCCCGGCCAGCGACTCCGCCTTGCCATGGCCGAAGCGATGCTCGTCGTCGGCCGGTGACAGGGCGTAGCGAATGGCCAGCAGGTTGATGATGGAGGCGCTCACGTCCATGAAGGAGTCGGTGAGAGAGGCCAGCAGGCTCGAGGAGTCGGTCATCAGCCAGGCGATCAGCTTGCCGGTGATCAGCAGGGTAGCGGTGGTGACGGCGGCCATGCTGGCCAGCGTCACCCAGCGGGAATATTGTTGATGGCTCAAAACCGGCTTTCCTCTTGCGGTTAAAAATCTATTATACCCTGACCCCTGCGCCAGTCTGGCGCGAAAAATCAGCGGAATGACTTCAGATGCACAAAATACTCCTGGTCGACGACGATCTCGAGCTGACCCAGTTGCTCACCGAAATTCTGACCCTGGAAGGCTTCCAGGTGACCGTCGCCGAGGATGGCGAAGAGGGGTTGCAGCGGCTGGCCGAACAGCACTTCAACCTGGTCCTGCTGGACGTGATGATGCCCAAGCTCAACGGCTTCGCCATGCTGACCCGGCTGCGCAAGACCCACGACACCCCGGTGCTGATGCTGACCGCCCGCGGCGACAGCCAGGATCGGGTCAACGGTCTGGAGGCCGGGGCCGACGACTACCTGGCCAAGCCGTTCGATGACAGGGAGCTGCTGGCCCGGGTGCGCGCCATCCTGCGCCGCACCCAGGGCAGCCAGCCCCAGCGCGGCGGCAGTTCTGACGAGGTACGCTTCATGGATCTGGTGCTGCAGCCCGGTCTGCAGCAGGCCAGCTGCCACGGCGATATGCTGGAGCTGACCGCCACCGAATTCGGCCTGCTGGAGTGCCTGTTGCGCAACCCGGGCCAGATCGTCAGCAAGAGCCAGCTCTCCGAGCTGGTGCTGGGCAAGAAGCTGGAGCCCTTCGATCGCGCCATCGACATGCACCTGAGCAACCTGCGCAAGAAGCTGCCTGAGCGCACCGACGGCCAGCCCCGCTTCAAGACGGTGCGCGGCCGTGGTTACCTGTGGCTGGAACAGGCATGAGAACGGCCCGCACCTTCAACGGTCTCTCCACCCAGATCTTCCTCTGGTTCTGGTTCATGCTGTTGCTGGTGGTGGCCGCCGTGGTGATCCTGCCGACCCTGGATCCCCGCAACATCATCCCACTGCCGGCCCACGAGATCGCCCGCCTCAACAACAATCTGAAGGCGCTGCAGAAGGGGGCGGACCCCACTCAGGATTTCGATCTGGCCCAAGCCATCGACGCCGCCGGCCTGCTGCCGGTGGACAACATCTACCTGCGCGATGCCAAGGGACAGATGCAGTCCAGCACCCGCCTGAGCAAGTTCGTGGTCCGTTTCATGCTCGATTCGGACAACCCGGCCAAGCCCATGCTGGGCAGCGAGCACAAGCGGGCCATCGCCGGCCCCTTCCAGATGGAGCATCGCGGCCAGATCTACCACGTCTACTTCGGCCTCAACGTCGAGAACTCCTATCTGTTCCTGTTCATCCAGATCCTGGATCACCCGATCCAGATCCTCGGCATCGCCATGCTGGTCAGCACCCCGCTCTGCCTGCTGCTGGCCTGGCGGCTGACCCGCCCCATCCTGCAGCTGCAGCAGTCGGTCTCCCAACTGGCGGAGGGCAATCTGGAGGCGCAGATCCCCAACCTGGGGCGGCGGGACGAGATAGGCCAGCTGGCGGATCACGTCAGCCACATGGTCGATACCCTCAAGAACATGATCCAGAAGCAGAAACAGCTGCTCTCCGACATCTCCCACGAGCTGCGCAGCCCGCTCACCCGCATCCAGCTGGCGCAGGCGTTGATCCGCCGCAAACAGGGTGACAGCAACGAGCTGGCCCGGATCGAATCGGAGATCGGCCGGCTCGACAAGCTGATCGGCGACCTGCTCGACCTGTCGCGGGTGCAGCAACATGTGGAGGCGCCGGTGGTGATGCCGCTGGCCGATCTGCTGGAGCCCATCCTGGACGACGCCATGTTCGAGGCAAACCAGAGCGGCAAGCAGCTCAGGTTGCCGCCGCTGCCCACCGACTCCCTGCGGATGTGGCCCGATCTGCTGGCCCGGGCGCTGGAAAACCCGCTGCGCAACGCGCTCAAATATGCCCGCGAGTTCATCAAGGTGGACTGGTACCGGGAGGGACGGGAGTGGGTGATGACCATCCGCGACGACGGCCCAGGCGTACCGGTGGAGCAGCAGCCGCAGCTGTTCCTGCCCTTCTTCCGGGTGGATGATGCCCGCAACGCCAAGACCGGCGGCACCGGATTGGGGCTGGCCATCGCCGCGGAGGCCATCCTGCGCCACGGCGGCACCATCCGCGCCAGCAGCAACCACCCGGCCGGGCTGACCATCACCATCCGCCTGCCCATCGGCTGAGCAGGCCCTTTTCATCCGCCCGGGCGCTGGGTATGCTGGCGCCCTTTTCACCCCATCAGGACGCCGTCATGCTCGACATCGTGCTCTACCAACCGGAAATTCCGCCCAACACCGGCAACATCATCCGCCTCTGCGCCAACACCGGCTATCGGCTGCACCTGATAGAGCCGCTGGGGTTCGAGTGGGATGACAAGCGGGTGAAACGGGCGGGGCTCGACTATCACGAGTTCGCCGAGGTGAAGCGCTGGCCGAACTTCGAGGCCTTCCTGGCGGCGGTAGCGCCGACGCGGGTATTTGCCTGTACCACCAAGGGACGCACCGCCCATTCGGCAGTGCAGTTTGCCGCCGGGGACGCCCTGTTGTTCGGGCCCGAGAGCCGCGGCCTGCCCATCGAGATCATCGAGAGCCTGCCGTTCGAGCAGCGGCTGCGCATCCCCATGCTGCCCCAGAGCCGCAGCATCAATCTCTCCAACGCGGTGGCGGTATTCGTCTACGAAAGCTGGCGCCAGCTGGGCTACCCCGGCTCGCTGCAGGTCTGAACCGGATCTGCCTGAGTAGATAGCGGGCTCAGGAGGAGGCCTGCTGCGCCTCCCCCGCCCCGTGGGGTGAGTGGAGCAGCCGACCATCGCGCTCCAGCTGCCAGCAGAGCCAGCCCAGCGTCAGTCCCCGCCCCGCCATCAGGGCCGCCATCGCGGCCCACAAGGCCGCCACGCCCCAGCCCTGACAGAGCCACCAGACCGGGAAGAAGCCGCCGAGGGCCGCCACCAGCATGCTGTTACGCATCTCCCGGGCCCGGGTCGCCCCGATGAAGACCCCGTCCAGCAGGAAACACCAGACCGCCAGCAGCGGCATGGCGATGAGCCAGGGCAGCTGCGCATTGGCCGCGGCGATCACCGCCGGCAGATCCGTGATGTACTCAATCAGCCGGCTGCCTCCCAGCGCAAACAGCAGGCTGAAGCCCAGCGCAATCAGCAGTGCCCAGCCTAGGTTGAGGCCGATGGCCTCGCGCAGTCCCTGCCGATCCCGCCGCCCGATGGCGCGCCCCACCATGGCCTCCACCGCATAGGCGAAGCCGTCCAGCCCGTAGGAGATGAGCATCAGGAAATTGAGCAGCACCGCATTGGCGGCCACCGCCACGTCTCCCAGCCTGGCCCCCTGCAGGGTCATGAAGGCGAAACAGAGCTGCAGACAGAGGGAGCGGATGAAGATGTCCCGGTTCAGGGCCAACAGTCGCAGCAACGCGGGCCACTGGCGCCAGCGCTGCCAGGCCCCCTGCCACGCCACCGGCGCCAGCCGGCGCAGGTGACGGCTCACCAGCCAGAGCCCCAACCCGAGCGCGCTGTAGTCCGCCAGCAGCGAGGCGCCAGCGACCCCCTTCACCTGCCAGCCCAGCCCCAGCACGAACCAGGCATCGAGCCCCATGTTGACCAGGTTGGTGAAGATCAGCAGCAGCATGGGGCTGCGCGCATCCTGCATGCCCAGCAACCAGCCCATGATCACCAGGTTGCAGAGCGCCGCCGGGGCGCTCCAGATCCGTACCGAAACATACTCGGCGGCATAGTGCTGCACCTCGGCGGAGCCACCGCTGAGGGCGATGAGGGTGGGGAGCAACGGCAGCAACAGCAGCAACAACGCCAGCCCCAGTGCGATGGCGAGACCCAGCGCCCTGGCCAGGGTGTCGAGCTGGCCGGCCGGGCTGCTCGCGCCATGGGCCTGGGCGGTCAGGCCGGTGGTGGACATCCGCAGAAAGCCGAGCAGCCAGAACAG
This sequence comes from Aeromonas sp. s5, assembly GCF_040907865.1. Lineage (NCBI taxonomy): Bacteria > Pseudomonadati > Pseudomonadota > Gammaproteobacteria > Aeromonadales > Aeromonadaceae > Aeromonas > Aeromonas sp. s5. Next base: position 12,164 of record NZ_JBFOCO010000021.1, read on the forward strand.
CAGGTTGATGAGGGTGGCCCCAACCGACACGCCGCCGAGGAACCAGGCCTGGCCGAGATGACCGATCACCCAGGTGTCCACCAGCCCCAGCAGCGGGGTGGTGACATTGGAAAAGACCATGGGCAGGGCGAGGGCAAACACGGCGCGATGGCGGCGCCCGTCTCGCCACCAGGCGGGGGTCAGCATGCCGGAGGACGTCCGTTGCTCATCACTATTCGCCATCCAGCCGCACTATCCTGGCAAAGTCCGACACCATGCTCGCCATCACCACCCTGGGCACCCCGTCCTCGCTCAGACGGGGGCGAAACACGGCTTCCAGTTTGCCGGCCGGATTGATGAGCACGATGGAGGCGGAGTGGTCGATCAGGTAATCCTTCTCCCCCTGATCGGCGATGGAGTAAATGAGCCCCAGATTGCGCACGAAGGGAAACAGCTTGTCGTGGGGGCCGGTCGCCGCCTTGAACTCCGGGTTGAAGAAGGCGGTATAGGTCTTGAGGCGGGCCACGTCGTCCCGCTGGGGATCCGCCGAGATGAACACCACCTGGCTGCTCGGAGCTATCTTTTTCAGTTCGGGATAGACGGAACGCAGATCCGCCAGGGTGGTCGGGCAGATGTCGGGACAGAAGGTGTAGCCGACGAACAGGAAGGTCCAGTGGCCGGTCAGGCTGGCCGGCACGAAGGGCTGACCATCCTGATCGGTGAAGGCAAACGGATTGATGTCCCGCCCCGCCGGGTAGTAGTCGGCATGCTCGGGCAGGGAGGGCTGGCTCCAGTAAAAACCGCCCATCATGCCCCCGACCAGCAGCAGAAACAGCAAGGGGTAACGTGGTTTCACCATAAAAAACAAACCCTTTACGTCGACACGCCCGCCAGCCGGGCCAGAATGAAAGGGTTATTGTAACCCAGTGAGCACCGGGCCGGTCACTCCCTTGTCACGGTTGCCCGTTCGCTGGCCAACTTTGGTCAGAAGATGACGCCAGGGTCTGCAAAGCGACGCCGGATCGCCCAAAACGACAGCCCCACCGGGAGGTGGGGCTGTTAACGGGGTCAGGGTTGTTGTCGGCGCCGCTCGTGCAGGCGGCGGCTCGAGGCGCGCAGCGGGATGACAGGGGCGGTCCAGAGATCATCAGCCAACCCCTGCTCGTGATGGCTGTGAAACAGGCGCACCAGGCGGACAATCTTGTCCTTCGGGCACCCCAGCCAGATGGTCCAGCAGGCGCCCTTGTGGTGCACCCAGAGCGCGTAGAAACGGGTCATCCGGTTACCCTTGATGAAACGGGTGATGGAAGAAACGGGCGATGCCAGACCCGGATCCCATGGCGAGCTTGAAGCCATACCTGTCCTCCTTGATCAACAGGTCACGTCGACCGGCACCGTCCACCACCGCAAGGGGCGACCCGATGACTGCCGCGTGTCGACTGCGCGAGTGTGCCGCTGTTGTGCCGACTGCCGGCGCCCTGCTGGCCACTCTCCCTTCTATCCCGCTGACGCCTCTGCCCCCGGACGAGGCACACATGCTGCCTGCACCGGGCGCGAAGCGCTTGTTATTCCCTGCTGCCCTCGGGGTTCCTGCCACCAGCGACGCGAAGCTGCGCGTCTTGCCGAGCATCGGGGGGCGGCTCACGCCAGTGAGCCAGCCTTACCAAATGATATATCTGAAATGAATCGCCTGCGGCGAGCGCCCGCAGACAAAAGTGCCGGGTATCAGGATCTGATTGAAATCACGGGGAAAGGAGCGCAGAAACAACAGGGCCTCCCATGGGAGGCCCTGTTGGCACGGATTACATCCAGTCGGCGTTGCGAATGACGCCGACCGCCAGCCCCTCGATGGTAAGGTGCTGGCTGGCGAGATCCACCTCGATGGGGGAGAGCTCTTCATTCTCCGGCAGCAGCCACACCTGGCTGCCCTTGCGCTGGAAGCGTTTGACGGTGACATCTTCGTCGAGCCGCGCCACCACCACCTGACCGTTGCGTACCTCCTGGGTCTTGTGCACCGCCAGCAGGTCGCCATCCAGAATGCCGATGTTCTTCATGCTCATGCCCTGCACCCGCAGCAGGAAGTCTGCCCGCGGGTGGAACAGGGCGGGATCCACCTGGTAGTGGCTCTCGATGTGTTCCTGCGCCAGGATTGGCTCGCCGGCAGCCACCTTGCCGATCAGCGGCAGACCGCTCTCTTCCAGCTGCTCTTCCTCTTCGAGCAGCAGGCGGATGCCGCGGGACGTGCCCGGCATGATCTCGATGACCCCCTTTTTGGCCAGGGCCTTCAGATGTTCCTCGGCCGCGTTGGCCGACTTGAAACCAAGCTTCTGGGCAATCTCGGCGCGAGTCGGCGGCATGCCGGTCTCGTTCATGTTCGCCTTGATCAACTCCAGCACTTCGGCCTGGCGGGGAGTAAGGGGTTTCATAGCATGGGCACCTGTCTTTTTATACAGCACACTGGCAGTATATACAGTGCAGTGGCCAAGGCAAGCCGCAGCTGACATTTGTCGCAGCCCTCTGTTCATTTGCCATGGTTTTGATCCCGCGCAGCCGACTCATCGTACCTCTCGGCGACAAGCAGTCGGTGATTTGCTATGCTCACGCCGCATTTTTTTGGAGAGCAGACGCACATGTCCCTTGGACAGAAGATTTCCAGAGCCATCTTGCAATGGCCGGTCAGCGGCTTGGTCAATCACAAGAGCCTGCCGGAAAACCCTATCACGGAACTCAAGCTGGATCCGGCCAGACCCATCGTCTATGCCCTGAAGACCAGCTCGATCACCGACCTGATGACCCTGCAGCAGTGCTGCGAGGATCTCGGTCTGCCCGGCCCCTTCACGCCGCTGGAGTTGAACGGCCAGCTGCTGCCGCGCTATGTCTGTCTGGATCGTCCGCCTCCCCTGTTCGGCAAACGCAGCAAGCCGCTCCCCTTCCTGCAGGAGTTCCACCAGTTGCTGGATTTGCACAAGCAGGATCCGGCGCTGGACATCCAGGTGGTGCCCGTCACCCTGTTCTGGGGCCGTGCCCCGGGTCGGGAAGGCGAGGAGGCCTCCGGCTGGAACATCATCAGCAGCCTGGCACCGAACCGCCTGAAGAAGGCGCTGATCGTGATCCTGAAAGGACGCGAGAACCTGGTGCGCTTCTCTCCGCCGCTCTCCCTGCGCTACATGGCGGACAAGCACGGCACCGACGAGGCCATCGCCCACAAGCTGGCACGGGTGGCCCGCACCCACTTCAGCCGCCAGCAGCTGGCCGCCACCGGGCCCAAGCTGCCCAACCGCAACTTGCTGTTCAAGCAGCTGCTCGACTCTGGCGTGATCCAGCAGGCCATCGAGGAGGAGGCCCAGCGCGAGGGTATCAGCCTCGATAAAGCCCAGAAACGGGCTCATGGCTACATGGACGAGATCGCCTCCAACTTCTCCTACCGGTTGATCCGGCTCGGCGAGAGCTTCCTCGGCTGGCTGTGGAACAAGCTCTATCGCGGCCTGTCGGTCAACGGCGCCGAGAAGGTGCGCCAGCTGGCCCAGGAGGGTCACGAGATCGTCTACGTGCCCTGCCATCGCAGCCACATGGACTACCTGCTGCTCTCCTACGTCATCTATCACCAGGGCATGGTGCCGCCCCACATCGCGGCCGGCATCAACCTCAACTTCTGGCCGGCGGGCCCCATCTTCCGCCACGGCGGCGCCTTCTTCATCCGCCGCACCTTCAAGGGCAACCCGCTCTACAGCACGGTATTCCGGGAATACCTGAACCTGCTGTTTGCCAAGGGCTACTCGGTGGAGTTCTTCACCGAGGGCGGTCGCTCCCGTACCGGTCGCCTGCTGCCACCCAAGACCGGCATGCTGGCTATGACCCTGCAGGCCATGATGCGCGGGCTCGATCGGCCGCTCACCTTCGTCCCCGTCTACCTGGGTTATGAGCACGTGATGGAGGTGAACACCTACCACAACGAGCTCAAGGGTAGCCGCAAGGAGAAGGAGAGCTTCCTGCAGGTGCTCGGCATCCTGCGCAAGCTGCGCAACTACGGCCGCGGCTTCGTCAACTTCGGCGAGCCACTGACCCTCAACAGCTACCTCAACGAACACGTGCCGACCTGGAAGGAGCACATCGGCGAGGAGGAGCGTCCCGAGTGGATGGCTGGCACCGTCAACCAGCTGGCCGAGCTGCTGATGACCCGCATCAACGGCGCCGCCGCCGTCAACGGCCTGACCCTGAGCGCGCTGGCGCTGCTGGCCGCCGAACGCCACGCCCTCACCCGCGACGAACTGCAGGCCCAGCTCAACACCTATCTGGACCTGCTCAAGCAGGTGCCCTACAGCCCGCACAGCACCATGCCGGCCGAGGATGCCAAAACCCTGCTGGATCAGGCGATGGAGCTCAACAAGTTCGAGGTGAGCGAGGACAAGCTGGGACAGATCGTCAGCCTGGACCGCTATCAGGCGATCCTGCTGACCTACTACCGCAACAACATCCTCCACCTGTTCGCCATGCCCTCGCTGGTGGCGGCCCTGATCGAGCGTTGCGAGGGGATCTCCCGCGGCGAGATCGTCGCCCGCTGCATCGACATCTACCCGCTGCTCAAGACCGAGCTGTTCCTGCGCTACGAAGAGGATGAGCTGCCAGAGCTGGTCGATGCCCTGCTGGCCGAACTGCAGCGCCAGCAGCTGATCGAGGCCCGCGACGGCGGCTTCTGGGTCAATCCGGTCAACCAGACCCGTCTGCTGCTCTTGGCCGAGAGCATCCAGGAGACCCTGCAGCGTTACGCCATCGTGCTGACCCGGGTACTGGCCCAGCCCCGTATCGAGGCGGAGCAGCTGGAGGCTGACGGCCTGATGATGGCGGAGCGCCTCGGCACCCTGCACGGCATCAACGCCCCCGAGTTCTTCGACCAGAAGCTGTTCAGCACCCTGATCCACACCCTGCGCAGCGAAGGCTATCTGGATCCGGGCTGCAAGCCGGATCTGGGCCGCTTCCAGGCGCTGGCCGACAACATAGTGCCGCTGCTCAGCACCAAGATCCGCCGCACCATTCAGGCGGGCAACCGGACCTGAGCCGGGACACACCAATGAAAAAGGCCGCATGTCGCGGCCTTTTTCATTGGGGAAAACGAGTTCACAGGTAGTTGATCACCACCCCGGCGAAGATCAGCGCCCCTACGTAGTTGTTGTTGAGGAACGCCTGGAAGCAGGCTTCCCGCGCCCGCTCGCGGATCAGCCGCTGCTGATAGACGAACAGGGCTGCCGCCGCCAGCAACGACCAGTAGTAGCTAGATCCCAGCTCGCTCAGCTGGCCCACCAGCAGCAGGATCAGCAGGGTCAGCAGCTGCAGCGCGCCTATGATCCGCTTGTCGTGGCGGCCGAACAGGATGGCACTCGACTTGAGACCGAGCTTGAGGTCATCGTCCCGGTCCACCATGGCGTACTCGGTATCGTAGGCGATGGTCCACAGCAGGTTGGCGAAAAACACCAGCCAGGCCACGGCCGGCAGGGCGTTGGCCTGGGCCGCGTAGGCCATGGGAATGGACCAGGAGAAGGCCATGCCGAGCACCAGCTGGGGGATCGGGATGTAGCGCTTCATGAAGGGGTAGCAGACCGCCAGCAGCAGGGCCGCGAACGACAGGCCGATGGTGAGCGGGTTCATGGTCAGCACCAGGGCGAACGAGATGAGCGCCAGCACGGCGAACAGCGCCAGCACCTCACGCGGCTTGACCTTGCCCATGGGCAGCGGTCGGCCGGCGGTACGCTTCACGTGACCATCGAAGTTGCGATCCGCATAGTCATTGATGACGCAACCGGCGGAGCGCATCAGAAACACCCCCACCACGAACACCAGCAGGGTCCAGAGATCCGGCAGGCCATCGGCCGCCAGCCAGAGCGCCCACAGGGTCGGCCACAGCAGCAGCAGGGTACCGATGGGCTTGTCGATGCGAGCCAACTGCACGTAGGCCAGTCCCCGCTCCTTGGTTAACAGATTCACTCCAGCTCCTTGTTGCATGACAGAGAGGGCAAGAAGAGTTCATGGACCAGCAGTGGCCATTGCCCCAGAAACAGACGGGAACGGCGTCCCCACACGATGCCGGCCGGACACCAGGGATTGCTCGCAATCTCGAAACAGGCCAGTTGCAGGTGATCGCGCCGGGCAGGCTCGTCACCGAAGATACGCTCACCCAGAGGCTGCTCGCCCAGCTCGCGCAAGCCGCTGTCCGGCAAGGCAGCCTCGGCGAACAGGGTCCAGCCCAGCAGGGCCGGCCCACGATCACCGTGCAGGATCACCTCGCGGCACAGGCCAGCCGGATGATCGGCGGCCACCAGCTGCTGCTCGTCGGCATCGAGGGGGACGCTGCGGTTGCCGAGCAGTTGCACCGAAAAGTGGTGATTATGGCGGCGCAGGCGCCGGGTCATGGAGTCCGCCTCCAGCAACCAGGGCAGCAAGGCCTCGGGCGGCTCGCACTGCGCGGGAGTCCGCCAGGGCTCCAGCCGGACAAGGGGAACAGTCAACTCGGACTTCACAGCTTCACCATCCGGAGATTTCCGTTATCAGGTTAAAATCCGGTTTATTATCCGTAAATCAATCGAGAATTGTAAGAACATCCGTGCTTGACGGCCCCGATGGCAACATCAAAAATGGGGTATCTCTTGCTGATGAGCCATCCATATGAAGCTATTCAAATTTCTGCTGGTGTTGTTGCTGAGCTGCGGTGCACTCCAGGCCTATGCCTCCGAAGGGGGGGAAGCACCCGCAGAAGGAGAAGCGGCGGCGGCCAAGCCGGGATTCCTCTACCACCTGCTGGATCCCGACATCATCACCAACTACCTGAGCGACGGTAAAACCCTCGGCTACGTCCGGGTGACGGTGGAGCTGATGGCCGAGAACGAGGCCGACCTCAAGCTGCTGGAGCAGCATGACCCCCTGATCCGCGACGCCATCATCCGCCTGATGGGCAGCAAGACCGCCGATCAGATCAAGTCCCTGGTCAGCCGTGAAGACCTGCGCAAGGAGTGCGAGACCCGGGCCAACGAGCTGCTGGTGAAAGAGAGCGGCAAGAAGGCGATACGCGAGCTCATCTTCACCAAATTCCTCTATCAGTAATCTCCCGTCATCACGAGCGGGCCATGCGATCATCCGGGCCCGCTCGCTGTTTTAGAAATGAAAATTGATTACACTAGGGCCCACTGAGTTGTCGAGGTAGTCGGAATGGGCAACAAGACCCTGTGTGAATGGCGTCGCAGCGAGATCCCGGCCGATCTCAAGACCCTGCGCAAAATCGTGCGCAAACCCAAGTTCGTCTGCGGCAAGTGTGCCCGCAGCGCCAACGACAAGAGCTATCTGTGTCAGCCGCTGCGGTTGAAAGAGAAAGAAGCCTGACCGGCTATTGATCGGTCCAGCCCTGGCGCCCCTGCTCGAACAGCCGGCGTGCCTGGACGTCGTTGGGGCAGACCCCGCGGTACTCCTCACCGGAACGGCCCGCCAGATAGAGATGTTCCGGTCGGCAGTACCAGGCCAGCCCTTTCTGGTGTCCCTGTTTCCACAGCTCGGCATCCACCTTCTCGCCGCACTGGGCCTGATGGAACTCGACCCGCTCGGCGGTGAGGCCCAGCTTGCCATCCGCCTCCCCCACCTCGCTCCACACCTTCTCGCACGGATCATCCGAGTGGGAGGCACAGCCCCCAAGCAGGGCGGCAAACACTATCACCGAGAGTCGCATAGTCATCCTTGAGTGTCGTTTGGGCAGTTCATTCTAGCCAGCCCGCCGCCGGCCTCCAAGTGCCTCTCCCCATTCCTGTGAGCCGCCCAAAAAAACAGGCGGGCCCGAGGCCCGCCTGTGTATTCAATACGCGGATTACTGGTCGTCGAGAGGGTCATCGTCCTGCCAGCTCTCGTCTTCCCATTCATCCAGCTCGTCCTCCCAGGATTCCGGCTCCCACTCGTCGTCGAGGTCGTAATCCGGCTTGTGTCCACCCATGCTCATTCTCCTTGGATAGTGCACCCGCACTCAAAGTCTATCCAGAAAAATGGGGCTCGCCAGTCAGCGGGAGTTCAAAGTTTGACCAGGGTGCGGCCAGCAATCTTGCCCTGGGTGATGGCCTCGGCGGCCTCCACCACCTGCTCCAGTCCAATCTCGGTCACCGCCTGCGCGAAGAAGCTGGCGGGCAGATCCCGGGCCAGTCGCTGCCAGGCCAGCTGGCGACGTGCCAGCGGGCACATCACCGAGTCGACCCCTTGCAACCGCACGTTGCGCAGGATGAAAGGCATCACGCTGGTGGGCAGATCGAAGCCGCCCGCCAGGCCGCAGGCCGCCACAGCGCCGCCGTAGTTCATCTGGGCCAGCAGCTTGGCCAGCACCTGACTACCGACACTGTCGATCGCCCCGGCCCACAGCTGCTTCTCGAGCGGCTTGGCAGGCTCCAGCAGCTCGCTGCGCGGCACGATGCGGCTGGCACCGAGCGCGGTCAGCATCTCGCCCTGCTCCTCGGGACGACCGGTCAGCGCCGCCACCTGATAACCCAGCGCGGCCAGCAGTGCGACCGCGGTGGAGCCCACCCCGCCAGCGGCGCCAGTCACCAGGATCTCGCCGCTCTGCGGGGTCACTCCCGCCTCTTCCAGCGCCAGCACGCAGAGCATGGCGGTCAGGCCGGCGGTGCCGATGCACATGGCCTGGCGCTCATCCAGCCCGGCCGGCAGCGGCACCAGCCAGTCGGCCTTGACCCGCGCCTGTTCGGCCATGCCGCCCCAGTGCCCTTCCCCCACACCCCAGCCGGTCAACACTACCTTGTCGCCCGGCTGATAACGCTCGTCGGCAGACTCGAGCACGGTACCGGCGAAGTCGATGCCGGGCACCAGCGGCCACTGGCGCACTATCTTGCCCTTGCCGGTGATGGCCAGCCCGTCCTTGTAGTTGATGGAGCTGTAACTCACCGCCACCCGCACTTCGCCTTCCGGCAGCTGGCTCTCGCCCAGCCGGGTGAGGGTCGGTACCGTCTTGCCTTCTTGGTTTTCCAGTAACAGAGCCTTGAACATGGTTGCCTCTTTGATGAGTGTGAAAAGGATCAGCTGCTTTGCCGCTTCTGCAGCTGGAAGTCGAGGGTCAGCGCCGAGCCCATGACGGGTTCACCGGCCAGCTGACGCAAGATGAGATCGGCCGCCTCCTGCCCCATCCGCTGATAGGGGATGCGGACCGAGGTGAGGGCCGGGTAGCAGGCGCGCGCCACGTCCAGATCGTCGAAACCGGCGATGGCGAGCTTGCCCGGCACGTTCAGGTGGCGGCGCTGGCATTCGAACAGCACCCCGGCCGCCAGCTCGTCGTTGACGCAAACCAGCGCATCCAGCTCGGGCCAGCGCAGCAGAAACTCCCCCAGCATGGCCGCCCCGGTGCTGAAGCTGGGTCGCTCCGAGGTGTTGATGATGGCGTCGGGGGAGAGGTAGTTGTCCAGCAGTGCCTTCTGCCAGCCCTGCATGCGCTGCTGCAGCATCCACTGCTCCTGGCGGGCGCAGAGAAAGCCGATATTGCGGTAGCCGCGCTCGATGAGGTGGCGGGTCAGCTGATAGCCGGCATCGAAGTTGGAGACCCCGACGTTCATGTCGATGGGGCTGCGGGCCATGGCCCCCACCTCCACCACCGGCAGGCGGGCCGCCTTCAGCCGCTGGCGGATGGTCTCGCCGGGATCGCTGCCAAACAGCACCACGGCCGCCGGATTGTGCTGCAGAAAGCTGGTCAGCAGGTTCTCTTCCTGCTGTTTCAGGTGCTGGGCATCCCCCAGCATGATCTGGTAACCCTCCCGGCGCAGGCTCTGCTGCAGTCCGGCAATTACCTCGCCGCAGCCGCAGTCGGTCAGGCTGGGCACGATCACCACTATGGTCTGGGAGGTGGCGGAAGCCAGCGCCCCCGCCGCCCGGTTGGGGATATAGCCGAGTTCGTCCACCGCCGCCTCGATGCGCTCGCGCATCTTGTCGGACACCAGCTCGGGGGTGCGCAGGGCGCGCGACACCGTCATGGCCCCCACGCCGGCCAGCTGGGCCACATCGTTGAGGGTCACCCGACCCGTGCTACGGCGTTTCTTCGCTTCTGACATCCTTTCCCTTCCTCGGCATACGGGTGCTCACTTTAAGGCAAAAGCGCGGCACTGACTATTTGCTCAAACCGGATTTTACCCCCTTTGAGGCCGACAAGGGGCAGGATGAATCCCTTCTGTGAGAGAAATGATAGCGCTATCACAGTTCGATGTTAGCGCTATCTGGTAGCGCTAACTTTCGCGATCAGGCTCACAGTTATCAGCCGGCAAGATCGCTAGATTGGCGCCATCTTATCCAGCCCGGACACTGCCATGCTGACCCAATTGCTGACCGAGGAGGTCATTTCCATCGAAGCGGGCGCCCGCGACTGGCGTCACGCCATCGAGCTGGCCACCGCCCCCCTGCTGGCCAACGGCACCATAGAGCCATCCTATGTGGCGGCGCTCTATCGCTCCCACGAAGAGCTCGGCCCCTACTACGTGCTGGGCCCGGGCCTGGCCATGCCCCACGCCCGCCCGGAAGACGGCGTCAACCGGCTGGGACTGGCGCTGACCGTGCTGAAGGAGGGGGTCAACTTCGGCTCCGAGGGCAACGACCCGGTCCGGCTGCTGGTAACCCTGGCCGCCAGCGACAGCAACTCCCACGTGGAGACCATCGCCCAGCTGGCCGAGCTGTTCATGAATGAAGAAGACGTGGCGGCCATCATGGCGGCCACCAGCAAAGACGACATCTTGCGCATCCTGGCGCGTTATTGAGTGGCGCCCTGCGCCCGATAGAGGAAGAGAACATGAAGATTCTGGTTGTATGCGGACACGGCCTGGGTACCAGCCTGATGATGGAGATGAGCATCAAGAGCATTCTCAAGGAGCTGGCCGTGACGGCCGAGGTGGATCACCGGGATCTCGCTTCCGCCGGCAGCGAGAGCGCCGAGATCTTTGTCGCCACCCGCGACATCGCCGAACAGCTGATCAGCATGGGGGTCGACGGCCGGCTGGTATCCCTGGACAACATGGTCGACAAGGCCGCCATGAAAGAAAAACTCGCCATCGCCCTGCGCGAGCTGGGCGCACTCTAACCCCTTTGCGACTGTCTGGGCGGCCGGTGAGCCGCCGCTTCCATCTGCTTGGAGCTGACCATGGAATTTTTCAATTTTCTGATGTTTGACGTGCTGTCGGAGCCGGCCGTGCTGGTTGGCCTGATCGCCCTCATCGGCCTGATCGCCCAGAAGAAACCGGTGACCGAGTGCATCAAGGGCACGGTCAAGACCATCATGGGCTTCGTCATCCTGGGGGCCGGCGCCACCCTGGTGGTGAACTCGCTGGGTGACTTCGCCACCATTTTCCAGCATGCCTTCGGCATCAAGGGGGTCGTCCCCAACAACGAGGCCATCGTCTCCATCGCCCAGCAGTCGTTCGGCAAGGAGATGGCGATGATCATGTTCTTCGCCATGCTGGTGAACATCCTGATCGCCCGGCTCACCCCGTGGAAATTCATCTTCCTGACCGGTCACCACACCCTGTTCATGTCGATGATGGTGGCGGCCATCCTCTCCGCCGGCGGTATGAGCGGCATCCCGCTCATCGCGGTGGGCAGCCTGGTGGTCGGCGTGACCATGGTGCTGTTCCCGGCCCTCGCCCACCCCTACATGAAGCAGATCACCGGCTCCGACGATGTGGCACTCGGCCACTTCTCCACCTGCTCCTACGTGCTGGCCGGCTGGATCGGCGCCAAATTCGGCAACAAGGCCCACAGCAGCGAAGAGGTGCAAGTGCCCAAGAGCCTGCTGTTCCTGCGCGATACCCCGGTGGCCATCTCCTTCACCATGGGCATCATCTTCCTTATCACCTCTCTGTTTGCCGGTGCGGATTACGTATCGGAAGTCGCCAAGGGCAAGCACTGGTTCATGTTCTCCCTGATGCAGTCCATCACCTTCGCCGCCGGTGTCTACGTGATCCTGCAGGGGGTGCGGATGGTCATCGCCGAAATCGTGCCGGCCTTCAAGGGGATCTCCGACAAGCTGGTGCCCAACGCCAAGCCGGCGCTGGACTGCCCCATCGTCTTCCCCTATGCCCCTAATGCGGTGTTGATCGGCTTCCTGTCGAGCTTTGCCGCCGGTCTGGTGGGCATGGTGCTGCTCTACCTGCTGGGGCTCACCGTCATCATTCCAGGCGTCGTGCCGCACTTCTTCGTCGGCGCGGCGGCCGGGGTGTTCGGCAATGCCACCGGCGGCCGTCGCGGCGCTCTGCTCGGGGCCTTCGCCAACGGCCTGCTGATCACCTTCCTGCCGGTGTTCCTGCTGCCGGTGCTGGGGGATCTCGGCTTTGCCAACACCACCTTCAGCGATGCCGACTTCGGCGTGGTGGGGATCCTGCTTGGCCTTATCATGCGCTGAGCCGGTCTCTGAAATGCAAAACGGAGCGCGAAGCGCTCCGTTTTTTTATGCCCACCACTCCCGACTCAGTCGTTCTCCAGGCTGGCGAGGCAGTGAGACAGGGTGCGCGCCAGCGCTCCCTGGTTGCGCAGCACCACGGCGCGAGCCTGCTCGCCCATCTCCCGGCGCCGGCCCTCGTCGGCCAGCAGCGCGCTCACCTGCTCCCCCAGCTCGGCGGCATCGGCCACCACGGCGGCGCCACCCTGGGCCACCAGCTGGCGGGTGATGTCGCTGAAGTTGAAGTAGGCGGGGCCGCTTAGGCAGGGTTTGCCGAGCGCAGCAGGCTCCAGCAGGTTGTGGCCGCCCACCTTGACCAGGCTGCCGCCGACGAAGGCCACGTCGGCCGCCGCCAGCATCAGCGGCAGCTCGCCCATGGTATCCCCCAGGTAGACCTTGTCGCGCTCGCCCACCGCACTGCCCGCCGTGCGCCGCACGCAGCCGTAGGGGGCGCACAGCGCTGCCACCCGCTCGAACCGCTCGGGGTGGCGCGGCACCAGAATGAGCAGCGCAGCGGGATGACGTTTGAGCAACAGATCAAAGGCGGCCAGCACCTGTTCGTCCTCTCCCTGATGGGTGCTGGCGGCAATCCAGACCGGCCGCTCCGCCCCCAGCAGCTGGCGCAGGGCACGACCTTTGGTCTGTACCTGCTCATCGAGCTGGATGTCGAACTTGATGGAGCCGGTCACCGCCAGCCGCTCACGCCCCAACCCCAGCCGATGGAAGCGATCCGCATCGTCCTGGTGCTGGCAGAGCAGGTGGGTCAGCGGCCGGCTGAGGGCATCGAAGGCACCCTGAAAACGGGCGTAACGCCGGCAGGATCGCTCCGAGAGGCGGGCATTGATGATGGTCACCGGCAGGTGGCGCGCCTCGCAGGCGGCCAGCCAGTTCGGCCACAGTTCGGTTTCCATCACCCAGAGCGCGCGCGGTTTGACGGCCTTGAGAAACGCCGCCACCGCCCAAGGGTAGTCGAGCGGCGCGTAGCGGTGCTCCACCAGATCCCCCAACCTGGCGGCCTGCTCGGCGCCGGTACGGGTGGTGGTGGTGAGCAGGATCGGCAAGAAGGGCCGCTCGGCCTTGAGGGCGCGGATTAAGGGGCTGATGGCCAGCGTCTCCCCCACGCTCACCGCATGGATCCAGAGCGGCGCCTCCTGCCCGGTGGCGGGCGTTAGCCCCAGGTGCTCGCTCCAGCGCTTGCCAAAACCTGGTTTGCCCCTCTTCGGCTTGTAGAGCGCCAGCAATGCCAGCGGCAGCCCCAGGTGGATCAGCAGGTTGTAGAGCAGCCGATAGCCCATGCTAGTGCGGCTCCCTGCGCTTGCCCGGCTCGGCGACAAAACGGGGCGGTTCGCCGGGCGCCAGCGGCGGGGCCGGCGTCTCGCTGCACTCCAGCCGGCGGCCGGCCTCGATGACCTGCTCCGGCATCAGCTCGATCAGGCACTTGAGGTGACCGAACTTGCAGGTGCGCTTGAAGCAGGGGCGGCACTCGATGTCGGTGTGGACGATCTCGACCCGGTCCGCCAGCGGCGGGGTGTAGAGCGGCGAGGTGGAGCCATAGACCCCGATCAGCGGCCGGTTGAGGGCGGCGGCGACGTGCATCAGGCCGGAGTCGTTGGCGATCACCCGCCCGGCCAGCGCCATCAGGTCGATCGCCTCGTACAGGCTGGTCTTGCCCGCCAGCACGTGGCAGTTGGGGCGCGACAGCGGGTTGATCCGGTCGCGGATGGTGTTGGCCACCACCGCGTCCTTGCCGGAGCCGAAGATCCACACCTGCCAGCCCTCGTCGAGGTGCTTTTGTGCCACCACTGCGTAGTGGCCCTCCGGCCAGCGCTTGGCCGGGCCGAACTCGGCCCCCGGGCAGAGCACCAGCACCGGACGGGCGCGATCCAGCCCGAGCCGCGCCAGCGCCTTCTCCTGATTGACGAGATCGACGTTGAGGGCCGGCTGGGGAATGGTCGGGATGTCGGCCCGGCTCTTCATCTGCGACTTGGGATAGGCCAGTGCCAGGTAGGCCTCCACCATCAGCGGAAAAGCGGACTTGTTGCTGCGCATGTCGTTGAGCAGACCGAAGCGGTGCTCGCCCTTCCAGCCGGTGCGCACCGGGATGCGGGCAAACCAGGGGATCAGCGCCGACTTCATGGAGTTGGGCTGGATGATGGCCTGATCGTACTTTTCGGCCGCCAGCTGCTTGCCGAGCCGACGGCGGGCTCCCAGCTTGAAGTCGCCGTGGCCGAGCGGCATCGGGATGGCCTTGTCCACCTCCGGCATCCGCTCCAGCAGGGCACCACACCAGGCGGGCGCCATCACGTGCAGCTCGCTGTCGGGGTGGTTGGCCTTGATCGCCTTGTAGAGGCTCTGGGACATCACCATGTCGCCGACCCAGGAGGGGCCGATCACCAATATTTTCATCTCGCACTTCTCCAGGGCCACGCCCTGCGGTTAATCGTTGCTGGCCGAGATTATGCCCGAAGAATGGCCCGAGAAATAACAGAAGATCCCGCTGCCATGCATCCTGGCGCCAAAAAACAACCCATTTGAAACCGACAAGTATCCCGCCGCCGGAACCATGCTCCGCCTGCCGTTTTAGGCTAGAATGGGCGCCAATTTGAGCATGGCCCGCCAGTCGGGCGCCAACAAGAGCCTTTAATCCGTGAACAAACCGACTCTGGCGGCTGTCCTTATCGTCAAGAATGAAGCCGAAAACCTGCGCCCCTGCCTCGCCTCCCTCGACGGGCTGGTCGACGAGATCGTCATCATGGACTCCGGCAGCCAGGACGAGACCCCGGCCATCGCCGCCGAATTCGGCGCCCGCTTCTTCGTCAACCCGGTGTGGCCGGGCTTCGGCCGCCAGCGCCGGCTCGCCCAGTCCCACGTGCAATCCGACTGGGTGCTGTGGCTGGATGCGGACGAGCGGCTCACCCCCGAGCTGAAAGCCGCCATCGCCGCCGTCATGGCCAATCCGGCCAGCGACACCATCTACTCGATCCCGCGCCTCTCCTGGGTATTCGGCCGCTTCATCCGCCACAGCGGCTGGTATCCGGACCGGGTGCTGCGCCTCTATCCCAAGGCGCTCACCAGCTACAACGAGGTGCTGGTGCACGAGAAGGTGGAGGTGCGCGCCAACATGAAGATCGTCAACCTGCACGGCGACCTGCTCCACTTCACTTATCGGGATCTGGAGCACTATCTGGTCAAATCCGCCGGCTATGCCCGCGCCTGGGCCGATCAGCGCACCGCTCGCGGCAAGAAGGGCTCTCTCGGCCAGGGGCTGGTGCACGCGCTGGGCTGCTTCCTCAAGATGTACCTGCTCAAGGCCGGCTTCCTCGACGGCAAGCAGGGGCTCCTGCTGGCCATACTGTCGGCTCACTCCACCTTCGTGAAGTACGCCGACCTCTGGATCCGCCAGCAGCCGCAGGCACCGGGGCAGGCTGACAAGTAAACCGCCGCAGACGGGCGCTGCCAGCGAGCAGCCCCCCATACGAGACAGGGCCCTTGAAGGGCCCTGTCTGCATTTGCGCTATCCGCTATCACTGCTCGCTGCGCCAGAACGGCGGTGCCCAGCGGGCGATCGCCGCCGCCATGGTCTTGGGATCGAGCTGGCTCATGTCTTCCGGGTGATCGCTGTCTTCCGGCGGGCTGAACGCCAGGTGGCGCCCCTCGCTGTTGAGCGGACGCCAGCGCAGCGGCGTCGCCGAGCGGTGCGCCGGGAAGAAGCCGATGGTGGGCACATCCAGCGCCGCGGCGATGTGCAGCGGCCCGGTACTGCCCGCCACGAACAGGGCGGCGTTGGCCATCACCTGGCAGAACTTGGGCAGCCCCTCCTCGGAGCGGTAGATCCAGCCGTTGCCGCCGTGGGCCAGCAGCTCGGCCGCCAGCTGTTCGGCGATCTTCTCCTCCCCCGGCCCTGCAGTCAGGATGCACTGCAGCTCGGGACAGGCCTGGTTGAGCTTGATGATGAGGCGGGCGTACTGCTCGATGGAGAGGTTGTTGGCCGAGCCGCCGCTGCCGGCATGCACCATCAGCCAGGGGCGACCGGCATCGAGCCGCAGGCGGGCGGCAACCTGCTCGCGCACCTGTTGCAGGCTCTCGGCATCGAAGCTGAGGTAGGGGCCCTGCGGCTCCACCGCGCTCACCTGCTGGTCGGCAAGGAAACGGCGCACCAGATCCAGGTTGTATTCGTACTCCGGCTTCTGGGAGCTGGAGCGGCGCTGGATCAGGCGCTGGTTGTAGAGCACCTGGGCCAGCTTGGTGGCCGGCGCCAGCCGGTAGGGAATGTGCGCCTTCCACACCAGCATGGCGTTGCGGGAGTTGGAGAAGAGGCAGATGGAGGCATCGAAGGCGGCCGCCTTGATGCGTGCCTGCAAGGCACGTTGTTGTTCCTTGTCGGCCCGTGAGCCCGGATCCAGGATGATCTCGTCAATCCAAGGGCAGAGGCGGGCCAGCGGCGCCGTGTAGGCGGGAACCAGGGCAGTCACATGACACTCCATGGAGCGCTTGAGCATGGCAAAACTCGGCCAGGCCAGCATGAAGTCACCAATCTTGTCATTGCGGACTACCAGAATACGTTTCATAAAAAATCCCTTTGCTCCCTGTCACCAACGCAAGGAGGCTTGATGCGCGATGCGGTATTCTTGCCTGATGTATCGCTATTCTCAAGCGAAGACGCCCGTCGGTGCTGATTTGACGCGGCAAAGCCACCATCGGGGCGCCAAAACTCGCCCCAAGGCGGTCGCGCCAATCCCCCAACAGACCCTATAATGCGACCAAATTTCCCGGTTGCAGGAATCAGCAGCATGACCAACAAGGTAATCTATCCCGGCACCTTCGATCCCGTCACCAACGGCCACACCGATCTCATCGGCCGGGCCGCCAGACTGTTTGACCAGGTGGTGGTCGGGGTGGCCAACAGCCCGAGCAAGCGGCCGCTGTTCGATCTGGACGAGCGGGTTCAGCTGGCCCGCCAGGTAACCGCCCACCTTCCCAACGTCAAGGTGGTCGGCTTCTCCGGCCTGCTGGTGGATTTCGCCAGGGAGCAGCAGGCCAACGTGCTGATCCGCGGTCTGCGCGCCGTCTCCGACTTCGAATACGAGTTTCAGCTGGCCAACATGAATCGCCGCCTGATGCCGGAGCTGGAGAGCGTGTTCCTCACCCCGGCCGAGGAGAACTCCTTCATCTCCTCCACCCTGGTGAAGGAGGTGGCCCTGCACGGCGGCGACATCCGCCAGTTCGTCGACCCCATAGTGGCAGCCGCCATCAAGGCCAAACAGACCAAGTAACAACGAAACAGGCTACCCGAGGGTAGCCTGTTTGCTGCTGGGGGCCTGTGCGACTCAGCCCGCCAGACGCGGGCCCAGCAGCTGCTGGCCTGCCTGGGTCAGCTGATCGAGCCACTCGTAGCGGCGCCGGTACATGGCCCGCTTCTTGGAGGCGATCTCCTCCAGCGGTTTGCGCTGGGCGGGCTGCAGCCGCACGAAGTTGGCGTCCAGATCGGTGGCACCGAACTCCTGCCACAGCTCGTCATAGTCCGCCTGCAGACAGGCCTTCTTCTTCTTGCTGTAGCGCCGGGCCTGATAGATGTGAGCCTTCATCCGCACCGCCGAGATATGCTCGGCCTGCATCGCCTCGGCCAGCTGCATCACCAGCATCACCACCAGCGACTTGGGCCGCAGACCGTGGCCCTCCTTGGTCAGCGCACGCACCTTGTCCTGCGCCTGCTCGATGCAGGGCTCCGGCCCTTGTACCGAACCGATCACTACCGCCAGCCGGTTGGGGGTGCCGGCCAGCGAGAAGGCGCAGCTGTAGAGCCGCTTGCCCTGCGGGTCGACGATGGAGAGGGCCAGCTCCGCCTCGCGGCGGAAGGTGCCGTCGTGGCGCAGCACGATGCGGCAGCCGCTCTCGGGATAACGGCCAAGTTCGATGCCATCCCCCAGATAGAGCGGGTCGATCAGATCCGGGTAGCGAGCCAGCATCAGCCGGTAGTGGTTTTCCAGCATCTCGGCCCGCTCGGTCGCGGTGGAGCCGGCGAAGCGATAGGGTCGCATCGGCTTGTCGAGCAGCTCGGGATAATGGGCAGGCAGGGCCTTGAGCGGTTCGGCCTGGAACAGCTCGAACACCCGGCTCAGCTGCTGCCGATAGAGCAGACTGCGCAGCACGAACTTGGCGCGATTGAAGGTCTTGCGGGCACTGTCATCGGGATAGAGGAAGCGCGCCATTTTTTGGGCACAATAGTGCCCCTGCCGGGACAAATGGTCCCAGTCTATTGATTTAGCTGTCATTTTATTGTCTCAAACCGCCTGAACGGCCGAGATAGTAGTGACGGGCGAGCAAATATTCAACAGACTGGAAATACTCTCTTACAACTTGGCCGTTTCAGGCCGAAAAAACCGCGATTCAGCGCTGACAGTGGGAGCAGAACACGGTCGTGCGCTGCCCAAGCCGGATTTCGCTGAGCAGGGTGTGGCAGTGAAAACAGGGCTGGCCACCCCGCCCGTACACCTGCAACTGCTGCACGAAATAACCCGGTTTGCCGTCCGCACTGGTGAAATCCTTGAGGGTGGTGCCGCCCTGCCGAATCGCCTCGGCCAGCACCCGCTTTATCTCCCCGACCAGGGTGCCCAGCCGCTCGGCGCTGATATTGCCCGCCGCCCGCTTGGGATGAATGCCGGCGGCATAGAGCGCCTCGTTGGCGTAGATGTTGCCCACCCCGACCACCACCTGGTTGTCCATCAGGAAGGTCTTGATGGCGGTACTGCGCCCCTTGGCACGCTCACGCAGGTAATCGGCGTTGAAGGCGTCGGTGAGCGGCTCAGGCCCCAGCTTGGCCAGCAGCGCATGCGCCTCGGCCGGCTCGCGGGTCCACAGCAGGGCGCCGAAGCGGCGCGGATCGTTGAGCCGCAGCAGCTTGCCGTTCTCGAGCTCGATATCCACGTGATCGTGCTTCTCGGCAGGGGTGCCGATGTCCAGCACCCGCAGGCTGCCCGACATGCCCAGATGGAGGATGGCGGTACCGAAGTCGGTTTCCAGCAGCAGGTACTTGGCGCGGCGGCTGACCCGGTGGATGGTGAGGTCCACCAGCTCCTGGATCTCCCCCGGCACCGGCCAGCGCAGGCGGCCGTCCCGTACCACCACCCGGGTGACCTTGATGCCGGCAAGCCAGGGCGAGATGCCCTGGCGGCTGACTTCGACTTCCGGTAATTCAGGCATGGGATCCTCGTGCTGACGCTGAAAAATGGGTTAGGGTGCGGGACGCAGCAGGCTGCGGTACTGCTCCTGGCTCAGGCTGAGCCAGGTCGAGGGGGGCAGCAGGGCGGCAAACTTGCCGTCATCCTGATAGAGCCCCACCTCGATGGGGTCGCTCTGGCCGGCGACCCAGATCTTGAGGGTAACCGGATTGCCGCGCACGGCTTCACCGGGTGGCAGCAGCCAACCCTGCCAGGCCTCGATGTGCGCCGCCAGCTGGGTACTGTCGAGCCCCAGATCCGGCCCGCTGCGCCAGCCCTGTCCGATGCGCTCTATCTGCCAGCTCGGCCCCTGCCAGGTGAGCACCACGGCGCTCTCCGGCAACAGCGGACGCGCCCGCTTGGCGGTGTTTTCCTGCTGGGCGATCTCCAGCCGGTGCAACAGGGTGATCACGATCAGCACCACCACAATGATCACGTTGTTCCAGCCTCTGCGGCTCAATTTGAACATGGCAAGCCTCCCTTCGAACCGGCAGTGTACTGAATTCCAGCCATAAAAAAACCCGGCACAGGGCCGGGTTTTTGGGAATGCAGCATCAAGTAATTACTTGATTTTGCCTTCCTTG
The DNA here is from genome assembly GCF_040907865.1 of Aeromonas sp. s5. Taxonomy (NCBI): domain Bacteria; kingdom Pseudomonadati; phylum Pseudomonadota; class Gammaproteobacteria; order Aeromonadales; family Aeromonadaceae; genus Aeromonas; species Aeromonas sp. s5. The sequence continues at coordinate 32,386 of NZ_JBFOCO010000021.1, forward strand.
TAGATCACATGCTGACGAACAACGGGATCAAACTTTTTGATTTCCATTTTTTCGGGCATGGTGCGCTTGTTTTTGGTAGTGGTATAGAAGTGACCAGTACCGGCGCTGGAGTTCAGGCGAATCTTCTCGCGAATACCTTTAGCCATGATCTAATTCCTTATACCTTAACACCGCTGGCGCGCAGTTCAGCCAGAACCACTTCAACGCCACGCTTGTCGATGATACGCATGCCTTTTGCGGATACGCGCAGGCTTACGAAGCGTTTTTCACTCTCAACCCAGAAACGGTGAGTGTGCAGGTTCGGCAGGAAACGACGCTTGGTAGCGTTGTTAGCGTGCGAACGGTTGTTACCAACTGCCGGGCGCTTGCCGGTTACTTGGCATACTCTAGACATGTCAGTCTCTCCAAATCTTACTTCATTGCTCGAGCAAATATCTGCCCCGCTGGCCTTCGATTGCGGGGCAAACAGAAGGCGGCATTTTATACAGCATCCGTGATCAAAGATCAACTAATACGGCGCCAGAGCACAGTCATAACCAACCGCGCTCGGCGAAAGAAACCGTGATGCCATCACCGATCACCAAGTGATCCAGCACTCTGATATCGATCAGGGCCAGGGCGGCCGTGATCCGATCCGTGATCTGGCGGTCGGCCCTACTGGGCTCGGCGACGCCGGACGGGTGATTATGCGCCAGAATCACGGCGGCTGCATTATGTTTGAGTGCGATCTGCACGATTTCTCTGGGCCAGACGCTCGCCGAGTCGAGGGTGCCGTAAAAAAGTTCAACGAATTGAATCACTCTGTGCTGATTGTCGAGCAGCAGCAGGGCAAACACCTCCCGCGGTCGATCCCGCAGCTGGGCCTGCAGATAGTCCCGGGTCAGCTGGGGCGAGGTGAGCGCATCCCCCCGTTGCAGCTGCTGCGCCAGATGACGTTTGCCCATCTCCAGCACCGCCTGCAGCTGGGCATATTTGGCTGGGCCCAGGCCATGCGCCTCGCAGAAGGCACGTCGGTCCGCCCCCAGCAGATTGCGCAGCGATCCGAACTGATTCAACAGGTTGCGGGAGAGATCGACCGCACTCAAGCCACTGACCCCGGTGCGCAGGAAGATCGCCAGCAGCTCGGCATCAGACAAGCCGCCAGGGCCGTGACGCAGCAGCTTCTCACGGGGTCGTTCATCCTCTGGCCACTCCTTGATGCTCATTTGTCTCTCCTTTGCACTATTGAGAGAAAACATAGCAAAGAAATCACGGGAGCCCGGCCACAAGACCCCCATGTCAGCCTCTGTCGTCGACTGCTGCCTGTGGTATCTTAGCCGACCAGTCAGAGTGAGCCGGAAGAGAAACAGCAGATGAGATTGGCCGATAAACGCATCCTGTTGGGTGTCAGTGGCGGGATCGCCGCCTACAAGAGTGCCGAGCTGGTACGCCGCCTGAAAGATCAGGGCGCCGAGGTACGGGTGGTGATGACCCGCTCCGCCAAGGAGTTCATCACCCCGCTGACCCTGCAGGCCGTCTCCGGTCACCCGGTGGCCGACAGTCTGCTGGACCCGGCCGCCGAGGCGGGCATGGGCCACATCGAGCTGGCCAAGTGGGCCGATCTGGTACTGATCGCCCCCGCCAGCGCCAATCTGATGGCCCGCATGGCCGCCGGCATGGCCGACGAGCTGCTCACCACCCTCTGCCTGGCCACCCCGGCACCGGTGGCGCTGGCGCCGGCCATGAACCAGCAGATGTACCTCAACGCCGCCACTCAGGCCAACCTCAAGACCCTCGCCAGCCGCGGCATCCTGCTGTGGGGGCCGGATTCCGGCAGCCAAGCGTGCGGTGACGTGGGCCCGGGCCGGATGCTGGATCCCCTCGAGCTGGTAGAGCGTTGCTGCCAGCAGCTCGCCGCCGAGCCGCTGCTGGCCGGCGTCAGACTGCTGCTGACCGCAGGGCCGACCCGTGAAGCACTCGATCCGGTGCGCTACATCAGCAACCACAGCTCAGGCAAGATGGGCTATGCCATCGCCCGCGCCGCCCGTGAAGCGGGTGCCGAGGTGACACTGGTGAGCGGCCCGGTGGCACTGGCCACCCCGGCCGGCGTCACCCGCGTCGACGTCGAGAGCGCCGAGCAGATGCATCAGGCGGTCATGAGCCGGGTCGGCGAGAGCGACCTCTTCATCGGCTGCGCCGCCGTCGCCGATTATCGCCCCGCCCAGGTGGCCGAGCAGAAGATCAAGAAGACCGGCGACAACGACCAGATGCAGCTGACCCTGGTCAAAAACCCCGACATCATCGCCGCCGTGGGGGCCTTGTCAGACAAACCCTTCACCGTCGGATTTGCCGCAGAAACCGTGGATGTGGAACAATACGCCCTCGACAAACTGCAGCGTAAGCGGCTGGACATGATCGCCGCCAACGACGTATCCCGTGCGGGCCAGGGCTTCAATGCCGATGACAACGCCCTCACCGTGTTCTGGCAAGGGGGTCAAGCCCCTCTGCCCCTGACCGATAAGCTGACGCTGGCTCGTCACCTGATTGCCCTGATTGCACGCCATTACCGGCGCTGAGCCAGTCAATCGACCACCTCCACTCCAATAAAAACGATTTATGACAACACAAATTGAACTGAAGATTCTGGATGCCCGCATCGGCACCGATTATCCGCTGCCTGCCTACGCCACACCGGGCTCCGCCGGCATGGATCTGCGCGCCCTGCTGGATGCCCCGCTGACGCTGGCCCCGGGTGATACCACCCTGGTACCGACCGGGCTGGCCATCCACATCCAGGATCCGGGCCTGTGCGCCACCATCCTGCCCCGCTCCGGCCTCGGCCATAAACACGGCATCGTGCTGGGCAACCTGGTGGGCCTCATCGATTCCGACTACCAGGGCCAGCTGATGGTCTCGGTATGGAACCGCGGCAAAGAGGCGTTCACCATGCAGCCTGGCGAGCGCATCGCCCAGCTGGTGATCATGCCGGTGGTTCAGGCCAGCTTCCAACTGGTCGATGAGTTCAATCAGAGCGAACGAGGTGAAGGCGGTTTTGGTTCTTCTGGTCGCCAATAACAGACCACACCGGCCCGAGCGGCGGTGCCTAATAACAGAATCAGGCCATTGTTTTTTTAGGGGAATCCATGGCAAGCAGTAATCAGAAACAGAGTCGGCGCGATCAGATCCTGCAGGCGCTCGCCCACATGCTGGAGACCAGCCCAGGCCAGCGCATCACCACGGCCCGTCTGGCGGCCGAGGTGGGGGTCTCCGAGGCAGCCCTCTATCGACATTTTCCCAGCAAGGCGCGGATGTTCGAGGGGCTGATCGACTTTATCGAAGATTCCCTGCTGTCACGGGTCAACCTGATCATGGCCGAAGAGAAGGACACCATGAGCCGCTGCCACCACATACTGCAGCTGCTGCTGGTTTTCGCCGAGCGCAATCCCGGTATCACCCGCATCCTCAACGGCGACGCCCTGCTGGGCGAGCACGACCGGCTGCGGGATCGCATCAGCATCCTGTTCGACAAGCTTGAGACCCAGATCAAGCAGGTGCTGCGGGAAAAACGGCTGCGCGAAGGCCAGGGCTTCCAGCTCGACGAAACCATGCTGGCCAACCTGCTGCTGGCCTACACCGAAGGGCGCATCAGCCAGTTCGTCCGCTCCGAGTTCAAAATCAAACCCACCGCCGGGTTTGAAGATCAGTGGCAGTTTATCCGCAGCCAGCTGCTGCAGAGCTGAGCAGTACGCCCGGCGACAATGCATTCGCAATCAGCCGCGGCAACGCCGCACCAGGTGAGTTGCTGTAAAGAGGGAGGCCTTGGCCTCCCTTGTTTTTTGTGGCACAAAAGAGGCGGTGAGCACCAGATGCGACCCGGACTGTCGCATGCCAATGTTAGATTCATGCGTCATAAACCTTTTATCGCCTGACAGGACACCCTATGGAACCCGAAATCATTACCGAAGCGCAGACCTGGCTGGTCAACAACCAGGGCCTGCTGATCGAGTATGCCGTCAACATCGCGGCCGCCCTGCTCACCCTGCTGGTCGGCTACATCGCCGCCAACCTCATCAGCGGCGCCGTGGTCAAGGTGATGCAGTCCCGCAAGCTGGACACCACTGTCACCCACTTCGTCGGCAGCATCCTCAAGTACGCCATCCTGGTGTTCGTGGTGATCGCCGCGCTGGGCCGGGTCGGGGTGCAGACCGCCTCCTTCGTCGCCATTATCGGTGCCGCCGGTCTGGCCATCGGTCTGGCGCTGCAGGGCTCGCTCTCCAACTTCGCCGCCGGCTTCCTGCTGATCATCTTCCGCCCCATCAAGGCAGGCGAGTTCATCGAGGTGGCCGGCACCAATGGCGTGGTGCAATCCGTTCAGCTGTTCACCACCACCCTCACCTCAGGTGACAACAAGATGGTGGTGGTGCCCAACTCCGCCATCCTCAACGGCACTATCGTCAACTACTCGCGCATGGATACCCGCCGCGTCGACATGACCTTCGGCATCGGCTACGGCTCGGATCTCCGCAAGGCCAAGCAGATCCTGGAGCGGCTGGTGAACGAAGAGCCGCTCATCCTCAAGGAGCCGGCAGCCACCATCGCCGTCGCCGCGCTGGCCGACTCCTCGGTCAACATAGTCGTGCGCCCCTGGGTCAAGACCGGCGACTACTGGGGAGTCTGGTTCGACTTCCACGAGAAGGTGAAGCTCACCTTCGATGCCGAAGGCATCGAGATCCCCTTCCCGCAGATGGTCATGCACATGCAAAAGCCGCAGGCGTAAACGCGGTTTTGCAGCCACCCACAATGCCAGCCTTCGGGCTGGCATTGTCGTCTCTGGCCTCGGCAGGGGCGAACACGACCATAAAAAAAGCCGGCCACAATGGGCCGGACTTTGTTTTCAGCATTCCGGTGGCGTCGGCTTACACCAGCCGACGTGCCACCCGGTTGAGCAGCGGTTGCACCAGCACATATCCCCCCAGCACGGCACCGATCACCGCCAGTACCCGCAGCGGCAAGGTAGGGGCCGCACTGGTCAGCACCAGGGTCAACAGGCCGATGAGGCCGGTGGCGATCAGGCTAAGGGCAAACAGGGACAACACAGCTTTCATAGCGATCTCCTCACTCCAGACAGTAGCCATCCCTGGGAGATCTCGTCCATGCGACACCCATGCTAGCCATCTTGGGCCGCCGACAATTTGCGCCTGCGCATGAAATGAGCGAAAAGGCGCCTATCGAATACTCTTTTGGCTGCCATGCCAGGTTGCCACCCCGCTCGCAGCATGCCCCCGCCCTGAAAGCCCTTTCAGCGGCGGCAAGCCCGACCAAGTATGCGCAAACGCAAGATCCGGCTGCCATGAGTGACTCATAATCGCAGCGTTTTGGTTGTAAACTCGGTCGATGGCAGACAATTGGTAAAGCTCTGTTACACGGGCCGCACCATGGGCTCGGTATAATGGGCCCGGTATAGTGCTCGAATAATAAGGTTTGGCGGGAGCCTTGCCTGCAAGGTTCATACACAACTTGGAAGACTGATAATCCTATGAAAAACATCAATCCAACCCAGACCCAGGCCTGGCAGGCACTGGAAGCCCACTTTGCAGCGAACAAAGAGACCCGGCTCAAGGATCTGTTCGCCCAGGATCCCCAGCGTTTCGACAAATTCTCCCTCACCTTCGGCGGCGACATCCTGGTCGACTACTCCAAGAACCTGATCACCGAAGAAACCCTCAAGTTGCTGGTTGATCTAGCCAAAGAGACCGATCTTCGCAGCGCGATCGACGCCATGTTCAATGGCGACAAGATCAACATGACCGAAGGCCGCTCGGTACTGCACGTGGCCCTGCGCAACCGCTCCGACCGCCCCATTGAGAGCGACGGCAAGGACGTGATGCCGGAAGTAAACGCCGTGCTGGCCAAGATGAAGGGCTTCTGCGAGAAGATCATCAGCGGCGAATGGAAAGGCTACACCGGCAAGGCGATCCAGCACGTGGTCAACATCGGCATCGGTGGCTCTGATCTGGGCCCTGTGATGATCACCGAGGCACTGCGTCCCTACAAAAACCACCTGCAGATGCACTTCGTCTCCAACGTCGATGGCACCCACATTGCCGAGACTCTCAAAGAGATTGATGCGGAAACCACCCTGTTCCTGGTGGCCTCCAAGACCTTCACCACTCAGGAGACCATGACCAACGCCCTGACCGCCCGCGACTGGTTCATCAAGATCGCTGGTGACAAGGCCCACGTTGCCAAGCACTTCGCTGCGCTCTCCACCAACGGCAAGGCCGTGGCCGAGTTCGGCATCGACACCAACAACATGTTCGAGTTCTGGGACTGGGTTGGCGGCCGCTACTCCTCCTGGTCAGCCATCGGCATGCCCATCGCCCTGTCCGTCGGTTTCGACAACTTCGAAGCTCTGCTGCAAGGCGCCTTCGAGATGGACATGCACTTCGCCACTGCCTCCTATGAGCAGAACGTGCCGGTGCTGCTGGCACTGATCGGCCTGTGGTACAACAACTTCCATGGTGCCGAGTCCGAAGCCATTCTGCCGTACGATCAGTACATGCACCGCTTCCCTGCCTACTTCCAGCAGGGCAACATGGAGTCCAACGGCAAGTACGTGGATCGCAACGGCAAGCCGGTTGACTACCAGACCGGCCCCATCATCTGGGGTGAGCCTGGCACCAACGGCCAGCACGCCTTCTACCAGCTGATTCACCAGGGCACCAAGCTGATCCCCTGTGACTTCCTGGCCCCGGCCATCAGCCACAACCCGATCGGTGACCACCACCCGAAACTGCTGGCCAACTTCTTCGCCCAGACCGAGGCGCTGGCCTTCGGCAAGAGCAAGGAGCAGGTCGAAGCCGAGTTCCTGGCCGCCGGCAAGACGCTGGAGCAGGTCAAGGATCTGGTGCCGTTCAAGGTGTTCGAAGGCAACCGCCCGACCAACTCCATCCTGTTCAAGAGCCTGACCCCGAAAACCCTGGGTGCTCTGATCGCCATGTACGAGCACAAGATCTTCGTACAGGGCGCAATCTGGAACATCTTCAGCTTCGACCAGTGGGGCGTGGAGCTGGGCAAACAGCTGGCCAACAAGATCCTGCCGGAGCTCAACACTGCCGAGGCTGTCACCAGCCACGACTGCTCCACCAACGGCCTGATCAACACCTGGAAAGCGTGGAAAGCCTGATTTAGCCAGCCTTTCTGAATGCAAAAGCCCCGCTCGATGAGCGGGGCTTTTTTATGGCTGTCGGGCTGGTTTTGCTGGCTGGCCGGTCGGGTGTCCAGCCCGACCGGCGACGGGGATCGTCACCCCCGCCCCCTTATCATCCTGCCCGATGCCGGCTTAACCGCCGACGGCGATGCGCTTCATGTCCTTCATGTAACCGCGCAGTACCTGGCCGATCGCTTCGATGGGGTGGTTGCGAGTCGCCTCGTTGGCCGCCAGCAGCGCCAGGTTGTCGACGCTCTGCACTTCCGCCTTGCTGGCACCCAGGTCGCCCGCTTTCAGGGTCGGCATGAAGTGCTCGCGCAGCAAGGGCACGGCGGCGTTGGCGAACAGGTAGTTGCCGTACTCGGCGGTGTCGGAGATGACCACGTTCATCTCGTACAGACGCTTGCGGGCAACGGTGTTGGCGATCAGCGGCAGCTCGTGCAGGGATTCGTAGTAGGCAGACTCCTCGTAGATACCGGAAGCCACCATGGTCTCGAACGCCAGCTCGACACCCGCCTTGACCATGGCCACCATCACCACGCCATTGTCGAAGTACTCCTGCTCGGCAATCTTGCCTGCAAAGACCGGGGCGTTTTCGAAGGCGGACTTGCCGGTCTCTTCGCGCCAGCCGAACAGCTTGGCGTCGTCTTCGGCCCAGTCGGCCATCATGCCGCGGGAGAACTCGCCGGCGATGATATCGTCCATGTGCTTCTCGAACAGCGGACGCATCAGGGTCTTGAGCTGCTCGGAGAGCTCAAAGGCGCGCAGCTTGGCCGGGTTGGACAGACGGTCCATCATCAGGCTGATGCCGCCCTGCTTGAGGGCTTCGGTGATGGTCTCCCAGCCGAACTGGATCAGCTTGCCGGCGTAGGCCGGGTCTGCGCCCTCGGCAACCAGCTTGTCGTAGCAGAGCAGGGAACCGGCCTGCAGCATGCCGCAGAGGATGGTCTGCTCGCCCATCAGGTCGGATTTCACTTCCGCCACGAAGGAGGATTCCAGCACGCCCGCACGGTCACCGCCGGTGGCAGAGGCCCACGCCTTGGCGATGGCCATGCCTTCACCCTTGGGATCGTTCTCCGGGTGAACGGCGATCAGGGTCGGTACGCCGAAACCGCGCTTGTACTCTTCACGCACTTCGGTACCCGGGCACTTGGGCGCCACCATCACGACCGTGATGTCGGAGCGGATCTGCTGACCCTCTTCCACCACGTTGAAGCCGTGGGAGTAGCCCAGTGCGGCGCCCTGCTTCATCAGCGGCATCACGGTTTTGACGACGTCGGAGTGCTGCTTGTCCGGAGTCAGGTTCAGTACCAGATCGGCGGTCGGGATCAGCTCTTCATAGGTGCCGACCGCGAAGCCGTTGTCGGTGGCCTTCTGCCAGGAGGCACGCTTCTCGGTGATGGCGGCCTTGCGCAGGGCATAGGAGATATCCAGCCCGGAGTCGCGCATGTTCAGGCCCTGGTTCAGACCCTGGGCACCACAGCCCACAATCACCACCTTCTTGCCCTTCAGCACGTTGCAGCCGTCCGCGAACTCTTCGCGCTGCATGAAACGACACTTGCCCAGCTGGGCCAACTGCTGACGCAGGTTCAAGGTGTTGAAATAGTTAGCCATGGTGATTGCTCCGTTCGATTGATTCCATGCCGGATGGCGGCGTTGTCGAAACCACTATAGCGCGGGACACTTATTGCCTGAACTGATATATTCGAAACAGTACGTTGCAATAATTGAAACGTTAACCCTTCATGATCACATGGCGGGGCTAACTATCCACAGCTGGATATCGGGCAGACATCCAGCGCCAGGAGCTGAAAGATGGACCTTCGCAATCTCGAACTGTTTCTCCACCTCGCCGACTCCCTCCATTTCGGCAAGAGCGCCGACGCCATGGCGGTCAGTCCCTCCACCCTGAGCCGCGCCATCCAGCGGCTGGAGCAGGAGACCGGCTGCGTGCTGTTCGAACGGGACAACCGCTCGGTGCGGCTCACTGTGGCGGGCGAGAAGCTGCGCGAGTTTGGTGGAGAACTGCTGCAGGAGTGGCGCCAGCTCAAGCAGGAGCTCAAGCGCAGCGACGAACCGCTGCAGGGTCGGCTGCGAGTGTTCTGCTCGGTCACCGCCAGCTACTTTCTGCTGCCCGAGGTGCTGGAGCGCTTTCGCCGCCGCTATCCCCAGCTGGAGATCAAACTGGAAACCGGCGACCCGGCGCTGGCGGTGGACAAGATCCTGGCCGACGAGGCTGATCTCGCCATCGCCGCCCGCCCCGATGCCCTCTCATCCAAGCTGGAGTTTGCCAGCCTGCAGCAGGTACCGCTGGTGTTCATCGCTCCTCGCACCGCACCGCAGCAGAACCAGTGGTTCTCCCAGGGCGAACCTGACTGGGAGCGGCTGCCGCTTATCCTCTCGGAGCAGGGGCTGGCCCGCAAACGCTGCGATCAGTGGCTGCGCAACAAGGGGATCGCCCCCAACATCTATGCGGAGGTGGCGGGCAACGAGGGGATTGTCGCCATGGTGGCGCTCGGCTTCGGCGTGGGACTGGTGCCGGCGGCAGTGATCGACCACAGCCCCATGGGTGAGAAGGTACGCATCGTCGAGCCCAAGCCGGCGCTCAAGCCATTCGATGTCGGCATCGCGGTGCTCAAGAAGCGGCTGGAAGAGCCGCTGATCCGCGCCTTCTGGGATACGGCGCGGGGTCAGGGATCACTGCGCTGACAAGGCGGGCAACACTGGTGCATAGATGAGCGAGGGATCCTGCATCATGGCGCGGCTGCCGGTCGGCAGATCCGGATTGCTCAGCTCCAGCATCACCCGCCGATCGAGCTGCAGCCGCCGGATGGTGCTGCCAAAACCCGCCTCGAATATCCGCTCATAGTCACCGGACTGGCGGACCCGCAGCAGCCCCAGCTCGATGCGCTTGGCCAGCTCCGGATACCTGGGTGAGACGAAAAACAGCAGCGCCAGCGGATAGCGAAACACCAGGTGGGGTTCGATGGCCAGATCCGGATGCTGTGTGAGCTCATCCTCGATCTCGATGACCGAGCGCAGGAAGCAGTCGAAGCGCCGTTTGCGCAGCATGTTGAACAGGGCCTCATAGAGACCGCCCACCACCACGTCGAGGCCGTTCTCCTTGAGCAGACGAGTATCAGGCCAGGATCTGTGCTGGCCGATGCGAAGCCCGGCCTGCTGCCAGTCGATCAGCGATCGTATGTTGGCGAACCGCCCCTCGTCCCCCTGCCGAACGAGGCACACCCGCCAGCCCAGCAACCCTTTTGCCAACGGAACATGAATGGCCAGCAGGGTGCGCTCGCGCTCCTCATCGGGCGCAAACACCCCGACCTGCACCAGTTCGCCCCCCTGCAACTCCTTGACCGCCCGACCCTGCTCCATCGGCGGGCTGGCAATCAGCCGATAAGGACCGTATTCGGGCACGGTCAGATCGAGGGAGAGTCGCAACAGACCAGCCACGGCGGGATTGGGGTGATCAAGCAGCAGATTCCAGGCCCTGATGGGGGTCTCGGTCGCCTGCGCGCTGCCAGCCAGCAGAATGACGCACCACAGCCAGCTCCTGATCATTGCACGCCTCCCCTTGTCACTTCCTCACTATAACCTCTCCTCCTCTACCGCCGGGCGCATGGCAGCACGGATATGTGAGCGACTCGATGTCAAATATGACAGTAGCTACGGCAAGGGGCAGATCAGAGACTAGACTGAACGTTCAACCTGAGTGGAAGAGGGAGTCCCGCCATGATGTCCAATCTGATCGAAATCAACAGCTCGCTGCTGTTCGACGAGTACCTGCAAAGCCTGGGGGTACCCTCAACCTTGCTGGATCAGGAACAGGACATCTATCTGCAGGAGCACCACCTGGCAGCGGTACGCCAGATCCAGGGTGAACTGAGGTTTTACCTCCGCGCCAACGCCCTCAGCAAGCAGTGATCCGCAGCCGGTCACAGAACCGGCGCTGAATGCATATTACACTGGCACCATCCGCCACCCACGGGAGTGCCCATGAAACCAAGCGGCCTGGATCGGCTCTTCAAACCCCAGTCAATCGCCGTCATCGGCGCCTCGACCGACCCGCAGAAGGCCGGTCACGTGGTCATAAGGCACCTGCTCGCCGGTCAGTTCAAGGGCCCCATCCTGCCGGTCAGCCCGCACAACAAGGCCATTGCCGGCGTGCTGGCCTATCCCGACATCGACAGCCTCCCCCTTGCCCCAGACCTCGCCATCGTCTGTACCCGGCGGGAACGGGTACTGACCCTCATCGAGGCGCTCGGCAAGCGGGGAGCGGGTGCCGCCATCATACTGGCGGCCGATTTCACCCCGACGGAGCGCGAACAACTGCAGCGACTGAGTCGGCAATACGGTATCCGCCTGCTCGGCCCCAACAGCATGGGGATGCTGTTGCCAGGCCAGGGCATCAATGCCAGCTTCTCACCGATTGCTGCCAAACCCGGTCAGGTCGCCTTTCTCTCCCAGTCGGCAGCCGTCAGCACCACCATTCTGGATTGGGCCAAACAGCATGAACTCGGCTTCTCGGCCTTCATCTCCCTTGGCGATCACTGCGACATCAACTTCGGCCAGCTGCTGGATCAGCTCTCCCGCGACAGCGTGACCCGCGCCATCCTGCTCTACATGGACAAGCTGCAGGATGCCCGCCATTTTCTCTCGGCCGCCCGTGCCGCCGCTCGCAACAAGCCCATCCTGGTGCTCAAGAGTGGCCGCCATGAACCGGACAACGGGCTCGACAATGTCTATGACGCCGCCATTCGTCGCGCCGGCATGCTGCGGGTACGGGATACCCACGAACTGTTTGCCGCCGTCGAGACCCTGAGTCACTCCCTGACCCTCAAGGGGGAGCGGCTCGCCATCATCTCCAATGGCCGTGGCCTGGCCAACATGGCGATCGACAAGTTGCTGGAGCGTGGCGGCAAGTTGGCGATGCCGCCCCGCGACATCGGCAGCGATGCCGACATCAATGACTATCAGCAGGCTCTCGACGACCTGCTGCAAGGGGACGAGGCTGACGCCATCCTGCTCATCCATGCCCCTTCACTCACCGCCCGCGGCGCCGCCTTGGCGCGAAGCCTGATCGACTACGTCAAGCAGCATCCCAGGGCCAGACGCTTCAATATCCTGACCAACTGGGCGGGGGAATATTCGGCCCAGGAGGGGCGTCGTCTATTCAGCGAGGCGGGATTCCCCACCTACCGCACCCCGGAGAGTGCGGTCGCCGCCTTCATGCATATGGTGGAGTACCGCCGTAACCAGAAGCAGCTGATGGAAACCCCTGCATCGCTGCAGGGTGACAGGCTCGACGTCGACCAGTGCCAACTGCTGATCCGGCAGGCGCTGGAACGCAAGCAGCTCACCCTCGACACCCATCTGGCACACCCCATTCTGCAGGCCGCAGGGCTCTCTACCCTGCCGACCTGGATCGTCTCCGATGCCATCGAGGCTACCCTGACCGCGGAGCAGATCGGCTATCCGGTCGCGGTCAAGCTGCGCTCGCCAGACATACTCCACAAGTCGGCCGTGCACGGCGTCATGCTCAACCTGCGCACCTCGGCCGAAGTCGCCCAGGCTGCGGACGCCATTCTGGATCGAGTCAGGCAACACGACCCCGGTGCCCGCATCGAAGGCCTGCTGGTACAGCGGATGGCACGGCGCAGCGGCGGTCTGGAGCTGCGGATCCGGCTGCAACAAGACCCGGTGTTTGGCCCTGTCATCCTGCTCGGTGAATCAGGGGCTGAACCGCAGGAGATGATGGCGGCCCTGCCGCCACTCAACCAGGCGCTGGCACGCTACCAGATCATAGGGGCGCTCAAGAGTCGCAAGATCCGTGAGCAGGCCAGTCCGGAGCGGCTCGATATCGATGCCCTCGGCCAGGTGCTGTGCCAACTGTCGGAGCTGCTGCTCGCCTTCCCCGAGATCCAGCAGCTGGATCTGCACCCGCTGCAGGCCTGCGGCGCCGAGATGGTGGTGCTGGACGCCAGCCTGACCCTGCAACCCCATGAAGAAGGCAGCTGCAGGCTGGCTATCCGTCCCTATCCCACCGAGCTGGAAGAGGGGGCCTGGCTCAAGGATCAGAGCCATGTGCTGCTGCGCCCCATCCGACCGGAGGATGAACCTGCCCACAAGCAATTTGTCCTCAAGGTATCGGATGAAGACAGGTACAAGCGCTTCTTCGCCGATGTGGGGGAGCTAGGGCACGAAGAGCTGGCCCGCATGACCCAGATCGATTACGACCGGGAGATGGCCTTTGTCGCCGTGGGACAGGATGGGGAACGAAAAGATCAGATTTTAGGGGTGGTTCGCGCCATTTCGACGCCGGATCTGAGCGATGCCGAGTTTGCCATTCTGGTACGGTCCGACCTGAAAGGGTTGGGGCTTGGCAAATTGATGATGGAGAAGATCGTGCGTTATGCCAGGGAGCGCGGCATTGGCCAGCTGTCGGGCATGACCATGCCCAGCAACCGCGGCATGATCAACCTGGCCAAACGGCTTGGTTTCAAGATCGATATCCAGCTGGAAGATGGGGTAGTCAACATGGAGCTGCCCTGTGCGGAGGGAATAGCACGGGAAATTGTGCTGAAATGACTGAATTTCAGGCAATAAAAAAGCCCGTTCAAATGAGCGGGCTTCTTCAATTGGGTGCCTGGCAGTGTCCTACTCTCGCATGGCGAATGCCACACTACCATCGGCGCTACAGCGTTTCACTTCTGAGTTCGGCATGGGGTCAGGTGGTTCCACTGCGCTATTGCCGCCAGGCAAAATCTTCAATCTGAAAAAGCTGATTTAGTTATTCGTTCTCGGTATCTGCTACAAGCCTT
>NZ_JBFOCO010000022.1:0-220363 GCF_040907865.1 Aeromonas sp. s5
CTGACCCCATGCCGAACTCAGAAGTGAAACGCTGTAGCGCCGATGGTAGTGTGGCATTCGCCATGCGAGAGTAGGACACTGCCAGGCACCCAATTAAACGGTGATGTGAAAGACATGGCCGGCTGCGAGGATGACACCTCATCAAGAAGCGGCAAAAGATTTAGCGAAAGCTAACCGAATGCGGAGCGGTAGTTCAGTCGGTTAGAATACCGGCCTGTCACGCCGGGGGTCGCGGGTTCGAGTCCCGTCCGCTCCGCCACTACTTAAGAAGCCCAGTCTAACGACTGGGCTTTTTTCGTCTCTACGATCCCCTATCCCCATCTCAGCTGACCCGACTTCGCCGTTCCATCCCGTTTCATGTTTATCTGAAATTCGCCGCCGCCCATGGTTGTCGCTATAATGGCCGCCCTCAAGCAAGGTGGTGGTATGAAAGCAGAGTATCTACAGCGATTCGGGGGCATTGCCCGTCTTTATGGTCAGAGTGGACTTGGCTCCTTCAGCCAGGCGAGAGTCTGCGTGGTCGGGATCGGCGGCGTCGGTTCCTGGGCGGCAGAGGCGCTGGCCCGTGCCGGCATCAACCAGATCACCCTGATCGACATGGACGACATCTGCATCACCAACACCAACCGCCAGATCCACGCCATGCAGGGCACGGTCGGTCGCCTCAAGACGGAGGTGATGGCCGAGCGCATTCGTGCCATCAACCCGGATTGCGAGGTGATCGAGGTGGATGACTTCGTTACCGCCGACAACTTGGCCGAGCATATCAAGCGGGAGTTTGACTATGTAGTGGATGCCATCGACTCGGTCAAGGCCAAGGTGGCGCTGATTGCCTTCTGCAAGCGCAACAAGATCCCGGTGATTGTGGCGGGCGGCGCCGGTGGGCAGATGGACCCCACCCGGATCACCGTGGCCGATCTGGCCAAGACCATTCAGGATCCGCTGGCCGCCAAGGTGCGCTCTGACCTGCGCCGGCTACACAACTTCAGCAAGAATCCGGCGCGCAAGTTCGGGGTGGAGTGTGTCTTCTCAACCGAGCAGTTGAGCTACCCGGATGGTAATGGTGGCACCTGTCAGGCCAAAGCGGCCAGCGACGGCAACATGAAGATGGATTGCGCCTCTGGCTTTGGCGCCGTGACGCCGGTGACGGCGACCTTCGGTCTGGTCGCCGCCTCCCGGGTATTGAAGAAGATTGCCGAACGGGGAGCCCGTGCCGAGAAAGAAGCCGGGAATGAAGACACAGGGTCGATTGGTGAGGCCTGATCGACCACTGAACAAGGCGGGTTAGACGGCCTGTTGCCGGATAGCCAACACGATTGCCCTGAGCCCGTTGCCCCGCGACGGGCTCAGGTGTTTCTCGAGCCCTAGCTCGCTGAAATAAGTATCCATATCGAAAGCCTGGATAGCGTCGGCAGTCTGATGATTGAGTGCCGCCAGCACGATGACGATAAGACCACGCACGATGCGGGCGTCGGAGTCGCAGGCAAAATGCCAGTTGCCGTCCTCACCCACCTCTCCCTTGAGCCAGGCCTGGCTCTCGCACCCTTTCAAGCGGTTCTCTTCCTGCTGCCACTCTGCTGGCAAGGTGGGTAGCAGCTTGCCGAGTTGGATGATAAGGCGGTACTGGTTCTCCCAGCCGTTCGCCGCCGCAAACTGCTGGCGGATGGTATCGGCGTCGGGCTCAAGGCCGATCCGGGTATAGGTTGCGAGGCTGTTCATAGGGTTGTCTGCCTTAGAAGAAGTCACTGAGTTTGTGCAGGGCGGCCAGCAGGGCGTCCACATCGTCCCGGTTGTTGTAGCAGGCCAGCGAGGCTCGCAGGGTGCCGCCGATACCGAGCGATTCCATCAGCGGCATGGCGCAGTGGTGGCCGACCCGTAGGGCGATCCCCTGCATGTCGAGCAGGGTGGCGGCATCCTGCGGGTGGATATCCCTTAGCAGGAAGGAGACGGCGCCGGCACGCTGACCGGGTTCGCCGACCAGACGCAGCCCAGGTATCTGACGCAGGCCGGCGACCAGATAGTCGGTCAGCACCGCTTCATGGCTGGCCAGCAACCCCCGGTCTTGCTCCATCACAAAATCGATGGCGGCGGCCAGGCCGATGGCGCCGGCGATATGGGGCGTGCCCGCCTCGAACTTGAAGGGCAGGCTATTGAAGGTAGTGCCGCTGAAGCTGACCCTGTCGATCATCTCGCCGCCGGCCTGCCAGGGCGGCATCCGCTCCAGCAGTTCGGTGCGCCCCCACAGCACGCCGATACCGGTCGGGCCGTAGAGCTTGTGGCCGGAGAAGGCGTAGAAGTCGCAGCCGATGGCCTGCACATCTACCTCCAGGTGAGCCACTGCCTGGGCACCGTCGATCAGGGTCAGGGCACCGACCGCCTTGGCGGCCGCCACTATCTGCTCAACTGGATTGACGGTACCGAGGGCATTGGAGACGTGGGCCACGCTCACCAGTCGGGTACGTGGTCCCAGCATGGCCAGATAGGCGGCTATGTCGAGATCGCCCCGCTCATCGAGGGGGACGACCCGGATGACGGCGCCGGTGCGCTGGGAGACCAGCTGCCAGGGGACGATATTGGCGTGGTGTTCCAGGGTGCTGAGGATGATTTCGTCTCCCGCCTTGAACTCGCTCATTCCCCAGCTCTGGGCCACCAGGTTGATCGCCTCCGTGGTGCCACGGGTCCAGATCACCTCGTGGCTGCGAGGGGCATTGATAAAGCGGGCGACAGTCTCGCGGGCATCTTCGAAGGCCCGGGTGGCCCGGCCGCTCAGGGCGTGGGCGGCACGGTGCACGTTGGCGTTGTCGGCCCGATAGTAGTGATTGATCGCATCCAGCACGGCTTGCGGCTTCTGGGTGGTGGCGGCATTGTCCAGATAGACCAGCGGGTGGCCGTTGACCTCCTGCGCCAAGGCCGAAAACTGGCTGCGCAGCCGGTCGTGCTGTTGCTGGTTCATGCTCCCCTCACTGTCTGGAAAAGTGGTCATCATCTCGAAAAGTCGGTCATGATCCTGAAAACCGCCGCCGAACACAAGGCATCTGGCGAGCTATTGCTCGATGGGGCTGGCCGGGTGATTTCTGTTACAATGCCGCCCCTCATCATAAGCCAAGAGATTCGGCCCATGAAGCTCAACCCCAATCAGAACGAAGCGGTCAAGTATGTCTCCGGCCCTTGCCTGGTGCTGGCGGGTGCCGGATCGGGCAAGACCCGCGTTATCACCAACAAGATTGCCTATCTGGTGCAGCAGTGCGGCTACAACGCGCGCAACATAGCGGCGGTCACCTTTACCAACAAGGCGGCGCGGGAGATGAAGGAACGGGTCGGCCAGACCCTGGGTCGCAAGGAGGCGCGGGGGTTGATGGTCTCGACCTTCCATACCCTAGGGCTCGAGATCATTCGCCGCGAGCACAAGAGCCTGAACCTCAAGGCGAACTTCTCCCTGTTCGACGACACCGATCAGCTGGCGCTGCTCAAAGAGCTGACCGAGGCAGAGCTCGACAACGACAAGGACAAGCTCTCGGCCCTCATCAGCCAGATCTCCAACTGGAAGAACGACCTTATCCTGCCTGCCCGGGCCATGCGCATCGCCCGCGGGCCGGAAGAGGTGCTGATGGCCCAGCTCTACGAGCGCTACCACCGCCAGATGGTGGCCTACAACGCGCTGGATTTCGACGACCTCATCGTGATGCCGACCCTGTTGCTCAAGAGCAACCAGGAGGTGCGCGAGCGCTGGCAGAACAAGATCCGCTATCTGCTGGTCGACGAATACCAGGACACCAACACCAGCCAGTACGAGCTGGTGAAGCAGATCGTCGGCGAGCGGGCTCGCTTCACCGTGGTGGGGGACGACGACCAGTCCATCTACTCCTGGCGTGGGGCCAAGCCGCAGAACCTGGTGCTGCTGAACGAAGATTTCCCCAATCTGCGGCTCATCAAGCTGGAGCAGAACTACCGCTCCAAGCGGCGCATCCTCAAGTGCGCCAACATCCTGATCGCCAACAACCCCCATGTCTACGACAAGGCGCTCTTCTCCGAGCTGGACGAGGGGGTAAAGCTCAAGGTGCTGTTTGCCAAGAACGAGGAGCACGAGGCGGAGCGCATCGCCGCCGAGCTGATGGGCCACAAGTTCATGAATCGCACCCGCTTCAAGGATTACGCCATCCTCTACCGGGGCAACCATCAGTCGCGCATCTTCGAGAAGGCGCTGATGACCAACCGCATTCCTTACCGCATCTCGGGGGGCACTTCGTTCTTCTCCCGCACCGAGATCAAGGACATCATGGCCTACCTCAAGTTGCTGGTGAATCCGGACGAGGACACCGCCTTCCTGCGAGTGGTCAACCTGCCGCGGCGCGAGATCGGTCCCACCACGCTCGAGAAACTGGGCCAGTACGCCAATCAGCGCGGCAAGAGCCTGTTTGCCGCCAGCTTCGAGCTGGGGCTGGAACAGCACCTATCCGGTCGTGGCCTCACCGCCCTGCAGGCTTTCACCAACTGGCTGGTGCGGCTCGGTGATCAGGCCCTGCGCGGCAACCCGGTGGAGGCGGTGCGGGACATGATCAAGGAGATCCACTACGAGGAGTGGCTCTACGAGACCTCCCCCAGCCCCAAGGCGGCCGAGATGCGGATGCAGAACGTCTCCACCCTCTATCGCTGGATCAGCGAGATGCTGGAGGGGGACGAACTGGAAGAGTCGATGACGCTCGCTCAAGTCGTGACCCGTCTCACTCTGCGCGACATGATGGAGCGCAACGAGGGGGAGGATGAGGCGGATCAGGTGCAGCTGATGACCCTGCACGCCTCCAAGGGGCTGGAGTTTCCCTATGTCTACATGGTGGGTATGGAGGAGGGGTTGCTGCCTCACCAGACCAGCATCGACGAGGACAACGTGGAAGAGGAGCGGCGCCTCGCCTACGTGGGCATCACCCGGGCCCAGACCGAGCTCACTTTCACCCTCTGCAAGGAGCGGCGCCAGTTTGGCGAGTCGGTGCGACCGGAGCCGAGCCGCTTCCTGCTGGAATTGCCCCAGGATGATCTGGAGTGGGAAAACCAGAAGAAGGTGAGTGCGGAGGAGCGCCAGCAGAAGGGGCAGATGGCGGTGGCCAATCTGCGCGCCATGTTCAAGAAGGATTGAGTCGCTCCGCTTATTTGCTCTGGGTCAGCAGGGGGGTGATGTCGGCGCCCGGCATGGGCGGTGAAATGTAGCGCCCCTGGCCCATCAGGCAGCCCAGGTCGATCAGCTTCTGCAGTTGCTGCTGGTTCTCTATCCCTTCCACCACCAGGGTGAAGTCCAGATCCTGGCAGATGTCGCGCATGGCGCGAATGAGGGCCAGATCCTTGGGAGATTGCAGCATGCGATGGGTGAAGCTGTCATCCACCTTGATGTAGTCCACCGGGAAGTGGAACAGGGCATTGAGGGAAGAGAAGCCAGTACCGAAATCATCCAGGCTGATCTGGATGCCCTTGGCCCTCAGCTCGTGCAGTGAGGTGAGGGCATCGGAATCCTGCCGTGATAGTTCCCGCTCGTTGAATTCGAAAATCAGATAGCCGGGGGAGATCCCCTCGGATTCGATGATCTCGACCAGTTGCATGATCTGTTCATGGCTGACCAGATGCTTGCCGGACAGGTTGATGGCCACCTTGAACTTGCTCTGGCCGGAGAGCGGCAGCCACTCCTTCAACTGCTGGCAGGTGTGGCGCAGGATCTGGTAATCCAGCTCCTGGATGAGGCCACACTGCTCCGCCAGCGGGATGAAGTCGAATGCGTCCTTGAGTACCCCCTCTTCGGTGATCCAGCGTGCCATGACCTCCAGCCCGGTCAGGCGGCTGTCCTTGAGCCGGATCACCGGCTGGAAATAGGGCACGATGCGGCCTGCCCGCAGCGCTCTGGCCAGCATCTCTTCCGGTGAGGCCCAGGTCTGGGCCGAGCACTCCTCCGAATAGCTGACGATGCGGCTGCGGCCGTTGCGCTTGGCCTGGTACATGGCCAGATCGGCCTGATGCAACAGCTGGCTGATGTCGGATGTCTGTTCCGACACGCTAGCCACTCCGAGACTCACCGTGATGCCGAGTTCGTTGCCCATCAGCCGGAAGGGATAGGAGAGGCGGCTGATGATGCGGTTGAGCACCGGGCTGATATCTTCCTCGGTCTTGCTGCTGTCCAGATAGATGACGAACTCGTCCCCCCCCAGCCTGGCCACCATGTCGTTTTGCCGGATGCAGGTTTGCAGGCGGCGGCTCATCTCCTTGAGCAACTGGTCGCCGGCGCTGTGGCCGAGAGTGTCGTTGACCTGCTTGAAGTGATCCACATCGATGAAGATCAGCGAAAACCCGGGCGACTTGTAGCGGTGAAAGTGGGTCATGGCGTGGTTGAGGTGGTTCATCAACAGTGCCCGGTTGGGGAGCTGGGTCAGCGGGTCGTGCAGGGCATCGAACTGCAGCCGGCGTTCCAGCTCCTGGTGCTGCTTCAACTGCTTCTGCAACCTGAGGTTGGTCTGGCGCAACTGCTGCAGCCGCTGGTTGATGGAGTCTTCCGAGTTGATGTCGTGCAGCTGCTGGCGGATCCGTCTCAGCTCCAGCAGCAGGGTCAGCTGGCTGCGCAGAAAGTCGAGAAACAGCCGGTCGTCGGTTTCCAGCGGTTGTTGCAGGCTGATGAGAAAGTGGGCGAAGTACTGCTGCTGGAGACGAAGCGGCTGGCTGTACCAGTAAAGCTGCTCCTTGTGCTGCTCAATGTTGTTGGTGCTGTGGCAGAGCCCGGTGATGAATTCGTCGCTGTGGTGGGGTAGCTCCGGGTAGATCTTCTCGAGCCGGTGGCTGTCGATGCGTACCAGCAGCATGTCCTGAATGGCGAGCATCTGGCGCAACACAGCCTCGAGCTGGGAGAAGAGCGCCTGGCTGGGCAGGGTGTTGGCCAGCCGGATGATGCGGTTGATGCTCTCGATCTTTCTCTGCCAGTCCGGATCCTTGCGAATGAGCGGCGAGGCCAGCTCTGACAGCTGGGAGCCAGCTTGGGTCTCGTTCAGCCGTTTGGCCAGGCACTCCAGCAACAGGCGCAGTGTCGGCAGCTCCTTGGGCTGGCAGCAGGCCAGCAACCACTGGATTTGACCGTGCTCGACCGGCAGGGTGCACCAACCCTCGGCTTCGTCCAGCTGGGTCAGTTGATCCGTGATGCGTGACTCTTCCAGCCCCAGCTGCAGTTTGAAGCTGTCGGGGACCTGGTATTCACACACCCAGTGCAGTCCGGCTTCCGACAGGCCGAGCATGCCGAAATGTTGCAACGGGCAGAGCTGGTTCAGCTGCTGGATCAGGGTGTCGTAATCTTTGGCGGTGGCGACGGAGGGGGCGGGGAAATCCATAATAGCGGAAACCAACGCCAGCAAGGGAGTCGAGTAATGTGGTGCTGTGGGTTGCGCTGACATGAGTGACTCCCGATTTATCTACCCTTCAAAGAGTAGTCGGAAGTCATCAGATTGAAAGGGCCGCATATGCGGCCCTTTCAATCACTTAGAGCTTGTCGATCATGTAGTGAATGGCGTTTTCGATCTCTTCATCGCTACAGGTGGCGCAAGTCCCTCTGGGTGGCATGACGCCGGTCTTGCCTGCGAAGCCGGCAATGGCATGTTTCTTAAGTGTTTCAATGCCTTGCGCGATACGAGGCTCCCAGGCAGCCTTGTCGCCGCGCTTGGGCGCGCCGGCGATGCCGGCATCGTGACAGGCGAAGCAGGCGCCCTTGAACACGGCTTCACCGTCGCGCGGGCCGGATGACGCGGCCGCCGCAGGGGCTGCGCCTGCGGTCGCAATCCCTTCCAGATCCTTGGCGGTATAGACCTGACCGACCGGCTTGATGCGCTCGGCAATGGCCTCCGGCGACATATCATCGGCAGCCAGCACGGCACCGGACAAACTGGCGGCCGTCATCCCGACCGCCAGCAAATAGCTCAGTTTTTTCAACACGCTCATGTACTCCCAGCAGGCTTTTATTATCCCTAGAAAACGACTGGATTATAACCGAATAGTTACAGCCATTTAAACGCTTGTGTGTGAAGTGTTAAGCACTCTGCGTGCAAAGTTTCTTCGTCGGATCACAAACTGGCGAGGCCGGCCTGCAAAAAAGAAACCCGGTTTTCACCGGGTTTCATCTGATTGACGTGCTGAAAGGCTTATTTGTCCCAGCTGAGGATCACCTTGCCGGACTGGCCGGAGCGCATGGCATCGAAGCCCTGCTGGAAGTCGTCGATGTGGAAGCGGTGGGTGATGATGGGGGAGAGATCGAGCCCGGACTGGATGAGACTGGCCATCTTGTACCAGGTCTCGAACATCTCGCGGCCGTAAATCCCCTTGATGAACAGTCCCTTGAAGATCACCTTGCCCCAGTCGATGGCCATGGTGGCGGGGGGAATGCCGAGCATGGCGATTTTGCCGCCGTGGTTCATCTTGTCGATCATGTCCTGGAAGGCGGAGGGGACGCCGGACATCTCCAGCCCCACGTCGAACCCCTCGGTCATGCCAAGCTCGCTCATCACGTCGGAGAGCTGCTCCTTGGCCACGTTGACGGCGCGGGTGGCGCCCATCTTGCGGGCCAGCTCGAGCCGGTATTCGTTGACGTCGGTGATCACCACGTGACGGGCGCCCACATGACGGCAGACGGCGGCAGCCATGATGCCGATGGGGCCGGCGCCGGTGATCAGCACGTCTTCACCCACCAGGTCGAAGGAGAGGGCTGTGTGCACCGCGTTGCCGAACGGATCGAAGATGGCGGCCAGCTCATCCGGGATGTTGTCCGGCAGCTTGAAGGCGTTGAAGGCCGGGATCACCAGGTACTCGGCAAAAGCGCCGGGGCGGTTGACGCCGACACCTATGGTGTTGCGGCACAGGTGGGTGCGGCCGGCACGGCAGTTGCGGCAGTGGCCACAGGTGATGTGGCCTTCGCCGGAGACCCGGTCACCGACCGCGAAGCCGCGCACTTCCTGGCCCACGGCAACGACTTCACCGACGTATTCGTGGCCGACCACCATGGGCACCGGGATGGTCTTCTGTGACCATTCGTCCCAGTTGTAGATGTGGATATCGGTGCCACAGATGGCGGTCTTGCGGATCTTGATGAGCAGGTCGTTGTGGCCGAGCTCGGGGGCCGGTACGTCCGTCATCCAGATGCCGACTTCTTTGTGCAGTTTGGAGAGTGCTTTCATGGTTGTTCCTTCACGATGAACGCAGAAAAAAGGGGCGCCGGGCCCCTTGATTCAAATCAGATGATGCCGAGTTCGCGGCCGATGCGAATGAAGGCATCGATGGCCTGATCCAGCTGTTCGCGGGTATGGGCGGCGGACATCTGGGTGCGGATGCGGGCCTGGCCCTTGGGCACGACCGGGAAGGAGAAGCCCACCACATAGATGCCGGCGGCCAGCATGCGGCTCGCCATCTCGGCTGCCAGCTTGGCGTCTCCGAGCATCACCGGGATGATGGCGTGATCGGCGCCGGCCAGGGTAAAACCGGCGGCGCTCATCCGCTCGCGGAAGTACTGGCTGTTCTCCTTCAGGCGGGCACGCAGATCGTGGCCGTCGGCCAGCATGTCGATCACCTTGATGGTGGCCGCGACGATGGAGGGGGCCAGCGAGTTGGAGAAGAGATAGGGGCGGGAGCGCTGACGCAACCAGTCGATCACCTCTTTCTTGCCGGAGGTGTAACCGCCGGAGGCGCCGCCGAGCGCCTTGCCCAGGGTGCCGGTGATGATGTCGACCCGCTCCATCACGCCACAGTATTCGTGGGTGCCGCGGCCGTTCTCACCGATGAAGCCGACGGCATGGGAGTCATCCACCATCACCAGCGCATCGTACTTGTCAGCCAGATCGCAGATGGATTTGAGGTCGGCGATGACGCCATCCATGGAGAAGACGCCGTCGGTGGCGATCAGCTTGAAGCGAGCACCATCGGCATCGGCCTGCTTGAGCTGGGCTTCCAGCTCGGCCATGTCATTGTTGGCGTAGCGATAGCGCTTGGCTTTGCATAACCGGACCCCATCGATGATGGAGGCGTGGTTGAGGGCATCGGAGATGATGGCGTCTTCGGCGCCGAACAGCGTCTCGAACAGACCGCCGTTGGCATCGAAGCAGGAAGAGTAGAGGATGGTGTCTTCGGTGCCGAGGAAGGCTGACAGCTTCTGCTCCAGCGCCTTGTGCTGATCCTGGGTACCGCAGATGAAACGGACCGAGGCCATGCCGAAGCCGTGGCTGTCCAGCCCTTGGTGGGCCGCTTCGATCAGATCGGGGTGGTTGGCCAGCCCCAGATAGTTGTTGGCACAGAAGTTCAGCACCTGCTCGCCGCCCACCGCAATCCGGGCCTGCTGGGCCGAGGTGATGACGCGTTCCTGCTTGTACAATCCTTCATCCTGGACCTGCTCAAGCTGCTCGGTCAGGTGACGATAGAATCCGTTAGACATCCTCGATCCTCATTGGCTATTTCAGCTGCGTATCAACAGAGGACGACATTTTACTGCAATCTGTTGCGGCGAATTCAAATTATTGTGCTGATGTTCAACAAATGTGAAACAGATCTCACCCAGCTGGTTGGGCCAGTTGACGGTAATGCTGCTCCAGCTGGCGGATCTGTTCGGCCACCTGCGGCTGCACATAGGGGCGCAGCAGAAACAGCACCCGCAAGACGCCCTGATAGAGCAGTGGCTTGGTGATGCGGGTGCTGGGAGCCTGGGCGATCTGGAACGGGATCCAGCAGGTCACCACCATCTTGATGGTCTGGCCCAGATCCGGCAGATCCTCGTCGCTGACGTCTATGATGCCGCCCTCGCGCAGGCTTCTAAGCAGGGCCACCACGGCGGCGCGTAGCTGCTCCTGGGCCTTGAGGTACTTCTGCTGCAGCGGCTCGTCGCGACTGAGAATGTCCGGCAGGTTGGCGTAGAAAAAGCGGAACTGCCACATCAGATAGAAGATGGCATCCAGATAGCCCATCAGGTTTTCCAGCTTGATCTCATCGCTGCGGGCCGGTGTGAAGCTCTCGCTCAGGTGACGGGCGTACTGGTCGAAGATGGAGTGGATGATGTCTTCTTTATTGCGGAAGTGGTAATAGAGGTTGCCCGGGCTGATGCCGAGGTGGGCGGCAATGTGGTTGGTGGTGATGTTGCGCTCACCCTGATCGTTGAACAGCTCGGTGGCGCTGTGAATGATCCTGTCTCTGGTTTTCATCGCTGCTCCCTCTGCCGGGTCCCGGGGGCGATCTCGTCAAGGTCGAATCCCCCTGCGGCCCGTGATAAACTTTTCGGCAATTTTAAATTGGCTCACTATACACAGCTTTAACAGGCAGTCACATGTGACCATCAACGTACGCGAGGCAAACTCCATGATCGTAGTAACTGGCGGTGCTGGCTTTATCGGCAGCAATCTGGTCAAGCAGCTGAACGCTCAAGGACGGACCGACATCGTGGTCATCGATGATCTGACCGACGGCACCAAGTTCGTCAATCTGGTCGATCTGACCATTGCCGATTACATGGATAAGGATGAGTTCCAGGCGCGGATCGTCTCCGGTGACGAGTTTGAAGAGTGGGACGGCATCGAGGTGATCTTCCACGAAGGTGCCTGCTCCGCCACCACCGAGTGGAACGGCAAGTTCATCATGGAGGTCAACTACGAGTACTCCAAGGATCTGTTCCACTACTGCATCGAGCGGGAAATTCCGTTCATCTACGCCTCTTCCGCCGCGACCTACGGCGGGCGCAACGACAACTTCATCGAAGATCCCAAGTTCGAGCAGCCGCTCAACGTCTACGGTTACTCCAAGCAGCTGTTCGACCAGTATGTGCGCCGCTGGATGCCGGAGATCAACTCTCAGGTAGTCGGCCTCAAGTACTTCAACGTCTATGGCCCGCGCGAGCAGCACAAGGGCTCCATGGCCTCGGTTGCCTTCCACCTCAACACCCAGGTGAAGAAGGGCGAAAATCCCAAGCTGTTCGAAGGCTGCGACGGTTTCCCCAACGGCGGTCAGATGCGCGACTTCATCTATGTGGATGACGTCTGCAAGGTGAACCTCTGGTTCTGGCAGAATCCGCAACACTCCGGCATCTTCAACTGCGGCACCGGTCGGGCCGAGCCGTTCCAGAACGTGGCCGAGGCGGTGATCAAGCATCACCAGAAGGGCGCCGTCGAGTACATTCCCTTCCCGGATCACCTCAAGGGTCGCTATCAGAGCTTCACCCAGGCGGACATGACCAAGCTGCGCGGTGTCGGCTATGACGCCGAGTTCAAGACCGTGGCCGAAGGCGTGGCCGACTACATGGCCTGGTTGAACCGGGCTTGATCCCCCTCTGACGGGTGGCTGCTGGCCACCCGTCGTTCGGATACCCTCCCATGAATATATTGATGGCACTCTCCCAGCTCGAAGTGACGGGAGCTGAGGTCTATGCCACCACGGTCGGTAACGAATTGACCCGGCGTGGCCACCAGGTTTTCTACGTATCGGACACCCTGACCAAGCCCACGCTGGGCCAGGTATTCAAGCTGCGATTCAACAAGCGCAGCATACTGCGCCGCTTCTGGCACGTGTTTTACCTCGTTTACCTGATCAAGAAGCATCATATCCAGTTGGTGCATGCCCACTCGCGTGCCTCCGGCTGGAGCAGCTATGTGGCCTGCAAGCTGACCGGCACCCCCATGATCACCACGGTACACGGGCGCCAGCCGGTGCATGCCTCGCGCAAGGCCTTTCATGCCCTCGGTTTTCGGGCGGTGGCGGTGTGCGAAGATATCGCCAGCCAGATCATCGACAATCTGGGGGTGGATCCGGCCATCGTACAGGTGTTGCGCAACGGCATCGAAACCGACAAGTTCCAGCCCGTGCCGGCTCCGGACAACGCCAAGCCGGTGATCGCCATCATAGGCCGGCTGAGCGGCCCCAAGGGGGAGCTCTGCTACCGGTTGCTGGATGAAGTGCTGGATCTGGATGCCTGCCAGGTGAAGGTGGTGAGCGGCAGCCAGCTGCCCGAGCGCTTCGTGCGTTTTCGTGACCGGGTCGATTTCGTCGGTTACGTGGAGGATGTCCCTGCCCTGATGGCGCAATGCGATCTGGTGATCGGTGCCGGTCGGGTAGCGATGGAGGCTCTGTTGTGCGGTCGCCCGGCGTTTGCCATCGGCGAGGCCAAGGCCATCGGCCTGGTGACTGGGCAGAATCTGGATGAGGCGCTGGCCAGCAACTTCGGCGACATAGGCCCCAAGGATCTGGCGATCGATTTTGTCGCCCTCAAAGCCCGCATTGCCCCTGCGCTCGCCAGCGGCAGCGTCTCCGACGTTATCCGTCAGCGCATTCAGGCCGAGTATGGCTTGGCGGGAGTCGTCTCCGGCCTGGAGTCCATCTATCAGGATGCGGTGGTCGAAACCCTGCGCCGCGAGATGCCGGTCATCATGTACCACCGCTTCATCGAGCACGAGAGCGAGAAGGGGGTGCACGGTACCTGGATGCCGATCGCCATGTTCGAGAAGCACCTGCGCCTGATGAAGTGGCTGGGTTATGAGACCCTGACCTTTCGCGACCTGGCGGACAAGGGCTTCATCCATCGTCTGCAATACGGCAAGAGATACCTGATGATCACGGCTGACGATGGCTATCAGGACAACCTGACCCGCATGCTGCCGCTGCTGGAAAAATATGGTTACAAAGCCGTGGTATACGTGGTCACGGGGGAAGGGTATAACCGCTGGGACGTGGAGCAGGCGAGCAACCCGGACACCCGGGTGGATCTGATGAATGGCGAGCAGCTCAAGGCGCTGGTGGCCTCCGGCCATGTGGAGATCGGCGGCCATACCCTGACCCATCCCAGGTTGAGTGCACTGGCTCCCGAGCAGCAAGCCCATGAAATACAAGAGAACAAGCGGCAACTCGAGACTCTGCTTGGCTACCCTTTGCTGTCGTTCGCCTACCCTTATGGGGATATGGATGAGAGTGCCAAGGTGCAGGCGATGGCGGCGGGCTACCGTTTTGCCGTGGCCACCAACAGTGGGCCAAGAGCCATGCACCAGGACCCCTTCCGGATCCGCCGCATCGCCATCTTCCCGCGTACCGATGTGTTTGGCCTGTGGCGCAAGATCCGGGGTAACTATGTCTTCAGGAAACAATAATGGTTATCAACTATTCAGAGAAAGTGAGAGGGCTGACTAAGTGGTGTTATCTCTTCACTATTTTTTTTGCTTTTAGTGGTCTGTTTTTTTTCGAACATGGAAAAACACTGCTCTCTAATTTTATTGTTATCTCAACAATTATGGGGGGGGTGAGTTATTTCTTGGGGAACAGGGATGTAGGATTACATGACCGCAGGGTCTTATGGGTATTTATTTCTTATGCGGCAATGATTTTTGTGAATAGAATTATTCACGGTGATCAGTATGGTGTAATGAGAGCCTTATTTTATATTGTATTATTTTCTCTGTTCATTCCACGTGAAGAAAGCATTATAAAGTCCTTTCGTGTCGGTGTGATAGTCGGCGGGATTGGTTTGGGAATGATCAGCATATGGCAGAGTTTTCATGGTCTTGCTAGAGTAGACGGGTTTACCAATGCAATACTATTTTCACAAGCATGTGTCACTATATTTATCATTAGTTTCTTTCTTTTTCTTCAGGTTCGAGGCTGCATTGGCCTTAGATTATTGGCGATGATATCAATTGTTATGTCGTTGTGTGGTTTATATTTATCACAAAGCAGAGGGGTGTGGCTGTCATTCGTATTTTTAGTCTTTTTTTATATTATTTTAAAGTCATTCAAAAAGCCTGCTAAATATTTTATTGTAATTTCTGTTTTTATTTTTCCGTCTTTCTATGCTGTCCAAAATAGTAGTGTGATAACAAAAAGAATAAACTCAGCTGTTTATGACTTGAGCAAGGCTGAAAGTGGCCAATATGACACATCTTGGGGATTAAGACTCGTTGTCTGGAAGAGTGCCTGGTTGGCATTTCAGGATAACCCATTGTTTGGTGTTGGGACTGAAGGGTACGATAAAACAAGGCGTTTACAGGCCGAGAGGGGGCTCGTATCCCCGCTAGTATTACATCCTGCTCTCACTCATGCCCATAGCCAATACATGCAGAACTTGATGATAAGAGGCGGTGTTGGGGCTGCATTCTTATTGGTGTTTATTTTTTCCCCATTATATCTAGTCGCAAGAAAGGGACTTATATCACCAATTATCTTCTTGTGTTTATCATTTGCTATCTGTGGTCTCAGTGACGTTCCTTTTGAACATCAGAATGTATTGTATCTTTATCTCGTATCAGTGGTGATGTTGTTTTTTTCTGAAGAGATTAATAATAGGAGGGGCGATGATTCCAATCATTATTCTTAGTCTGGTGCGCAGTCATGAACGCCGGGATTATATGTCCAGGCAGATGCAGCACTTTGGGCTCGACTATTCTTTCTTTGATGCAGTCGATGCCCGTGACGCTTCTGCGTTAGATGCACTAAGCGACAAGATAGACCTTGATAAGGCCAAAGAATACTGTGGTCATGAGTTAAGTAAGGGGGAAGTAGGGTGTGCTATCAGTCATATTAAAATATATGAAATGATGGTGGAGAAAAACATTGAAAGAGCCCTCATCTTGGAGGATGACGTTCACCTCCACATGTGTTTTAAGGAGTTGGTTGAGGCTGCCTGTGAAAAAAGTGCTGCGGATATAATCTTACTGCGGCATGGTAAGGCGAAAAGTTGGCCATGGAAGCGCAGTCTGCCGGAGGGATACCGATTGGCAAGATATATCGCGCCTAGTAAACACTCCAGGAGGGGCGTTATGTCTTGTGCTGGATATATTTTGAGCCTTGGTGGAGCCAAGAAGCTTATGCGGCATGCATACCCGGTTAGAATGCCGGCTGATTATCTGACCGGCCGGCTTCAACTTAATGGATTAACTGCTGAGGGTGTTGAACCCTGCTGCCTTGATGTGGACTGGTTACCTACAACGATAGAGGATCGAGCCTATGGTGACTATCTCGATGACAAATAAGAGCGGTCAGGTGTGATCTTCGGAACTGAATGGTTATGAACATAAAGAAGTGGTTTAAATTTCGGTTCTCCCGCCGCCTGATAACGTTGCAGCCAGCACCGACTCACTCCACGGAATCGGTCAAGACTCTATTGGTGGTCTGTTTCGATGCTATCGGAGACTTCGTCCTCTCCCTACCGGCCATAGAAGCGCTGCGTCGACGTTATCCCGATGCTGTCATCGAGCTGCTCTGTAGTCCTCGAAATCAGGCGTTGGCGCTGGCTATCGAGGGGATTGCGGCGTGCCATGCCATCACCCTCAATGATCGCTTGCTCGATCGGGAAGGGTGGGGTCAGTTACGGATCCTTCGGATGCGCCATTTCGATTTGGTGATCAACCTGTTTGACGAGCCGGACGAGCTGGCCATGGCCAAGATGCTGTGGGTGGCGCAGGGCAGGCTGCTCTCGCTACCGCTGCGCTCCAAGAGCATCAACCAGCAGAAGCTGCTACCCCTGTTTGGCCAGAAGGCGCGTGAGGTAGCGGCCGTGCCGGCCTCCCACTTCGTTCATCGTATGTTGGCGATCGTCGAAGGGGTGGTGGATGTGCCACTTAGCCTGCCGACCCCCTGCAATCAGGGCTATGATACGGCTCGCTTCGGTGACTATGCGGTGGTGAACCTCGCTGGCAGCCAAGTGGGGAATACCCTGCCGGCTGATTTGCAACACGCCATCCTTGCGCGACTGCCGGTGCGGGAAGGCTTGAGCTATCTTTGCTTTAGCAAAGAACCGGTCGGTATCGAACGACCAGACCTTGTCTGCATCTATCCAGATTCGATCTTGGACGCCGCCACATTGATCCGTGACGCCCGTGCTGTACTCTCCACCGATACCTCCATCATCCATATCTCCTCTTCCTTCGGGGTGCCCACCCTGGTGTTGATGAACAACGAGCGCTGGCGCGATGCCTTCATCCCGCTGGCGGGCCGCAACATAGTGCTGAGGTCGACCACGGATCAGCTGGCGGCCCTGTCGCCGGCCGAGATCAGCCGTCAGGTCGATGCCCTGATGGCGCTCTAGCCGCGTCAGGCTGGTATCATCGTTCTCCCAATTCAACGGCCCTTCTGGTGGATTCATGTCATTAATCAACGATCTGCAACTCCAGCGTGACATTCTTCGCCGCAAGCTGGGGCAGCTGCTGTTCGATCGCAAGCGGCCGGCTCCGCTGCACGAGCGCAAGGGGAAGATAGTGTTGCTGCGCTGGGATGCCAAACTGGGCGATGCCATTGTCTCGTCCTGGGTGGCCCGCGAGATCAAGCGCGCCAGCCCGGAGCGGGAGGTGTGGATCGTCACGACCGCGGCCATGGCGCCCCTGTTTCGCGATCATTTCGGCATGGACAAGGTGATAGAGGTGCCCAAACGGCCGGGCTATGGCCAGCTCAAGCGGCTGGCCCATTCGCTGGGGGAGGTGGAGTGCCTGGTGCATTTTGGCAAGATGTTGAAAATGAAGGACATCTACTTCATCAGTCAGGTGAGGGCGGATTGGGTCGCCGGCATGGACGATGCCCTGCAGGCGGTCAACCTCAAGCTGGGCAAGGCCTCCAGCGGCATGCACTTCTCCGACAAGTTTGCCCTGCTGTTGCAACGGCTCGGCGTGACCAATCCGGACCAGCAATACATAGTCCCGAGCATGAGCCCGCCCGATGCGCTGGCCAGCTGGTGGCCGGCCGCGCCGGTCCTCTGTTTCAACCCTTATGGCAGTGGTAGCTCCCGCCGTCTGCGGCCCGAGCTTATCAGCCAGATGATTGAGCAGATGCTGGCGGCTGGCTCTGGCGCCATCTGCCTGCTCTATCCGCCGGGCATGGAAGAAGAAGTGGCCGGGATCCGGGCCGGCCTGAGTCAACCGGAGCGCCTGCTGCTGTCACCGGATGCGCCCTCGCTGGCCGGGCTGTTTGCCCAGCTGCGGCAGTGTCAGGGGTTGATCTCGGTGGACACGGCGACGGTGCACATCGCCGCCGGGCTGCACAAGCCCATTCTTGGCCTCTACAACCCGGACATAGGGGGCGGCAACGAGAACTTCCTGGAGTGGCACCCCAACTCCCCGTCAGCCACAGTGCTGTTCTCGGCCAATACCAGGGAGCAAGATATCAACTCCCTCGATCTGGCCGAATTCGAGCGTACTTTCAGGGCGTGGCTGCTTGCCAATCAGGCAGCGCTGTCAGCCGTGCAATCACCAGCTCGGGAGTGATGGCGCGCAGCAGGGCTTCGTCGATGAAGTCCTTCTCCGCGTTCTGCGGCAGCTGGAAGCCGGGCCCCTTGGCATCGAACACATCGATGGCCTGATAGCGGGGGTGGTTGACCGGGTTGGCGATGATCTTGTCGCCACCGGGGGCCACTATGGTCAGCAGGGGCAGGTCGATGGCCTGTGCCATGTGGCGGGGGCCGGTATCATTGCCGACAAACAGCCGGCAGTGGGCGAACAGCCCCACCAATTCCCGTACCGAGCGGGTCTTGATGTGGTCGAAGACGCTGGCTTGCAAGGCGGCGGGCAGCAGCGGTTTCAGGCCGCGGTTGTACTCCTCCTCCCCCGGCCCGCAGTAGATCAGGATCTGGGCATTGTGCTGCTCGATCAGCCACTGGGCGACCTTGGCGAAGCAGTCGATGGGCCAGCGCTTGTAGTGTCCTAGCGAGTTGACGCCCATGGCGATCAGCGGGCGGTTCAGGTCGACGCCGGCGGTCAGCAGCGCCTCCCTTCCTTGTTGTTTCTCTTCTTCACTCAGCCAGAGGTAGTAGTTGCGATCCTCGCGGGCCAGCTTGAGCGGCTTGAGCAGCGAGAAGCGGTCGTCGACCAGGGTGCTGTTGCCCTGAAACTCGGTGTCCTTGCGGAAACGGACGATGCGGTTGTGGCCGAGTCGCCAAGGGAAGGAGTCAAAGCCGATACGCAGGCGGGCACCGGAGAAGAGGCAGCTGAGCAGACCGATCATCTGGCCCTGGCTGTTGACCACCACATCGTAGCGTTCGCGGCGAATGGCCAGCAGCAGATCCTTCATGTAGCGCCACTCGTTGCGCCTGGCCTTCTCGATGATGATGAGTCGATCGATATTGGGATTGCCCTGCGCCATACCCGCGCAATAATCCATGACCAGATAGTGAACCTCGCCGCTTGGGTCATTCTGCTTGAGGTTGTTGCACAGCGCGGTGGAGATCAGTACATCCCCTATCTGTTTGGTTTGAACTACTAGGTATTTCATAAGGCAGGCCTCAACAGAGGTCATGGTTGATCGTGAGCGTGACAGCATACCGCACAAGTGAGTCAGATGCTGTCGGTGCGGCGTGAAAATCCGATCTGGCGCAAGCCGGCCGGGCCGGCATCCGAGGCACATAAAAGAAAAGCCATTTTGACAATGGCTTTTCTGCTGCTTAGAAGGTGAGCGAGGTGGAGAGCTGGAAGGTGCGTGGCGCCCCCAGGCCGCCGGAGAGGCCGCTGCCGTCGCCGCCGGACCAGGAGCCGATCCAGTAGTCGCGGCCGGTGAGGTTCTGCACCGTGGCCCGCACGGTCAGGGCGTGATCGGCGATCCGCATGGTGTAGCGGGCCCCCAGGTCGAAGGTGGTGTAGGAGGGCAGCGAGAGGCGGTTGTCATCGGTGACGAACCGCTCGCCGATGAACTGGGTGTTGCCGGTCAGGGTCAGCCCCGGCACGGCGGCCAGATCGTACTCGGCGCCGAGTTTGGCCATCCACTTGGGCACCCCGGTGGCCTGGTGGCCGACGTTGCTCTCGTTGAGCGCCTTGGTCAGCTCAGCCTGGGTGTAGGAGGCCCCGCCCAGCAGGCGCAACTCGGGGGTGAGTTCACCGAACAGATCCCACTCGATGCCGCGGTTGCGCTGTTCCCCGTAGACCCCGTAGACGTTGGAGCTGGGGTCTGTGTAGGCGCTCGGCTTGGCGATCTGGAACAGGCTCAGGGTATGGGCGAAGTGGCCCAGATCCAGCTTGGCACCGACCTCATACTGCTTGGTCTGATAGGGCTTCATGATCTCGCCGGCATTGCTGGCGGTGTTCGGCGCCGCGCCCCCCTGGCTCAACCCCTCGATGTAGTTGGTGTAGACGGCGAAATCGTCGCGCAGCTTGACCAGCAGAGTGGTGGCGGGCGAGACCCGGCTCTCCTCGTAGCGGGCAGTCTGGTCGCCGCTGCCGTTGAAGTTGCTGCTCTCGACCGTCTGGCGGCGGGCCCCCAGGGTCCACTGCAGGTCGCCATCGAGGAAGGAGAGGGTATCGACCAGCGCCACGCTCGCCAGGGTCGCCTCGCTGCGCGAGGTGACGGCACCGTACCCGGCGAGATCCGGCGCGGGCCCGAAGTCCAGCCGGTCGTAGTTGGTCATGGCGTGGTTGAAGAAAATCTTGTCCCGGAAGGTCTGCTCCGAGGTGTAGCGGGTGGCGGCCAGCGACCAGGCGTGATCGACCGGGCCGGTGCCGAAGGTGCCGCGCAGGCCCGCCTCGCCGGAGCGCTGGGTGCCGTCCCGCTCGGAGCGGGCCGCCATGGCATTGATGTCGCCGGCGTCATTGAGCAGGGTGTTGCGGGTGATGAGGGCGCTGTAGCCGCCGTCACGCTGGCCCCAGGCGATGAAGGCGGTGAGGTTGTCGGTCAGATCATATTCGGCGCGCAGCACGGCGGCCTTGGTGTCGTTGATGGTATAGGCCCAGGCCGGCGCCAGGGAGTAGTCACCACGCTTGGGCTCGGGCAGCTGGGTCACCTGGCTGGCGACCGAGAAGATGCCGAAGTAGTTCACCCCGTCCACCCGCTCGTGCTGCCGGTAGAGATCGGCCGAGGCGCGGGCCCGTTCGCCACGCCAGTCCAGCCCGACCGAGGTGAGCTCCATCTTGTGCTGCTGGTCGTTGACCGCGGTGTCCCCGTCCCTATAGACGCCGTTGAAGCGTACCCCCCACTGCTGCTCGTCGCCGAAACGGCGACCCAGGTCCAGGTGCACGCCACCGAGGTCGTCCGATTCATAGCTGGCGGTGACCTTGGCCAGGGGGGTCTTGCCGGCGCGCTTGGGCACTATGTTGATGTTGCCGCCCACGCTGCCATCCGGCGGCATGCCGTTGAGCAGTACCGAGGGCCCCTTGAGCACGTCGACCCGCGCGGCCATCTCGGTGGAGCTGCGCATGTTCGGCGCCATGCCGATGAGGCCGTTGAAGGTGATGTCGTTGGCGTTGGTGTTGAAGCCGCGGATGTAGAAGGTCTCGAACAGGCTGCGCTTGCTCGGCACATAGACCGAGGGGTTGGTGGCACCGGCCACGGCGCCTATGTCCTGGGCCTGGCGATCCTCGATGTACTCCTCGGTGTAGCTGATTGTGTTGAACGGCGTCTCCAGGAAGGGCTTGTTGCCGAGCAGGCCGACCCGGTTGTCGGCGGCGACCTGGCCGCCGGCATAGGCTTTGCGACCCTCCACCACCACGACTTCGTCGGGACGGGGGGGGGCTTCTTCACGGGGAGCCGGGGCGGCCCAGGCGCTACCCAGTTGCAGGCCGGCCAGGATGGCCAGCGTCAGGCGGGAGAGTCCGTGGCGCGGCACGGCAAGGGAGGATGAGTGCAATGTCTGCATGCAGGATTCCTTTCAGGGTGAGGAGTGCGTTTTTGTCTCCTTATGCTTTCCGGATGACACTCTCAAACCCTCAAATAAAAATAACTCTCATTTGCGTATTGATGCCCGGCGTTGGCCGGGCACGGGGGATCAGCTGCGATAGGCGGCCATCACCTCGTCGGCGATGCGGTTCAGGCAGGTGAAGCTGGCGGTGCAGAGGTACCAGGTTTCGGGGTCGACGAAGCGTACCTTGCCGTTGCGCCACGCCTTGGTCTGGCGCAGCAGCGGGTTGTCCAGGGTGCTGGCGTCGATGGCTGTGCGTCGCTCCATCACGGAGGTGCGGTCGATGACGAACAGAATGTCCGGGTCGGCCTGCTGGATGAACTCGTTGGAGATGGGTTGGCCGTGCATGCCGGTGTCCCGCTCCAATCCGGCCGGCTTGACCCCCAGGGTGTCGAACAGGAAGCCGTAGCGGGATTGGGTGCCAAAGGCGGTGAAGGCGCCGTTGTTGTGCAGCACGATCAGCGCTTTTTCCGGGCGATCCCGCGTCAGCGCCTGCACCTCGGCGATCTTGGCGTCCATCTGCTGCACCTTCTCTTTGGCCAGCGCCTCCTGGCCGAGCAGGGTGCCGAGGGTGAGCAGGTGGGCCTTGGCGGCCTCCAGGATGTGGCCGTCGCGGTTGGTCATGTCGATGTCGTAGTGCAGGGTCGGGGCTATCTGGCTCAGCGCCTCGTAGCTTTGGGCCTGCAGGGGGGAGATGAGGATGAGATCCGGCTTGAGCTTGTGCAGCCGCTCCAGGTTGGGCTGGATGGTGGTGCCCACGTCCATCACGGCCGGGTCGTCCCGGTAACGCTGCAGGAAGTGCGCCACGTAATCCTTGGCGATGCCGGCCACTGGAGCCTGCAGCTGATCCAGGGTATCGAGTTCGCTCATGTCGAAGGCCACCACCCGCTTGGGCGGGGTGACGACCCGGGTGGTGCCGAGCTGGTGGGTCACGGTGACCACGGTGCCGTCGGCCCCGGTGGTGGCCTGCTCCCTGGGGGCGTCGCAGCCGGTGAGCCCTGCGATGGCGGCCAGCAGCACGGCGGTGAGCGTATTGATCCTCATAACAATTCTCCAGACGGGGTTGGGTTGAAGTAGTTGCACAGCAGGCCGCGCTGGCTCGGCAGTATGTCGAAGCGCAGGTCGTAGAGCGCCTCCAGGTTGGCCGGGGTGACCATCTCGGCGACCGGGCCGCTGCCCGCAAGCGCGCCCCCCTTCATGGCGACGATGTGATCGGAATAGTTGGCGGCGAAGTTGATGTCGTGCACCACCAGGATCAGGGTACGCCCCTGCTCGTCGCTGAGGCGGCGGATCGCCTGCATCAGCTGTACCGCGTGCTTCATGTCGAGGTTGTTGAGGGGTTCGTCGAGCAGCAGGCAGTCGGTCTGCTGGGCGACGGTCATGGCGAGGTAGGCCAGCTGCCGCTGTCCGCCGCTCAGCTCGTCGAGGTAGGCCCGGCGCAAGGGGGCGAGGGAGAGAAAGTCGATGGCCTCGTCGACCGCGATGCGGTCTTCCCGGGTCAGGTTGCCCTGGCTGTAGGGGAAGCGGCCGAAGGCGACCAGCTCGTCGACCGTCAGTCGCAGCCCCACGTCCGGCGACTGGCGCAGGGTGGCGACCCGCTTGGCGTAGTCACGGGCGGTGAAGCGGTGCAGGTCGGTGTCCCCCAGGCGTATCCGCCCCTGGCTGATGGGCAGCAGACGGGCCATGGCCATCAGCAGGGTGCTCTTGCCGGCGCCGTTGGGGCCGATCAGCGAGGTGACCCGACCGGCCGGGAAGTCGACTGTGATGTCGCGCAGGACGGTGCGATCGCCGTAGCGCTGGTGAACCTGTTCGAGGGAGATCATGGCGATCCTCTGGTTTTGACCATCAGGGCGAGGAAGTAGGTGCCGCACACCAGGTTGATGAGGATGCTGACAGTGGTGCGGTAGTTGAAGATCTGCTCCACCAGGAACTGGGCCAGGATGAAGAGCGCGATGGCGATGGCGCAGCCGAGCGGCAGGGTGACCCGGTGGCGGAAGGTGCGCGCCAGGGCATAGCTGATGTTGGCCACGAACACCCCCATGAAGGCGGTGGGGCCGACCAGGCTGGTGGAGACGGCCACCAGCACGGCGATGAGCGCCAGGTGCAGGCGT
Source organism: Aeromonas sp. s5 (assembly GCF_040907865.1). Lineage (NCBI taxonomy): Bacteria > Pseudomonadati > Pseudomonadota > Gammaproteobacteria > Aeromonadales > Aeromonadaceae > Aeromonas > Aeromonas sp. s5. Next base: position 23,722 of record NZ_JBFOCO010000022.1, read on the forward strand.
ACCGCCCGCCGGTAATCCACCCCGAGCGAGCTGGCCTGCTCGCGCCCGAGCGCCAGCACGTCGAGCTCGGCCTGGCGGCGGGCGATGACGAGACAGACCAGAGCGACCAGGCCGCCCCCCATCAGCAGCTCCAGCGGCTGGGCCCGGTTGAACGAGGCATAGCCGAACCCCTGCAGGATGGCGAACTCCCCCGGACTGGTCTTGAGCTGGACAAACTGGGTCAGGGTGCCAAACACCATGGTCAGTACCAGCCCCGTCAGCAGCAGCTGGAACAGATCGGTCTGCCCGGGCCGGAACAGCCAGCGGTGGATGATGGCCGAGTACCCCAGCATCAGCAGCAGCGACAGCACGCCGTTCTCCTCGCGCCCGAGCAGCAGCAGGCTTTGGCTGCCGAGCAGCAGCACCAGCAGGGCTTGCAGCAGCAGATAGACCGCCTCGTACCCCATGATGGCGGGGGTCAGGATTCGGTTGCCCGCCAGGGTCTGGAAGCTGATGGCCGAGACCGCGATGCAGACGCCGGCGACTGTGATGGCGGCCAGGCGCAGCAGCCGTTGGGGGATGATGTAGCCGGTGTCGAGATCCGACCCGAACAGCACAAAGGTCGCGGCGAGCAGGGCCAGCAGCCCCCAGATCCCGTAACGCATAAGAGTCTCTCTCATCGGCGCTGCCAGAGGATCAGCAGCAGGAACAGCACGCCGCCGAGGCTGCCGGCGGTGAGCCCGATGGGTACCTCGAAGGGGTGGATCAGCAGCCGGCTCAGCAGGTCGCACGCCAGCAGCAGCAGGGCACCGTAGAGGGCCACCAGCGGCAGGGTCTTTCTCAGGTGCTGGCCGTGGCGCAGCACCACCAGATTGGGGATCACCAGCCCGACGAAGGGGATGGCGCCGACCGTGATGACGGTGGCGGCCACGGTGACCGCCACCAGCAGCAGGCCGAGGGTGGCGGTGGCCGAGTACCCGAGCCCCAGGCTGGCGGCGGCCTCCTCCCCCATGCCGAGCACGGTGAAGCGGTGGGCGTAGAGATAGGTCAGCAGGGTGATGGGCAGGATGAGGTAGATGATCTCGTAGTTGCCCTCGACCACCTTGGAAAAATCCCCCAGCATCCAGCCCTGGATGCTCTGCAGTATGTTGTGCTGGTAGGCGTAGAACTCGGCGAGGGCGCTCAGCACGCTGCCATACATGAGGCCGATCACCGGGATCAGCACGGTATTCTTGAAGCGGATGCGGCGCACGATGACGATGAACAGCAGGCTGGCGGCAAAGCAGAAGGCGAGCGCCACCAGCATGCGGCCGGTGGTGCCGGCGGCGGGCAGCTGGGTCAGGGCGATCAGGATGCCGAGCTTGGCGGCGTCGAGCCCGCCGGAGGTGGCGGGCTCGACAAAGCGGTTCTGCACTATCTGCTGCAGGATGACGCCGGCCACCGCCAGCCCGGCGCCGGTCAACAGCACCGCCGCCAGCCGCGGCAGGCGACTGGCGGTGAGGGTGAGCAGGCCATCCCCGGCGAAGAGCTCCGCCAGCGGGAGGGGGCGCGCCCCGATCAGCAGGGAGCATGCGGCCAGCACCAGCAGGGTCGCCGGCAGCAGGAGCGCCCTCACGCGTCCTCTCCGGTCAGGCGCCACCCCTTGGCGCTGGCGCGCTGCGCCAGGAAGTGGGCATAGCGCCCCGGCTGGCGGCTGAGGACGGCGTGGGGGCCCTGCTCGCACACCATGCCAGCGTCGAGCACCACTATCTGATCGGCCATGGCCACGGTCGAGAGCTGGTGGGCGATGACGATCAGGGTGCGTTTGCCCCGCAGCCGGGCCAGCGTCTCTGTGATGGCGGCCTGGTTCTCCGCATCCAGCGCGGCGGTGGCCTCATCCACCAGCAGGATGGGGGCGTCCTTGAGCAGGGCGCGGGCGATGGCGATCCGCTGGCGCTCGCCCCCCGAGAGGCGCGCACCACCCTCGCCAACCTGGGTGTCGAGCCCGAGCGGCAGGCGCTCGACTATCTCGCTCACCCCGGCCTGATGGGCGGCGTGCAGCAGCTCGGCATCGCTGGCCTCGGGCTTGCCGATGCGGATGTTGTCGGCAATGGTGCCCTGGAACAGATAGGCATCCTGGAAGATCTGGCTGATGTGACTGGCCAGGGTCTCACCGCTCATGGCGCGCACGTCCACCCCTCCCACCAGCACGGCCCCCTCGCCGACGTCGAAGAAGCGGGCGATGAGCCGCAGCACAGTGCTCTTGCCCGAGCCCGAGGCGCCGACCAGCGCCGTCATGCTGCCGGGCGCCACCGCCAGATCCACCCCCTTGAGCACCTGCGGGTGGGCCGGGTCATAGCCAAAGTGCACCCCGCGCAGTTCCACTGAGCCATCCAGCGGGGTAGCAGGAGTGGCCGGCTGCGGCTGGGCCGGGTAGTCGAACATGGTCTGCAGGGCCGCCAGCTGGGCACGGGCGCCGCGCAGCACGTCGCTGTAGCCGGCCACGTCGAGCAGGGGATCGATGAAGCGGTTGATGAGCACCAGGGTCACCAGGGCGGCGATCAGGCTCTCCCTGTCGGCACCGCCCAGGTGCTGGGCGGCCACCAGCAACAGGGTGGCAAAGCAGGCCTGCACTGCCCAGACGTTGAGCCCGGAGGCCAGGGCGGTGAGCCGGATCAGCTGCCTGCCGGAGGCTTGTTGCTGGGCGATGGCCTGCTCGAGGAAGCGGGTGCCCCCCTGCTCGCCGTTGAAGGCGCGCAGCACCGACTGAGCCTGGGCAAACTCCACCATGCGCTGGCTGGTATCGGCGGCATGCTGGTGGAAGGTCTGGTCGGCGTGCTGGTTTAGGCGGGTGGTGAGCAGGAAGACCGCCACCAGCAGCGGCAGGGCGATCAGGGCGATGAGGCCGAGCTGCACATCGAGGGCAAACAGGGCCACCAGCACCACCAGCGGGGTGATCACCCCGCCGAGCAGGGGGGTGAAGACGTGGGCCGGCAGCTGGGCCAGTTCCATCATGCCTTGCGAGGCCAGGTGGTTGAGGCGGGCTGTGTTGGCCGGGGTGAACCAGCCGATGGGCAGGCTGCCCACGTGCTCGCCCAGGGCGTGGCGGCCGGTGCGCAGCACCGCGATCCCCACGGCGATGCCAGCCTTTTCCACCCGGCGGCGCAGGTTCCAGCAGAGCAGCACGCCGATCAGCTGCACCAGCAGCCAGCCGGTGGCGGCGTCGGTCTCGGCCCGCAGCAGATGCGTGAGCACCGGGATGAGGCAGACCAGGGTCAGGCCGCAGAGCAGGCCGTAGAGCAGGGCCAGCAGGCCGTAGCGGCGCAGCAGGACGGCGTCGTCGCCGAGCAGGCGCAGGAAGGTGTTCAGCATGTGGAGACGGCCTCCTGATGAGGGATATGGGTCTGGGTGGGAGTGTCGTATCCCCCCTGTTCCCACAGATGGGCATAGCGGCCGCGGCGGGCCAGCAGTTCGTGGTGGCGCCCCTGCTCGCACAGGACGCCGTTGTCGAGCACCAGGATCCGGTCGGCGTGCATCACGGTGTCGAGCCGATGGGCGATGACGACCAGGGTGCGGCCGCGGGCGAAGGTGGAGAGCGCCTGTTGCAGCTTCACCTCGTTGTCGGCGTCGGCGGCGGCGGTGGCCTCGTCGAGCACCAGCACCGGCGGGTCGAGCAGCAGGGCGCGGGCGATGCTGACTCGTTGCAGCTCGCCGCCGGAGAGGTTGGCGTCCTCACCGACCACGGCGTCGTAGCCCCGCGGCAGGGCCAGAATGCGGTCGTGGATGTTGGCGCGGCGCGCGGCGGCCTCGACCTCCTGGCGGCTGGCGCCGGGGCGGCCGAGGGCGATGTTGTCGTGCAGGCTGGCGTGCACCAGGCGCACCTCTTGCAGCACGAAGCCGATGTGGCGATAGAGCTCGCGGCTCTCGAGATCGCGCAGGTCCACCCCGCCCAGGGTGATGCGCCCCTCGCTCGGGTCGAAGAAGCGCAGCAGCAGCCTGGCCAGAGTCGATTTGCCGGCCCCGGAGGCGCCGACGATGGCGGTGACCGTGCCCGGGGTCAGGGTGACGGTCAGCTCGCTGAGCACCGGGGTCTGGTCGTCGTAGCGGTAGCTCACCTGCTCGAGGCGCAGGGTGTTGTCGACCGGCAGCAAACCGGTGCCGGCGGCGGGCTCCGTCAATACCGGAGTGGCGAGCAGGCCGTGGAGCCGTTCGGCGGCCGCGGTGGCGCTGCCGAGATCGTGCTTGAGGTAGCTCAGCAGCATCAGGGGGGCGCACAGCCCCGGCGCCACCAGCACAAAGGGCAGCACCTCGGCCGGCGCCATGGCGCCCGCTCGTACCATCACCACGGCGCCGGCCAGCACCACCCCGAGGACCGAGGCGGGGGCCATGATGGCGTTGGCGTTGGCCATGGCCGCGACCAGCGGACGGGTGAAGTCGGTGAAGGCGCGGGCAAAGTCATCGATGGCGTTGCGGTAGCTGGTGTGCAGCCGGCCCTGCACGCCGAAGGCCTTGACCACGGGGATGCCGCTCACGAACTCCACCACGGCGTTGTTGATGCGTGCCATGCCGGCGCCGAACTGCTGCATGTTGGCGGCGCTGGCGCGGTGGGCGCGGGCGGAGAACAGGAAGAAGAGCGGGAAGGGGGAGAGGGCGATGAGGGCCATCCGCCAGTCCATGGCGAAGAGGTAGATCAGGGAGATGAGCACAGCGCCGCTGCAGCGGCCCAGGGTGGTGTAGAAGTGGGCCGTCAGGCTGTGCAGGGTGCCGATGTCGTCCTGCATCGCCTGTTTGACCTCCCCCGAGGCGCGGGCGGTGAACCAGCCAAGGGGCACCCGGGCCAGCCGCCGGGTCAGGGCCTGGCGCAACTGGCCGGTGATGCGGTTGTCGGCCAGGTGGGCCACCAGATCGCCGGCGCTGAGCAGGAGCATGCCGCCAAACAGGCAGGCCAGGCTGATCCCGAGCACTGCGGTGATTGCGTCGCCTGGCACGGCGGCATCGGCCAGCATCAGGCCCGCCAGGTGGGCGATCCCGGCCAGCGGGACCAGGGTCAGCATGGCGCCGATGGCCGCCAGCAGGGCGGCGGCGATCAGGTGGCCGCGAATGGGGGCCAGCACGCGGCTGATGGGCCCGCCAGCATTGGCCTCGGGGCACTGCACATCGTCTGCCTTCATGGCTATTTCTCCACGGTGAAGTGATGGTGGCCGCAACGAGCGACCGGATCTCTGTGGTTTTCCGTATGGGGGACAAAAAACCTCAAATGAATCTTTTCATTTCCCCCATCCGGGTCAGATGCCGCCGCCGGGCCGGCTGCGATGGCAGCTTTGCATGCCCTGGGCGATATACTTCTCGACCGATGAAACGGACACCTGCAGCTGGCTGGCGATGTCCTGATAACCGAGGCCGCCGAGGCGGGAGAGCAGCAGGGCCTGGCGGATCTTGGGGGACTGGCGTTGCAGGGCCGATGCGACGGCTCCCAGCGCCTCGCGCTGCATGGCGCGCAGCTCTTCCGAGGGGGCCTGAGCGTCGGGCTGGTAGCTCTGCTGCTCGAGGTAGCGGGCCTCCAGCGCACGCCGGCGGTAGAGATCGATCACCTTGCCCTTGGCGATCTGCATCAGATGGCGACGGCACTCGGCCGCCGTGGGGATGTGTCCCTTGCGCAGCAGCTGAAGGTAGATGTCGTGTGCCAGATCCGCGGCGTCGCAGCTGTTGCCCAACCTGCGTCTCAGCAGCGAGCAGAGCCATCCGTGATGTTCCTGATACAGACGATGCAACTGCGCCTGGAAGGAGCCTGTGCCCATTTCCACGATTTCTCTCCTGAACCTCGTGTTATTTTTATTTGAGAATGAAAATCATTATGCTAATCATTTGCACGGTATCGTGTTCATCGATATATCGCAATGCCTTTCCCGCCAATTAGGGGGGAGGGGCATGCGTCCGTGGTTATTTCAAATAAAACAGACGTAATTCACAGGGTTATATTTCCACAGAGAAGGAGATGGCTTTTGCTGCAATTCCATAATGAGGGGCTGCTTGAGCTGCCTGTCAGTGCCCATGAAGAGAGCTGCTGGTTGTTACAACAACAGCAGCCCGAGCAGATAATTAAACAGGTGATGTGTTGGCCGCTCCCTGACGATATTGATATTTCGCTGTTGATATTGAGTGTTGAGTTATTAATAAAGGAGCAGCCGGAACTCAATGCCCGTTATTTTTTCAGTGCCGATGGCGATCTATTTAAATATCAGATAAATGGCTGGTATCCCTGTCTGGAATTTCATCGTCTGGCGGCTGAGGAGGTGGATGAGCTGGTACGGCGAGTGCAGCAGGCCCCCTGGGACAGTGCACGCCAGCCGCCTTTCAAGGCATTGATTATCAACGCAGAAAATAGTGTGACACTGGCCTTGGTGTTGCATCCTGTGCTTGCGGAACAGGGTTCGCCACAGACCCTGATGGCGGCGTTGAAGCAGCACTACGATCGGTTGGCTACCGGCCAGGCCGGGCAAACGCCGCTGCTGCTATCATCCCCGGCATGCATTGCCGCACCAGCCTCTTGTGTCCCTGCTCATGATGTCGGCAAGAATATTTCACGGATTATTCTTGAGGAGTTTCGCCGTGCCTTGTCATCGCCCGATATGGGACCGGATGATGACTTTTTTGATAATGGTGGTCACTCCCTGCTGGCGACCAGAATTATTGGGAAATTACTGAGCGAGCACGGTATCGAGTGCCGCTTCAACGACTTTTTCGAATCGCCGACGGCAGCAGCTCTGGCACGCAAGGCCGTGATATCAGAGCAGGCTTCATTGCCGGAAGTCGTTTTGGAAAATAACAGGGCACCGGCTCCGCTCGCCCTGGCGCAGGCCTCTCTGTGGCGGGCTTATGAAGCCCACGACTTTGGCACCATTTTTAATCTTCCCTTTGCCCTCGACTTTATTGACGAGGTGGACGAGTCCCTGTTTGCCCAGGCCTTTGCCGATATTATCGAGCGCCACGCCAGTTTGCGGACCCTGTTCATGACGCAGGATGGCGAAGTGCGGCAACGCATTCTCCCGGCCGATCAGCTGGCTGGCTATCGCTGGTTCTGGGGCAGTGCCGAGTCGCAGGGGATGACCCTGGCCGACGCAGCGGCCCATCGCTTCGACCTGACCCGGGAGCTGCCGCTGCGGATCCGTTTCCTGCGCGATCCGGCCACGGGGCGCCAGCAGCTCTCCTTGCTGGTGCACCACATGGTGGTGGACGAGTGGTCCATCAACCTGATGATGGGGGAGCTGGCCCAGGCTTACCTGGCTCGCGCCGCCGGGATTGCCCCCCGCTGGGATGCACCGGCGCCGGCGTTTCACGATTTTGCCCGTCGGCAGGCGGCGGATGGTATCAACGAGACGCACCTGGCCTACTGGACCCGTCTGCTGCACGGCGCCGTGCCGGCTTCCCGCCGTCCTCCCTTGCCGGTGATGCCCCTGCAGGGGGAAACCTGGGCCGCCCGCTGGCACGAGTGGCAGCCGGCCGAGGGCACGCTGGCCCGGCTCTATGAGCTGGCCCGTGGCCACGATGCCTCCCTCTTTACCCTGATGTACACGGCCATCGCCCTCTCCTTGCACCAGCTGGGTCAGGCCGAGGAGATCCTGATCGGCACCTCGACCTCGGGGCGCACCGATCCGGCCTTCTTCGATTCGGTGGGCTATTTCACTACCATGGTGGCGCATCGGGTGTCGTTTGCCCCGACCACCCGGTTTGGCGATCTGCTGCGCCAGGTGACCCGCACCATCAACGACTCACTCTGCTACGCGGATGTGCCGCTCGAACAGATCCAGCAGGGATTGGGCATGACGCCAGCCGACGGCTTGCTGTTCGACGTCTACATCCAGATCCACGCCAGCAACGCCCTCAACGGCCGTCTGCCGACCCCGGCGGGCGAGGGGCTGCGCTACCGCCAGATCGATGCGGACAAGACCGAAACCATGTTCGGCCTGCAGTTCGAGATCATGGAGGATGTGCTGGACGATGAGCGGCGGCTGCGGCTGGTCATTACCTACCGGGACGGTCGCTACAGCCCGGCCCAGATACAGACTCTCTGTGCCCTGCTTGACCTGTTGCTCGAACAGCTGGTGCGGGAGGGTACCGCCAGCCCGCTCGCGGCCCTAGCCCCACAGGTGTGATGGCGTGAGCCCCCGCAAGGGGGCTCACTGTTTGGCTCAGTCGGTCGGCAGACCGTAGTGCTGGAAGGTGGTGCGGGCGGGCAGGTGGTAGTGGGCGCGGCCCAGTAGCTGATTGAGGATGCGGGCATTGCGGTTGGGCCCTAGCCCCAGATCCGGCGAGCCTACCCCCTGCTGGAAGATGTCGGCGTTGTGGATGAAGACCCGGCCCGTGCCCCGATCGGCGCGGCGGGCGGTGAAGTCCTCCTGCACTATGCAGTCCCCCTGTTCGTCCACGGCCAGCACCTCGCCCTTCAATTGTTCGAACCAGGCGGGCCAAGCATGGGCATAGCCGGTGGCGGCCACCACGGCATCGGCCTCGAGGGTACAACGCTGATCGAGCTGGGTGTGGTGGCAGGTCAGACGCAGGGTGCCGTCGCTCAGCACTTCGGCCGCCTCCAGATTGCAGCTGGAGAAGAGGGTCAGCCCGGGTGTCTGGCCGCCGATGGATCGCTCGTAGATCAGGTCGAACAGGGCGCCTATGGTCGCGAAGCTGATCCCCTTGTAGAGCATCCCCTGCCCGGCCACGATGGCGCGCCGTTTCTCCCGCGGGATGCGCTGGAAATAGTCCATGTAGCCGGGGGTGAAGCACTCCTGCCCCAGCTTGGAGTACTCCATGGGGTGGAAGCCGGGGGCCCGGGTGATCCACTGGATGGCCGCCCCGGCGGCCACCCGCTCCGGCGTGAGCGTCTGGAACAGGGCCAGCACGCACTCGGCCGCACTCTGCCCCGAGCCGACCACGGTCACCCGGCGGCAGGCGGCCAGGCGCTCCCTGGCGTGCAGGAAGTCGGCGGAGTGCAGCAGATTGGGATGATCGATCCCCTGCGCCCAGGCTGGCAGGGCCGGGCGGGTGCCGATGCCGATGGCCAGATCACGGCTCTGATAGTGGCGGGCCTGGCCGTCGGCGTCGCAGCTCTCGAGGCAGAAACGCTCCTTGCCCGCATCGTAATGCACCGCCACCACCTCTTCGCCAAAGCGGCAGCCGGGGAGCTGCTCGGCGGCCCAGCGGCAGTAGTGGTCATACTCGCGGCGCGGGATCTGGAAGTGGTCGTAGTAGTAGAAGGGGTAGAGCCGGTCGTGCCGGTGCAGGTAGTTGAGGTAGCTCAGCGGATGGGTCGGATCGGCCAGGGTGACCAGATCGGCCAGGAAGGGCACCTGCAGCGTGGTGCCCGGCAGCAGGAGCCCCTGGTGCCAGCTGAAGGCCGGTTTGCGATCCAGAAATACCCCGCTCAGCTCGGGATGCCGGTCCAGCAGGGCCGCCAGCCCCAGGTTGAAGGGGCCGATGCCGACCCCGGCGATATCCACGTGTGTGGTCTCCATAAACACTCCCAAAGGAAAGGTGATGCGCCCCGGCCATGCCGGGGCGCAGGGTCAGGCGCGCACGCTGGCCAGCAGCCCCTCGACGTCGGCCGCCGTGCGGCAGGCCAGCAGCTGGCCCGGTGACAGCTCCACGGCGAAGCGTTCGCGCAGCCGGGCCGAAATGGTCTTCAGGTGCTGGGGCCGCAACCCCAGCGCGGTAAAGGGCTGCCGGCTGTCGGCGCTGCCCGGTGCCGCGCCCAGCACCTCCAGATAGATGTCGAGTACCCCGTGACGGGGGGCGGGTTGCGCCAGCAGGGTGCGAGCGGCGGGCTTGTCCGGCTTGCCGTTGGCGGTGAGGGGAAGCTGAGCGACAGCCAGGGCGCGGGTCGGCACGTGGGAGGCCGGCAACTGTGCGCGGGCAAACTCGCGCAGGGCGGCCGGGTCCAGCCGGTGGCCGGTGGCGCAGACGTAGAGCAGCCCGATCCCAAGCTCCCCCTGTTGCTCGTCGCCGTACTCCACCACCAGTACCTGGGCGAGGGCCGGATGGGTGATGAGGGCGCTCTCGACGTCGGGCAGCGAGACACGCACCCCGCGCACCTTGATGTAACCGTTGACCCGGCTGTCGAACAGCAGGGTGCCGTCGCGGCGGTAGCGGCCCCGATCGCCGGTGCGAAACGCACGCACCGGCTGGCCCCTGTCATCGGTGAGGGTGACGAAGTCGGTCTGGATCAGCTGCCCCTGTTCGAGGTAGCCGAGGGCCAGGTTGACGCCGCTGGTATGGATGCGGCCCGCCACCCCGAGCGGGCAGTGTTCGCCGCGCTCGTCCAGCAGCCAGTAGGCATTGCCCGGCAGCGGTATGCCATAGGGAATGCGCTGCTGATCGTCGGCACTTATCTCGTGCCAGATGCTCCAGATGGTGGTTTCGGTCGGCCCGCCGAGGGAGAAGAGACGGGCGGCAGGCAGGCCGGTGCGCAGGCGCTCTATGATGCCCGGCTTGATGTAATCCCCCCCCTGGGCGATGAGCCGCAGACTCTGCAGCGTGTCGACCGGGTGGCAGGCGAGCAGCATCTCCAGCATGGCCGGCACCGAACACCAGAGGGTGACGCCGTGCCGTGCGATGAGCCGGCCCCAGTGCACCGCATCCTTGTCGGCGCCGGGCTCCGGCAGCACCAGGGTGGCGCCGGCGGTCAGGCAGCCAAACACGTCGAAGACCGACATGTCGTGGTGCAGCGGGGTGACGGAGAGAAACCTGTCCTGCTCTGTAATGCCCCAGCGCTGCAGGGTGCTGCCGATCACGTTGGCGGTGGCCTGGTTGCTCAGCACCACGCACTTGGGGCGCCCCGTGGTGCCTGAGGTATAGAGGTAGTAGGCCGGCGTGGTGTGGGCACTGCGCCCCGCCCAGGGCGTGCCGAGGGGGGCGTCGTCGCCGGCCAGCAGGGTGGCCGGGGTCAGCGTGGGGTGGCCGGTCTCTGCGCCTGGCTCTGCCACCACCAGATCGGGGCAGCAGTTGTCCAGCAGATAGCGGCGGCGCTCGGGTGGCGAGGCGGCATCGACGGGCACCCAGATGATACCGCTGAGGGCGCAGGCCAGGGTCACCATGGTGTGTTCTGGGCTGCGCGGCAGGCAGATGGCGACGACCTGCCCGGCCTCGATGCCGGCCTCGCTCAGGGCATGCATCACGCGCCCCACGCCGTGACCAAGCTCCCGGTAGCTGAGTTGTCGCTCCCCCTGGATCAGGGCCACCGCCTCGTGCTGCGAATGGAACAGGCGATCGGCGATGCGCTGCAGGAAGTCGGTGTGGCAGGCGGCGTCCGGCAGGCTGTTGTGACGGGCATGGGTGGGGGTGACCAGGTCTGGGAGGTGAAATGCCTTTCCCTCCGCCAGCCGGGCCACGGCACGCGCCATGGCCGCGAGCAGATCGCTCACCAGCGCGGCCTCCAGGGCCTCGCTGGCGTAGTCGATGTCGAGCACCAGGGTACCGTCGGCCTGCTGGCTGATGCGGATGTCCATGGCGACCTGGGGTGTCTGGGTCAGGCCCCCTTGCCACTGCATGGGACTCTCTGGCGCGGCCACCGGCCAGGCCAGCCCGTTGGTGATGACCACGGGCAGGGCGGGCCCGCCGCCATGGGTCTCCACCAGCTGGCGGGCGATATCGACCCCGGAGAAGGCGAGCCGATCCAGCCCCTCCATGACGTCCTGCTGCAGGATGTGGGCCCGCTCCAGCAGGGTGCCCTCCGCGGGCAGCCAGGTGAGGGCGATAAAACTGGATCGGTTGGTCAGCGGCCCGCCGGGTGGCGGGGCCACCGGCACGGCCACGCAGAGATCCCCCTCGTCGCGCCAGCGGGAGAGCACCTCCAGGATGACGGCCATCAGGGTGGTGTTCTTGAACAGGTGCTGGCGGGCACCCAGCTTGTAGAGCGCGACCGCCTGCCCGGCAGGTATGCGTTGCCGCTGGCGTGCGTAGCGGGCACGGCGCAGACCTTCGAGCGGCTGGGTCCAGGGCAGGCGCGGTGGCCCCTCCAGCCTGGCCAGCTTGCGTCGCCAGTAGTCCCCTGCCTGCTCCCGCTGCGCCGCCGTGGGCTCGTGAGCGGGCGGGGAGGGCAGCGCGGGGGCCACTATCCCTTCGAACAGCTCGCGCATCAGGGTGGCGATGGCGTGTCCATCCAGGATCAGGGCATCGATGCGCACGAAGGCGACCAGCTCGTCTCCCGGCAGGTGCAGCAGGGTCAGATCCCAGGGGGACTGCGTCAGGTCGAACAGGGCATGGCTGTATGCCTCCCGGTGGCGAGCGAGCCTGGGCTCCACCTCCTCTTCGGTCAGCTGACGCAGGTCCTGTTCGTGCAGATTGAGGCGCGCCTCGTCATCGACGACCTGTACCAGGCGGTCGGCATCGATGCGGGTACGCAGCGCATCGTGGCGCTGCACCATCTCCCGCAGGCGGGCGCGCAGCAGCGCCGGCTCCATCTTGCCGCGGTACTCCCGGTACTCCTGCATGGCGACGCCCCCGAGCGGAAACTGGGTGGTGCGCCCCAGCAGGTAGGCCTGCTGGAGTGGCGTCAGGGGCGTTTCGCGGCGGCGGTGCAGCGGGGCGTCGAGCAGGGCGGGATCCCGTGCCAGCTGGCGCAACTGTGCCACCAGATCGTCGAACAGTGCGGTGATCCAGGCGAGCGGCAGGGCATCGAGGCGGACGTCCCAGTTGATGAGCAGTTCGCCGCGCAGGCGCACCAGCTGGGCATCCAACGCCACCTGGGGGCCCTGGGAGATGACCCAGTTCATGGCGCCGAAGACCCTGTGCACCCGTCCGTCAAACAGCGAGCCTCCTTCCAGATCCAGGGCGGCGGTGAAGACGATGGGGGCCAGCTGGGCCGAGCCGTGGTGGCGGGAGAGATCGCGCATCACCGCCACGCCGGAATAGGCGCCGTGGCCGAGGCGCTGGTGCCATTGGGCCGCCAGTTGCCGGCACAGCACATCCAGCGTGCCGGCCTGGTCAAGGTCCACGTCCACCAGGGTGAGGTTGGCGAACTCGCCGACGATCCGCTGCTCGTTGCCAAGCACGGGCTCGCGCCAGAAGAAGGGGACATTGAGGCGAAAATGCCTGTCGCCGGTGGCCTTGCCCAGGGCGTGGGCGAAGAGGCCCAGCATCAGGCTGGAGAGGGTCAGGCGCCGCTGCCGTGCCAGGGTGGTGAGGGCCTGGCAGGTGGCGGCATCCAGGGTGGCGCTGAGACGCTCGCTGGTGGGGGGAGTCTGCTGCGGAGCGGGCGGCAGGGTGGGCGCCGGCGCCAACGCGGGCAGTTGCTGTCGCCACCACTGCCGATCCTGTTCCCGGCGCGCGCGCAGGCTTGTCTGCACCGCCTCGTGCCAGGCAAAAAACGAGGGGGATGGCGGCGGCGTCCACTCCGGCTCTTCGTACCACCGGGCCAAATCGGCGAGCAGGATCCGCACGCTGGAGGGATCGACGGCCATCATGTCGGTGTCGATGTGCAGCCGCTGGCGCTGGTTTGCCAGCCGGGTGACGGAGAAGCGGGCCGCCTGACCCCGGCTCAGATCGAGTTGCTGGTGGGTCCACTCCTGCCGCTTGCGGGCCAGGGCATCGGCCAGCGGCTGGCCGCTCAGGGAGCGGAAATCATCTATCTCCAGCACGGCCGGGGCAGGATCCCCCAGCGTTTGGGTTCCCTCCCGGGTGACGGTGAGGCGCAGCATGGGGTGCGCCTGATAGAGACGTTCCAGCGCACCGTGCAGGCGCGCCAGATCGAGGGCCGGGCCGTCAAACTCGGCGTAGAGGTGGGCACTGACGCCCCCCAGATGGGCATGCGCGCTGCGTCCCATCCAGCAAGCCGCCTGCATCGCGGTCAGTTCTTTCATCTCATTCATGGCGTTGACAACTTGTCGTGTTTCGTTGTTTATATATTTAAAGGTGAGAATGATTTTCATTTCAAGGTTAATTTAATCCGTCAACCCATATGGTTATATCGATAAGTCGCTTAATTAAATTGGCATCAGTCGTGGCCAGAGATGACCCTGGACAGTATTTCAGGCCGGTATGACTGGGCCTCTTTTTTGGCAGTCGTCGATCCAGTTTTCAGCAATTGGGTGGGGACGTTGATTAAACAATCACGACTAGAAATAACCATGACAGACAGTGAGGAAATAACATGAGCAGACCAACATTCATGACCCGTGAGTGGTTGAATGAACGAGTACAGAGCTTGGTGGAGGAGGGGGAGCTGGATCCGGAGGAGAGTCTGGTGCTGTATGGGCTGGACTCCCTCAGCATCATGCGCTTTACCGCAGAGCTGAAGGCACAGGGGGTCGATGTCGGTTTTGACGAGCTGGCGCGCAGGCCCACCCTGTCAGCCTGGTGGGCGCTCCTGAGCGGCTCCCAGGCGGCCTGACTGGCTGTATATATTCAATCAATTTCACGCATTGCTCTTATCATTCAGCAAGGGCGGCGCCAGTTCATGGCGTTCGCCACGGACACCATCATGACGCTGTCAGCAGAAGATCAGCACAGGCTCGAGCAGTTTTGGCAGTTCTGCCTTACCCATCAATATTTCAATGTCGGTTATCCGGAGGCTGCCGACTTTGATTATTCCAAGCTGCACAAGTTTTTACAGTTCTCTATCAATAACTGTGGCGACTGGGGCGCGCCTGGAAATTATTTGCTCAATACCTTCGAATTTGAGCGAGAGGTCATGCACTATTTCTCATCGCTATTTTCAATCCCGCCAGAGCAGAGCTGGGGTTATGTGACCAATGGCGGCACCGAAGGCAATATGTTTGGCTGTTATCTTGCCAGAGAGCTGTTTCCTGAAGGCACCCTCTATTATTCACAAGAGACACACTATTCGGTTGCCAAAATAATCAGGTTGCTGCGGATCAAGGCCAAGGAAATTCCCACTCTGCCCAGCGGGGAAATTGACTGCGATAAGTTGGCAGAGCAGATAGTGGATGATGGCGAGCGTCATCCCATCATATTTGCCAATATCGGTACCACCATGAAGGGGGCGGTCGACGACATCGGCGCCATTCAACGGCGGCTGTCGGCCATCGGCATCCCGCGTCAGGACTACTACCTGCACGCGGATGCGGCCCTGAGCGGTATGATACTGCCGTTTGTGGACGATGCGCCGGCCTTTTCATTTGCCGACGGCATCGATTCCATCAGTGTCTCGGGCCACAAGATGATGGGGTCGCCGATCCCGTGTGGCATCGTGCTGGCCAGGCGGCGTTTTGTAGATCGCATCGCCGTGGAGGTGGACTACATCTCGGCCAGCGATCAGACCATCAGCGGGTCGCGCAATGGCTTCACGCCCCTGCTGATGTGGGCGGCCCTCAAGGGACGGACGCTGGCCCAGTGGCGTGAGCGGACCGGGCGCTGCTTGGCCATGGCCCAGCAGCTGGTAGAGCGTTTGAATCAGCAGGGGGTGCCCGCCTGGCGGCATCCGCACTCCATTACCGTGGTCTTCCCGCGCCCCTCGGAGCGCACCTGGAAGCGCCATTGCCTGGCGACCTCGGGCGAGCACTCCCACCTCATCATCCTGCCTCATCATCACAGCCTTCATCAGCTGGATGCGGTGATCCGCGACATAGTGCGGGATCTCGGCCCGGCGGCCGAGCCCACCGCCTGCACGCTCCCTGTGCTCGCCTGCTCCGCATAAAAAGAAAAAGCCATTGTCTCCAATGGCTTTTTCACGCTATCGAACCGGTATTATTCGATGTTCTGGATCTGCTCGCGCATCTGCTCGATGAGCACCTTCAGCTCGACGGCGGACTGGGTCACCTCGGCGTTGATCGACTTGGAACCGAGCGTATTCGACTCGCGGTTGAACTCCTGCATCATGAAGTCGAGACGGCGGCCACAGGCGCCACCCTTCTTCATGATCTTGTTGGTCTCGCTGATGTGCATCTCCAGCCGATCCAGCTCTTCCGCCACGTCGATCTTCTGGGCCAGCAGCACGATCTCCTGCTCGATGCGGGCCGGATCCAGCTCCACCTTGGCTTCGGCCAGCCGGTCGGTGAGCTTCTGGCGCTGCCACTCGATGATCTGCGGCAGGTGCACGCGCACCTTCTTCACTTCCACCTGAATGCCGGCCAGACGCTGTTCGATCAGCGCCTTGAGGTTGGCCCCTTCGCTGGCGCGGGAGGCGAGGAAATCTTCCATGGTCTGGTCAAACCCGCCGAGCAGCTCGGTGGCGACCACGTCCATGTCCTGCTCGGCGGCAGCCATCACGCCCGGCCAGCGCAGCACGTCGACCGGGTTGAGCTGACCCTGGCCCGCCTCTTTCATCACCCAGTTGGCGCTGTCGATGATGAGCTTGGCCAGCTCTTCATTGATGTGCAGCTGGCTGGCGGCAGCTTGCGCGGCCTCGAAGCGCAGGTTGCACTCCACCTTGCCGCGCTGCAGCTTGGCGCGGAAGCGCTCACGCAGAACCGGCTCCAGGCTGCGCAGTTGTTCCGGCAGGCGAATGTAGGTCTCCAGATAGCGCTGGTTGACCGAACGAATTTCCCAAACGGCTGTGCCCCAGTCGCCCTTGAGTTCCTTGCGGGCGTAGGCGGTCATGCTGTGAATCATTGATTGTTCCGGGCTTGATGAAGTGTGGGGCCAGTATACTCAGCCAGGCCTGCTCCGTCAGCCGACAGCGTGGTTTTAGCGGCTGATATTTGGGCTGGGATCACTTATACTCCTGCGCCAATTCAGCCAGCCCAGAGGTCCGTCCCATGTCACGTCCCAGCGATCGCACTGCCGCGCAGCTTCGTCCGGTCACCATTACCCGCCACTTCACCAAGCATGCTGAAGGGTCTGTGCTGGTGGAGTTCGGCAACACCCGCGTGCTCTGCACCGCCAGCGTCGACACCAGCGTACCGCGCTTCCTGAAAGGGAAGAACCAGGGCTGGGTCACCGCCGAGTACGGCATGCTGCCGCGCTCCACCCACTCCCGGATGAACCGCGAAGCGGCCTCCGGCAAGCAGAGCGGCCGCACCCTGGAGATCTCCCGCCTGATCGCCCGCTCCCTGCGCGCCGCGGTAGACCTGACCGCGCTGGGCGAGCACTCCATCACAGTTGACTGCGACGTGCTGCAGGCCGACGGTGGCACCCGTACCGCCGCCATCACCGGTGCCTGTGTGGCGCTGGTGGACGCGCTGAACTGGATGGTGGAGAAGGGCATGATCAAGCAGAGCCCGCTCAAGCAGATGATCGCCGCCGTCTCCGTCGGCATGTTCGAAGGGGAAGCCATCTGCGATCTGGAGTACATCGAAGACTCCGCCGCCGAGACCGATATGAACGTGGTGATGACCGAAGATGGTCGCATCATCGAGGTGCAGGGCACCGCGGAGGCCGAGCCCTTCACCCACGAAGAGCTGCTGGAGATGCTGGCGCTCGCCAAGGGCGGCATCGCCGACATCATTGCGCTGCAGAAGCAGTCGCTTGCATGATTTTAAAAACGCGGCATTGTCCGCGTTTTTTTATACCCCCACACAAGACAACGACAAGCCAAGCAAGGAGCCAGAATGAAAGCCTACCAGCGTCAATTTATCGAGTTCGCCCTGGAGAAGCAGGTCCTCAAATTCGGTGAATTTACCCTGAAATCCGGTCGTAAAAGCCCCTACTTCTTCAACGCCGGCCTGTTCAACAGCGGCCGCGATCTGGCCCGTCTCGGCCGCTTCTATGCCGCCGCCCTGATGGATGCCGGCATCGAGTTCGACGTGCTGTTTGGCCCGGCCTACAAGGGGATCCCCATCGCCTCCGCCACCGCGGTGCAGCTGGTGGAGCAGCACGACGTGGACGTGCCCTGGTGCTTCAACCGCAAGGAAGCCAAGGATCACGGTGAAGGCGGCAATCTGGTGGGCTGCCCGCTCAAGGGGCGCATCATGCTGGTGGATGACGTCATCACCGCCGGCACCGCCATCCGCGAATCCATGGATCTGATCCAGGCCAACGGTGCCTCCCTGGCCGGTGTGCTGATCGCGCTGGACCGTCAGGAGAAGGGCAAGGGCGAGCTCTCCGCTATTCAGGAGGTGGAGCGTGACTACGGCGCCCACATCATCGCCATCATCCAGATGAGCGATCTGATCGCTTATCTGGAAGAGAAGCAGGCCGAGCAGCCGGAGCTGGCTACGCAACTGGCTGCCATGAAGGCGTACCGCGCCCAGTACGGCATCTGAGCCGATCACACCGCGCAATAGTTGAAGTCGGCGCCCGTTTGCTCCCTGGCAGCAAACGGGCGCCGTTTTTTCATCTGCAAAAAGTGAGTCAGGTGGCTTGAGCTTACCCTTACAGTAAAGGTTAGGGTTTGCTGGTTGGCGCTCGTTCTGGCCGACGGGTTCCGGGGAGGAACAAGATGACCACTCATATTCAATTACCCATCCATCTGCAGCTGCCGCTCACAGGTATGAGCTGCGCCAATTGCGCCAGCCGCATCACGACCGCCCTCAACAAGCTGGAGGGGGTCGAGGCGACCGTCAACTTTGCGCTGGAGCAGGCCGCTATCGACCTGGCCAGCCCCGACCGTTTGCCGGCTGTGCTGGAGAGCATTCAGGCACAGGGCTATGACTATGGCCACGAAACGCTCTCCTTCCAGATCAGCGGCATGAGCTGTGCCGGTTGTTCGGCCCGTCTGAACAAGATGCTGGCCGCACTGCCGGGCGTCATCTCAGCCGACGTCAACTTCTCGCTCGAACAGGCCCGTATCGTGCTGGTGCCCGGGATGCAGACCCCTGCCGCCCTGCGCGAGCAGATCGAAGCCCTCGGCTTTGGTGCCCAGCTGGCGCAGGGCTCGGCCAGCGGCCGCCGTCAGCAGTTGCTGGAGCGGGAAGCGCAGGAGGCCGCCAGTGCCCGTCAGGCGCAGACCCGGGTCATCGTCTCGGCGCTGCTGACCCTGCCGCTGCTGGTGGGCATGTTCTCAATGGCCGGTCTGCTGCCCTGGCATCTGCCCGCCTGGCTGGAGCTGGTGCTCGCCACCCCGGTGCAGTTCTGGATCGGGGCCCGCTTCTATCGCGGTGCCTGGCTCGCCATCAAGAACCGCTCTGCCAACATGGATGTGCTGGTGGCGACCGGTACCAGCGCGGCCTACTTCTACAGCCTCTATCTGCTGCTGACCCTGGGGATGGCCGCCAGCGGCCAGCTCTATTTCGAGGCAAGCGCCATCATCATCACCCTGATCTCCCTCGGCAAGTTGCTGGAGGCCCGCGCCAGACGCAGCACCCAGTCCGCTATTCGCGAACTGATGGCGCTGCGGCCGGAAACCGCCACCGTCTGGCGCGGTGAGTGCTGGCAGAGCGTCGCCATCGACGAGGTGCTGCGCGGCGATCGGCTGCGGGTGCTGGTGGGTGAGCGGGTGCCGGTGGATGGCAAGATCCTGAGCGGCGAGAGCGAGCTGGACGAGTCGATCCTCACCGGCGAGAGCCTGCCGGTGCCCCGCGGCGAGGGCGACAAGGTGCTCGGCGGTGCCATCAACCGCTCCGGCGTGCTGGAGATCGAGGCCACCACCGTGGGGGAGGACTCCAGCCTCAGCAAGATCATCGCCCTGGTGGAGAGCGCCCAGATGGGCAAGGCCCCGCTGCAGCAGTTGGTGGACAAGGTCTCCGCCGTGTTCGTGCCGGTGGTGATGGCCATCGCCCTCTTTACCCTGCTGGTGTGGTACGCCATCGGCAATGACTTCGGTCAGGCGCTGCTGGCGGCGGTGGCGGTGCTGGTGATCGCCTGCCCCTGCGCGCTGGGACTGGCCACGCCGGCCGCCATCGTCACCGGCACCGGGGTGGCGGCGCGCCACGGCATTCTGATCAAGGATGTGGATACCCTGCAGAAGGCCCACGCCATCAAGGCGCTGATCTTCGACAAGACAGGTACGCTCACTCAGGGCCGGCCGGTGCTGGCGAGCTGGAGCGGCAACGACGAGCAGCTGCGCCTCGCCGCCGCCCTGCAGCAGGCGAGCGAGCACCCGCTGGCGCTGGCCATGCGCGAGGCAGCCGGCAAAGATGCCGTGCTGCCCCAGCCGGAGGCGGTGGAGGTGCGGGTCGGGGCTGGTATCCTCGGCCAGGTGGTGGATCATTCGGTCGCCATCGGCAATGCCAGTCTGCTGGCCCAGCTCGGCATTGACGTACCACAACAGGATGAACAAGCCGCCGACGGCGCGACCCGGGTCTGGGTGGCCATCGACGGCGTGGTGGCCGGCATAGCGGCCCTGGCCGATACTCTGAGACCGGAGAGCCCCGAGGCCATCGCTACCCTGCGCCAGCGCGGCATCGCCAGCTGGCTGGTGAGCGGTGACGCACCGGCACCGGTGGCCCATATCGCCGCCAAGCTGGGGCTGGATGGGGCGTTTGACTCCGTGCTGCCGGCTGGCAAGGTGGAAAAAGTCGAGGCGTTACGGGCGCAAACCCGCGGGCTGGTCGCCATGGTGGGGGACGGGGTGAACGATGCCCCGGCGCTGGCGGCGGCGGATGTGGGCATCGCCATGGGCTCCGGCTCGGACGTGGCGATGGAGACCGCCGCTATCACCCTCATGCGCTCTGATCCGCGGCTGGTGGCCGATGCCATCGACATCTCGGCGGCCACCTGGCGCACCATCCAGCAGAACCTGTTCTGGGCCTTCGTGTTCAACATCATCGGCATTCCGCTGGCGGCGCTGGGTTACCTCAGCCCCGAGCTGGCGGGGGCGGCCATGGCCCTGAGCAGCATCACAGTCTTGAGCAATTCCCTGTTACTGAAACGCTGGCAACCGCGGGCGCTCGCCCAGGTCAGCCACCATGTCAGCACTGAATCGAACCGTTAAGGAGTCATCCATGAACATCAGCAAGGTAGCCAAGGCGACGGGACTGACCGCCAAGACCATCCGCTACTACGAGAGCATCGGCCTCATCTCGGCGCCGGTGCGCAGTGACAATGGCTATCGCAGTTACACTGAGGGGGCGCTGCGCGAGCTGCGCTTCGTCAAGCGGGCGCGGGAGACCGGCTTCAATCTGGAGGAGTGCCAGGAGCTGCTGGCGCTCTATCGGGACGAGCACAGAACCAGCGCCCAGGTGAAGAAGCTGGCGCAGGAGAAGATCGTCGATCTGCGCGCCCGCATCGCCGGCTTGCAGGCCATGCTCAGCTCCCTCGAGGGGCTGGTCGGTTGCTGTCACGGGGACGAGAATCCCGAGTGCCCGATCCTCGACGAGCTGGAGCGCGGCTGAGCCGCCCCTGCCGGCAGGCTGGGGTCTGGCATCATCGACTGACTAACCGCTTAATAACGGACGTTTTATTGTTGGCTCCGAAGGGGTAGTGGTAGACTGTGCGGCTCTTGTACAGGGAGTACGCAGTTGACCCAGAGTGTGACACGTCAGGTAAAGCAGGCCATCATGGCCCAGCTCTATACCCACGCCTCATTCAGCCTGCCTTGCCTGGGTCTGCTGGCACTTGGCTGGAGCCTGCTGTTCCACGACTACCTGCCCACCAGCGAGGCGCTCGGCTGGCTGGCGAGTGTGATGCTGCTGCTGCTCTGCCGGGGCTGGCATCTGCGCTGGCGCCAGCCCAGGCTGGCACAGATCCCGCTGCCGGTGCTGGAGCGCGAACTCTTCATCGGGGTGACCATCACCTCCATCATCTGGGCGCTGGGCGTGCTGCTCTACATGGACAAGCTGCCCGATACCTACCGCGCCGCCATGATGATGCTCGCCAGCCTGATCCTCACCGGCAGTGCCATCATGCTGTTCGGCAGTCGCCGCTCCCTCTATGGCGCCGTGCTGCCGCTCGGGCTGGCCATGGTGTTCGAACTGGGGGCGGGCAACGAGCAGGAGCGGATCGTCTCCAGCATGCTGGCCGGCTACCTGTTCGTCTTCCTGCCGACCCTGCTGCGTCGCCTGCGGCGGGATCAGGTGGCCTCCCTCTATCACCGTTTCTCCAACGCCGACCTGGTGGCCGAGCTCAAGGCGGTCTCCGAGCACCTCAAGCTCACCTCCCGGCTGGACGGGCTGACCGGCATCGCCAACCGGGCCCACCTCGACTACTGCCTCGAGCGCGCCTGGCGTCGCTGCCACCGTGCCCGGGCTCCCTTGTCGCTGGTGCTGGTGGATGTGGACTACTTCAAGCAGTTCAACGATCTCTACGGCCATCAGCTGGGGGATGAGTGCCTGCAGCAGGTGGCAGGTCTGCTGGCCGAGGTGCAGCGGCGGGAGGATGATCTCGCCGCCCGTTACGGCGGTGAAGAGTTTGCTCTGCTGCTGCCCTGCACAAGCATGCAGGGGGCCATGCAGATCGCCGAAAACGTGCGGGTGGCCCTCAAGGAGTTGAGCATTCCCCATCAGAAGTCCCTGGTTTCCGGTCGGGTCAGCTGCAGTTTCGGGGTGGCGACCCTGGTGCCGGACCAGACCCTCTCCATCAGCGAGCTGATACAAAAAGCGGATGCGGCCCTCTATCAGGCCAAGCATAATGGGCGGGATCGTATCGAAGTAGCCTTGATGGGTAAGGTTGCCTGAGTTTCACAAGACAGATTAAAGAGGTCGTCTATGCAATGTCATCGTATCGAAGAGCTGCTGGAGTTGTTGCAGCCTGCCTGGATCAAGGAACAGGATCTCAGCCTGGTACAGTTTGTTGCCAAACTGGCCGAGGAAGCGGGATTTGAAGGGCCTCTGTCCGAGCTGACCGACGACATGCTGATCTACCACCTCAAGATGCGTGAATCCGACAAGCAGGCGATGATCCCCGGTCTGGCCAAGGACCACGTGCCCGACTTCAAGGAAGCCCTGCTCAAGGCCCGCGGCATCAAGTAAAGAGTGCGCTTGCTGGAAGCTTGAAGGTTTTCAAAGGAATCTCTTAAAAAGGCGTTTCGTCAACTGGCGATACGTCTTTTTTGTTGCTTGAAATTGCGACACCACTCGAACATTAGATACATTTTACCCACACAATTAGCAGGCTGTTTAAGATATAATCCGCCCCATAACAATTAATTAATGGAGCGAAGTGTTGCAATGGCCGACCAGGACAAGATCGATATCAAGGATGTCACCGGCGATGTAACGGGGACGTTCAACCCCAATACCTTCAAAGCCAGCGACGACAGGTTCAACCCCGGCAACCGCATCTATGTCCGGGCCCAGACCGGCTACTGGCAGCGGATGCGCAAGGCCATGGGCTGGTTCTTCGTGGTGCTCTTCGTCGCCATTCCCTGGTTGCGCTATGACGGTCGACAGGCCGTGTTGTTCGATATCGGTCATCAGCAGTTCCACATCTTCGGTGCCACCATCTGGCCGCAGGATCTCACCCTGCTGGCCTGGGTCTTCATGATCGCTGCCTTTGCCCTCTTCTTCGTGACCACCTTCCTGGGGCGGGTCTGGTGCGGCTACCTCTGCCCGCAGACGGTGTGGACCTTCATGTTCATCTGGTTTGAAGAGAAGCTGGAAGGCTCCGCCAACAAGCGCCGCAAGCTGGACGCCTCGCCCTGGAACGGCGAGAAGCTGGCCCGCAAGGGAGCCAAGCACCTGGCCTGGCTCCTGCTGTCGCTGGGCACCGGCCTCACCTTCGTCGCCTACTTCCAGGATGTGTTCCAGCTGGTGCCTGACTTCTTCACCCTGCAGGCCAGCGGCTGGGTCATCTTCTGGGTGGTGCTCTTCGCCGCCTGCACCTACGGCAACGCCGGCTGGATGCGTGCCATCATGTGCATTCACATGTGCCCCTATGCCCGCTTCCAGTCCGCCATGTTCGACAAGGACACCTTCATCGTCGGCTATGACACCAAGCGCGGCGAGACCCGGGGGGCCCGTTCCCGCAAGGCCGACCCCAAGGCGCTGGGACTGGGGGACTGCATCGACTGCGACCTCTGCGTGCAGGTCTGCCCGACCGGCATCGACATCCGCGACGGCCTGCAGTACGAGTGCATCAACTGTGGCGCCTGCGTCGACGCCTGCGATCAGACCATGGAACGAATGGGCTATCCGAAAGGGCTCATCAGCTATACCACAGAGCACAAGCTGGCCAACGACTCCACCCATGTGGCGCGGCCCAAGCTGATCGGTTACGGCCTGGTGATGGCCATCATGCTGGGGGTGTTCGTCTACAACGCCATGTCCATCATGCCGATGGGGCTCGACATCCTGCGGGATCGCAACCAGCTGTTCCGCGAGAACAGCGAGGGGCTCATCGAGAACACCTATACCCTCAAGATCCTCAACAAGACCCTGCATCCCCAGACCTATCAGCTGGATGTGGAAGGGTTGCCGGAGCACGAGTGGTTCGGCCCGCGCGAGGTGACCCTGAAGGCCGGCGAGATCTATACCCTGCCGGTGAGCGTGGCCGTCGATCCCTTCAACCTGAAGAAGCCGACCCTGGACATCCGCTTCGTGCTCAAACGCGAAGGGGCGGCGCCGGACGACAGCAAGGGGACCCTGCGCCAGCCCAGTAAATTCATCAGCCGGTTGTGACGGCAAGGCACACCGCCATGCACGGCAACTGCGGACAGTAGTGATAGAATGGGGCGCAACGGCGCCCCTTTCTCATGGTGGATGACATGCGTTTCAACTATTCCGATCTCACTCCCGACCTCATCATGGATGCGCTGGACCTCAGCGGTCTGCGGCTCGACTCGGGCCTCATCGAGCTCAACAGCTACGAAAACCGGGTTTATCAGTTCCAGGACGAGGATCGTCGCCGCTACGTGGTGAAGTTCTATCGTCCCGGCCGCTGGAGCTGGGCCCAGATCCTCGAGGAGCACGAGTTTGCCGCTCGCCTGTGCGAGGCGGAGATCCCGGTCGCCGCTCCCATCGCCTTTGCCGGCGAGACCCTGCTGGAGCATCAGGGCTACCCCTTTGCCATCTGGCAGAGCGTGGGGGGACGCCAGTTCGAGGTGGACAATCTCGACCAGCTGGAGTGGGTGGGGCGCTACCTCGGCCGCATCCATCAGCTCGGTGCCAGCAAGCCCTTCCACCATCGCGTCCGGCTCGACGTGGAGACCATGCTGCACGAGCCGCGTCAGCTGCTGGCGTCCGGCGAGTGGTTGCCGAGCGGGTTGGCCAGGCAATTCTTCGGGGTGCTGGACGAGCTGATCAAGCACGTCGGCGACGCCATGACCCTGGATGTGGCGCAGATCTCCCTGCATGGCGACTGCCATCCGGGCAACATTCTCTGGCGCGACGGTCCCATGTTTGTCGATCTCGATGACTGCCGCACCGGCCCCGCCATCCAGGATCTCTGGATGATGCTGAACGGCGAGCGCAGCGAGCAGCAGATCCAGCTCGACACCCTGCTGGCGGGCTATGAAGAGTTCATGGAGTTCGACCCGCGCGAGCTGGCGCTCATCGAGCCGCTGCGGGCCATGCGCATCGTCCACTACATGGCCTGGCTGGCGCGGCGCTGGGAGGATCCCGCCTTCCCCCGTCACTTCCCCTGGTTCAACACCGAGCACTACTGGCGCCAGCAGATCGCCACCCTGCACGATCAGCTGGAGGCGCTCAAGGCGCCGCCCCTGACCCTGATGCCGGGCTGGTGATGCGGCGGGTTGCCAGCCGTTCGTTATGCCTGCCGCAGACCCGCGGCAGCCTATCAAGGCGTTCGCGCTGACACGGGCGCCGGGGAGAGAGCTTGACGACCTGGTGCGCGAGGGATGGGACTCGCCCCTGCTTGATCATTGACTGTGCAGTGGTGACGCAATAGGCTTGGCACTGCTTCGGTTCGCCGGGCGTGCCTCACAGTGATCCCTTAACAGGAAACGTCATGAAAAAAATTCTGTTTTTCCTTGCTGCCATGCTGATGATGCCCATGGTTCACGCCGCCCCCGAATTCAAGGAAGGCGTCAACTATGATGTGGTCAAGCAGACCGGTAGCGCCCAGCCGGAAGTACTGGAGTTCTTCTCCTACTACTGCCCCCACTGCGCCAAGTTCGAGCCGATTGCCGAGGATCTGAAGAAGAACCTGCCGGAAGGCGTGTCGATGAAGAAGAACCCGGTGGCCTTCCTGGGCCGCGAAATGGGTCCGGAGATGCAGCGTGCCTACGCCGTTGCCAGCCTGCTGAACGTTGAAGGCAAGCTGACCCCGGCCATCTTCGACAAGATCCACACCCAGCGTCAGATCCCGCAGAGCCGCGCCGACGTGAAGCAGATCTTCGTGGACAACGGCGTACCGGCCGAAGAGTTCGACGGTGCCGTCGACAGCTTCGCCGTCTCCGGCATGGTCTCCCAGTTTGACCGCAACACCGAAAGCTACAACATCCGCGGTGTGCCGGCCTTCCTGGTCAACGGCAAGTACATGGTGAAGATCGAATCCATTACTTCCCAGGATCAGTTCAACCAGCTGGTGAAATTCCTGCTGGCCAAGAAAGACTGACCTCGTCTGATCCCATGAAAAAAGCCCGCCGGTGCAAACCGGCGGGCTTTTTGTTTATCAGGAGCCTGCGTCAGATCTGGCAATCCCGCTGAGTGGGGGCCGGGCGCGGCAAGCGGGTGCGGCGGCTGATGGCCTCCGCCAGCCAGACCAGCAGCAGGATGGCCAGCAGCAGGGTGGCAGTCTGATCGTAACGGAACAGGCTCAGGGAAACATAGAGCTGCTGCCCCAGCCCGCCGGCGCCGACCACGCCGAGTATGGTGGCGGCCCTCAGGTTCATCTCGCCGCGATAGAGGCTGTAGGCCAGCCACTGGCGCGTGACCAGGGGAAACAGCCCGTACCAGAAGCTGGCAATGGGGCCGGCACCGCTCAGCTGCAGGGCGAGGCGGGGGGCGGGATCGGCGTTCTCCAGGGTCTCCACGAACAGCCGCGCCAGCACCCCGGTGGTGTGCAGGGTCAGCGCCAGTATGCCCGCCACCGGCCCCAGCCCGACCGCGATCACCAGCAGGCTGGCGAAGATGAGCTCGGGTACCGAGCGCAGCAGGTTGAACAGCAGCCGCAGCGGCCAGCAGTGGCGAGCGAGGCAGGCCAGCGGCAGGGCCAACAGGGCGCTGAAGAGGGTACTCAGCAGCGCCATCTGCACCGTATCGAGCAGGCCGCTGGCCACCGTCTTGAGGAAGGGCCATGACCAGTCCGGTTGCAAGAACTCCCCCAGAAAGGAGCCCAGTCCCCCGAAGGAAAAGCTCAGCATGCGCCAGTCGAGCTGATAAAGGGCGAGAGCTGCGGCCAGTCCCAGGCAGATCAGCAACAGCAGGCCGGGGGAGCGGCTGTGGCGCAACCAGGCGCTGAGGCCATCCGCCAGGGTCACCAGCAGGATGAAGGCCAGCAGCAGGGTCACCACCTCGCCACCGGCAAACATGCGCAGGGAGAGCTCGAGCTGCTGGCCGAGCCCGCCGGCGCCGACGAAGCCCATGATGACGGAGGCGCGCAGGGCGCACTCCCAGCGGTAAACGGTGTAGGAGAGCAGCTCCTGGCGCACCGCGGGCAGCACGCCGTACCAGAGTGCCTGCAGCCGGCCGCTGCCGCCGAGCAGCAGGGCGCGGGCAGGTTGCAGGGCGCCGCTCTCCATGATCTCGTTGTAAACCTTGGCCAGCATGCCGCCGTAACTGACCGCGATGGCCAGGATGGCGGCCAGCGGCCCAAGCCCGGACAGGCGCACGAACAGCAGCGCCCAGATGAGCTCGGGCAGGCTGCGCAGCACGATGGCGACGAGGCGCGAGAGGGCCCGCAAGGCGCTGCGCAGCGGGCTGGGCACCGGCCCCAGTTCGGCCAGCGACAGGGCGCGCGAGCCGAGCAGGGCAAATGGCACGCCGAGCAGCAGGGCACCCGCCAGTCCCAGAGTGGCGACCGCCAGGCTCTCCAGAGTCGCGGTCAGGGTCAGGGCGAGAAAGTCCCGATCAAAACGGGGTGGCCAGCTGGTGGCGAGGAAATTGCCCATCTGCCGCCAGCTCTGGCCGTCGAACAGGCCGAGCCAGCCGTCAGCCTGCTGCCACAGGCTGTAGCCGATCAGCAGCAACAGCCAGGGCAGGGGATGGCGCCAGCGGTGGGTCAGTTCAAACACGCAGCCGCCTCGTCATCACCGGCGTAGAGCTCGGCCAGCATGGCCGGCGTGACGGCCGTCGCCGGACAGTCGAACTGCACTCGCCCCTCGCGCAAGCCGATGATGCGGGGGAAGCGGCCGAGCGCCAGCTCGACCGCATGCAGGTTGGCGATGAGTGTGCTGCCCCGGGCGCGGGCCTGGGCCAGCAGGGCATCCAGGCTGCTCTGGGCGAGCACGGGGTCGAGGGCGGAGACGGGCTCGTCCGCCAGGATCAGGTCCGGCAGCTGATAGAGCACCCGGGCGATGCCGACCCGCTGCAACTGGCCACCGGAGAGCTCGCCGCAGCGCTGTTGCCACTTGTCGGCAAGGCCGAGGCGGGCCAGTTCGGCCCGCGCCCCTGCTGGGTCGCAGGGGCGCAGCAGGGAGAGCAAGGAGCGGCCGAGGGACCACTGGCCGAGCCGACCGGCCAGCACGGCGGTCATCACCTGCTGGGAGGCGGGCAGTGGCGGTTGCTGCCAGACCATGCCGATCCGGCTGCGCAGCCGCTGGCGGTCCCGGGTGGAGAGGCTCCAGGGATCCTGCTCCCAGAGGGCGAGCCTGCCTTCGCCACGCAGCTCGGTGCCGATCAGCCGCAGCAGGCTGGTCTTGCCCGCGCCGCTCGGCCCTATGATGGCCACGCACTCACCTGCCGCTATCTGCAGGTTGAACGGCTGCAGGATGCGGCTCTGGCCGAGCCGTAATCCTTCCCCGTCCAGTGTGACGGCGATCACTTCAGCAGGCCGGCCTGGGTGGCGGCGGCTTCGATGCCCAGGTAGTTCTCGGGTTTGGTCTCGATGAAGCGGCTGGCGCGTTGCAGCTTGAGGATCTCGGCCTGGGCGGGCACCGCCGGATCCAGACTGAGGAAGGCCTGTTTGATCTTCTCTTGCAGGGCAGGATCCAGGCCGCCGCGCACGGTCCAGTTGTAGTCAAAGTAGGTCGGGGTGGTCCAGATCACCTTGACCTTGGCGGTGTCGACCTTGCCCTCTTCCACCAGTTTCTCCCACACGGAGGCGTTGAGCGCACCGGCCGGCACCTTGCCGGAGGCGACCCAGGCAACGGTGGCGTCGTGGGCGCCGGAGAAGGCGACGTGGGCGAAGTCACGCTCCGGGTTGATGCCCTGCTCGGCCAGGAAGTGGCGTGGCATCAGGTGACCGGAGGTGGAGGAGGGGGAGCCGAACGCAAAGTCCTTGCCCTTGGTGTCGGCCAGGGTCTTGATGCCGCTGTCGGCATTGGCGATGAACTTGGAGGTGAACTGGGCATCCTCCTGGCGTTGTACCAGGGGCACCACCTTGTCGGCGCGGCGATGGGCCTGCACATAGGTGAAGCCACCGAGCCAGGCCATGTCCAGCTTGCCGGCGGCCAGCGCCTCGACCACGGCGGCGTAGTCGTTGACCGGCACGAACACCACCTCGCGGCCGGTCTTCTCGGCCAGGTAGTCACCCAGCGGGGCAAACTTGCGTTGCAGCTCGGTGGGGGCCTCGTCCGGGATGGCGGAGACCCGCAGCGGTTCGGCGGCGATGGCGCTCAGGCTGGTGAACAGGGTGGTGAGGGCGAATATCCATTTGCGGGTCATGGTGCATTCCTTGGTGGGCTGTCGTTCGGGCAATAGAAAGGCCCGACACCAGTCGGACCTGACGAGGAGAGAATGGTAGGGGGCCACTGGCCACTGGCGCAAGATGCGCCCCCAAAAATAGGCGTTAGACCCCGACGTGGAAGGCCTGCTTGAGGTTGCGGATGAAGTCCGCGTCCCGGCACAGGGTCTTGCCCGGGCTGTCGGAGATCTTGGCGACCGGGCCGCCGTTGCACTCCATCAGCTTGAAGACGATGTTCATCGGGCTGACCCCGGGCAGATCGCAGGTGAGCTTGGTGCCGATGCCGAAGCTGGTGTTGATGCGGCCGCGGAAGTGGCGCAGCAGCTCGACGGCCTTGTCGAGATTGAGGCCATCGGAGAAGACCAGCGTCTTCTCTGTGGGGTCGATGCCGAGCCGCTGATAGTGGCTGATGGCCTTCTCGCCCCACACCACGGGATCGCCGGAGTCGTGACGCAGCCCCTGATAGCGGCTCGCCAGCTCGAAGTCGAAGTCGCGCAGGAAGGCATCCATGGTGATGCAGTCGGTGAGCGCGATGCCGAGGTGGTTGGTGAACTCATCCAGCCAGCTGGTGAGGGCGGCACGCTGGCTGTGCTCGAGCGGGAAGCCGAGCTGCTGATGGGCCTGGAACCACTCGTGAGCCTGGGTGCCTACCGCCGGCAGGCCGTACTTCTGGGCCAGCAGGTAGTTGCTGGTGCCGCGAAACGCCGGCAGCCGCTCCTGGAGGCGGCCCACCACCGCATCCTGTACCGCGAGGGAGAAGCGGCGGCGGGTGCCAAAGTCGATGAGGTTGAACTCGCTCATCTCCTCCCGGCTCAGCTCCCGCTCCAGCTTGTCGAGCTTCTGATCGAGCCGCTCCAGCGCCTGGCTGACGCCAAACTGGGGGTAGCGGAAGCGGTTGCGCATCTCGCTGATGATGGCGAGCACCGGGATCTCCCACAGGATCACGTCCTGCCAGGGGCCCTCGACCCGTACGTTGATGCGACCATCCTGCTCGAACACCTTGAGCAGCGAGGCATCCAACGGCTTGCGGCGCAGGTGGTCGAGGTAGTCAGGGGTAAAGAAGGGGCGCTCCGCCAGGAAGTTGAGCTCGGGCCGGGTCAGCCGCAGGGAGCCGGCGAGGCGCAGCTTCTCCTCGATCTGACCCATCATGGGCAGCAGATCTTCCTCGTTGCGGCTGTGGAACTCGGCCACCACCTCGGCATCCGGATAGCGATGGAACACCGCCTGCTGCATGTGCAGCTTGTAAGCATCTGTATCGAGCAGGCTGTTGAGAATAGGAGGCATATCAGGCGTCCAGCAGGCGTTGTACATCGGCAAGGGTCTGGGCCAGTTCGGCGCCGGCCTCGATCATCTGGGTGTGGGCCTGAGCGACCGTTTCGGGGGCGATACCACGACAGGCATCGAGATGGACGATCACCCGGAAACCGGCGCGGCGCAGCTGCAGCACGCTGGTCTTGACGCAGTAGTCGGTGGCGAGGCCGCCGGCCAGTACGGTCGTGACGCCGCGGGCTTGCAGAAACTCGATGAGCCCTGTGCTGCGGCGCTCGGCCAGATCGTGGAAGCAGGTGCCGTAGGGGTGCAGATCCGGCTCGACCCCCTTCCAGACGAAGAAGTCGTAATCGACCGGGGCCGGCAGGCCGTCGAGCAGTTCGAAGCCGCGAGTGCCCGGCACGCAGTGCACCGGCCAGGTGAGGTCGGCGTTGGGCATATCCAGCGGCAGCAGCATGCCGGCAGGGTCGCTGACGGCCCAGGCGGCGTTGGCCGGGTGTGAATCCTTGCTGCCGACCCGCAGGCTGGCGAGGGTGGCCTGAGCGTTGAGCGCAGCCACAATATCATCCCCGCCCGCGACGGGCAGTTCGTTCGGGCAGAGGGGGGTAAACCCCTTCTGCGCATCAATATCCAGGCTGGCGACGGTTCCCATTGAGTGGCTCCTGCACATACTATTCGTGTGATATTATCTACCAAACATTAATCGAAGGCGAGCAGGGCGATCGGCATGTTGAGAATGAGTCTGGATATGGTGGTGCTGCGGTTGAACGAGGAGCGGCTCGAGCTGCTGCTGGAGACCCGCGATCGCCCGCCCTTTGCCCACTGCTGGCAACTGCCGGCCCTGCGCATCGACGAGACCCGGGATCGGGATCTGGACGCGGCTCGCCATCGCCTGCTGACCGAATGGGGGCTGGGCCATTGCTACAGCGAGCAGGTCTGCACCCTGGGCAACCTGGAGCGGGATCCCCGTGGCTGGTCCACCACCCTGGTCTACCTCTGTCTGGTGGATCCCGAGGTGGAGGTTCTCCACGGCTGTTGGCACCCGCTTGCAGCCCTGCCGGGGCTCAGCCTCGCCTTCGACCACACCCAGCTGATCGCCAGAGGGCTGGAGCGACTGCGCATCAAGAGCCGTTACAGCACCCTGCCGCTGCAACTGCTGGGGGCCGAGTTCACCCTCTCCGAGGTGCAGCGGGCCTTCGAAATCATCCTGCAGACCCCGATGAACACGGCCGCCTTTCGCAAGCGCATCCATCGCGCCGATATCCTGGTGGACACCGGCCGCAAGCGCACCGGCAAGCAGCGTCCCGCCATCCTCTACCGGCTGGAGAGCCCCTGCTGCGTGATGTTCGATCAGGTGATGCACGGAGCGGAAGCATGAGTGGTGCAGGTGTGCACAAGGTATTGGTAAGCGCCTGTCTGCTGGGTCCATGTTCGTTGCGCTACGAGGGCCCAGGTTTTAGCCAGCGGGGGAGCAAAGCATGAGTGAGACCAGCGTGCACAAGGTATTGGTGAGTGCCTGCTTGCTGGGTCAGCCGGTTCGTTACGACGGCCAGAGCAAGGGCATCGTCAGCGACTGGCTGCAGACGCTGGGGGCCGAGGGGCGGGCATTGGCCTTCTGCCCCGAGGTGGCGGGCGGTCTGCCGACGCCGCGCCCCCCTGCCGAGCGGCAAGGGGAGCGAGTGATGACCGCAAGCGGGCTGGATGTGACGGCGGAGTTTGCCCGTGGCGCCGCGCTGGCGCTGGCGACTTGTCAGCAGCAGGGCATTCGCTTCGCCCTGCTGAAGGAGGGGAGCCCCTCCTGCGGCAGCGGCCGCATCTACAACGGCCGCTTCGAGGGGCAGTCCGTGGCGGGCGAGGGCATGACCACTGCCCTGCTGCGCCGCCACGGCATCGCCGTGTTCAGCGAGGATCAGCTGCCCGAGCTGGCCTCGGCGCTCGCCTCGGCTGCCTGCGGCTCGGTCTGAGCCGCCGCATCGGCCGCCTGCCACTGCGCCAGCACGGCATCCTTCTCCTGCCAGCGCTGGTTCAGCCACTCCTGGAAGCCGCGCTTGAACTGCTTGTCATTGAAGTAATCCCCCACCAGCTGCTCGCCCACCGGCAGCTCCTCGATTCGTACCCGGATGCGCTTCATCCGCCCCATCAGGAAGTCCTTGAAGGGGGTCTCGACGTTGTCCGGATAGCTGATGGTGACGTTGATCAGGCTGTCGAACTGCTCCCCCATGGCCGCCAGGGTGAAGGCCAGCCCCGCCGCCTTGGGCGGCATCAGATGCTGGTATCGGGAGCGGGAGGCATCGCGCTTCGCCTCGGTGAAGCGGGTCCCCTCCACGAAGTTGATGACGGTGGTAGGGATGTGGCGAAACTGCTCGCAGGCGTTGCGGGTGGTCTCGATATCCTTGCCCCGCAGATGCGGGTTGCGCAGCAAGAACTCCCGTGAGTAGCGACGCATAAAGGGCATGTCCAGCCCCCAGCAGGCCAGCCCCAGCAGCGGTATATAGATGAGCTCGTGCTTCATGAAGAATTTGGGCACCGGCAGCCGGTCGCGAAACAGGTGGCCCAGCACGACTATGTCGGTCCAGCTCATGTGGTTGCTGATGATGAGATACCAGCCATCCTTGCGCAGCCGGGTGTCGTCCTCCACCTGCCAGTCGATGCGGGTGGTGAGGCGGATCACCAGGGCGTTGCAGGCCAGCCACAGCCGCATGAAGCGGTTGTTGAGCCGGCTGCAGGCACGGGCCAGGGGCGGAACGGGCAGCAGTTTGACCAGCGACACCAGCAGGATCAGGCTGGCGCACAGGGCGGTAAACAGTATGGTCAGGCTGGCGCTGATGAGCAGCACCAGCGGACCCGGGAGCAGGCTTAGCATGGCGTAGTTTGGGGCGTCTTGTCTGTCAGCAGCTGGTTCAGGGTCTGGTCCTTCTCGTGCCAGATCCCGTTCAACCACTGCTGAAACTCTTGTTGGAACTCGGGGTCATTGAAGTAATCCCCCACCAGATTGCGTTCGATCGGCAGAAAGCGGACCCGAACCTTGATCTCCTTGACCCGACCGCACATGAAGTCCCAGTAGCTGGGGATGCCACCCGGATAGGCGATGGTCACATCCACCAGCTTGTGCAGCTGATCGCCCATGGCTGCCAGGGTGAAGGCAATGCCGCCAGCCCGCGGGTGCAGCAGGTGGCGATAGGGCGCTGCCTGTTTGTCGTGTTTGCGGGCGGTGAAGCGGGTGCCCTCCACGAAGTTCATCACGCTCACCGGCATGTGGCGGTACTTGGCACAGGCCTTGCGCGTGGTCTCTATGTCTTTTCCCTTCAAATGGGGCTTCTTTTCCAGCAGTTTGCGGGAATATCGCTGCATGAAGGGGAAATCCAGCGCCCACCAGGCCAGCCCGAGGAAAGGTACCCAAATCAGTTCTTTCTTGAGGAAAAACTTCAGGAAGGGGATTTTTTGATTAAAAACCCGCTGCAGTACCAGTATGTCGACCCAGGATTGATGGTTGGCAATCACCATATACCACTCATTCCGGTGCCCTTTGTCCACTCCGACCACATCGAAAGGGGTTCTGATGATGGTTTTCTGGATCAGGTTGTTGAAACCGATCCAGCAGCCGGCGCTGCCATCCAGCAGGGCATTGCAGAAGGTGCGCCAGCCCTTGAGGGGCAGCACCAGCTTGAGCAGGCCCAGCGAGAGGATCGGGATAAACCAGAACAGGGTGTTGAGAAAATAGAGCAGGGTCGAGAGGCTGCCGCGCAGTCGCTCAATCAGCTTGTTGGGCATGGGTCGGGTCCGTCTTGCTGTCGATAAAGGGCCATCAAGTGGTCAGATCTGTGGCCATAATATCAGCCGATGGCCCGCGAGACCATGCAGGGCCGTCAGGTGCGCTTGCGACCCATCAGCCGCTGCGCAGCCGTGACAGCAGCCGATCCATCGCCCGGTAACCGAGCGCCTCGATCAGGTGCTCTCTTTCGATGGCGGCGTGCCCCGCCAGATCGGCGATGGTGCGCGATACCCGCAGGATGCGGTGCCAGGCCCGGATGCTGAGCCCAAGCTTCTGGATGGCGTTCTCCAGAAACTCGGCATCCTGCGGCGATAAGCGGCAAATTTCTTCGATTTCACGGCTATCAAGCAGGTTGTTGAGCTTGCCGTTGCGGCTTAGCATGCGCTCCCGTGCCCCCAGCACCCGCTCGCGGATCTGCTGGCTCGACTCCCCCCGCTCGGCCTTGCCGGTCAGGCTGCCCTTGGGCAGCAGCGGCACCTCCACCGTCAGGTCGAAGCGGTCGAGAAAGGGGCCGGAGAGCTTGCCGAGGTAGCGCAGGATCTGATCCGGGCTGGAGCGGGTCTGGCCATCGCCATAGTGGCCGCAGGGGCTGGGGTTCATGGCGCCGACCAGCTGGAAGCGGGCGGGAAAATCCACCTGACGGGCGGCCCGGCTGATGGTGATGTGGCCCGTTTCCAGCGGCTCGCGCAGGGAGTCGAGCACCTTGCGCTCGAACTCCGGCAGTTCATCCAGAAACAGCACCCCGTTGTGGGCCAGGGATATTTCACCGGGCCTTGGATGGCTGCCGCCGCCCACCAGCGCCACGGCCGAGGCGCTGTGGTGCGGTGTGCGATAGGGCCTGTGATGCCAATAACCGGCGCGCGGGGTGAGGCCGCCGATGGAGTGGATGGCGGCGGTCTGCTGCGCCTCCTGTTCGCTCAGCGGTGGCAGAATGCCGGGCAAGCGGCTGGCCAGCATGCTCTTGCCGGTGCCGGGCGGGCCGATAAACAGCAGGTTGTGGCTGCCGGCGGCGGCGATCTCCAGTGCCCGCTTGGCCTGGGATTGGCCGATCACATCCTGCAGATCCGGCACATCGGGCAGGCTCTCCGCGCTCTGGGGATCCGGCAGCGGCAGCTCGTATTGACCCGCCAGCCAGGCGGTGACGGCCAGCAGCTGATGGGCGGTGCGCACTTCTGCGTCCTGGATCAGCGAGGCCTCGGGGCCGTTCTCCCGCGGTACCAGCAGGGTGCGCCCCGCGTCCCGGCAGGCGAGCACGGCGGGCAGCACGCCGAGCACGGGGCGGATCTCGCCGGTCAGGGCCAGTTCCCCCAAAAATTCGTGATCAAGCAGATATTTTGCCGGTATCTGCTTGGAAGCGGCGAGAATACCGATGGCGATAGCCAGATCGAAACGGCCCCCCTCCTTGGGCAGATCGGCGGGGGCCAGATTGACCGTGATGTGCTTGCTCGGGAACTCGAAATTGCCGTTGAGCAGGGCACTGCGCACCCGATCCCGCGACTCCTTCACCGAGGTTTCCGGCAGGCCCACCATGTTGAAGGCGGGCAGACCGTTGGAGAGGTGCACTTCCACCGTGACTTGCGGGGCCGCTATTCCCAGGCTGGCACGGCTATAAACCACAGCTAATGACATAAATCCCGTCCTTGGTTTGATGTATGTGCTGGTTAACCGTTTTTTATTAGTTTTTTATTCCAACTGACGCGATTGGACTCAGTGAAAATCAGAGTCTTGTCAGGCAAAAAACGCTTGCCCAATAAAATCCGCCGTGCTAGTTCTAATAGCCATTCGCGGTAAAAACCGCCCCAATTTCACAGGATTTCCGGTTGTAACTATGAACATGGCCTCCCGTTTCGTCAGCATTATTGTGGTCCTAGTGGTGATTATTATCTCACCGCTCGGGGCTCGTTTAGCTGCACGGAACAAGGGATAGACCCACCACCGGACAGAACGAAACAAGCGACCCCCGAGCCTCACGGCCCGGGGGTTTTTTTTCGACCAAAGGACAGGATTTTCCAGATGAACGGCGCGCAGTTTTTGGTACAGGCTCTCAAGAAACAGGGTGTGACCCAGGTGTTTGGTTACCCGGGCGGGGCCATCATGCCGGTCTACGATGCCTTGTATGACGGCGGTCTGGCGCACCAGCTCTGCCGCCACGAGCAGGGGGCCGCCATGGCGGCGGTGGGCTTTGCCCGCGCCTCCGGTCAGGTGGGGGTTTGCATCGCCACCTCGGGCCCGGGTGCCACCAACCTGGTGACTGGCCTTGCGGAGGCGCTGCTCGACTCGGTACCGCTGGTGGCCATCAGCGGCCAGGTGCCCTGCGCCGCCGTGGGAACCGATGCGTTCCAGGAAGTGGACGTGCTCGGCATGTCTCTCTCCTGCACAAAGCACTCCTTCATGGTGACGGACGTGGCGGATTTGCCTCAGGTGATCGCCGAGGCCTTCGCCATCGCCAGCGAGGGGCGCCCCGGCCCCGTACTGATCGATCTGCCCAAGGACGTGCAACTGGCCGCGGTGCCGGCCCAGAGTCCGCTGTTTGCGGTGGCGGAGCCCGAGCATCTCAATCCGGCCGAGCTGACGGCCGCTCGCTCCCTGCTGGCCACCGCCGAGCGCCCGGTGCTCTACGTCGGCGGCGGGGTGGGGATGGCCAACGCCGAGCAGCAGCTGCGCGACTTTGCCGTCGCCACCGGCATGCCTGCGGTCACCACCCTCAAGGGAATAGGCGCGCTCGACCCCGACAGCCCTGTTTATCTGGGCATGCTCGGCATGCACGGCACCAAGGCCGCCAACTATGCGGTGCAGCAGTGCGACCTGCTGGTGGTGGTGGGCGCTCGTTTCGATGATCGGGTGACCGGCAAGCTGGAGGAGTTCGCCCCCGAGGCAAAAGTCATCCATCTCGATGTGGATGCCGCCGAGTTCGGCAAGCGCCGCGCCGCCGAAGTGGGCATCACCCAGGATCTGAAACAGGTGCTGCCGCGCCTTGCCATGTCCCTTGCCGTCGACCCATGGCGTGAGCACTGCGCGAACATGGCCCGCGAGTACGCCTTTCGTTACGACCATCCCGGCCAGCCCATTTATGCCCCGGCACTGCTCAAGCAGCTTTCTGCCAGGTTGCCGGAGAGCAGCGTGGTGGCCTGCGACGTGGGTCAGCACCAGATGTGGGTGGCCCAGCACATGCGCTTCACCAGCCCGCGCAACCACCTCTCCAGCGCCGGTCTCGGCACCATGGGCTTCGGCCTGCCCGCCGCCATCGGCGCCAAGATGTCGCGCCCCGAAGATGAGGTGGTGCTGGTGAGCGGCGACGGCTCTTTCATGATGAACGTGCAGGAGCTTGGCACCATCCGCCGGGCCCAGCTCAAGGTGAAGATGGTGCTGCTGGACAACCAGCGCCTCGGCATGGTGCGCCAGTGGCAGGAGCTGTTCTTCGACGGCCGCTACAGCGAGACCATCCTCTCCGACAACCCCGATTTCGTGGCCCTGGCCGCCGCCTTCGGCATTCCGGGCGAGACCATCACATGCAAGGAGGAGATAGCCCCGGCCCTCGACCGCCTGCTGGCGAGTGAGAGCGCCTATCTGCTGCATGTGGCCATTTCAGAGGAAGAAAACGTCTGGCCCCTGGTTCCGCCAGGAGTCGCCAACCACCAGATGATGGAGCAACGCCCATGAGTCAGTTCAATACCTTGCAAATCCATGCCCAGCCCAGACCCGAAGTGATGGAGCGGGTGCTGCGGGTGGTGCGTCACCGCGGTTTCAACCTCTGCGCCCTCAACATGGAGCAGGATTGCCAACAACTGCGGATCACGGTTACTGTCGAGTCGGTGCGTCCCATCCAGCAGTTGTGGAGCCAGCTGGTCAAGCTGGTGGACGTCTCCCGGGTCGATGCACTGGAACAGCAACCCCGGATCAGAGCTTAAGGAGCCAAGCCAATGTCACAGCCTTCCCAATCCGCCACTCACCCCCAATACATCTGGTTCAACGGCAAACTGGTGCCCTGGCAGGATGCCCAGGTGCACGTGATGAGCCACGCCCTGCACTACGGCTCCTCGGTGTTCGAGGGGGTACGTGCCTACGACACCCCCAAGGGGACCTGCATCTTCCGTCTGCAGGAGCACACCCGCCGCCTGTTCGACTCCGCCAAGATCTATTGGATGGACGTCCCCTACAGCGAGACCGAAGTGAATGAAGCCTGCCGCACCGTGGTGCGCGAGAACGGCCTGAAGAGCGGCTATCTGCGCCCGCTGGCTTTCATCGGTAACGTGGGCCTTGGCCTGCATCCTCCCAAGGATGCCAAGGCCGACGTGATCGTTGCGGCCATTCCCTGGGGCGCCTATCTGGGGGAAGAGGGACTGAAGAACGGGGTGGATGTGTGCGTCACCTCCTGGAACCGGCTCGCTCCCAACACCATTCCCACCGGTGCCAAGGCGGGCGGCAACTATCTCTCCTCCCAGCTGATCAGTCGCGAGGCCAAGCGCAACGGCTTCGCCGAGGGGCTGGCGCTGGACGTGAACGGCTACCTGAGCGAAGGGGCGGGGGAGAACCTGTTCCTGGTGAAGAACGGCGTGCTGTTCACTCCGCCCGCTACCGCCGCCATCCTGCCCGGTATCACCCGCGACACCATCATGACCCTCGCGCGTGACTTGGGATACGAGGTGCGTGAGCAGGCGTTGCCCCGTGAGGCCCTGTATGTCGCAGACGAGATCTTCATGACCGGCACGGCAGCCGAGGTGACCCCGGTGCGCTCCGTCGATCGCATGCAGGTGGGTGCCGGTTGCCGTGGCCCGGTGACCGAGCAGCTGCAGAACGCCTTCTTCGGCCTGTTCAACGGCCAGACCGAAGACAAGTGGGGCTGGTTGACGCCGGTGGCTGACTGACAAATGAGGGGAGGCGATGTGCCTCCCCGAGTCGCTTCCGGTCAGGGCACTGCGCTGTGTCCTCACCAGGATCGATTCCCGATCCGAGAGTCACTTTTTCATTTCCAAAGATAATGAGCCCGCTGGGCATTCAGGGAGTAGAGACAATGCCGAAGTTGAGATCCGCCACCACCACCCACGGACGTAACATGGCCGGGGCCCGCGCCCTGTGGCGTGCCACCGGCATGACCGATCAGGATTTCGGCAAGCCCATCATCGCCGTGGTCAACTCCTTCACCCAGTTCGTGCCGGGCCACGTCCACCTCAAGGACCTGGGCCAGCTGGTGGCGCGCGAGATCGAAGCCGCCGGCGGGGTCGCCAAGGAGTTCAACACCATCGCCGTGGATGACGGTATCGCCATGGGCCACGGTGGCATGCTCTACTCCCTGCCGTCGCGCGAGCTTATCGCGGATTCGGTGGAGTACATGGTCAACGCCCACTGCGCCGACGCCATGGTCTGTATCTCCAACTGCGACAAGATCACCCCGGGGATGCTGATGGCCGCCCTGCGCATCAACATCCCGGTGATCTTCGTCTCCGGCGGCCCGATGGAAGCGGGCAAGACCAAGCTCTCCGATCAGATCATCAAGCTGGATCTGGTGGACGCCATGATCCAGGGCGCCGACCCCAAGGTTTCCGACGCCCAGAGCGAACAGGTGGAGCGCAGCGCCTGTCCCACCTGCGGCTCCTGCTCCGGCATGTTTACCGCCAACTCCATGAACTGCCTGACCGAGGCGCTGGGTCTCTCCCAGCCGGGCAACGGCTCGCTGCTGGCGACCCACGCAGACCGTGAGCAGCTGTTCAAGCTGGCGGGCCAGCGCATCGTCACGCTGGCCAAGCGCTGGTACGAGCAGGACGATGCCTCGGCGCTGCCACGCAACATCGCCACCAAGGCGGCGTTCGAGAACGCCATGGCGCTCGACATCGCCATGGGCGGCTCCACCAATACTGTGCTGCACCTGCTGGCGGCGGCCCAGGAGGCGGGTGTCGACTTCACCATGACCGACATCGACCGCATGTCCCGCAAGGTGCCTCAGCTGTGCAAGGTGGCGCCCTCCACCCAGAAGTACCACATGGAAGACGTGCACCGCGCCGGCGGCGTCATCGCCATCCTGGGCCAGCTGGAGAAAGCGGGTCTGGTGCACGGCGACGCCCGCAACGTGCTGGGCACCTCGCTGGTGGAGCTGCTGGCCGAGTATGACGTCAGCCGTCAGCCGAGCCAGGAGGTGGTGGACTTCTATCGCGCCGGCCCGGCCGGCATCCGCACCACCAAGGCGTTCAGCCAGGATTGCCGCTGGCCGGAGCTGGATCTGGACAGAGCCGAGGGCTGCATCCGCTCGCTGGACAACGCCTACAGCCTGGAAGGGGGCCTGGCCGTGCTCGCCGGCAACCTGGCGCTGAACGGCGCCATCGTCAAGACCGCCGGGGTGGACGAGGAGAACCTCACCTTCCGCGGTCCGGCCCGGGTATTCGAGAGCCAGGACACTGCGGTCGCCGGCATTCTGGATGGCACAGTCCAGGCTGGTGAAGTTGTGGTGATCCGCTACGAGGGCCCGAAAGGGGGCCCAGGCATGCAGGAGATGCTCTACCCCACCACCTATCTGAAATCCATGGGCCTGGGCAAGGCGTGTGCGCTGATCACCGACGGCCGCTTCTCCGGCGGCACCTCGGGTCTCTCCATCGGTCACGTCTCGCCGGAGGCGGCCTCTGGCGGCACTATCGGTCTGGTGGAGGATGGCGACATCATCAACATCGACATCCCGGCCCGCAGCATGGTGCTGGAGGTGGCCGACAGCGTGCTGGCCGCCCGCCGCGTCGCCGTCGAAGCTCGTGGCTGGAAGCCGCTCGATCGCCAGCGTCAGGTCTCTTTTGCCCTGCGCGCCTACGCCATGTTCGCTACCAGCGCAGATAAAGGCGCGGTGCGTGATCGCACCCTGTTGGGGGAATAAAGATGAATTCCAATATGAACTATGAGCAGTCGACCCGACTGGTCGGTCTTTGCGCCGACAAAGGGTTGATGTGGCGCGATCGCTCGATGCTGGGGGAATAAGTCATGGTCTCTGCGGCGGATTATCTACGCAAGGTGTTGCTCTCTCCTGTCTACGAGGCGGCGCGGGTTACCCCTTTGCAAACCCTGAAGAAACTCTCCGAGCGGCTCGGCAATCACGTCAGTCTGAAGCGGGAGGACCTGCAACCGGTCCACTCCTTCAAACTGCGCGGCGCCTACCACAAGATTGCCACCCTGACCCAGGAGCAGAAGGAGCGCGGCGTCATCGCCGCCTCTGCCGGCAACCACGCCCAGGGGGTCGCCCTGTCGGCCGCCAGGCTCGGCATCAAGGCGATCATCGTGATGCCCAAGACCACGCCGGACATCAAGATCGATGCGGTGCGCCGCCAGGGCGGCAACGTGCTGCTGTTTGGCAACAGCTTCGACGAGGCCTACGGCGAGAGCCGCCGTCTCGCCGAGTTGGAGGGCTACACCCTGATCCCGCCGTTTGACGACGTCGAGGTGATCGCCGGGCAGGGCACCATCGGCAAGGAGCTGCTGGAGCAGGATACCCATCTCACCCACGTCTTTGTGCCGGTGGGGGGCGGCGGGCTGGCCGCCGGGGTGGCGGTCTACATCAAACAGCTGCTGCCGGATGTGAAGGTGATCGGGGTGGAGGCGGAGGGCTCCGCCTGCCTCAAGGCTGCGCTGGCGGCCGGCGAGCCGGTCAATCTGGAGCGAGTCTCGCTGTTTGCGGACGGGGTGGCGGTCAAGCGCATCGGCGAGGAGACCTTCCGCCTGTGCAACCAGTATCTGGACGAGGTGGTGACCGTCTCTAACGACCAGATCTGCGCCGCGCTCAAAGACATCTTCGACGACTGTCGCGCCATTGCCGAGCCGTCGGGCGCCCTGTCACTGGCCGGCCTCAAGGCCTACAGCGAGCGGGAGCAGGTCAAGGGTGGCCGGATGGCGGCCATTTTGTCCGGTGCCAACGTCAACTTCCACAGCCTGCGCTACGTGTCGGAGCGTTGCGAGATCGGCGAGAAGCGCGAGGGCATGCTGGCGGTGACCATCCCCGAGCGCAAAGGGGCCTTCCTCGACTTCTGCCGTCAGCTCGGGCCCCGCATGGTGACCGAGTTCAACTACCGTTACGCCGATGCCGAGCAGGCGTCGCTGTTCGTCTCGGTGCGCCTCAGCGGCGGTGACGAGGAGCTGGGCCAGATC
Organism: Aeromonas sp. s5; assembly: GCF_040907865.1. NCBI lineage: Bacteria > Pseudomonadati > Pseudomonadota > Gammaproteobacteria > Aeromonadales > Aeromonadaceae > Aeromonas > Aeromonas sp. s5. The sequence goes on from NZ_JBFOCO010000022.1 coordinate 66,344, forward strand.
ATCGATCAGCTCGGCGGCAACGGCTACCCGGTGGTCAACATGACCGAGAGCGAGCTGGCCAAGAATCACGTGCGCTACATGATTGGCGGCCGCCCGGCCCGGCCCCTCGGTGAACGTCTCTACAGCTTCAAGTTTCCGGAGCAGCCTGGCGCCCTGATGCGCTTTCTGGAGACCCTGGGCTGTCGCTGGAACATCAGCCTGTTCCACTACCGCAACCACGGCGCTGACTATGGCCGGGTGCTCTGTGCCTTCGAGCTGCCGGACGAGGACGTGGCGTCATTCCACGACTACCTGCACGAGATTGGCTACGGCTGGAAAGAGGTGAGCGACGACCCCGCCTATCGGCTGTTTCTGGCCAGCTAGGCGCGCTGCAAGCAGCAAGAGGGAGGCCATCGGCCTCCCTTTTTCATGGTGCTGCCGGCGCACCCGTGGATACCCCAGCATGGGGCGTTTTGCTGCCGGGAATGCCGGGCGCTTCACACTCTTGAGTCCAAAGTCATTTGAGGCTGGCAGCAGATGGGATAACCTGATGGGCGGGGCCGGGTTTGCCCCATCAGGGAAGAGAGGCGCAAGAGCGCCCATCACGACTCATTGCAGAGGCTTTTACCATGAACAAATCGATACTTGCCGTGCTGGTCAGCGGCCTGCTCGTCAGCGGGGCCGTGCAGGCTGCCGCTCAGGACAACACCTGGTACGTCGGCGGCAAGGCCGGCTGGTCCAAGTTTTTCGACGTGGATCAGAAGCAGGTCGTCTCCGACACCCTGGGGGCGTTGCAAAACACCAGCACCAGCAAGGATACGCTCGGGCTGGGCGCTTTTGCAGGCTATCAGCTCAACCCCAACCTGGGCTTCGAATTCGGCTATGACTGGTTCGGCAAGTACACCTCGTCCGGCGAATTGAGCGGGGTGAGGGTGGAAGGGGAAGCCAAGAGCCAGATGATCCAGACCACCATGAAGATAGGGTTCCCGGTCAACGATGCGCTGGATCTCTATGGCCGGATCGGCGGTGGCTACGCCTGGACCAACAGCGAACTGTCGGCCCAGACGGCCACCGACTTCATCAAGGATACCGGCAACAAGCATGGCGCCGTGTTCGTCGGGGCGCTGGGGGCCGAATACGCCATCGACCGTGACTGGGCCGCCCGCCTCGAATACCAGTACACCACCCCGCTCGGGGATACCTCCCTCGATCGTTCCGGCATCGAGATGGACAACGGCCTGCTGGCCTTCGCCATGCTCTATCGCTTCGGTCAGCAGGGCGGCGAAGTGGCGGCGCCCGTACCGGCCCCGGCTGCGGCGCCTGCTCCCGCCGTGGTGGTGGTGCCCAAAACCTTTAGCCTGAGCTCGGACGTGCTGTTCGAGTTCAACAAGGCGACCCTGAAGCCGGCTGCCAGCCAGGCGCTCGACGCTCTGTTCAGCCAGATAGTGGCGGCCAATCCGAAAGACGGGGTGGCAACCGTGATTGGCCACACCGATCGCATCGGCTCCGATGCCTACAACCAGGCGCTCTCCGAGCAGCGCGCCCGCAGCGTGGCCGACTACCTGATTGCCAAGGGGCTGTTTGCCGACAAGGTGCGGGTCGAGGGGCGCGGCAAGTCCTCTCCGATCACCGGCAACAACTGCAGCAGCGGCTCCAGACCGGCGCTGATCGCCTGCCTGGCACCAGATCGGCGGGTGGAAGTGCGACTGGAGGGGGTCTCCCAGCAGGCGCAATGACCAGGGTGACAGCATGAACGACGAGGGAGGCCCAGGCCTCCCTCGTCTGTTTAACCGGTACCAAGTCGTCGCTGCCATTTGACCCGCTGGAAGCCGTAGCCCAGCAGGATCAGCAGCAGGGCTCCGGGCAGTACCGTGTGCCACAGAAAGGGCCACTGTTGCCCCGTCATCAACACCAGCAGGGGGTTGGCGCCGGCGGGCGGGTGGATCAGATCCAGCCCCTGCATCAGCGCGATGGCCAGCCCCACGCCCAGGGCCAGTTGCAGCTCCAATGGCAGGGGCAGCTCCTGTACCAGCAAGCCGACGGTGGCCGTCAGCAGATGTCCGCCAAGCACATTCCACGGCCGTGCCAGCGGGCTCGCCGGCAGGGAAAACAGCAGCACGCAGCTGGCCCCGAAGGGCGCCATGATCAGGGCGGCATGCCAGCTGATGTTCAACCAGCCCAGCACACCTATCGCCAGTGCCGCCCCCACTCCTGCCCACAAGGGGCCATACCATCTCGTCATCACGGTTTCCTTCTTGGTTTGTCAGCCGTGATTAGGCACATTAGGTAGACAGATCGGTGTACTTCAAGGGGAAAAACGCGATGAGCGAAAAACGGCAGCAGCTGATGGAGACGGCCTACCGTCTGTTCAACCGCCATGGTTTTCACGCCACCGGCATCGACCGCATCTGGGCGGAGGCCGGCAGCACCAAGCGCACCCTCTACCGCCATTTTCCCACCAAGGATGCCCTGATCGAGGAGGTGCTGCAGTCCCGCGAGCGGGAGTTTTTCGCCCTGCTGGAAGCGCGTCTGCAGGGACAGGAAGGGCGGGAGAGCCGTCTGCACGCCCTGTTCGACGGCTTCGGGGAGTGGTTTGGCCGCAGCGACTTCTATGGCTGCAACTTCATCAACGCCAGCGCCGAGTTTGCCGATCCCCGTCACCCGGTTCGCAAGCTGGTGGTGGCGCACAAGCAGGCGCTGCTGGACTGGGTCAGCACCAGGCTCGATTGCCACGAGGCACAAGCCACCGGCATCTGCCTGCTGCTGGAGGGGGCCGTGGTGATGGCGCACAGCTATCAGCAACCGCTGGCACTGGTGCAGGCAAGGTCGCTGGCATTGGCGCTGTTATGTGCCGATGGCGAGGTGCCTGCCGGCTGATATAGCCAATCGGTGTTAAGCCCGCCCCGGCAGCTGGTCGATAACTGACCAGATGTATGGCGCCGAGGGCGAAGATATGCGCATCGATCACTACGACCTCCAGGGGGAGGTGCAATACCAGCAGCAACAGGCCCAGGCCCGCAAGGTGCGCCGGCTCGGCCCCGTGCCGCCAGCCAGCCAGGTGCAGTCCCCTGCCACGGCGCCGGCGGACTCTGCACCCGTTGCTGCCAGCGGCAGCCAGCTCACCTTCACCCGCAGCAGCCTGCTGACGCTGCAGATGGCCAGCCGCAGCGCCGCCGGTGCGGTTCAGAGCGCTCCTGAACCGGCGTCGGCCAAGTCCACCGAGACCGGCAAGAGCGAACAGGATGGCATCCCTAACGACGGGCTCGACAATCGTCAGCGGCTCATCAAGCTGATGATCGAAGCCATGCTGGGCCACAAGATAGAGTTGCCGGAGCCCATCAAGCCGGCCGAGCAGGGCGCGGAGGGGGTGAGTACCCCGACGGGTGAGGGGACCCAGCCTGCTGCCGAGCCGGATCAGCTGGTGGAGGTGACCGACAGCCTGCTGCAAAAAGAGCAGCTCAACGTGGTGGCGGCGGCGAACTTGCAGACCCAGGATGGCCAGACCCTGCAGCTGGATCTGGGCTTTGTGCTGGACTGGCGCCAGCTCGACATCAGCCAGCGCCGCACCACCCTCAATGCCTTAAAGGATCCGCTGGTGCTCAGCCTGGACGGCAAGATAGCCGGCCTGACCGACGCCCGGGTCAATTTCGACCTCGATCAGGATGGCAAGGCCGACAGCCTGCCCGGCCTGAGTGAAGGGAGCGGCTTCGTGGCGCTGGATCGCAACGGCAACGGCACCATAGATGACGGCGGCGAGCTGTTCGGGGCCCGCTCCGGCAACGGATTTGGCGAGCTGGCGACCCTGGATGAGGATGGCAACGGGGTGCTGGACGAGCGGGACAGCCAGTTCTCGGCGCTGCAGTTCTGGCAGCCGGACCAGTCACCCATCGCCCTGGTGGAGCTGGGGATCGGTGCCATCCTGCTGCATCCCCTCGACACCCCCTTCAACCATCTGGGGGAAAGCGGCAATCAGGGGGTGCTGCGTCAGTCCGGCCTCTATGTGACCGAGCAGGGAAAGGGCGGCTGGGTGCAGCAGGTTGACCTGCGAGTCTGAACCCTGCACCCGCATGGCAAACCCGGTCGCTGACGTTGCACGTTGGCGACCGCTTCACCCTCAGCAACCAGCACCTGACTCAATTCAGCTCGGTGGGGTCTATGTCGAGGCTCCAGCGTACCCGCTTGGTCTCGGGCCACCCCTCCAGCTCCTTCACCGCCCAATCCAGCAGTTGGGCCAGTGGCGCCCGGTTCGGCCCCTGTACCAGCAACTGCATGCGGAACTTGCCCGCCTTGCGCTCCATGAAGCCGCTGATGGGCCCAAGCACCTGCACATGTGGGTAGCGGGCGCTGCGCAGGGTGTCGGCGAGGCGGGCGAGGAACAGCTGCACCTCGTCGCGGCCGTTGGCCTCGGCCCGAAATAGCCCCTGATAGCTGAACGGAGGCAGCCCCAGCAGGCGGCGCTCTTTCAACGCCGTGTCGGCGAAATGGCCATAGCCGTTCTGGGTCAGATCCTGCAGCAGGGCGTGTTCCGGATGGTGACTCTGCAGCACTACCAGCCCCGGCTTGCTGGCGCGACCGGCACGGCCCGCCACCTGGGTGTAGAGCTGGGCCAGCTTCTCGGCGGCGCGAAAATCGGCGCTGAACAGGGCGCCATCCACATCCAGCAGCCCCACCAATGTCACGTCCGGGAAGTGGTGGCCCTTGGCCAGCATCTGGGTGCCGATCAGGATCTTGTACTTGCCCGCCTTGATGTCGCCGAGGTGGGTCTCCAGCTCCCCCTTGCGCCGGGTGTTGTCCCGATCGATGCGTACCACCGGATATTGCGGGAAAACGGTGCCGAGCAGCTGCTCCAGCTGTTCGGTGCCGACCCCGGATCCGATCAGTTCGTTGCTGCCACACTCCGGGCAGTGATGGGGCAGCGGGCGCACGCTGTCGCAGTGGTGGCAGTGCAGCCGTCGCCCGGCCTGGTGCCAGGTGTACCAGGCATCGCAGCGCTCGCAGGCGGCGCTCCAGCCGCACTGGTGGCAGATAAGAGCCGGGGCGTAGCCACGACGGTTGAGAAACAGCATCACCTGGTTGCCGGCCGCCAGATGCTCTGCCATCAGCTGCTCCAGCTGGGGTGAGAGGCCGGCCTGCAGCCGCACGTTCTTGATGTCCAGGATCACCTGGCGGGCGGTCTGGGCGTTGCCGGCGCGCCGGGTCAGGCTGAGGTGGTGATACTTGCCGCTGCGGGCGTTGTGCAGCGTCTCCAGCGACGGGGTGGCCGAGCCGAGCAGGATGGGAATGCCGGCGCGATGGGCGCGCATCACCGCCAGATCCCGCGCGTGGTAGCGAAAGCCGTCCTGCTGCTTGAAGGAGCCGTCGTGCTCCTCGTCGATGATGATGATGCCGAGGTCGTGAAACGGGGTGAACACCGCGGAGCGGGTGCCGATCAGGATGGCGGCGCCGCCGTCGCGGCAGGCCAGCCAGGCATCGAGCCGCTCCCGATCGTTCATGGCGGAGTTCATCGCCACCACCGGTACGTTGAAGCGGCGCCGGAAGCGGTTGATGGTCTGTGGAGTGAGTCCGATCTCCGGCACCATTACCAGCGCCTGTTTGCCCGCCTTGAGCAGGGGCTCGAGGATGCTCAGGTAGACCTCGGTCTTGCCGGAGCCGGTGATGCCATCCAGCAAAAAGGCGCCGAACCTGTCGCTCTGGCTGGTGACGGCAGAGACCGCCAGCGCCTGCTCACCGTTGAGACGCAGCCCCTCGCCCGGCTCGAAGCGGGCGGCCCAGTCACCCTCATGGCTTGGCTCCAGCGAGCGTTTCTCCAGCAGCCCCTTCTTCTCCAGTGCGCTGAGTGCTGCACTCTGGATCTCCTCCTGCTTGAGGGCGGAGGGGGTCTGCGGCCCCTTGCGCAGCAAGGCGAGCGCCTGCTGCTGCTTGGCCGCCCGCTTGAGCTCGTTGAGATCGACCGCCATGCCGGCCTCGGTGGCGAACCAGAACTCCAGCTCGCGATAGGCGGCGGGCTCCCCCTTGCGCACCAGCACCGGCAGGGCGTGGGGCAGCACCTCCCCCAGCGGGTGCTGGTAATAGCTGGCACTCCAGTTCATCAGTGCCAGGATATCCGGCCCCAGCACTGGCGCCGCATCCAATACCCGCTTGATGGGTTTGAGCTTGTTGCGCGGTACCTGGCTGTCGGCCGGGTGATCCACCACCAGTCCGACCAGGGTTTGCGGGCCGAACGGAATCTCGACCCGGCAGCCGGGGGCCGGCAAGGGCAGGGGGGAGAGATAGTCGAAATGACGGCGTAACGGTACCGGCACAGCCACACGAACCAGATCCAGGGTTTGGGAAGAATTCACCAGAGATTGCCTATTTTTTCTGCGAAGCCACTTGCCTGATCTCAGGCATTTCCTATATTATTCGCAGCCTTTGAAACTGTGTTCAACAATCGTGTGGTGTCCGACAGAAGATCGGATGGCGACACGGCCTATTACTTTGAGGTTGTCCATGAAAGCTGGTATCCACCCTGACTACGTAGCCATCACCGCCAAGTGCTCTTGCGGTAACGTCATCAACACTTTCTCTACCGTTGGTAAAGATCTGAACCTGGACGTGTGCTCCGAGTGCCACCCGTTCTACACCGGCAAGCAGAAAGAAGTTTCTAGCGGCGGCCGCGTAGACAAGTTCAACAAGCGTTTCGGTGCGATGACCACCAAGAAGTAATTTTACTTCTGAAGAATTCTGAAAAAGGCGCCCACTGGGCGCCTTTTTTATTGGTCGGCGTTCTGTCAGGGCCCGCTTTGCCCTATGGTGGTGTGGTTGACGAGGGATGCAGAGCAGGAGCGAGTGAATGAGGAATTGTCTGGTGATGGGGGCGGCGGGTTACATAGGTTCTTACCTGGTGCCCCATCTGCAGGAGCTGGGTTATCGGGTGATTGCCGGGGCGCGGCGCCCCTGCCGGCTGCCGCCCGGGGTGGAGTTTCGCCTCGCCGACAGCCTCAAGCCCATCACCCTGCTGCCCGCCTTGGCCGGCATCGACACCGTCTTCTATCTGGTGCACGCCATGGGGGCGGGGGCCGACTTTCACCGGCTGGAGCAGCAGGGGGTGAAGAACTTCGCCGCCGCCGCCCGCGCCGCCGGGGTGCGCCGCATCATCTATCTCGGCGCCATCCAGCCCGAACCCTGCAACAGCCGCCATCTCAACTCCCGCCGTCACTGTGGCGAGCTGTTTCGGGGCGCCGGCGTGCCGACGGTGGAGCTGCGCGCCGGCATCATCATTGGCCCCGGCTCGGCGGCGTTTGAGGTGATGCGGGATCTGGTGTTCAACCTGCCACTGATGGTGACCCCCAAGTGGGTGCGTTCGCGCACGCCGCCGATTGCACTGTCCAACCTGCTGCACTATCTGGGCGGGCTGGTGGAGGCCGACGGGGTGGACGGCCAGATCTTCAACGCCGCCGGCCCCGAGCTGCTCAGCTACCAGCAGCAGTTGCAGAAGTTTGCCGCCCATATCGGCAAGCGCTGCCCCATCATTCCCATCCCCTTCCTGAGCCCGCGCCTCTCCGCCTGGTGGCTGCAATTCGTCACCTCGGTGCCGCAACCTGTGGCCAAGGCGCTGGTGGGCGGCCTCAAGCACGACATCCCGGCCGACGACGGCCCGTTGCGGGCCCTGCTGCCGCAAACCCTGCTCAGCTTCGACGAGGCGCTGGCCGAGAGCCTCTCTCTGGAGCAGCGGCTCGGCGCCGAACAGCAGGGGGAGGAGACCCCGCTCGGCCTGCGCTGGCGTCATCCCGAGTACGGCTTCTATGACCGCACCGCCAGCGGCGATGCCCTCAGTCTCGCCTCGCCGGAGGTGGTGTGGCAGGTACTGCAGCAGCTGGGGGGCGAGCAGCGCTACTTCTACATGAACCAGCTGTGGGTGGTGCGCGAATGGATGGATCACCTGATCGGCGGCCCGGCGCTGACCCGCGGTCGCACCAACCCGGATCGCTTCGTGAAGGGGGATATGCTGGACTCCTGGCAGATCCTCGGGGTGGACGAGGGGCGCAGGCTGGATCTGCTGTTCAACATGCGGGCCCCCGGTGTCGGTCGGCTGGAGTTCAACATACTGCCGGAGGAGTCGGGGCTGACCCGGCTCAAGGTGACGGCCCACTGGCATCCGCAGGGGGCCTGGGGGCTGGCCTACTGGCTCGCCATGCTGCCGTTCCACCTCTTCATCTTCCAGGGGATGACGGAGGCGATCGCCCGGAAGGCGGAGGCCAGGGCGGGAATCCCCGTCATGGATTGAAACCATATCTATAACTAAATAGGTATTGGTAAGTGGTGTGACATGCTAATTACTGGCTTGTCATTGGCGGGTTGGCGATACTTTCCTCTGTGAAAGCCCGGTGGTTTTCTTTATGATCCCCAGCCCTCGCCCGTGGGCGAGCCAATGCACCACTCATTCACTACCGTATCGGGGTCCCCCATGTCCGATCAGCAGCACGATCTCCGCCAACAGGCACTCGACTATCACGCCCAGCCCGTGCCGGGCAAAATCGCCATCGCCCTCACCAAGCCCGCCGAGACCGCCCGCGATCTGGCACTGGCCTACAGCCCGGGCGTCGCCGAGCCGGTGCGCGAGATCGCCGCCAACCCGGCCGATGCCTACCGTTATACCGGCAAGGGCAACCTGGTGGCCGTCATCTCCAACGGCACCGCCATCCTGGGGCTGGGCAATCTGGGCCCGCTGGCCTCCAAGCCGGTGATGGAGGGCAAGGCCCTGCTGTTCAAGCGCTTTGCCGGCATCGATGCCATCGACATCGAGGTGAAGCACGACACCAGTGCCCAGTTCATCGACACGGTCGCCGCCATCGCCGACACCTTCGGTGGCATCAACCTGGAAGACATCAAGGCCCCCGAGTGCTTCGAGATTGAACAGGCGCTGATCGAGCGCTGCGACATCCCGGTGTTCCACGATGACCAGCATGGCACCGCCATCGTCACCGCCGCCGGCCTGCTCAACGCGCTGGAGGTGCAGGGCAAGCAGATTGGCGACAGCCGCATCGTCTGCATGGGGGCCGGCGCCGCCGCCACCGCCTGCATGGACCTGCTGATCAAGTGTGGCGCCAAGCCCCACAACATCTTCATGCTGGACCGTCAGGGTGTGATCCACAGCGGCCGTACCGATCTGAACCAGTACAAGCAGCGCTTCGCCAACGACACCCCTCTGCGCACCCTGATGGAGGTGATGGATGGGGCCGACGTGTTCGTCGGCGTCTCCGGCCCGGATGTGCTGCCTGCCGAGGCGGTGGCGCTGATGGCCGCCAATCCGGTGATCTTCGCCTGCTCCAACCCGGACCCGGAGATCAAGCCGGCGCTGGCCCACGGGGTACGTGGTGACCTCATCATGGGTACCGGTCGCTCCGACTACCCGAACCAGATCAACAACGTGCTCTGCTTCCCCTTCATCTTCCGTGGTGCTCTCGACGCCCGTGCCAGCCGCATCAACGATGCCATGAAGATTGCGGCGGTCGAGGCGATCCGTGGTCTGGCCAAGGAGCCGGTACCGGCCGAGGTGCTGACCGCTGCCGGCGTCAGCGAGCTCGCCTTCGGCAAGGACTACGTCATTCCCAAGCCGATGGATGCCCGTCTGCTGCCGCGCGTCGCCCGCGCCGTGGCGCTGGCAGCGGTGGAATCCGGTGTTGCCCGCATCGCCCTGCCGGCGGACTACATGCTGGGTTGAGTCACGGCAAGCGCGCAGAAAACAGAAGGGGCCCCATCTCGGGGCCCCTTTTCATTACGGGAAGCTTGCTGGTCGATCACTTGGTCTTGGGAGCAACCTTGACGGCCGGCGCCTTGGCGTGGGCAGCCTTGTGGTGTTTTTTCACGACCTTGGTCTGGGTAGCCTGGGGAGCGGCAGCCTTGGTCGGGGTGGCAGCCATGGTGAAGCCGGAGGTCAGGGCGAAGACAGCAGCCAGGCTCAGGGGGATCAGCTTGTTCATATTCCAGTTCCTCATTCGGGTTGATGACATGGAGCGTTTCTCCATGACTTCATCCTAGGGCTGTTCGACCTGTGGTTCAGTGAGTGACTGGTGACGGTTTGTATCCAAATGTACAGGCAGCATCAGGCAGAAACGGGCACCGCTGCTGCTTGGCAGCAGCTGCACCTCGCCGCCGTGGTGGCGGGCGATGCTGCGCACTATGGCCAGCCCCAGCCCGGCACCGCCGGTGCGTCGGTCGCGACTCTGATCCAGCCGCACGAAGGGCTCGAAGATCTGCGGCGCCAGCGCCGGATCGATGCCGGCGCCATCGTCGGCCACCTCCAGCAGATAGTGATCCTGCTGGCGCGCCATGCTGAGAGTCACCCGGCCGGCGGCGTGGCGCAGGGCGTTGCCGATGAGGTTCTCCAGCGCCCGATCCAGCAGGCGGGTATCGCCGCGCCAGGGCAGGGCTATGGCCGGGCGCACGAAGTCGAGCCGCTTGTCCGGTCGCAGCGCCTGCCAGTCGGCAAGGCGGCTGCCGGCCCAGCTGCCGAGCTCCAGCTCGCTGCACTGCAGCGGCAGCTCGGGGCGATCGAGCCTGGCGTAGGTGAGCATCTCCTCGATGAGGGCGTCCAGCGCGCCGAGATCCCGCTCCAGCCCCTGCTGCTCGTTGGCCGAGGGCGCCGGATCCAGCATGGCGAGCCGGTAGCGCAGCCGCACCAGCGGGGTGCGCAGCTCGTGGGCAATGGCGTCGGTCAGCTGCTTGCGGCTGGCCAGCATGGCCTGCAGCTGCTCGGTCATCTGGTCGAAGGTGCGGCCGACCCGGCCGAGGCTGCTGCCGGGTGGCAAGCGGGTGCGGCAGGAGAGATCGCCGTCACCGACCCGGCGGGCGGTCTGTTCGAGCTGCTGCAGGCCGCGCCAGTGCGGGCGCAGCCAGAGCAGGATCGGCAGCCCCAGCGAGAGACCGATGACCAGCAGCAGTCCCACGTCGACCCAGTGCAGTTCGTGCAGGTAGGAGAGGTAGGGGACGGGGCCGACGATCAGCACCTGATCGGTGCCCGGAATGCGCTGCAGGAAGGTGTCATCCTCCTCGACGATGACGATGTTGCCGGCCTCCAGGAAGGCCTGATCCTCGTTGGCCAACGGCTGGTTGGCGAGGGCGCCGATCTGCAGCGGCAGGGTGAGCTGGCGGCTCTGCTCCGCCATGCGGGCGGGCCAGTGCTCCGGCGGCAAGCGGGCCAGCTCGCCGGTGAGCAGGCCGAGGGAGCCCTGCATCATCCGCTCCAGATAGCGATCTCCCGCCCGCTCGGCGGTGACCTGATAGACCATGCCGACCAGCAGGATGGCCAGGGTGAAACAGCCGATCAGCAGCAGATAGAACTGGATAAACAGGCGTCGCATCGGGGCTCTCCTCTTGCCTGGATTGCGTCTGGGCATTGCCTTGTTGCCCCCTCATCCCCAACCCTTCTCCCGCAAGGGGAGAAGGGAGCAGAGAGCATCAAGGTCATTCGGCGGGGCTTATTCCCAGGCCTGGGGCACCAGTAGATAACCCTTCTGGCGTACTGTCTTGATGCGGGTCGGGTTGCTGGTGTCGTCCCCCAGCTTGCGGCGCAGGCGGGATATGGCCACGTCCATGCTGCGATCCTGGCCGTCGTAGTCACGGCCGCGCAGGCTGCGAAACAGCGCCTCCCGCCCCAGGATCTGGCCGGCGTGGCAGGCCAGCTCCCACAGAAGGTCGAAATCGGCGGTGGAGAGCGGAATGCTGTCGCCGTCGAGGCGCACGTCCCGGCCCGGGCCGTCGATCTGCAGCCGGCCGAACTGCAGGCGCTGGGGCGGCGTGCTGGCGACCACGGGCTGCGGGGCCTGTTGCCCCTGCTGGCGGAACTGGACCCGCAGCCGGGCCAGCAGCACGGGGGGCGGCGTGGTCTTGAGGATGTAGTCGTTGGCCCCCAGCTCCAGGCTCAGGATCTGGTTCATGTCGCTGTCGAGCGAAGTGAGCATGACGATGGGACCGGCAAAGCGCGGGCGCAGATCCCGGCACAGGGAGAGACCATCCTGACCCGGCAGCATGATGTCGAGCAGCACCAGGTCCGGCTGCTCGGCCTCGACCCTGGCGAGCGCCCGATCGCCCCTCGGCTCCAGCAGCACTTCCATGTCGTGGCGGGCCAGCCAGCTGCTGATGAGCTGGCCTATCTCGGGATCATCTTCAACAAAAAGAATGCGTTGCATGGTGGCATGACACCCAGACTGTGGCGCGGATGCGCGTGCCGCCAGCATAGCGGCTCCGGCCGCCCCATGCACTGGGATAAATAATCAAACAGGGCCCGCGGGCCCTGTTCTTGTCTTGCTGGTCAGCGGGGGGCTGTGCCCCGGCGGCATCAACCAGCCTTGCGCTTGAGATAGACGCCGGCTTCCATGTCGTGAACCCAGGGGGAAGTGGCTCGGACAGGGCGACGTGCTCTCCCCTGTGACATCAGCTCGCCTTGCGCTTGAGATAGACCCCGGCTTCCATGTGGTGAGTCCAGGGGAACTGATCGAACAGGGCGAAGCGGGCGATCTCGTGGGTTTCGCCGAGCACCGCCATGTTGGCCTGCAGGGTCTCGGGGTTGCAGGAGATGTAGAGGATATTGTCGTAATCCTGCACCAGCTTGACGGTGGCGTCGTCGAGGCCGGCCCGGGGCGGGTCGACGAAGATGGTGTTGCACTGGTAGGCGGAGAGATCGACCCCCTTGAGGCGGTTGAACTCCCGCTCGCCGCGCATCGCCATGGTGAACTCCTCGGCCGACATGCGCAGGATGATCAGGTTGTCGACGCCGTTGGCGGCGATGTTGAACTGGGCGGAATCCACGCTCGGCTTGGCGATCTCGGTGGCCAGCACCTTGTTAAAGTTCTGCGCCAGGGCGATGGAGAAGTTGCCGTTGCCGCAGTAGAGCTCCAGCAGGTCGCCCTCGCTCCCCCTAGTCACGTCCAGCGCCCAGCCCAGCATCTGTTCGTTGATGGCGGCGTTGGGCTGGGTGAAGCTGTTCTCCACCTGCTTGTAGATCAGCTCGCGCCCCTGCACATTCAACCGTTCGATGACGAACTCCTCCCCCAGGCAGATCTTCTGCTTGTGGGCACGGCCAATCAGCTGCAGCTCGAATCCCTTGGCCCGCAGGTCGGCCTGCAGCGCTTCGGCAGCCTGCTGCCACTCGCTCTCCAGCTTGCGATGGTAGAGCAGGCTGACGCAGATCTGGCCGGACTGGGTGGAGAGGTAGTCGATCTGGAACAGCTTGCGGCGCAGTACGGGGTGCGGGCGCAGCCCCTCCAGCAGCACCGGCATCAGCTGGTTGATGAGGCGGCTGGCGGTGGGGAACTGGTCGACCCGGATGATCTCCTTGGTGGCCGGCGCATACATGCAGTGGTACAGGTCGTCACCGTCGTGCCAGATGCGAAACTCGGCGCGCATCCGGTAGTGTTCGGCGGGGGAGGCGTGCACTTCCAGCGCAGGCAGGGTGAAGTCGGCGAACAACCCGCAGAGGCGCTCGCGCTTCTCGTCGAGCTGGGCTTGGTAGTCGGCCGGGGTTCGAAGGGGCGCCGGGTCGGCGGAAACCTGCTGGGATTGGGTCATGATTTACCTCACATGCACACCGGTCTGGCCGGGACGAAATCGGGGGAAGCCTGCGGCCACCCAAAGGGGCCCGATTTTAAAAGGCCGCTGCGGATTGTCCAGCATTTTGTGGTCAAGAAGTGTGCAGTCAGGCCGATAGCTGATCTACAGGCATGGTGGGAGGACACATTATGCAGATCGACGGAGTGGGCGCGGCCCAACCCAAGGGAGTGGGTGTTGCTCCCAAATCGCCCCAGCAGGCGGAAGCAAAGCAGACCAACAACGAGGATGAAGTCTCGTTGCACAAGGCGCCGAAATGGGCGCAGGTGCTGGTGCAGCAGGCGCTGCAGTTCGCGCTGGAGATCAACGGCCAGGGCTACAAGGCGCCCAAGGCACAGGATCAGCCGGAGGCGGTGACCCCGGATACCCTGTTCGACTTTCAGTCGGTGGCCGACAACGTGCTGCAGTTCGTCACCGGCCGGCTGGGGGCTGCCCGGGCCGACGGCAAGTCGGACGACAGCCTGACCAGCATGATGGAGCAGGCCCGCAAGGGGGTGGACAAGGGCTTTGGCGACGCCAGGAAACAGCTTGGCGACTGGGCAGACAACGAAGACATCAAGACCGGCATGGATCAGAGCTACAAGCTGATCCAGGAGGGGCTCGACCAGTTCGAGAAGGAGTTCTTCGGCAAGGTCTCTACCACCGACATGGGGCAGGCCGAGATGGCCAGCCGCCAGCAGGGCTCGCTGGAGATCCAGACCAAGGATGGCGACAAGGTGGTGCTGCGCTTCAACGACAGCTGGCAGACCAAGTCCCAGAAGGATGACAGCGGCAGCCAGTTCAGCCTCAAGTCGAGCCAGAGTTTCAGCTTCTCGCTGGAGGGCAACCTGAGCAGCGAGGAGATGGACTCCATCGGCAAGCTGGTCAAGGGGATCGACGATCTGGCCGGCAGCTTCTTCTCCGGCAATTTCGACGACCTGTTGAAGAAGGCGGGCGAGCTGAAGCTGGATGACAGCCAGCTGGCCTCCTATTCGCTCAAGCTCAAGCAGAGCCTCAAGCTGAGCCAGACCTATCAGGGGGCGCACTCCCTGCAGGATATGCTCAAGCCGCTGGCCGACTACCTGCCCAAGCTAGGCCAGGTGCAGCAGCAGGCCGATTCTCTGCTGCCGGCATCCCAGCAGCAGGCGCTGACGCCGGCGGTGCTGGCGGCCCGTGGCCAGAGCGATCCGGCCCAGGTAGGCAGCTTCACCAGCTTCAACCAGCGGATGCTGGATGCGCTGCGGATGATCGGCCAGTTCCAGCCGGCGACGGATGCCAGCAGCAAGAGCGTTTGAGCCGTTTTGGATCGAGAAGGACCATGACCGGCCGTTTGCCAGCTCCTGCAGGGGCTGGCAAACTGGCCTTTTTCCCGATCCGGCTGCCCCATGAACCCGAAAAAGCCCAGAGACAAGCGCGAGCTTTGCTACCCCTTCATCTTCGAGACCCAGTTCCAGTGTGACTACGAGATCGCCACTGACGAGCTCTGCTGCCAGGTGGGCGCCGTATTGTCACTCCTGACTCCGGATGCCGAGATTGAGCCCATGCAGGCGGATCTCGCGGCGCTGCAGCGGCTTATCTACAACCTCAACGGCTCGGTGCGCGGCAGGCTCGGCATCTTCGAGGAGGATCTGGCGTGGCTGAAGGGGCGTTACGATCACTACAACGAGGCGAGCCGCGGCCGGGTCACCGGTTTCGTGCTGCCGCAAGGGCCGCAGCCGATCCCGACCCTGCATCTGTGCCGCTGCGGCAGCAAGAAGGTGGTGCGGCTGCTGGTGCGGCTGGAGGAGAGCGGGGTGCGCTTCGACCCCATCCTCTATCGTTTCGCCAACCTGCTGGCCAACTTCTTCTTCGTGCTGACTGTCTACCTCAAGCAGCTGTGGCAGGTGGAGGAGGTGCCCTACGTCAGCATCAACTACTGAATACGGCCAAAAAAGCTTTTGTTTTTCATGAAGATCAAACACGATCATCCCATTTGTCGGTCGCCGGGATGGTCCCGGTAGTGCAGGGGGAAGGTCATGACCATGCTTCATCTCAGTGGCAGTTCGTTCTTGATGCCGGGCAACCTCGCCTGGCGCCCCCTGGCTGAATACGGCGAAGTGCAGGTGGCCCCCCATGGCCAGTGGTTGCAGACCCTGATGCACCAGAGCGCCGATGCCGCGGCCGGAACCCACATCATCATCTGGTTGTGGGAAGATCTGGTGCCCGCCCGGACCCTGCAGGAGTGGGGCCGTCTGGCGCAGGACGATCAGCAGCTGGCGGTTGCCGCCTTCGTCGACGCGCTCTGCCAGCCTCTGTTGCAGCATCTGCAGCGCCGCCCGCAGGATCATCTGCTGGTGGGGGCCTGCAGCCATGCCCCGCTCTGTGTCTATGGCCCGGCCCCTGCCGTGCTCGCCGCGCTGGCCAGTGCGTTCGAGCAGCAGATGGCCCGCCTGCGCCTGCAGCAACCCGGCCTGGACGACCTGCACCTGCCGCTCTGGCTGCAACAGCATGGCCGCCAGCACTGCTTCGATCGGCGCAACCTCTATCTGATGTCCTGCCCCTTCTCCATGGCCGGTCTGGCCAGCCTGGCGCAGTGGATGCTCCCCTTGCTGCAGCGGTTGCAGCAACCCGCCCACAAGGTGCTGGTGCTCGACTGCGACAATACCCTGTGGAGCGGCGTGGTCGGCGAAGACGGTGTCGGTGGCGTCCTGCTGGGACAGGACGGGATGGGCCGGCTCTACCAGGCCTTCCAGCAGGCGGCCAGTCATTGGCACGGGCAGGGCATAGTGCTGGCGCTCTGCTCCAAGAATCTGGCGGACGATGTGTGGCGGCTGTTTGACGAGCATCCGGGCATGGTGCTGACACGGGCGCAGATCGCCGCCGCCGAGATCGGCTGGGAGCCAAAATCCCAGGGGCTGCGGCGGCTGGCAGCCCGCCTCAATGTCGGGCTGGACAGCCTGGTCTTCTGGGATGACAGCGAGCTGGAGCGAGCCGAGGTGCGGGCCAACTGCCCCGAGGTGCTTGTGATTACCCCGCCGGCCGATCTCTGGAGCTGGCCGGATGTCCTGCTGACGCTGCCGGCCCTGTGCAGTCGCCACGAGAGCCGGGATGACGGCCTGCGGCAGCACTCCTATCAGGCCCAGGCCGAGGCCGAGGCGGTGCGCCGGCAACTGGGCGACGAGCACGCCTTCCTGCGGCAATTGGCGCTGCAGGCCGACTGGCAGCCGCTCTCCCCGGGCAACCAGTTGCGAGCCGAACAGCTCAGCCAGAAGACCAATCAGTTCAACCTCTCCGGCCGCCGCTATCAGGCGGCGGAGCTGGCCCGGCTGGCCGCCGAGGGGGGCGAGGTCTGGCTGGCCAGTCTGCGAGACAGATTTGCCGATCACGGCATGACGGCGCTGCTAGTGGTGCGCCCGCTCGATGAGGGCAGGGCGCTGCTGGATACCCTGGCCATCAGCTGCCGGGTGCTGGGGCGCGGCTTCGAATACTGGCTGCTGGCGCAACTGGCAAACCATCTGCGGGCGCAAGGCGTGACCGAGCTGGTCATCAGCCTGGTTGCCACCACCCGCAACCAGCCGGCGCGGGATTTTCTGGCGAGCCTGCCAACCCGGCCGATAACCACTCCAGCGGGGTTGCTGCCGCTGGCGGACGAGCTGTTCCTCAGTCTGGATCTCTGCTCTCTTTCTCTCCCGTTTTTGGAGTTTTATGCCAATGAATGACCTTATCGCGCTGGCACACCAGCAGTTCCCCCAGGCCAGCATCAACGCACAATCTGCCCTCGGCAGCTTTCCCGAGTGGGACTCTCTGGGGCACTTCAACCTGCTGTTGTTGGTCGAGCAGCACTATGCCGTGCGGTTCGAGCCGCAGGAGCTGGCCGAGTTGAAGAGCCTGGCCGACATCCAGCAAGCCTTGCAGAGTAAAGGGGTTGCCGTTTGAAACAGGCGCTCGAGCAGGCGCTGACCGAGCTGGGGATCCCCAGAGGCGGCGCCCTGATGGTGCACTCGGATGCCATGGTGGTGGCCCAGTTTGCCGGCATGGGCAACGCCGCGGGTATCGCGGCCTTCTGGACATGCCTCGAGCAGTGGCTGGGCGGGCACCTGCTGGTGCCGACCTTCAGTTACAGCCCGATGGCGGACGAGTGCTTCGACCCTGCGCAGACCCCGAGCAAGGTGGGCTTGATGACGGAGCTGTTCCGCCAGCGCGAAGGGGTGGTGCGCACGCGGGATCCCGTCTTCAGCATGGCAATCAGCGGCCCGCAGGGGCCTGCGCTGGTGGCCCGGGAGTGTCACGACTGTTTCGGTCAGGAGAGCCCGTTCGGCTGGCTGGCGGAGCAGGACGGCTGGCTGCTGGGGCTGGGTTGCCACCCCGACCGCATCACCTTCACCCACTACGTGGAGCAGCGGCTGGCCGTCCCCTACCGCCATCACAAGATGTTTGCGGGCCAGGTGCGCGTCGATGGCCGCGTGCGGGAGTGGCAGGCGGATTACTATGTGCGCGACCTGTCGCTGGAAAGCGAAATCGACCTCTCCCGGCTGGTGGCCCTGCTGCAGGAGCGGGGCGCCTGGCGCCAGACGCTGTGCCAGCGGGTGCCGGTCTGGGCTGTATCGTGCCGCGACTTCATCCTGGCTGCCGGCGAGTTGCTGGCGGCGGCCCCATACGCCCTGATCCGGGCGGGAGGAGAGTCCCATGCAGTTTGATCACATCGGACTGGTGGTGCCGGACCTGGCGAGCGGGGTGGCCTATTGTCGCGACGTGCTGGGGCTGAGCCGCTTCTCGGCGGCGGTGGAAGATCCGCTGCAACGGGTCTGGGTGCAGTTCGTGCATGACGACCATGGTCTCTGCTACGAGCTGGTCGCCCCGGCCGGCGAGGAGAGCCCGGTCGCCCAGGTGCTCAAGACCCGGCGCAACGTCATCAACCACCTTGCCTATCGGGTGAGCAACCTGCAGGAGAGTGCCGAACGGCTGCGCGCGCAGCGCCACCTGCCCCTCGGGCCCAGCCAGCCGGCCATCGCGTTTGGCGGCGCCCACGTCCAGTTTTTCCTGAGCCCGCTAGGCCACATTGTCGAATTGATCGAGGCACCCACCCCATGAGTTTTTCACCCAAGAGCGGCTATCTGCCCACCGACTGGGACGATCAGGCACAAGTCGGTGAGCAGCTGTATCGGCTGCTCACCCTGCTGTTTCCGCTCAATCGCAGCCTGACCGGGGACGGGGTTCGGCAGTCGCTGGCCCTGTGGCGCGAGCACTGCCTGCCCGAGCTGCAGATCCATGAAGTAGCCAGCGGCACCGAGTGCTTCGACTGGACAGTGCCTGACGAGTGGAACGTGCGGGAGGCCTACATAGTGGGGCCGGATGGACGCAGGGTGGTGGACTTCCAGGATCACAACCTGCATCTGGTCGGTTACTCGGAGCCTGTACGCTGCACCCTCTCGCTGGCCGAGCTGCAGCCCCACCTTCACTCTCTGCCCGAGCAGCCGGACGCCATTCCCTATGTGACCTCCTACTACAAGCGCCGCTGGGGCTTCTGTCTGCCCCATCGGCTGCGTCAGGCGCTGCCGGAGGGGGAATATCAGGTGGTGATCGATGCCACCCTGGCCCCGGGTTCGCTGACCTATGGTGACTGGGTGCTGCCGGGAGAGAGCGAGCAGGAGATCCTGCTGTCGAGCTACACCTGTCACCCCTCCATGGCCAACAACGAGCTCTCCGGCCCCTGTGTCGGTGTCTTCCTGATGGCCTGGCTGGCGTCACTGCCCACACGTCGCTACAGCTACCGGCTGATGCTGGTGCCTGAAACCCTGGGTGCCATCGTCTATCTCTCCCGCCATCTGGCCCAGCTCAAGCAGCGTACCCTGGCCGGCTTCAACCTGACCTGTCTTGGCGATGACCGCAGTTACTCCTTCCTCCCTTCCCGCCAGGGCAACACGCTGGCGGACCGCATCGGTCGCCATGTGCTCGGGCATCTGGCGCCGGGCTACAAGGCGTACAGCTTCCTGGAACGGGGCTCCAACGAGCGGCAGCTGTGCGCGCCCGGCATCGATCTGCCGGTCACCTCGGTGATGCGCAGTCGATACGGCTGTTATGCCGAGTACCACACCTCGCTCGATGACCTCTCGCTGGTGACGCCGGCCGGTCTGGCGGGCGGCTTCATGGCGCTGCGCCGCGCCATCGAGTGTCTGGAGCTGGACGAGCGCTGCGAGGTCACCGTGCTGGGCGAACCCCAGCTCGGCAAGCGGGGGCTCTATCCGGATTTGTCGACCCGCTATTCGGGCTGGCAGGTGCGGGAGATGATGAATCTGCTGGCCTACAGCGACGGCAAGCTGACCCTGTTCGAGATTGCCGAGACCATAGGGGCGCCATTCTGGCGGGTGGAGCCGCTGGCGCGGATGCTGCTGGATGCCGGGCTGCTGCGTCGCCTCAGCCCGCAACCGGACTACTCGATCACTAGATAGGCTGGTCCCGGGTTGTGCGGGGTGCGGCGAATGGCGTAGCGATCCAGCCCCAGCACCTCCTTGAGGGCCAGGGTCTCCCCCGGGAAGGCGGGCCAGTTGAGCTCATCGAATGCCAGCACTGATCCCTTGGTCAGGTACGGCTTGATGAGCTCGAGGCAGCGGCGGGTCGGCTCGTAGAGATCAAAGTCAAAATAGGCCAGCGCGACCATGGTCTCCGGCTGACGAGCCAGATAGGCCGGCAGCGTCTCGGTCACATCCCCCTTCACCAGCTCATGCTTGACGATATGGTCCAGGGGACTTTCCGCCTCATGGGCGGCGAGCAGTTGGGCCAGATGCTGTTCATAGCCTGGCGTCACCCCGTAGGCGCCGGGCTGGATGGCGGCGTCGCTGCCATCTTGCGGGGCGTGGGAAGGGAAGCCGCTGAAGGTATCGAACCCCACCAGTTTGCGGTTGTAGTTGTAGGGTTCATACATGCCGCGAAACGAGGAGAAGAGCGCCAGGTTCTGACCCCAGCGGGTGCCGAAATCCATGATGACGCCGTGGACCGGCACGATCTTCTGATACAGCTCGTGCATGAACAGGATGCGGGAGAGCGACTGGCGCTTGAGGTAGAGACCCAGGTTGTTCTGCAGCTCTGCCGCGGGCAGCGGGCTGGCGTGCAGCAACTCGCTGAAGGTCTGACGGCGTGACAGCTCCTGCTCGGAGGCGTTGGACATGGCCTTGATCATCAATGGTCTCCTGTGGTGGTGTCGCCGGCCGGGGTCGACAGGCAGTGCACCACTTCATATTCGAGGTAGTCGGCCAGTCCCAGCCAGTCCTGGCGTTCCTGGCACTGCAGCAGGGCGGCTACCAGTCCGGGCGGCAGGTTGCCCTGCTCGGTGAGCACCTCTTGCAGCAGTTCCGGCAGTGCCTGACTCGCGGCGACCGACTGCCCCAGCCGAAACTGGTGCGCCAGGGCGGTGAGGCGGGTGATCTGGCCGTTTTTCATTGCACGTACTCCGGGTGATAGTGGCAGCCGGCGATCTCCGCCCCCTCCCTGCTGCAGTTCCAGAACTGCACCTCGGGGTGGCGCGCTATGTAGCGCTCGAGCTCGGTGCGGTAGGCGGAAAAGTTCGGATTGGTCTTGACCCGCCGGCCATGGCCGTCGAGGGTCCAGCTGAGCGCCAGCGCGGCGCTGGGGCCGAGGGCGCCGTCGGCCCAGCCCGAGTGGGTGAGCTCGCCGGGAAAGGCGAAGTCGGTGCCCAGCAGGATGACCTGGCGGCAACCCATCTGCACGGCGAGATCCACGGCGGGATGAATGACGCTGCCGCCCGAGTGCAGCACCCCCTTGGGGAGCGTCTGTCGCAACTGCTGGTACATGGGGCTGCGGGAGTAGGCGGTCTTGCGCGGCCCCTGCCAAGCCAGCAGGGCTGCCGTGGGAACCGTGGGGTAGTAGACCAGGGTGGTCTGGGCCGACTGGGCGGCGGGTAGCCGGTTGCCGTGGATGGCGTCATCTATGGTGACGACGATGTCGGGCCGGATGCCGTGGCCAAGCAAGAACGCCAGCGCGGTATCGACGCTGATCAGCAGATAGTCCTGCCGACGGCGCTGCAACTGGGCCTGCAGGGTGGCCAGGTTGTGCTGCAGGGTCGGGCCGCTCGCCACGATCAGCGCCTGCTTGCCCTGAGCCAGACCGAACAGGGAGGCCACATCGCCGTCGCTGGCCAGCAGATCGCGGTTTTCGGCCAGCCGCCTAGTGACGTCGGGGTGCTCGGCATCGAACCTGGCCCGGGCGAACGGCAAGTCTATTTCACTCACCAGCCGGTCGCGGATGCGGGCGGCGGCATCTTCCACCAGCAGCAGCTCGGGCGGCAGGGCGAAGAAGGGTAGCCGCACCTCGCCTTCGTCGCCGGCCATCATCAGCTCGACCCTGGGATCCGTCAGCCAGTCCTGCTGGTCCAGCAGCCGCAGCACCAGGGCAAACAGGGCGCCATTCATGATCTTCACTTCCAGCCGCTTGAGGCTGCTGCGCCCCAGCAGGGCGCGCGGCAGATCGCCAAGCCCGGTGCCGTAGAGGTGCAACACAGCTTGCTCGGGCAGGCTGGCGGCCTGCAGTTCAGCTTCTTTCACCCGGTCGTGTCGGCTGGTGAGCTGGATGCCGTGGAGGCTGAGGGTGGAGCCGAGCCCCTCGGTCAGCTCGGCCGGCAGGCTTTCCACGTCCTGTGCCAGCAGGCGGGGCCAGAGGGCGGGCCAGCGCTGACTGATGAGCCTGCCGTGCTGGTTGAACAGATCATCACTCATCTTTGTCTATCCACTCCCAGCTCAGCGGTTGATTGGCGCTCAGGCTGCGGTTGACCCGCTTGCCGATGAGCCGATCGTAATCGGCGGGAGGCAGGCCGAGGGCGGGGCGCACCGACTTGATATGTTCTGCGGTGAGCACCTCGCCAGCTGCCATCTCCTTGACCAGATAGAGGGAGCGGCGAAACGCGCGGTTGCCCTGTTCACTGGCGGTGAGCTGG
Organism: Aeromonas sp. s5; assembly: GCF_040907865.1. NCBI lineage: Bacteria > Pseudomonadati > Pseudomonadota > Gammaproteobacteria > Aeromonadales > Aeromonadaceae > Aeromonas > Aeromonas sp. s5. The sequence goes on from NZ_JBFOCO010000022.1 coordinate 88,815, forward strand.
TAATCGGCCACCCCGAGGGCGGCATGGGCGGTATTGACCGAGGCCACCAGCTCGGTGAGTTCGGCCGGCTCCATGGAGAAGGCGCAATCCGGCCCGCCGTCGGCGCGGGCCAGGGTGAAGTGTTTCTCGATGAGGGTGGCCCCGAGCGCAGTGGCGGCGATGGCCGTGGCGGACCCCAGGGTGTGATCGGAGAGCCCCACCTCGACCCCGAAGCGCTGGCGCAACATGGGGATGGTACGCAGGTTGTATTCGGCTGCCGGCGCCGGATAGCCGCTGACGCAGTGCAGCAGGGCCAGCTGGCCGTTGCCGTGCTTGAGTGCCATCTCGACTGCGGCGGCGATCTCGGCCTCGTTCGCCATGCCGGTGGACATGATGAGCGGCTTGCCGGTCTGGGCGGCGTAGCGGATGAGGGGCAGGTCCACCAGCTCGAAGGAGGCGATCTTGTAGGCCGGGCAGTCGAGGGATTCCAGCAGATCCACCGCACTGAAGTCGAACGGACTGCTGAAGACCGTCAGTCCCAGCTCGCGCCCCTTGGCAAACAGGGCCTGATGCCACTCCCAGGGGGTGTGCGCCCACTCATAGAGGTCATACAGGTTGTGACCATCCCAGAGGCCGCCATGGATCTGGAACTCGGGCCTGTCACTGTTGAGGGTGATGGTGTCGGGCCTATAGGTCTGCAGCTTGACCGCGTTGGCCCCGGCCTCCTTGGCGGCGGTCATGATGGCCAGTGCGCGCTCCAGGTTGCCGTTGTGGTTGGCCGACAGCTCGGCGATCACGTAGGGAGCCTGCGCCGGGCCGATGGATTGATGGGCGATCTGCATCTGTGTTCAGACTCCTGTGCCAAGTTGCCAGCCTTGCGGCGCCGGCTGCCAAGGGGCAGGGGGCGCTATCTGCGGTGGCTCGGCAAGATAGAGGGGAAATTGGGAGAAAATTGTCTGCAAGCGATATGCCAGCTCTTGCCACGCCGTGGGCTGAAGTGGCTGAGTGGCCTGCCATGTCAGCCGCTGGCCGTTCAGGGTCAGGGTGAGCAGCAGTTTGCCATCATGGCGTAGTTGCCACTGTTGGCCATCTGGTAACAGCTGATAATCCGGTTGTGGCAGCAACCGGGCGGTGAGCCGATCCAGCCCCAGCCCGTCCACCTGCTGCTGGCCACGGCGGCGGTAGTCGTCTGACTGTTGTTCAAGCCGTTGCAGGGCCTGCAGCAGCCGCTCAGGCTCGGCCAGCTCGCTCAGGGTCAGCCGCTCGGCCAGCCGAAAGCGGGCGATCACCTGGTCGTTGAACTGCTGGTTGTCGACGATGGGCACCGCCAGGGTCGGCAGGCCGAGACAGGCCCGCTCCCAGGTCATGCCGCCGGCGGCGCCGATGGCGAAGTCGTGCCGGCTCATCAGGTCGGCCATCTGGTCGCTCTGGCGCAACAGCACCAGGTCGAGGTGGGTCAGTTCGGCCACCCTCTGTTCCAGCTCGGGCCAGAAGGGATTGGCCCCGCCCGCCACCAGGGTCCAGCGGATGGTGCGGGCCCAAGGCTGCCGGGCCAGGCTGTTGAGGGTGATGAGGCAGGCGCCGGCCGGATCGGCGCCGCCAAAGCAGACGAGCCCCCTTTGCCACCGGTCTGTATGTTGACGTGCCAGCTGGCGATAGGCGGGGCGCAGCAGGGCATAGTCGGTGCCCAGCAGCAGCCGGCAACCGGCGGGGGTGAGCGGCTGGTAATCGGCGGTGCGGCGCAAGGGGCCCTGATCCAGCAGCAGCTGGCAGTGGTGCGGTCGGTCGGCCAGATCATCGATCACCAGCACGCGGCCGCAGTGGGCGGCCAGCTGGGTTTCGAGCCGCTGGTCAATCTGGTAGTGATCGAACACCAGCCAATCGGGCTGCAAGCCGGGCAGCGGGCCGGCGTCATCCAACGCGCTCAGGGGATGATGGTGATGGGGCTGCAGCAGCGGCAGCAGGTGCGCCGGCAGATCGTGGCAGAGGAAGTGGCACTCGGTCCCGGCGGCGTGCAGCCGATCGGCGATGGCCAGGCAGCGCATCAGGTGGCCCAAGCCGATATCGGCGCCGGCGTCGAGCCGGAAGGCAACCTTAAACGTCATCTTGGGCCAGCACTTGATAGAGCAGTTCGGCCAGGTGCCAATCTTCCGGCGTGTCGATGTCGACCACCCTGTGCCGCGGCAATATGTGGCCGATCCCCTCTCCCCCCACCGGGCTGATCCCTCCCAGCCAGGCCGCGCGACTGCCCCAGTAGAACTGGCCGGCATCCTGATAGGCGGGCTCCAGATCCTGGGAGCGTTTCGCCATCTGCTCCGGCCAGAACGGTGTGACCCTGCCTTGCGCGTCCATGCGCACCGCCCGCTGGATCGGGAAGCCGAATTCGGCCACCGTGTAGACGAAGGGGGCCTTGCTGGCGAGCAGGCGGTGGTGGGCGGCGTGCAGGTCGGCGGCCTGGATCAGCGGCACGGTGGCATAGATGCAGCAGTAGTGTTCTGCCTGGATGCCAAGCTGGTCGAGCCGCTGGATGGTGTCGATCACCACAGGAGTGGTGCCGGTATGGTCATCGGCCAGCGCGGCGCCCCGCAGGAAGGGCACCTCGGCCCCGAGGCGACGGGCCACCTCGGCGATCTCAGGGTCATCGGTGGAGACCACCACCCGACTGAAACAGCCCGAGTCTCTGGCTGCCCCGATGGCGTAGGCAATCATGGGCAAGCCGCAGAAGGGGCGGATGTTCTTGCGGGGAATGCGCTTGCTGCCGCCCCGTGCCGGGATGATGGCGATGGCCATGATGCTCTCTCCCTGAGGAGCCCGACGTGGTCGCCGAGCCGGATAATTGATGACAACTCGTTGATTATTTTTGAGATTATACCGAGTTTTCATCTTATATTATTGAGCTTTGCTACGGAATTGCCCGGTGATGGTCGATAACATGGGCAAGTGATGGGACGTCGTTGGTATTGAACATGAGTTATGGTGTCGAATTGCGCCCGCTCCAGCCCTGGGATCTGCCCACCCTGCGACGCTGGCGCAACCTGGACGAGGTGCGGTTGCAGATGGTGGAGCAGGCGCTCATCTCCCCCCGCCAGCAACGGCAGTGGTTCGTCAGCAGCCTGGAACGGTCTGACCAGCAGCACTGGGTGCTCTGGTGCCGCGGTCTGCGGGCCGGCTACGTCAACCTGAAAGGGGAGACGCGGCAATCGCTGCAGGGGCAGCCGGTGGCCGATGCCGGCCTCTATCTGGGCCGCTCCAGCGTGCGTCACCCCATGCTGGCCGTCGCCGCCGCCCTGTCACAGCTCGATCAGGGCTTCGATACCTTCCGGCTCGGCTGCATCCGCACTCTGGTGCGCACCGGCAACGACGCCGCCTTGCGCCTCAACGCACAGCTCGGCTATCGCCAACAGGGGCAACAGGGCGACTTCATCGCCCTCGAACTGCAGCCCGCCGATTATTATGCCGCCCGAGAACGGCTACGGAGATTTTTCAGATGACTACAGCGTTGGAACAGGTTTTTGCCGATGCCCTCGGCATCGACGTCGGCAGTGTCAGCGACCAGCTGGCCTACAACAGCATTCCCCAGTGGGACTCCGTCGCCCACATGGGCCTGATCGCCCAGCTGGAGGACTGCTACGGCGTGCTGCTCGATACCGATGACATCATCGACATGAGCTCGGTCGCCAAGGCGCGGGAGATCCTCGCCAAGTACGGGGTCGCCCTCTGATGCAGGGGCTGCTGCAAGGCAAGCGGGTGTTGATCACCGGCGCCGGGCGCGGCATCGGGCTCGCCATTGCCCGGCTGTTTGCCGCGCAGGGGGCCGAGCTGTGGCTGGCGGGACGCGACGAGGCGGCCATGAGCCGGCTGGCCGATGAGCTCGGCGCCGAGTTCGGCGTGCCTTGTCACTCGCTCTGCGTCGACGTGGCGCAGCCGCAGGCGGTCAAGCAGGCCTTTCAGCAGCTGTTTGCCCAGACGCGCCAGTTGGACGTACTGGTCAACAATGCCGGCATACTGGAAGAGGGGCTGCTCGGCATGGTCAATCAGGCCCAGCTGGAGCAGACCTTCAGCCACAACACCTTCAGCGTGGTCTATTGCAGCCAGTATGCCACCCGCCTGATGCAGCGCAGCGGTGGCGGCAGCATCATCAATCTGGCCTCCCTGATGGGGCGGGTGGGTGCCGCCGGGCTTTGCAGCTATGCCGGCAGCAAGGCGGCGGTGATCGGCATCACCCAGTCGCTGGCCAAGGAGCTGGCCGCCAGCCAGATCCGGGTCAATGCCATCGCTCCGGGTTTCATCGACACCGAGATGGCCCACGCCATCCCGGACGACAAGTTTGCCGAGCGGCTCGCCAGCATCGCCATGGGGCGCATCGGCACCCCGGACGAGGTGGCCAAGGTGGCGCTGTTTCTCGCCTCCGACCTGGCAAGTTATGTGACCGGTCAGGTCATCGGTGTGGATGGAGGCATGACGGTCTGATGGATCACGCGCACGCACTGCTTGCCCACCTGCGGGAAGACAACCCGTCACCGGCCTGGCGCGACCCGCAAGAGGGCTGGCTCTCCTACGGCGAGCTGGCACGGCGGGTGGCGCGGCTGGTGGCCAGCTATCCGGACGAGCGCAGCCTGGTCTATCTGCCCTTTTTCACCCGCACCGTCCACCTGCTGCACTATCTGGCCGCGCTCAAGCTGGGGCATGTCGTAATGCTGGCAGACCCGGCCCTCCCTGCGAGTCAGCACGATGCCAGCTGCCGGCAGTTTGGCGTGAGCTGGCGGGTCAATGACACCGGCCAGCTGGAGCGGCTCGCCGCGGCGACGCCCGCCCTGCACCCGGCGCTGGCGGTAATGCTGCCGACCTCGGGTAGCACCGGCAGCGCCAAGTGGGTGCGGTTGTCGGGGCGCAATCTGGCGGCCAACGCCGCCTCCATCGCCGATTATCTGGCGCTGACCGCGGCCGAGCGGGCCATCACCAGCCTGCCGCTGTATTACTCCTACGGCCTGTCGGTGCTCAACAGCCATCTGCTGGTGGGCGCCTCCCTGGTGCAGCACGAAGGGAGCGTGCTGGAGCGCGACTTCTGGCAGCAGGTCGATCTGCACGGCGTGAGCAGCTTTGCCGGGGTGCCCTTTACCTATCAGATGCTGGCCCGGCTGCGCTTTGACTGGGCCCGCTACCCCTCGTTGCAGACCCTGACCCAGGCGGGCGGGCGTCTCGAACCCGCGCTGGCACAGCAGTTTGCCGAGCAGGCCCTGCGGCTGGAGCGGCGCTTTTTCGTCATGTACGGCCAGACCGAGGCCACCGCCCGCATGGCCTGGCTGGCAGCGCCCGAGGTGGCCGCTCATCCCGATGCCATCGGTCGCGCCATTCCCGGCGGCCAGTTCACCTTGCGCGCGCAGGAGGGGGGCAAGCCAGGGGAGGGGGAGCTGGTCTATCGCGGCGACAACGTCATGCTGGGTTACGCCGTTACGGCCGAGGATCTGGCGCTGGGCGCCCAGCTGCAGGAGCTGGCTACCGGCGATCTGGCCCGCTGTGACGAGGCGGGCCGCTACTACATCTGCGGCCGGCTCAGCCGTTTTCTCAAGCTGTTCGGCAAGCGGGTCAGCCTGGCGGAGGTCGAGAGCCAGCTCCATCGCTGGGGCTGGACGGGGGCCTGCGGCGGGCGTGACGACTGCCTGCTGGTGGCCGTCGAGCCCCGCGATGACTTGACGACCGACTGCTTGCAGCGCGAGCTGGCGCAGTGGCTGCAGGCCCCGCCGCGGGCGGTGCAAGTGGTGCAGGTGACACAACTGCCGCGCACCGCCAATCACAAGATTGACTACGCCGCCCTGGCCAGACTGGCGGGGGAGGCGTGATGGAGCAGCTGCTGAGCGCGCCGATCTTCGCCCTGCCCCAGGCCGCCAAACAGGCGCTGCTGCTGGCGCGGCTCAACACCTTGACTGCGCACCATCAGGCACACTGCACGGCCTATGACAATGTGCTGCAAGCCTTCGGCTGGACGGCCGCGGCGACCGACTACGATGCGCTGCCCTACCTGGCAGCCCGGCTGTTCAAACTGGCCCAATGGCAGAGCGTGCCGCAGAGCGAAGTGTTCAAGGTGCTCACCTCGTCGGGCACCACGGGTTCACCATCACGGATCGTGCTGGATCGGGAGACCGCCGCCTTGCAGAGCAAGGTGCTGGTGAAGATCCTGCAGGAGTTTGTCGGCAAGCAGCGCCTGCCCATGCTGCTGGTGGAGCAACCCGCCCTCATCCAGAACCGCAGCGGCTTTTCGGCGCGCGGCGCGGGCGCGCTGGGGCTCTCTTTCCTCGGCCGTGATCACACCTATGCCCTCGACGAGCAGATGCGGCCCAACTGGCCTGTCATCGAGGCCTTCTGTGACAAATATGCCGGCCAGCCGGTGTTGCTGTTCGGCTTCACCTTCATGGTCTGGCAATGCCTGCTGGAGCCGCTGCGCGAGCGCGGCCTGCAACTGCCGCTGACACAGGGCATTTTGTTTCACAGCGGCGGCTGGAAGAAGCTGCAGCACCTAGCGGTGGACAATCCCGCCTTCAAGGCCCGCTGCCGCGAACAGCTGGGGTTGGCTCGGGTACACAACTTCTACGGCATGGTGGAGCAGGTAGGCTCCATCTTCGTCGAGTGCGAGCAGGGACACCTGCATGCTCCCGTGTTTGCCGATGTACAGGTGCGCGATCCGCTCACCCATCAGCCGCTCGGGATTGGCAGTCCAGGCCTGCTGCAGGTGCTCTCCGCCATCCCCGGCAGTTATCCCGGCCACAGCCTGCTGAGCGAGGATCTCGGTGTGCTGCTGGGAGAGGATGACTGCCCTTGTGGCCGCCATGGCCGTTATTTTCACGTAGCGGGACGCCAGCACGGCGCCGAGGTGAGGGGATGCAGCGACACCTTCCAATGACCCCGTCCGGGGCGACCACAGTGCTCTGGCAGGAGGGGCCGGCGGTCAGCTTCGTGGCCCCGACGGCGGGCTGGCCAACCTTCTGCCCGCAGCCGCTGCCCTGCTTTGCCCCCGTCATCTGCGATTTCGTGGCGGCGCTGTCGGCCCGCCTGCAACAAGAGGGGCGTCGTCACCCTGATCTGGCCGCGTTCGGTTTCTGGCTGCGGCCCCGCCAGCTGGCCAGAGAACAACAGCGCTTGCAGGGACGGGGGCCGCTGGGGGTCACCTTTCACCTGGTGCCCTCCAACGTGCCGACGGTGGCCTTCTACTCCTGGTTGATGGCCCTGTTGATGGGCAATCCCTGCGTGGTGCGGCTGTCGTCACGCCGCGCTCCGCAGCAGGAGGCCATGCTGGCGATCCTCAACGAACTGTTCAGCCTCGGTGAATGGCAAGCGATCGCCGCCCGTACCCGCTTCATTCGCTATAACCACGACGAGGGCATCACCGCCTGGCTGTCGGCGCGCTGCCGGCAGCGCATCATCTGGGGTGGCGACGAGACCATTCGCCAGGTGCGGGCCATTCCCCTGGCCCCCATGGCACAGGAAGTGGTATTTCCGGATCGCCGCTCGATGGCGGTGCTCGACAGCCGCTGGCTGGCCGGGCTGGATCCGCAAGAGTGGCAACGGGCACTGGCTGCCTTGCAGCAGGACTGCACCCGTTTCAACCAGCAGGCCTGCGCCTCGCCAACCACCCTCTGCTGGCTGGGCGAGCCCGACGAGGGGTTGCGCCGCCGCCTGCTGGAAGCCCTGTTTGCCCCCTTTGCCGCCGATCCCGCTCTGGCGATGGAACGACTCATCCACAGTCAACAAAATGCCGCCGAGCAGGGGGCAATGAAGGTGACCAGCTTGCCCGGCGTCACCTTATTGACTCCGGCGAGCGGGCTGCGGCTCGCACACGTCGGAGGAGGTACAGTTGCCGAATTTGTGGCCGATACCCTGAATGAGCTGCTGGCACAGCCCTGGGACATGCAGACCTGCGTCTGGGTCGGCGGTGACAGGGCCGGGGTCGAAGCGGCGCTGCCGACTGCCCCCACCTGCCGGATTGACCGGGTGGTGGCACCGGGACAGGCGCTCGCATTCGAATGGCACTGGGATGGCATCGACATGCTGCAACAGTACAGCCGTGGCCTCAGCCGACGTGAATAATCGGGTGTGGCTCACATAAATCCAGCAGCTTCAATGGATTAGCTTGGTCAGGCATACCTCTTGCAGTAAAACCTGACAGAGAGGGAGAAGGGTTGACAGGGACCGTGCGGTAGCCTTGCCCATTTTCTCCCATCCGCTTCTTTTCTATTCATTTTCCCTTGGATTTCCCTATGAAAGTCAGCGTATTGGTGCCCGTCTACAATCTGGCACGCTTCATCGAACCCTGCCTGCTCAGCCTGCTCGAGCAGCAGACGGATTTCGAGTTCGAGGTGATAGCCATCGATGACGGCTCGAGTGATGACTCCTGGTCCATCATGCAACGGCTGGCACGGCAGTGGCCGGCCCTGCGGGCCCTGCAAAACGAACAGAACATGGGGCTGGCCAGAACCCAGAAGCGGCTGCTTGGCGAAGCAAAAGGGGCCTACCTTGCCTATGTGGATGGCGACGACCTGGCCTTGCCGGGCAAGCTGCAGCGTCAGGCCGACTATCTGGACGCGCACCCCGGCTGCACGCTTTGCTATCACGAGGCGGAGATGTTTGATGATGAGACCGATGCGCGCATCAAGCTCTTCACCCACGATTACTACAATGCCCGTTACCTCGAACCCGTGATGACGCGGGAGGCGCTGATCCGCTTCGGGGTCTTCGTCAATGCCAGCTCCATCATGTTCCGCCGCTATGACGGCATGGCCGATGCCATCGATGAAGGGTGCAAGATCATTCTCGATTATCCCTGGCACATCCTGAATCTCTCCCTCAATCCGGGCACCCTGGATTTCATCCCCGAGCTGCTGGGGCGTTATCGCTTCCATACCCAGAGCTTCGGCGGGCAGACCCGCAAATCCGCAGAGCGGCGTGAGCAGTCGCTGCGCGACCTGCTGCGCGCCTGTGATAATGCCGCTGCATTCGGTGCAGACCCGGTGGTCATTGCCCAGGGGCGTGCCCATCACTACTACTCTGCCGCGCTCTACTTTTTGCGGCAGGATGATGCCGCCCGCTTTACTCAGCTCATCGAGCAGTCGGCGGCAGAGGTTGCGGAGCTGGCCCCTGGCTGGTTCTTCGACGAGCGCCATCAACTGGCGTGGGCGCAGCGAGCCCATCCCGTCCGGGTCGTACAACAACTGTTTGGAGAAGCGGCGTGAGTTATCAGGCAATCGTCATTGGCGCCGGGCTGTCTGGCGCCGTTATGGCTGAACGCATGGCCAGCCAGCTTGGCTGGAAGGTGCTGGTGCTGGAACAGCGCGATCACATCGGGGGCAACTGCTTCGACGAGTATGACGAGCATGGCGTGCTGATCCATCGCTATGGGCCGCACCTCTTCCATACCGACAGCAAGGAGGTGTGGGATTACCTGTCCCAGTTTACCGAGTGGTTGCCTTACGAGCACCGCGTACTGTCACGTATCGACGGGCAGTTGGTGCCTATCCCGTTCAATCTGACCAGCATCGAGCGCTGTTTCCCCGCCTACAAGGCCAGCGCCATGATTGAGGCCCTGCGCACCCGGTTCGGGGATGGCGCCAGAGTGCCGATCCTCGAACTGCGCAAGGAGCAGGATCCCCTGCTGGGCGAACTGGCGGATTTCATCTATCAGAAGGCTTTTGTCAACTACACCAGCAAACAGTGGGGGGTACCGCCCGAGCAGATCTCCCCCGAGGTGACGGCGCGGGTACCCGTGGTGGTCAGTCGGGATGATCGCTACTTCACCGACCCCTGGCAGGCGGTACCGGCCGCAGGCTATACCGCCATGTTTGAGCGCATGCTCGCTCACCCGCTGATTGACGTGAGGCTGTCGACCCCAATGGCAGAGCACGTCAGACTGGATTGGCAGCAGAAGCGGGTGCTGCTGGATGGAGAGCCATTTAACGGCCCCTTGATCTATACCGGGATGCTGGATCATCTGCTGCCGGCAGAGGGGAATTACCTGCCATATCGCTCACTGCGTTTTGAGCATCGCCATCTGGCACAGGAACAATTTCAACCGGTCACCACCGTCAATTATCCGAATGAAGAAGCCTTCACCCGGATCACCGAGTTCAAGCATTTCAGCGGGCAGGTACATCCCGGTACCAGCATCGTTTACGAATATCCCTGTGACTATCAGCCGGAACAGGGGCTAGAGCCCTACTACCCACTATTTACCGATGCAGCCAAACAGCATTATCAAGCGTGCCGTGATGAGTTGACCCGGTTCCCGCAGCTGATTGCTTTGGGCCGCCTTGCCGAGTATCGCTATTTTGATATGGATGATGCGGTGAGTAATGCATTAAATAGTTTTGGCTCAAGTTTTGAAAAAACACCCAGTAAACCCTTGGTTTCGGTCATTATGTCTGTTCATAACTGTGCTAATTATATCGAAGATGCGCTGGATAGCATATTGAAGCAGACCTATAAGAATCTGGAAATAATAATATTTGATGACGGCTCAACCGATGAAACTGGATCCGTAATTGGCAGGATGGCAGCAAAGGACAGTCGGATCATTCATTATCACCGGCGGCAGCAGGGAATTGCCAATTGTCTGAACGACGCGCTATTGCTAGCTCGGGGGGAATATATAGCCAGGATGGATGGGGATGATATTTCGTTACCAGAGCGGATAGAGAAACAGATGGCATTTTTACACGAACATCCGCATATAGATATAGTAGGGTGTTGGCTGAAACTGTTCGGTGTTCGTGATGAGGTATGGCATTACCGACCTTATGATAACTTTATCAAAAATGCGATTCTGCTATTTAGTAACGGAGTTGGACACAACGCGATTCTGGTGCGTGCTGATGTTTACAAGCGTTTTCGATATGACCCAGAATATACGGATGTTGAAGATACCGAGTTGTGGACCAGAATGGCTATCAGCAAGCCCGAAGTTCGTTTCGCCAACTTGCGTGAGGTGTTGATGCTGTATCGTATTCATGGCGCCCAATCGTCCATATTGCGCAAAGTAAGACAACGAGAGCTTTACCGGCGTATTGTCAGCAAGTATCTGGATTCGCTTGGTGTTTCAGCTACTGAGCAAGATATGGAGGTTCATGAATGGCTGGTGGATCAACCGTCTAACTTGTCGGATTCGCAGCTGTACCGCGTGGCCAATTGGCTGAACCATGTTGCGGTACTCAAGCATAATGCATTGCCAGATGAGTATGGTGTATTGGCCGAGCGCTGGCATCACCTGTGTCAAAAGAACCGAGCCTGCCTAGATATTTATGAGCGCTATCACGCAGAGTTCGATATTTGCTGGCTTCCACCGATGTCTGCGTAATGAAGGGAAGATGGACATGGTCGTTAAAAATATCCCCCTAGGATCAGAGATAGCTATGGTTGGGGGTTGCCATGAGATTTGAGATCGTCGGTCGGCAAGGGGTCTGCTCATTATCTATTGCTGAGCTGCCTTCATCAGGGTACCTGTTGGCTGGTATGGGAAATTACAGTCAACTGATCCTGCAACGGTTACAAGAGATGCAGCGTCCACTGCCTGTTGCCCTGATCGATACAATGACGAGCGATTGTTCGGAAAAGTTCGGGCTCCCGGTGATCGATATGACGCAGGCGAGCCAGCATGATCTGAGCATCATCATTGGTTCTTCTCCCTATGACTATGAACAGGAGGTGATGACCAAATTGCGGCAACATGGCTGCCATAGGCTGGTGGCTCTTGAGCCAGAAGAGATCCTGCCATCCTTGCTCGATCCTTTGGCCGATTCGTTGGCCGATACAGAGACTTGGCCGGTGTTGTTACTTGTCTGCATGTTGGATCACCATGTTCAGCAGTTGGCTAGTCTTATGACTTGGCTACATCAGCGGCAGATTCTGTGCAGAGTTGTCCGCTCTTATGATGCTCATGCGATTATGGCTATTCCCCCTTCACGCCTACTTGGCGCCATCATCTGGAATGGTACACCGGCCTACTATGACAGCGTAAAACAGTATCTGCAGGATATGGGGAAGCGATATCTCTATGCCGAACTGGGTTTTTTCCCGCAAAGGGAGCATGTTTATCTCGATAGGCAAGGCGTCAACCTGGGGCGATGCATGGGGCTAATGCCATGCCAGAAAGATGACGCTGAGCAGGAGTTGGTGAGAGTGAGGGAACGGCTTCTGGGTGGGCGCCTATGGGTTCCTGGGGATGCCGTTCTTGTGCCTTTACAGATCGCTACCGACACCAATGTGCGTCTCTATTCCAACTATGGAGGCAAGATGCAGCAGTTTATTGACGATGTGATCCGCGATCACGGAAACGAACGACTGCTCTTTAAGCCCCACCCGCTGGATCCTCTGGGAGACACATATGATTTTCATGGCCGTGAAATTGTTAGTGGCGATTTCATGACGCTGGCGCTATCGAGCAAGTTTATTTGCGGTATCAACTCCAGCACTCTGTTTGAGGCTCGTTTGGTTGGAATTCCTGTGCACTTTTACGGTCGTTCATTGTTAAGCGAGTGCCCCGATGAGCAAGAGGTGATGTTGCAAATGGTTCAAAACCAGTTCCGGGTTGATGGGAGCGATTTAGTACGAAAAATCGGGCCTTACATGCAGCAGTTTGGAATTGAAATATAACGATGTTTATTCAATATCGGACAGTTAAAGGATGAATAAAATGAGAACGCTGGTGGTAACCCGTGCAACCTGTGGGCAGGTCACTCTGCGGGTCGAGGGACAGTCCGAGGTGAGTTGTCCGATCCCTGAAATTGCACATCAGTTGGATAGCGAGTTTGAGTTGATCCAAGTACTGGATTTGCAATTCTTGACCAGTATGGAAGCAGATACACTGTTAACACGTCTAGTCGATAAACTTGCAGTTAATGGTCACTTACAGGTTACGGTCCCCGATCTGGATTACGTCGTGGGCCAGTGGCTACAGGCTGAGTGGGATGAAGGGACTTTACGAGATGTGACCTCAGTCGCTCGTCAGAGCTTCGCCGGGCTCTTTGGCCCCCAGCACGATGGTAATCCCATGCTACCGGGCTATTCGACGCATTATTCGGGCTGCAACAAGTCTGGTTATAACAGTAAACGACTGGCTTTTTTGCTCGCCCGCCAGGGGTTGGTTGACATCAACATCGTGACTGATGATACCCACCTATTACAGGCTTCGGCTCGGCAGTCGATGGTGCGTGGTGAGCGACAAGTGGCACCGGATTTGCGTAATATCCGCCAGGACCACCTGAATCGTTACCGGTTCGCGGCAGAGTGCCTACGCGCTGTTATGCCGCAACGAGTGCTCGACTTGGCATGCGGGATCGGCTACGGCAGCCAACTGTTGGCTAACCAGCTTAATTGTCAGGTCACCTCCGTCGATATTGAACCCGAAGCGCTGGCTTATGCGCGAAAACACTATAGCTCGCCGAAGATTACTCATCTGTGTGCCGATGCTAGAACTCTGCAGCTGGATTCAGCTTCCTTTGACGCAGTTGTCTGTTTTGAAACCATTGAGCATGTGACGTTTGATGAAGACCTACTGGGTCAGTTTCATGAATGGCTACGGGCTGGGGGCAAGCTAGTGATGTCGACGCCGAACGAGAGTGTAATGCCTTTTAGTGCCGCACAATTTCCCTATCACGTGAAGCACTATACCTATGCCGAGTTGGAGTCGATGCTGGCGCGCTGTGGCTTCCGCCTCCAGAAAGTCAGCAAGCAGCAAAACCTCCAGAATCCAGAGATTGTTCCTGGCAGCGACGGCTGTTTCATGATCGTTATCGCGGAAAAGGTGTGAGGTCGGGATGAGCGCAGCATATGTGCGGTTCAGTATTATTATTCCGGTCTATAACCGGGATGAGCCGTTACAGCGGGCGCTGGACTCACTTTCTCGGCAAACATTCGGAAACTTTGAGGTCATCATAATCGATGATGGTTCAACTCCCGAGTTTGGTGAGCGAATACAAGCTTTAGTGACCACTTTAGCTGATTCTCGCTTTTCGCTGATCTGCTACCAGCCTAACCGAAACGGCGCTTATGCGCGTAATCGTGGCATCGAAGCTGCTCGAGGCGAGTATCTATGTTTTTTGGATTCGGATGATGAATGGTTACCGGAGAAACTGGAGTGCATCGACCAGATATTAGCGATTGAGCCACATTGGCAGGTAATTCATCATCCGTATCAGAACGTGAGCCATGGTGAGCGTAGTGCTCCCTTTCCTCGGGAGGCCCGCCGCACCGATGAGAGCGTTGCTGAATACTCGTTTTGTACTAATCGTGTCGGTGGTATTCAATCGAGCTGTCTCATCGTCACGCGTGAACTCGCACAGAGGGTACGTTTCAATGACAAGTTGCGAGGGCATCAGGACTGGGATTTTGCATTACGGCTTGGCGCAGAAACGGATCGCTTCTTGTTTATCGATCAGGTGTTGACGCTGCGTCATGTCGCTGACGCAGCGTCTGGCATGGTGTCCCGTTCTCTTGATTACGCATACTCATTGACCTTTCTGCGTGAGAACCAACACTATTTTTCATGGCAAGCTCAGGCCGGGTATGCGGTCCATATCTTGTTACCTAAAAAAATGACAGCTAATGATCAGGCATTTAATCGCTATGAATGGCTGGCGATGCTGTTTTACCCAAATTTGATCGGGAACTGGAAAATAAAACAGCTGCATCTACATTGGCGCTGTATACGGTTGGTTTTGTGGTGTCGCAGGTACAACAAAAATAATGTTGCGTTAATGGGATGCAATGATTACACATGTTTTTTTATCAAAAACTACGCTTCGTATTTGTCAATTCAAAGACTGATTGATAAAAATAAGCGTGGAGAGTCTTTTTATGGTTGGTGTGTCTTTTCCGTGGAAGACCTCGCACCAGCATTATGGGAAAGTTTAGATTGCGTGGTAACTATGACTGATAAACATCATGAAAGCATGAGCGGTGATATAAAGATATATGCAGAAAATATACCTGTTGTTGCTTTTTGATGTATTTTATTGTCATTTTATGCCCTTGCGTGACTAAGCCATTATGGCGGAATTTTAACTATGGTGGTTAATTGATAATGAATAAGCTTCTGGTTTTTAGAACTCATCTTCTGCCATATTCTGAAACATTTGTCTTGGCTCAGACTTGTCATTTGAAACGTTGGCATCCAGCCATCTTGGGAGAGGTCAGATTAGATAACGGCTTGTCGCTTCAGGGGTTGGAAGTGAATACGCTGCTGAAAGACGAGGAGCATTATAAAACTTTGTCAATGAACCGTGCCGTAAATGAATTTGTTCGTTCGTCTCTGTTGTCAAAGGCTAATTTATTTAAGGATGCTGGTTATAAGCTAATTCATGCGCATTTTGCTGTCGATGCACTGCGCGTTTATCCATTAGCTAAGGAAATGGATGTTCCATTGGTTGTAACACTACATGGTTATGATATTAATAGAAATCATGATTGGTGGCAGAATGGGTTTGGTGGTCGGAGCATGATTACTTATCCCGAAGAACTGGTGAAAATGTCCACAGATCCCAAAGTAAGGTTTATTGCCGTCTCAAAGGCTATCCAGGAGCGAGCCATAGAGTTCGGTATATCTCCATCCAAAGTGACCCATATCCCGATAGGGGTGGATGTTTCGCATGCTGAAAAATTTAATCTGAAATTCAAACAGCACAACAGGGAAGTTATATTTGTTGGTAGACTGACAGAAAATAAAGGCTGTATTTTTTTGTTAAGGGCCATGCGCATCTTGCAAAAAAGGATTGATGGTGTGCATCTGCGAATCATCGGTGATGGTCCTCTGCGTAATGGATTGGAAGAGTTTGCCAAGATATACAATCTAAATGTTTCATTTTTAGGCGTGCTACCTAGTGCTAATGTGATGAGAGAAATATCAGAGTCAAAGGTTTTATGCTTGCCCAGTATCACTATCGGTAATGGGGAATCGGAGGCATTCGGGTTGGTTTTGTTGGAGGCTCAGAGTTTAGGGGTGCCTGTCATCACATCATCCAGAGGGGGGAAGGGGGAGGGACTGATTCATGGGGAGACCGGATATGCGTTTGATGAAAGAGATGATAAATCGTTAGCAGAATATTTATATCGGCTTCTGATGGATGATGAGCTAGCCCATGCCATGGGGAAAAAAGGGTATGCTTTTGTAAAGAATAACTTTGACATCGTCAGGCAGACCGAAATTCTAGAGTCATTTTATGATGACGTTGTTAGTGAGTTTAATCGGGGGTGATATGGAGGAGTTTAATTCAAAACTATATTGGGAAAAAAGATATGCAACCGGTGGGAATTCTGGCGCTGGTTCATATGAAAAATTTGCCGAGTTCAAATCTGCAGTATTGAACAAATTCGTAAAGGTTAACAATATTGATAGCGTTATCGAACTTGGGTGTGGCGATGGGAATCAATTGTCGTATGCAGATTATAATTTCTATATAGGTGTTGACGTCAGTCCGTCAGCTATAAACATCTGTAAACAAAAATTCATAAATGACGTAAGAAAAAGTTTTTTTATCGCTGATGAGCTGAAAGAACATCGGGCAGATTTGGCTATATCGCTTGATGTAATATTTCATTTAGTTGAGGACGCAGTGTTCTTTAATTACATGAAACAGCTTTTTAGTGTAGCAGATAAATATGTTGTTATATATTCTAGCAATACGGATGATAACGAGTCATCCCCGAAGCATATTAAGCATAGAAACATTGAAAAATATATTGCCAGGCATTTCCCGGATTGGTTGCAGACTAGTAAAATCAATAACATATATCCATATGCCGGAGACCATTTAACTGGTTCGTTCTCGGACTTTTACATCTACCAACGTAGATGAGTTTATTTTCCATTTGCACAGATGTAAATCTTATTAAAGTTAAATGGTGGTTGCAAAATGCCAAAATTCAAATGCTATGTTGGTGTTCCTGTTTTCAACGAAGAAAAATATATAGAGCAGACTCTACTTTCTTTAATTAGGCAAGATGAAGACAATGTTTGCTTTCACGTGTCTGATAATTGTTCAACCGACAATACATGGAACATTATCAATGATATCTGTGCTCGCGATAAACGATTTGTCCTGACTAGGCAAGAGAAAAATGTAGGTGCATTTGAAAACTTCAAACATTTATATGATATTTCTGACTCACAATATTTTATGTGGCTTGGGGGGCATGACTATATTTCGGACGGTTACCTGTCTGCGATGAAAGAAACCCTCGATCATGATGAATCACTGTCAATGGCATTTGGTATACCACATAAGATCCTAGATGGCATCGATTATGGTCGAATGGAAAAGGCTATCCATACGTTTTCAAAAAGACGAATTGCTCGTTTTCTTCAAGCGACAAAAAACATAACTCTGTGTGCTATGTGTCAGGCGTTATTTAGACGAGAACTTTTGCAAAATTTTGATTTCCGAATGAAGCTTGGTGCGGATTTTGTAATGATTTGTCACTTGCTTTGGTATGGAAATATTAAATTTGTTGAAGGGCATAAATATTATGCCCGCTTTTTTTCTGCAGCACCGGAAACCTCGGATGAGCGAGTTACTGGTAAAAAAAATATATATTTGAGTAATTATGATTTCATCATTTACCAGTTAGATTCATTGGCAAATTTATATGATGGAGACCCGCGAATAAAGCAATATCTAGAATATGAAATCATCCATGCCTTGCAGCAATACCGAGGTATACATAGCCTGATTATTAACGATGATCGGTGAAAATAATGAAAGCAATTATTCTAGCGGGTGGTTTAGGCACTCGAATCAGTGAAGAGTCGCATCTTCGACCTAAACCAATGATTGAAATTGGTGGTAAACCGATCCTTTGGCATATTATGAAAATATATTCTCACTATGGTGTTAATGATTTTATAATATGTCTTGGTTATAAAGGCTATGTAATAAAAGAATACTTCGCAAATTATTTTTTACATATGTCTGATGTCACGTTTGATATGCCGAATAATCAAATGGAGGTCCATCATAACCATGTGGAACCCTGGCGGGTGACATTAGTCGACACCGGTGAAGATACGCTTACAGGTGGACGATTGCGGCGTGTCGAAGAGTATGTGAAAGGTGAATCGGCTTTTTGCTTTACCTATGGTGATGGTCTCAGCGATGTTGATATTGGAAAACTGATAGAGTTTCACCGTAGCCACGGCAAGCTGGCGACCGTTACCGCTGTTTCACCGCCAGGCCGTTATGGGGCTTTGACTCGAGACGGAAATCTGGTGACAGGTTTTTCTGAAAAACCGCGCGGTGATGGGGGCCTGATTAATGGCGGTTTTTTTGTGCTTTCTCCTGACGTGTTCAAGTTGTTGGATAGCGACCACTGTAGCTGGGAAGGAGAACCTTTGGTTGAGTTGGCCGATAAGTCGCAGTTGATGTCATTTGAGCATCAAGGTTTTTGGCAGCCGATGGATACGTTGCGCGAGAAAAATCAACTGGAGGAGCTATGGGCCAGTCACAAGGCTCCCTGGAGGGTTTGGGAATGAGACGAGGTCTCGATGCATCCTTTTGGTCAGGAAAGAGAGTGCTCGTTACCGGGCATACGGGGTTTAAGGGGAGTTGGCTGACTATATGGTTGCATCGCCTCGGGGCTGATGTGACGGGAATTAGCTTGCTGCCCCATTCAACGCCAAATCTGTTCGAGGCTGCAGAGGTTGCGAAGATATGTCGACACCATATTTGTGATGTCTGTGCACCGGAACATTTCGTGCCACTGGTTCAGGAATCGCAACCTGAAGTGGTATTCCATCTGGCGGCGCAGTCATTGGTGCGCGAGGGGTATCGTGAGCCTGTGCGGACATTTGAAACCAATTTGATGGGGTCTGTTTATCTATTAGAAGCGCTCCGTACGTTGGATCCGGTTAAGAAGAGCGTTGTCATGGTGACTACGGATAAAGTCTATTACAACCAGGAGTCCATCTGGCCGTATCGCGAAACCGACTTATTGGGAGGACATGATCCCTATAGTGCGAGTAAGGCGGCCAGCGAACTGGTTATTACGAGTTATCGTGATGCTTTTCTGGCAGCACGAGGCGTTGCGATCGCAACCGCGCGAGCAGGCAACGTTATCGGTGGAGGGGATTGGTCCGCCGATCGTTTGATTCCTGACGCAATACGGGCCTGGCAAGGCGGTCAGACGTTATCCATTCGGCGCCCTGAGGCCGTTCGACCGTGGCAGCATGTCTTGGAGCCTATTGCGGCCTATATGGTGTTGGCTCAAGGTCTGCATCAAGAGCCTCGATTGGCGGGGGCTTATAACTTTGGTCCAGATAGCCGGGATGCTGCGAGCGTGGCGCAGGTGGTGGATTTGGCGGCTTTGAGTTATGGGCTCAGTCATAAGGCTTGGCGTTTTGTGGGGGAACCAGGTCCTCATGAGACCAGTTGGCTGGCGCTGGAGACAGCCAAGGCGCGACATACTCTGAACATTTCACCTCGGTGGTCATTGTCACAGGCCGTTGAGAAGACCATGTCTTGGTATCGCGATTGGTATCAGGGGGTGGGGGCCCGAGACTTGTGTGAGCAACAAATTAAAGCCTACGAGGCTCAGCCATGAATCGTTTTACCTTATTGTCCGAGCCATTGCTTGGTGCCAGATTGTTGCAGCGTGAAGTGCATGCTGACTCACGCGGTGCTTTGAGTAGACTCTTCTGTGTCGAGGAGTTGTCTGTTCTGGGGTGGGGGACATGCGTGGCACAGGTCAATCTGACATGTACGTCCCGCTGCGGCACTATCCGTGGGCTTCATTTCCAATATCCACCGCATGGCGAGAAAAAGTTGGTGACCTGTACTCGAGGTCGGGTTTGGGACGTAATTGTCGATATTCGGGCTGGTTCACCGACTTTTCTGATGTGGCATGCGGAGGTGCTTTCGGGTGATAACCACCGTTCTTTGCTGATTCCAGAAGGATTTGCGCACGGTTTTCAGGCCCTGAGTGATGAAGTCGAAATGCTTTATTGTCATTCGGCAACCTATGTTGCAGCAGCAGAAGGAGGACTCTATCCATTGGATCCGTATCTTCAGATTTCATGGCCGATGCCGATAACAGAAATCTCTGCACGTGATCGCCAGCATTCTGCATTAAACGACAGTTTTCAGGGAGTGATAATTCGATGAGATGCCGACACTGCGGTACCCTGCTGGTCCATCGTTTTCTCGATCTGGGCTTTGCTCCGCCATCGAATGCCTATCTGTCTGCCAGCGATCTCTCCCGACCAGAAGTAACCTACCCATTACGCTTGCGCGTGTGTGACCAGTGCTGGCTGGTACAAACGGAGGATTTTGCTTCGGCAGAACAGCTTTTTTGTGCAGATTATGCATATTTTTCAAGTACATCGACCAGCTGGCTAGCTCATGCCGCCCGTTATTGTGCGCGCATGATTGACGAATTGTCTCTTACGTCCACGAGTCATGTGGTTGAGATTGCAGCCAACGATGGGTATTTGCTGAAGAACTTTGTAGCCGCAGAGATTCCTTGCCTAGGAGTGGAACCTACCGCTGGTACTGCCGCTGCTGCTGAATCGCTGGATATTCCGATTATCCGGGAGTTTTTTAGTTCCAAGTTAGCTCAACAAATGAGAGGAAAAGGACAAGGGGCGGATCTACTGATCGGTAATAATGTTCTAGCCCATGTGCCTGATATCAATGATTTTTGTCGTGGCTTGACGTATCTGCTTAATCCTGGTGGAACTCTGACGCTGGAGTTTCCTCATCTGCTGAAATTACTGCTGCAGGTTCAGTTTGATACGGTTTATCACGAGCATTTTTCGTATCTGTCGCTGCAGACGGTGCAGCGGATGTTGGCTTCGGTTGGCCTGAGAGTGTTTCACGTCGAGTCATTAGCGACCCATGGTGGAAGCTTACGGGTATTTGCCTGTCATGCCGATGAACAACGACCGGATACTCTGGCTGTCGCAGAGTGTTTGTTTCAGGAGGCTGTGGCTGGATTACATCAGTTGAACATCTATCTGGAATTTCAAGCGCAGGCGGACAGAGTCAAAAATTCACTACTTTCTTTCTTATTAACACAGCGTCAAGCGGGGAAGACGGTGGCTGCCTATGGTGCTGCAGCTAAAGGAAATACATTGTTGAACTATGCCGGTATTCGTCCCGATCTGCTGCCCTATGTTTGCGATGCGGCCGACTCGAAACAGGGGCGATTTATGCCTGGGAGCCATATTCCAATCTTGTCGCCGGAAGTCCTGATGGCTAATCCGCCAGATTTTGTCCTGATTTTACCTTGGAATTTGGCTGATGAAATCAGCCGTCAATTGGCGCCCCTGAGGGCAGCAGGAACTCGTTTCATCGTTGCGGTTCCTCATCTGGAGTTCCTATGAGTGAGCGTATCTTATATACCAAACCATCTATCACCGAGCTAGAAATTGGCTACGCCACTGATGCGGCGACTAACGGCTGGGGTGAGCGCTGTTACGAATATATTGACCGCTTTGAACTGCTTTTTCGTGACTATTTGGGGGTGAAATATGCGATTGCCACGTCAAGTTGTACCGGCGCCTTACATATGGGGATGGCTGCATTAGGAATAGGTGCTGGCGATGAAGTGATATTGGCTGATAGCAACTGGATTGCCAGTGTAGCACCCGTCGCCCATCTGGGTGCGACCCCTGTTTTTGTCGATATCTTGCCGGACTCCTGGTGCCTTGATCCTGAATTGGTTGAGGCGGCAATTACGCCACGCACCAAGGCAATCCTAGCAGTACACCTGTATGGTAATCTCTGCCATATGGATCAGTTGTTGGCTATTGGTGAGAGATATGGCATCCCGGTGATTGAAGATGCCGCTGAGGCGATTGGCTCTGTGTATCACGGACGGCGAGCTGGCTCCATGGGCTGTTTTGGTGCTTTCTCATTCCATGGAACCAAAACCCTGACTACAGGGGAGGGTGGCATGTTTGTTACCAACGATGCTGACCTCTATGAGCGTGTGTTAACGCTCAGCAACCACGGCCGGGCTCGTGGACAGACTCGTCAGTTCTGGCCTGAAGTTGTGGGTTATAAATACAAGATGTCGAATATTCAGGCGGCGATTGGCTGCGGCCAGATGGAACGAATCGAAGAGTTAGTTTCTCGGAAGAGATCTATTTTAGATTGCTATCGGCGTGAATTATTGTGTATTGATGGAGTCAGAATGAATCCAGAACCGAGCGGTACGATTAACGGTGCCTGGATGCCAACTATTCTGATTGAAAAATCAGGTTCGGAAGCCGTTGAACAGTTGAAATTTAAATTCAGCACTGAAAATATAGATGCACGAGTATTTTTTCATCCATTGTCCTCTCTGCCCATGTTCATGCAAAAAAACTGTAATGCTCTAGCGAAATTTATATCTGAAAGAGCGCTTAATCTTCCAAGCTATCATGATATGAGCGATGAATCTCTAGAAAAAACCATCAAAATCATTCGTTCCGTGATATTGAAGAGTAATTAGAGAAATGAATAATAAAAAAATTAGTCAATTGTTATGTGAACACTATTCAAATACATTCATTAAGCATGGCCGAAATTCCAAAGGGGTTGATTGGGGAGATAATAAAATAGGTCATTTATTGCGCCTTGAGAAAATGCTGAATGTCATCGATGTGACTAGCGTGTCAACCGCCTGCTCAATCTTGGATGTCGGCTGTGGATATGGAAGTTTGCTTGAGCTGATCATACAAAAAAAAATGCCCATAAAATACACGGGAGTCGATATCAGTTTGCCCATGATCAATTCAGCAAAGAGCCTCTATCCTAACGATGAATGGAAGTGCATTGATATATTAAATGATTCGTGTTCTGGACAATATGATTATGTTGTTTGCAATGGTATTTTGACGCAAAAACTGAATGTCAGCCATAAACTAATGGATCGCTATGCTCATGAACTAATTAAAAAAATGTTTAGCTTGTGTCGCGTTGGTATTGCCTTCAATGTCATGACAACCCATGTTAATTTTCAAGTTGATAATTTGTATTACCGAAATCCAGCGGAATTGCTCGCCTGGTGCATGAGTGAGTTATCATCGAAAGTTAGAGTTGATCATTCTTATCCTCTATTCGAATACACTATTTATTTATATCGGGATCTAGATAATAAAGATAAGGATTTTGACATGAAATATAATTCGGCGATAAGCTCAGTATGATGCGGCTTGGTATTATTGCTTCAAGCGGTGGATCTGTATTCGCCACAGGCATTAACTTGCTAAAGTCGTGTGGCTATGAAGTATCTGCATATGTGGTTACGGATCGTGAATGTGGGATAGAAAAGTCCTGTGACGAGTTAGGTGTTTCTTACACTAGAATAATTGATAATGATAATGCGAGCTTTTCATGTAAAGCCAGTCAGTGGTTATATTTTGAAAATAATGTCGACTGGGTTTGTCTTTTTTTTACTAGGCTGATCAGCTCGTCGATATACTCATTTAAACCGTGCATAAATATACATCCTTCTTTGTTGCCTGCGTTTCCTGGATTTAACTCTCTGCAGCGGGCATTTGAAAAAAAGGTCCGATTCGTTGGCGCAACAGCTCACTTTGTTGATGGAAGCACGGATGGTGGCGAGCTAGTGGCTCAAGTGGTTGGCTCTGTAGTCAACATGCATGATATACAGCAATTAGAGCGTCTCTCTTTTGCGCAGAAGCTATATATATTTCTTGTTTTGTGTGAGTCAGTACTTCTGGATGGCGTTAGTTATTTATATAAGTCTAAAGACAACTTAAACACATACCCCGCCCATTCATGGAACAGCCAGTCTCTCAGGAGTAACAA
This sequence comes from Aeromonas sp. s5, assembly GCF_040907865.1. NCBI lineage: Bacteria > Pseudomonadati > Pseudomonadota > Gammaproteobacteria > Aeromonadales > Aeromonadaceae > Aeromonas > Aeromonas sp. s5. The sequence goes on from NZ_JBFOCO010000022.1 coordinate 112,583, forward strand.
ATTAGCAGATGCCTTCGAAGACTTTTTGAAAAGCGAGAGAATATATTGGATACGGTAATGGTCGATAAAAAACGAGTTGTCATATCACAATCCATGTACTTCCCATGGGTTGGATTGCTTGAGCAAATCCGTCTAGCTGATAGTTTCGTGCACTATGATGATGTTCAGTTTTCTCGTGGTTTTTTCAACCGTGTACAAATTAAAACGTCAAGAGGTATTGTCTGGATGACAGTTCCTCTAAAAAAACATCATCAGAAAGACAAAATAAATGAAATAGAAATTGACAACTCAATAGATTGGCAAAGGCAACACAAAATCCTTCTCAAGGATGCATTTTCATTTGCTCCCTATTGCCAAGATGTTATGGATATTGTAGATAAAGTTTTCTCTTTACCCTGTAATACATTAAATGACCTATCAAGATGTTCGACTGTTGCATTGGCCGAGTACTTTGAACTTGTTCCATCCACTAATTTTTATGAATCTAGCCAATTAAATGTGTCCGGCAATAGCACTGACAGATTACTTGGAATTGTGAAAGGACTTGGTGGGAATATATATATCACTGGGCACGGTGCTAAAAATTACTTAAACCATGAGCTGTTTTTGAAATCTGGTATTTCTGTGGAATATATGAATTATCAAAAGGCAGCATACCCCCAATTATTCGGAGAGTTTATTCCTTACGTGTCAGCTCTCGATCTGATTGCAAATTGTGGGGCTCATGGGAAAAAATTTATCCATTCTGGAACTATACCTTGGCAGGAGTTTGCTGATGAATCAAAATTATTTATTCAAAGAAGAAGTTGAGACAAATATTCGCTCTCTCGCATCAGATATGGATCTGCAGGCTTTATCAAGGATCTGGATTAGGGAGATAGCCCCCCATAAGTGGTCATATAACTTTCGATGGATGGGAAGGCCTGCTATACAATTTCCGAATGACGCATGGGCAATGCAGGAGTTGATTTGGGAAATACGTCCAGATCTGATTATTGAGACCGGCATTGCTCATGGTGGATCATTGATATTCAGTGCTTCGATGCTGGCACAACTAGATTTGTGCGAAGCCATTGAACGTGATGAAAAATTTGATGCTAAACGATCAGAACGGAAGGTCATTGGAATTGATATTGATATTCGGAGTCATAATCGAGAAGCTATTGAAAATCATCCAATGTCATCAAGGATTCACATGATTCAAGGATCAAGTACGGATGAAAAGGTGATTTCTGAAGTCCGAGAGCTTGCACGGAAATATAACAGAGTACTAGTTTGTTTAGATAGCAACCATACGCACGACCATGTTCTTGCTGAGTTAAATGCGTATGCCTCATTGGTCAGCGTCGGTAGTTACTGTGTTGTATTTGATACCATCATTGAAGATATGCCAGATAGTCTGTTTCCAGACCGACCATGGGGAAAAGGTAATAATCCTAAAACAGCTGTTTTCGAGTTTATGAGAAACTGCTCTGATTTTTTTATCGACGAAAATATTCCCCATAAGCTGCTTATAACTGTAGCTCCAAGTGGTTTTTTAAAACGACTAAAATAATCAGTGAAACTACAACATCAGATATCAAATACAAGGGCTAGCTATATGTATAAAAGAATTTATTTCGACATTTCTGGGGTTTGTAATGCACACTGCCGATATTGTGTGAGTGGTAAAGATTCAATATCTGGCCCTGAACATCGTAAACAGGGAAAGTTTATAGATATTGAGACCTTCTCTGAGTCTATTACTCATATGTTGAACAAGAAAATCATTGCCCCTGGTTGCGAGGTTATTTTATATAGCTGGGGGGAGCCATTTTTACACAAAGACCTGACAATGATAATTGATATATTAAATCGCAATGAGCTATTTTATAGCCTCAGTACTAATGCATCTATATGTGTATCATTTAATGAGGAGCAGGTGTCTCGTCTAAAAAATATAACCTTTTCAATGCCTGGCTTTAGCCAGGACTCCTATAATAGAATTCATGGGTTCAAATTTGACAGGATCAAAAAAAATATTTCTGATATGGTTTTATCTCTTCGCTCTAGTCACTATACAGGCCCGATAAATCTTGCTTATCATATATACAAGTTTAATCTGCATGAAATAAGCTGGGCAGCAAATTTTGCAAAGGAAATTTGCATAAATTTCGTTCCGTCACTTGCATATTTGAATGGTTACAACATGTTTCGCCACTTTCTGACAAAGGCTATGAAACCTAACCAAATTGAGATGATCTCGACGGAAGTTTTCACAGAACATCTGGGGAAGATGCAGCGACAAAGGCCAGCCGATTATATTTGCCCACAATTCGAACGACTTTCGATCGATGAAAGCTGCAATGTGCTTATGTGTTGTGGAATGGAAAAAACATGTGGCGAGAGGGGGATCGTTGGTGATTTATTTAAGATGGATTTCAACGATATCCAAGAACGAAAGAAAGAGATGACCATTTGTGATGAATGTACATCCCTTGCTATTGATTATATAGGCCATAATGCGATTGGGATTATTGATTTCCTCAGGTTTTATGGTGAGTTGTTCAACGTTGTTGATTACGATAGTAACGAGAAGCAGATGGGTGGTGATATATATGTGTATGGTACTGGTGAAACTGCCGATGCCTTATTTGGCTCATTCTTGAATAAGAAATTGTTTAATGTAAGCGGTATAATTCATGGGCAGTCTGTAGAAAAAAATATGTTTTTTAGAGGTCATAAAGTTGAAAATATTGATGTGCTAAAATGCAATCCAAGTCAAAAGGTATTAATAGCTTCATTGTCATCCAAGTCAATCGATGAGATATATTATATGCTTCGTCATGAATTAAAAATAACCAACCATATTATAAAGTTCGAAATCAACATATAGTTCTCATACTAGGATCGTACTCGACTTATTTGGATATGATTTTTATCAAATGGTATATGACCTTATCCTGTTGCCTAGTCAAATCGGGATAGAGAGGGATTGATATACTTTGTTGATAGAATATTTCGGATGTTGGGTGTTTTTTGATTACCATATGGTGAAATGGTTGAGAATATATTGGTATATAGTGCACATTCACACCGAGTCCTGCAAAACGCAGTTGTTCAAAAAAAGTCTTTCGATCATCTGCGGGTATCTTTATTACAAATAAATGCCATGCCGAGAGACGCCCCTCTCGGTTGGCTAGGATCTCAAGCCCAGTGCTAGGCAGCGTGGCCTGATAACGTGCGGCAATGGTGCGGCGCTTGGTCAGGAATTCCTCCAAGCGTACCATCTGACTCAACCCCAGCGCTGCCTGGATATCGGTCATCCGGTAGTTGAAGCCCAGCATTTGCTGCTCGTAGTACCAGGGGCCATCCGGCTCATTGATGAAGTCTTCCGGTTCGCGGGTGATGCCGTGGCTGCGTAGCATGCGCATGGTTTTGGTGAGCGTAGGGTCGTTGGCCATCGCCATGCCACCCTCGCCGGTGGTGATGATCTTCACCGGGTGGAAGCTGAAAACGGTGATGTCGCTGTAGCGGCCGTTGCCGGTAGGCTCGCCGTGATAGCGGGCGCCGAGAGCGTGACAGGCATCCTCAATGATCCGAAAGCCGTACTCTTGTCCCAGGCGATGGATCTCCTGCATGTCGCAGGGCAGGCCCGCGAAGTGTACTGGGATGACCACCTTGGGCAGACATCCTTGAGCCTTGGCGGCTACCAGCTTGCGCTCCAGCTCGATGGCGCACATGTTGCCGGTATCGGGCTCGATATCGACGAAGTCGACCTGGGCTCCGCAATAGAGAGCGCAGTTGGCCGATGCGACAAAGCTGATGGGGGAGGTCCAGACCCAGTCACCCGGGCCGACACCCAGTGCCAGACAGGCGATATGCAGGGCGGCCGTACCTGAGTTGACCGCCACCCCGAAGCGGGCTCCGCAGTAATCCGCCACTGCCTGCTCGAAGCGGGGCACCACTGGCCCCTGGGTCAGAAAATCTGACCTCAATACTTCGACCACGGCTTCGATATCCGCTTCGCTGATCGACTGTCTGCCGTACGGGATCATTCCATTACCACCTTGCTGTTCAACTCTTTCAGATGTTCAACCGTCAGGAAATCAGCGTTGTCACGGGAGTTGTACTCGAACCCCTGGGCCACCATTGTTCCCTTTTCACCCGAGGCGGTGACGGAGAAGTCATTGTTGCGGTTGTTGAAGTTGATGGTCGGTCCGATGATGAAGAAGTCGTCGAACTCGAAGGTGTGGTAGGAGTCGTCACACGGGCACATCACTTCATGCAGTTTTTCACCCGGGCGGATGCCGATGATCTCCTGCTCCAGCTGAGGGGCCATGGCGGTAGCCAGGTCGGTGATCCGCACCGAAGGCAGCTTGGGCACGAAAATCTCACCCCCCTTCATGCGCGGGAAGTTGTTCATCACGAAGTCGACCCCCTGCTGCAGGGTGATCCAGAAACGGGTCATCTCGACATGGGTGATGGGCAGGGTGGTGGCGCCCTGATCGATCCGTTTCTGGAAGAAGGGCACGACCGAGCCGCGCGACCCCACCACGTTGCCGTAGCGCACCACCGCGAAACGGGTTGGATCTTGACCGGCGATGTTGTTGGCGGCGACGAACAGCTTGTCGGAGGCCAGTTTGGTGGCGCCGTACAGGTTGATGGGGTTGGCGGCCTTGTCGGTGGAGAGGGCGATCACCTTCTTGACCTGATTGAGCAGGGCGGCCTGGATGACGTTCTCGGCCCCGTGGATATTGGTCTTGATGCACTCCATGGGGTTGTATTCGGCGGCCGGCACCTGTTTGAGCGCCGCTGCATGCACCACATAGTCGACCCCGCGCATCGCCATGGTGAGCCGGTTGGCGTCCCGCACGTCGCCGATGAAATAGCGCATGCAGGGGGCATTGAAGACCTGCTGCATCTCGAACTGCTTCAGCTCGTCACGGGAGTAGATGATCAGCCGTTTCGGCTTGTAGCGTTCCAGCACTGTCTTGACCAGCATCTTGCCAAACGAGCCAGTGCCGCCGGTAATCAATAGGGTTTTATTGTCGAACATGACGGATTCTCGCTAGTGATGCCAAGTGACAAGCAATTTATGTGCCTTGGGCCAGTTTAGCCGAAAAGGGGCGGAAGCGGCCTTGTATGATGCCAGTTTTATTCCACTCTGAGTGAACTAACTAGATGATTCATAGAGAAATCCAACCCAGTTCAAACAACTTTATGCGATCTCGGGGGCTTTAACAAAAAGCGGAACAGAGGGTTCCGCTTTTTTGACGCCTAGCTGGAGAGCAGCACTCTGGCCGAGTTGGCGGGGATGGTGAGCTGTATTTCTCCCTGCACCACTTCGAATTTGTCGCCGTTGAAGGCGTCTGTGAAGCGGCTGGCCGGGCTCGCGGTCTGCCACAGGGGCAGGCTGATGGTGCGCGGCTCGCTGGGGTGACGGTTGCAGGCCACCACCACCTGATCGCTTTGCAGGGTGCGGGCGAACACATAGCTGTGGGGGCCGGCATAGAGGGTCTGGATGTCGCCGCGGCGCAGGGCCGGACGCTGCCGGCGGATCTGGATCAGCCGGCGGTAGTGGTCGTGCAGCACATGGTCCCAGGCGGTGGTCTCCCACGGGAAGCAACGGCGGCAGTCCGGATCGTTGCCACCAGAGAGCCCCACCTCGTCGCCGTAGTAGATGGACGGCACGCCGATATAGGTGAGCAGCAGGGTGGCGGCGAGCCGCATCCGCTGCTTGTCCTCCCCCAGCAGATGGAGGAAGCGGGCGGTATCGTGACTGTCCAGCAGGTTGAACTGGGCCAGCTGGTTCTTGAACGGGATATGGGCCCGCGCCAGCTTGAGCCAGCGATCCAGCTCCTCGGCGCTGATCTTGATGGGGTGGTAGGCGATGTCCTGGCCGGTCAGGAAGGCGCGGATCGGGTGGGCGAAGCCATAGTAGTTCATGGCGCCATCCTCCTGATCCCCCTGTAGCCACTGGCTCGCCTCGAAGAAGTGCTCGCCCAGCACGTAGGCGTCCGGATTCTCCTGCTTCACCGCGCCGCGAATGGCGCGCACGTGGCCGCGGTTGCCCTCGGCAGTGCCGCGCTCCCCCAGCATGTGGATGACGTCGAAGCGCCAGCCGTCGATCTGGTAGGGGGCGCGCATCCAGTAGCGCAGGATGGCGTCATCGGCGCGGTAGACGGCGTCCTGCACCTGTTCGCTGGAGAAGTCGAGCTTGGGCAGGCTGCGGATGCCCTTCCAGCTGACGTAATCCCCTTCGCTGTCAAAGGTGTAGAAGCTGCGCCACGGCGAGTCCGGGTTGCGCTGGGCCCCCAGCGGGGGGCAGAACCAGGGGTGCTCGGTGGAGGTGTGGTTGACCACCGCATCCAGGATGATCTTCATGCCGCGCTGGTGCAGGTTGCGGGTCAGCTCGGCAAACTGGGCGTTGGTGCCCAGATGCGCATCCACCTTGAAGTAGTCCTGGGTGTCGTACTTGTGGTTGCTCGGCGAGTCGAAGATGGGGTTGAGGTAGAGCGCCGTCACCCCGAGGGACTGCAGGTAGTGCAGCTTGGCATCGATGCCCGCCAGGTCGCCGCCGTAGAACTCGCAGGCGCCGTGCCCCTCTTCGTGGCGGCTGACCGGCTCGCCCCACGCCTTGCTGATGACCGCCTTGCCGCGGTACTCGTATTCGTGATGTTTGACGCTGAGGGACGGGTCGCCGTTGCAGAAACGATCCGGGAAGATCTGGTAGAACACCTGATCCTGCACCCAGGCCGGTGGCTGGTGCAGGCTGTTGAAGCGAAAATGCTGTTCCCGCGGCGGCATGGCCGAGCTGACGCCGGCACCGTGCAGCCACCACTGCTCCTCGTCGGTGAGACACTTGAAACAGTAGAGGTGGATATCCTGCCCCTTGTGAAGCGGCAGGGTGCCCTGCCATACCTGCAGCCGATCGCGGGTGGAAACCGCCGTCATCGGCACCAGATACTCCTCGTTGTCCGGCTCGTGGCGCAGCCACACCTCGCGGATCGGCGCGTCCAGCTCGCTGAACAGGGTGAGTTGCAGGGCGTCGGCGCTCTCTTTGAACCAGGGCGCCACCTGGGGATGAAACAGAAACGGATGGGTCATGATGCTTATTGAGTCAGAAGATCGGCGAGGGCATTACCCTGTTCATGCAGTGTTTCGAGCTGGCCGGCGAGGGACTTGGGATCCAGTCCCAGCTGGTCGGCCAGCGGCTTGGGGAAGCGGGCTATGATGGCCTGGGCCGGCACCCCGGCGTTCCAGGCGAAGGAGATGAAGACCGCCAGGCGGATCAGTACCGCCTCCTTGCTGACCGGATCGTGGGAGAGGGGATCCAGCTGCTGGGAGATGGCGTCGACGAAGGCCTCCGACAGGTTCCAGCGCCGTGCCAGCTCGGCACCGAGCTGGGCGTAGTCGTACCCCAGCATCTCGCGCTGGGCCTCGACCCGGCTGCTCCCTTTCTGGATCGCCAGATTGATGAGCTCCGCCTCTTCCGGCAATGTGCTCTGGATCAGCAGCTCGCCGATGTTGTGGATGAGGGCGCAGGTGAAGGCGGTCTCGGGGTCGAGCACCTTGGCCTCCTGGGCCAGCGTCTTGGCGATGGTGGCGACCTGGAAGGTCTCGGTCCAGAACTTGTTCTTGTCGAAGCTGGGAGGGGCCTTGAAGCTGCCGATGATGCCGGAGGCGACCACCACAGATCGCAACCGGTTGAAACCGAGGCGGATCACCGCCTGTTCGATGGAGGTGACTTCGTTGCCGCGGCGCAGGGCGGCCGAGTTGGCCATTCGCAGCACCTTGACGCTGATCACCTGATCCATGGCGATCTTGGCCGCGATCTGGTCGATGCGGGCATTTTCATCGCTGAAGCTCTGCATCAACTCATGCAGCAGCTGTGGAATAGTGGGGAGTTGTTTGATCTTGTCAAACAGACGGTCCATCGACATGGCTGAGGCAGCCTCCATTGCGAGCACTGCCTCATATTGTGCCACAGGCGGGGCACATGTTCCTGTTTGTGATCCGGCTTTGTGATGCGAAGGGGGGTTACAGCACCCAGTCGCGCAGGGTGTATTCCAAACGATGCCGTTTGCCCTGCAGGATCAGGGTCTGGGTGGTGCCGTCCAGAGTGGCCCCTTCGGTGAGGGTGGTCAGCACCGCCTGCTCCACCGCATCGAGCGGGGCCTGGCAGGCCATCTCGGTGCTGCCCAGACTGGTCACCCAGAACTTGTTCCCCTCGAGGTGGCCCTGACCGAAGTAGCGGTTGCAGCCGGCGATGCCGTTGACGGTGAAGTGCTCACCTATCTCGAAATCGGGCGGATTGTCTCGCGCCGCTGTGACGGGCTGGCCATCCAGCTTGTCGAGCACCCAGTGGTGGTGCTGCAGGTCTTGCGAGGCAAAGCGGGGAGTACTGCTGCAGGCGCTGAGCAGAAGCAGGGCGAGCAGCAGTAGCAAGAATCTGGGCATGAAAGGGCTCCGGTAGTGGGAGTGACAAGCATACCCTCTGTGCGGCCCCCCAGGCAGGGCAAGGGGGAGTGCCCCCGACCGCTTCTGTCGTCCTGCGGATTGGGCCTGTGTCGTTAAATGGCAACACCGGCCTTGCAAAGGGTACCTGCGTCGTCGCTGGCACCCCCGCCGGGGCGTCAGTTGCCGAACAGGCGCTCGGCGTAACGGGCCAGACCGGAGGCGACCGAGCCGAAGTCATCGCCCCCTTCCTGCGGCACCTGGGGCAGCTTCTGGCGGATGAAGGCCTGGATGAGGGGCGAGCGGGCGCTGCCGCCGGTAATGAAGACCCGGTCCGGCTGGACGCCGGCGGCAGCAATGGCTTCGTCCATCAGCTCACCGATCTTCTCCAGCAGCGGGGTGGAGGCGCTGGCCAGCTGATCGCGCCTGAGCTCGGCCGTCAGCCCGCGCTCCAGCTCGGCCAGAGATTGCTGGGCCGACTCCTCCTGGGAGAGGGCGATCTTGCCCTGCTCGGCGCGCCACACCAGCTGGTGGCTCAGCTTGTGGGCGCGCAGGCTGGCAAGGCGCCCCAGCTTGCTGCCGGGCAGGCTGTCGAGCTGCAGATCCTGCAGCTGGCGGCCCGTCTCCAGGCTGTAGAAACGGCTCTGGGCGCTGACGTCGTTGATGGCGGCGGCGTCCCAGAACAGCGGGTGGGGCAGCGGCTTGCCGGTCTTGAGGGTCTCGTGCATGCCGAGCAGCGGCATCATGCCCTCCACCGTCAGCCGGATGTCGAAGTCGTTGCCGCCGATGCGCTGACCGCTGTGGCCGAGCAGATCGCCGCTGCGATCGAGCTGGGCACGATGGCTCGGGCCCATCCGCAGCACCGAACAGTCGGTGGTGCCGCCGCCGATGTCCACCACCAGCACCACCGCATCCTCGTTGAGGCGGGCCTCGAATTCGAAGCCGGCTGCCACCGGTTCATAGAGGAACTCCACCTGCTCGAACCCGGCGAGGCGCGCCGCCTCGGTCAGGATGGCGATGGCCTGACGGTTGCTCTCTTCCCCCGCCAACCCCTGGAAGTTGACCGGGCGGCCAACCACGGCCCGGCGAATAGGCGCGCCGAGCTGCTGCTCCGCCTCGCGCCGCACGTGCAGCATCATGGCGCAGACGATGTCTTCGAACAGGGCGATCTGCGGTGCCTTGAGGCCGTAGGCGCCGAGGAAGGATTTGGGCGACTTGATGTAGTAGCCGTCGTCCGGCTCTTCCAGATAGCGCTCCAGCGCCGCAGCGCCGAAGCTGAGCTCGTCGATCAGCCCCTCTTCGCGCATCTGGCGGCGCACCGCCTGGGCCCGGGTCACCACGGGGCCGCGCAGCTTGAGGTATTCGCTCTGCTGGGCAGGCGCCAGCCCTTCGGCCAGCAGGCCGGAGATGGCATCCCGATGGGGCGCGTGCAGGGTGGAGGGAAGGTAGTGGGCACCGCTCAGGTTCAGCAGCCGGGGGCTGCCTTGTTCCATCACGGCGACGGCACAGTTGGAGGTACCGTAATCAAATCCGATAAACATGGGCAGCCAGACTCCTGAGCAAAAAAGGGCTGGTAGCCTACCCGAAGGCGCCGGGTCTCACAACCCGGCGCACGGCAATGAACCGCTGAGGGGCAGGGGAGGCCCCTTATTCCACCTCGTTGTCAGAGCGGCCCTGGCTGTCGATGGCGCGGATGTTGCTGAGGGTGGTGTCGGCGATGGCGTGCAGCGCCTCCCGGGTCAGGAAGGCCTGGTGACCGGTAAACAGCACGTTGTGGCAGGCCGACAGGCGGCGGAACACGTCATCGGTGATCACCTCGTTGGACTTGTCGGCGAAGAAGAGATCTTCTTCTTCCTCGTAGACGTCCAGCCCCAGCGCGCCGATACGGGCAGTCTTGAGCGCCTCGATGGCGGCGTTGGAGTCGAGCAGGCCGCCCCGGCTGGTGTTGATGATCATCACCCCGTCCTTCATCTTGGCGAACGCCTCCTTGTTCAGCAGGTGGTAGTTCTCCTTGAACAGCGGACAGTGCAGGCTGATGACGTCGGACTGGCGGAACAGGGTATCGAGATCCACGTACTCGGCGCCCAGATCGATGGCCGCCTGGTTCGGATAGGGATCGCTCACCAGCAGGCGCATGCCGAAGCCCTTGAGGATGCGCAGGGTGGCGATGCCGATCTTGCCGGTGCCTATGATGCCGGCGGTGCGACCGTGCATGTTGAAGCCGACCAGCCCCTCCAGCGAGAAGTTGGCGTCACGGGTGCGCTGATAGGCTTTGTGGATGCGACGGTTGAGGGTCATCATCAGGCCCACCGCGTGCTCGGCGACCGCTTCCGGGGAGTAGGCGGGTACTCGCACCACCTTCAGCCCCAGCTCCTTGGCGGCGGCCAGATCCACGTTGTTGTAGCCGGCGCAGCGCAGGGCGATCACCTTGGTGCCGTTGGCGGCCAGCTCGGTCAGCACCTCGCGGTCGGCATCGTCGTTGACGAACAGGCACACCACGGGGAAGCCGTGGGCCAGCCGGGCAGTCTTGGCCTCCAGCCGCACGTCGAAGAACTCCAGTTCATAACCGTACTGGTTGTTGGCCTGATTGAAGTGCTCTTTGTCGTAGCTCTTGGTACTGAAAACGGCGACTCTCATGGTGCGCTCTCCGCAGATTATGATGTAGTTAAATTACAACAAATATGGGTCGTCATCACGGGATAAATGGTGGGGATTCAGCCCCACGGCATGATGGGCACGGCGCTGACCGCACTCTTGTAAGAACCATCCACCAGCTTGGTGCTGTAAGTCAGATAGACCAGCGCATTGCGCTTTTGATCGTAAAAGCGCACCACCTTCTGCTCCTTGAACACCAGCGAGGTGCTGACGTCGAACACCTCTTCCCCCGCTTTCAGCTTGGCAGGCAGGGTGATGGGGCCGATCTGGTGGCACGAGAGGGAGGCATGGGAGGGATCTTCCGCCAGCCCGAGCCCGCCCTTGACACCGCCGGTTTTGGGGCGTGCCAGATAGCAGGCGACGCCGTCGATGCGCGGGTCGTCGAACGCCTCCACCAGGATCTTGTGGTTGGGGCCAAACAGCTTGAAGGCGGTGCTCACCTCGCCGACGGGGTCGGCCTTGTCGGCCAGTGCCGGGCCGGCAATCAATGCGCCCAGCAGCAGCGGCAGGGCGCGAGCAAGGGGGTGACGGTATCTCATGGTCTCTCCTGTTGGCTTCCCTCAGTAGGGAATGCCCAAACGACGATAGAGGCTGGCCAGCACCCAGGCGGGGCCGATCAGCAGAAATTGCAGGTCGGCAAGGAAGGAGGGGCGCTTGCCCTCGATCCTGTGACCGACGAACTGGGCTATCCAGAGCAGCACGAACCCGGCCAGTGCCGGCCACAGCAGCGGGCCCTGCCAGCGGTGGCAAGCGACCAAGCCCAGCGCGGTCAGCACCGCCATCCCCACGAACAGCGCAAACGACAGCCGCAGGTAGAAGGCCAGCACCGGAATGGCGACCAGCGCAGCCCAGTTGAGCGACGGTGGCAGCGGCCCGGCCGGCAGGCACCAGAGCAGGGCCAGGGCGCAGAGATAGATGCCGGGTACCGCCAGCTTGTGGATCGCCACATTGACCGGGTGCCGGTGACTCTGGCCGTACAGTTCAAACCACTCCTCGATTCCCTTCATGGCACCTCCCTGGCGCGCTGTGTGTACCACCTCGGTGTGAGGTGGCCGATTCGTCATCCCTGCGGGGGATACTCCCAATATTGGGCCGGAATGCTCTTGAGCAAGGGGGTCATGTCGGGATTGGGCAGGGCGATAGTGACCCGCTGGTCGAGCTTGGCACTGGCCAGCGCCTCGCGGATCTTGGGGTTCTCCCGGAAGAACTTCATGAAGCTGCCGTCGGCATAGGCCCGCTCAAGCCCGGTCTGAATCGCCTTGGCCAGTTTCGGCGCCTCGGGACTGACGAAGAAGAACTCGGCGAAGGGGTAGCGGATCAGCAGATGCTGATCGATGACCAGGTTGGGGTATTGCGCCACCAGCTCGCTGCGCTCGGCGAAGATCTCCACCAGGTTGCGCGGGAAGAAGTCCAGCTTGTCGCCGTCGTTGATCAGCCGAAACAGGTTGCTGTAGCGCCCCGAATAGGTGGGGATGCCGGCGTTTTCGAGGATCTTGTTGTCGGCCCAGCCCACCCCTTGCGCCGCCTTCAGCTGCTTGAGATCGGCCAGCGAGTTGATCTGGTTGAATTTTTCCTGGGCATCGGCGTGGATGAAAGAGAGCCGCAGCCCTTCCAGACCGCGAAACAACGGGATCGGCACGGCGATGAGGGAGGATTCGAGGGCGCTGGAGGTTCCCATCCAGAACACATTAATGGTTTTGCCCTTGCTGAGCTGCTGCTGCAGGCTGTACTGGTTGAGGTTGAGTTCGACCTGCTGGATGCGAAACGGCTGGTCGGCATGGGTGAGGGCCAGTTCCAGCAGCTTGAGCTGGTACTCTTTGTCGAGGTCGTTGATCGGTCGGCTGGGCACCTTGACCGTGAGGGTCTGTGCTTGTGCCAGCAACGGCAGACACAAGCACAGTTTGAGGAACCATTTCACTCTCTGCTCTCCTGTAGATTCCGGGGCTTGCCCGGAGTCTAACAGAACTTGTCACTCTGTTGCTGCGCTGCCGTGGCGCGGGGAGCGGCGAGGCAGGGAACCCCGCCTGCATCGAGGCAGACAGGGCATGCTCGTCATCCCGCCGGCGAGCGCCAGTGACGGTGCCGGGAGGCGTCAGGCGACGCGACGATACACGTGGGTATCGTTGAACTCCTTGGTGCTCTGGCATTCGACGCAGAAGCGGGACTCGGGACGCGCCTGCAGCCGCTTGAGGGAGATCTCGTCCCCGCAGGACTCGCAGTAACCGAAATCCCCTTCGCTGATGCGCTTGAGCGCACCACGCAGCTTGCGCAGATGCAGCTTGTCATGCTCGATGCGGTTCAGCTCCAGACGGCGGGCTTCCTCGATGCTGGCACGGTCAATTTCATCAGCCATCTCGTTGGTATCGGTGGCGATGGCCTGGCTGGCCTGGGAGTTGAGGCGATCTTCGAGTTCGAGGATCTGGCGCTCGATCTGTCCCTTGTAAAAGGCCAGTTGGTCTTCAGTCATGAAATCACACATACGATTTACTACCAGTCAGTTTACTAACCCAATTATCCCTGTTTATGGGGGCTGTCTGCCTGCAGACCAAGCCCTGTGTCCTGTATTTGCACCAAATCCATGCAGGAGAGTGCAAATCAGGGCGGGCCTTGTACCAAAAAAATGCAGGCATGCAAAGCAAAGAGGACAAGGATTGTGCGCCCTTGCAAAAAAATGGCCCGATTCCGACAGGGTCTGACTGAGAACATACGGGGGTAACACGCCTCGTTGGCACCGGCTTTGCAGTGAGTCGTTACCATGACAGGGTGTTTAGTATTTGTCCCCGCCATGGTCATTATATGCGCCGTTATTTATAGTTTTTTAAACACCACTGCTTGACATTGCCCCTGATGGCGGGCTTTTATGGTGGTGTTGATTACAATTTGATAACAAGGGTGTTCCATATATTAGACACCCTTGCCAATGGCAACCGTAGAGTCGGGGTTTAACATGGACAGTATCAAGGGCTGGATGGAGAGCAATCGCATCACGGAAGTGGAGTGCCTGTTTCCGGATTTCACCGGCAATGCCCGAGGCAAGATCATTCCAGCCAACAAGTTTCTGCGCGAAGGGGGCATGCGCCTACCCGAGGTCATCTTCACCCAGACGGTGACCGGCGAGTATCCGGATGACGACAGCATGATCGACCCGCTGGAGCGGGACATGCAGCTCTATCCCGATCCCAACACCATTCGTTTCGTACCTTGGGCACTGGAGCCCACCGCCCAGGTGATCCACGACTGTTTCGACATCAATGGCAAGCTGATCGACATAGCGCCGCGCTCCGTGCTGCGTCGGGTCCTGTCATTTTACGAGAAGCAGGGCTGGAAGCCGGTGGTGGCCCCCGAGCTGGAGTTCTACCTGGTCAAGCGCAACGAAGATCCCGACTATCCGCTGGTGCCGCCCACCGGCCGCAACGGTCGCCCCGAGACGGCCCGCCAGTCGTTCAGCATCGACGCGGTCAACGAATTCGACCCCATCTTCGAGGACATGTACGACTACTGCGAGGCGCAGGAGCTGGAGGTGGATACCCTGATCCACGAATCCGGTGCCGCCCAGATGGAGATCAACTTCCTGCACGGGGATGCCATCGATCTGGCCGACCAGGTGTTCCTGTTCAAGCGCACCATGCGGGAAGCGGCCCACCGTCACGGGATTTACGCCACCTTCATGGCCAAGCCGATGAGCGATGAGCCCGGCTCTGCCATGCACATCCACCAGAGTCTGGAAGATGAGAACGGTCGCAACCTGTTCGGGGTTGAGAACGGCGGCAACTCCGAGCTGTTCATGCACTTCATCGCCGGCCTGCAGAAATACACCCCGGCGGTGACCGCGCTGCTGGCCCCCAACGTCAACTCCTACCGCCGCCTCACCTTTGGTGAGAGCGCGCCGCGTAACGTCCAGTGGGGGGTGGAGAACCGCACCTGCGGGCTGCGGGTACCCTTCTCCGAGGCCAGCGCCCGCCGGGTGGAGAACCGCTTCGCCGGCGCCGATGCCAACCCCTATCTGGCGCTGGCCGCCACCCTGGCCTGCGGCTACCTCGGCATGATGGAGAAGCTGGAGCCGCTGCCGGAGATGAAGTCGAGCGCCTATGAGCTGCCCTACAGCCTGCCCCGCTCGCTGGAGGAGGCACTGAGCCACCTGGAGCAGTGCGACCCCATCAAGGAGATGCTGGGCGAGCGCTTTACCCGCGCCTTCGTGGCGGTGAAGCGCAAGGAGTATGAAACCTACTTCGGGGTGATCAGCCGCTGGGAACGGGAGTTCCTGCTGCTGAACGTGTGACCCGGATGCGCGCTTGACGCGCATCGGCCTGCCGGGAGCGCCCGAGGGTGTTCCCGCTCATATCGACAATGCCGGGGCCAAGGTCAGGCTCTCCCACGCGTGAGTTGGGGAGCCCCCCACCCTCATCCGTTGACGAACAAACATCGCTTACATCGAAGGAACCGAGGAGCAAGCAATGCAGCACACCACCCGTGAGTGGCAGCAACTGGAAGCCAGCCATCATCTGCATCCGTTTACCGATTTTCAGGCGCTGAACAAGAAAGGCAGCCGCATCATCACCCGTGCCGAGGGGGTCTATCTGGAAGACTCCGAAGGCAAGCGCATTCTGGACGGTATGGCGGGTCTGTGGTGCGTCAACCTGGGTTACGGTCGCCAGGAGCTGGTGGACGCCGCCACCCGCCAGATGCAGCAACTGCCCTACTACAACCTCTTCTTCCAGACCAGCCACCCGCCTGCCGCCGAGCTGGCAACCCTGCTGGCCGAAGTGACGCCCTCCCATCTCAACCACGTCTTCTTCACCGGCTCGGGTTCCGAGTGCAACGATACCGTGCTGCGCATGGTGCGCCACTACTGGGCCAGCAAGGGGCAGCCGGAGAAGCAGGTGATCATCAGCCGCCACAACGCCTACCACGGCTCCACCGTGGCAGGGGCCAGCCTGGGTGGCATGAAGGGGATGCACGCTCAGGGCGGGTTGCCGATCCCCGGCATAGTGCACATCGATCAGCCCTATCACTTCGGCGAGGGGCAGGGGATGAGCGCCCACGAATTCGGGCTGGCCCGTGCCCGTCAGCTGGAGGAGAAGATTCTGGAGCTGGGGGTGGACCAGGTGGCCGCCTTCATTGGCGAGCCGATCCAGGGCGCCGGCGGCGTCATCATCCCGCCCGACAGCTACTGGCCCGAGATCCAGCGCATCTGCGACAAGTACGGCATCCTGCTCATCGCCGACGAGGTGATCTGCGGCTTTGGCCGCACCGGTCACTGGTTCGCCAGCGAGGGTTTTGGCATCAAGCCGGACCTCATGTGCCTGGCCAAGGGGATCACCTCCGGCTACCTGCCGATGGGGGCCGTGATGGTGGGGGACAGGGTCGCCAAGGTGCTGGTGGAAGAGGGGGGCGAATTCAACCACGGCTTCACCTACTCCGGTCATCCGGTGGCCTGCGCCGTGGCCATTGCCAACATTACGCTTATGCAAAACGAAAGCATAGTTAAGCGAGTTCATGATAGTATCGGCCCCTATTTGCAGCGTCGCTGGGCGGAGCTGGCGGACCATCCGCTGGTGGGCGAAACCCGTGGCAAAGGCCTGGTGGCCGCGCTGGAAATAGTGCAGGACAAGCAGACCAACAGCCGCTTCCCGGCTGAGCTGCAGGCCGGTATGACCTGTCGGGAGTTCTGCTTTAACAATGGCTTGGTGATGAGGGCGGTCGGCGATACCATGATCATATCGCCCCCCTTGGTGATCACCGAGGAACAGGTGGATGAATTGGTCAATCTGGCCAGGCTCAGTCTGGATCTGACGGCGGCAAAGCTGCGGGGATAGGCGGGCGCCGGGCAGGTTGGCTTGCGCATACAATTTGCTTAGGAGACAAGGACGATGTCTTTCAAAACGGGAATGATTGCAGCCTCGGTGGCGCTGGTCATGATGAGCGGCGCGGCGATGGCCGAAGAGAAGGTGTTGCACGTCTACAACTGGAGCGACTATATCGCGCCAAACACCCTGGAAGACTTCCAGAAAGAGACGGGCATCAAGGTGGTCTACGACGTGTTCGACAGCAACGAGGTGCTGGAAGCCAAGTTGCTGGCGGGCAGCTCGGGCTATGACATCGTGGTGCCGTCCAACCCCTTCCTGGCCAAGCAGATCAAGGCGGGCGTGTTCCAGAAACTGGACAAGTCCAAGCTCTCCAACTGGCAAAACCTGGATACCTCGTTGCTCAAGGCGCTCGAACCGAGCGACCCGGGTAACCAGTACTCCATTCCTTACCTGTGGGGCACCATCGGTTATGCCTACAACCCGGAGAAGGTGAAAGCCGTGCTGGGTGACAAGGCACCGGTGGACTCCTGGGATCTGGTGTTCAAACCGGAAAACATGGCCAAGTTGAAGGAGTGCGGTGTCTCCTTCCTCGACTCGCCGACTGAAATGCTGCCGGCCGCCCTGCAATACCTGGGCTTCAAGCCGGACAGCCAGAAGCCGGACGAGCTGAAGAAGGCGGAGGAGCTGTTCCTCTCCATCCGTCCCTACACCGCCTACTTCCACTCCTCCAAGTACATTTCGGATCTGGCCAACGGCAACCTGTGCGTGGCGGTCGGCTATTCCGGTGACTTGCAGCAGTCCAAGTCCCGGGCGATCGAGGCCAAGAACGGCATCAATCTGACCTACGTGATCCCGAAAGAGGGGGCAGGCAGCTTCTTCGACATGCTGGCCATTCCGGCCGATGCCAAGAACGTGGAAGCGGCCCATGTATTCCTGAACTATCTGATGAAGCCCGAGGTGATCGCCCAGATCTCCGACGCCGTCAGCTACCCGAGCGGGAACAAGGCCTCCGTGCCGCTGGTGTCCGAGAAGATCCGCAACGATCCGGGCATCTACCCGAGCGACGAGACCCTCAAGAAGATCTACACCTTCCCGGATCTGCCGGCCAAGGTGCAGCGTCTGATGACTCGTAGCTGGACCAAGATCAAGTCAGGCAAGTAAGTGAAGAGTGCCCCTCCCGGTCCGCAGTTCGGCCGGGAGGGTGGTGACCCACCCGACAGGTTGGACGGCGCGTATGGATGCGCACTGGCAAATCACACATAAAGAGGACTGAGTAAGTGCACATGACCAAGATAGCTACGCTGGCCCTGACCCTGGGGTTTGCAAATCTGACCCAGGCAGCCCCTGTGGTTCATTTTTACAACTGGTCCGACTATATCGGCGAGACCACCCTCAGTGACTTCCAGCAGAAGACCGGGATCAAGACCGTCTATGACGTGTTTGACTCCAACGAGACGCTGGAAGGCAAGCTGCTGACCGGCCGTACCGGTTACGATCTGGTCGTGCCCTCCAACAATTTCCTGGCCAAGCAGATCAAGGCGGGGGCCTTCCAGAAGCTGGATCCCGCCCTGCTGCCCAATCTGGCCAACCTGGATCCCGTGCTGCTCAAGCAGCTCGACAAGGTGGATCCGGGCCATCAATACGCCGTGCCCTATCTGTGGGGTACCAACGGCATCGGTTACAACGTCGAGAAGGTCAAGGCGGTGCTGGGGGTCGACAAGATCGACTCCTGGGCGACCATCTTCGAGCCGGAAAACATGAAGAAGCTCTCCCACTGCGGGGTGGCCTTCCTCGATTCGGCGGACGAGATGATCCCGGCGGCACTCAACTATCTGGGGCTGGACCCCAACAGCCATGAGCCGGCAGACCTCAAGCGTGCCGAAGAGCAGCTGCTCAAGGTGCGCCCCTACGTGGCCTACTTCCACTCCTCCAAGTACATCGGCGATCTCGCCAATGGCAACATCTGCGTGGCGGCCGGCTTCTCCGGCGACATCCTGCAGGCGGCGGCGAGGGCCGAGGAGGCGGGCAAGGGGATCAAGATCGCCTACAGCATTCCGAAGGAGGGGGGCAACCTCTGGTTCGACATGATGGCGATCCCGGCCGATGCCACCAACGTGAAAGAGGCGCACGCCCTCATCAACTACATTCTCGAGCCTGACGTCATCGCCAAGGTGAGCGACTACGTGGGATATGCCAACCCCAACAGCAGGGCGGGAGAGTTCATGGAGAAACGCGTGCGCGAAGACGAATCCGTCTATCCACCCCAGGCGGTGCTGGAACGGCTCTATGTGCAGCAGGCACATCCCCGTGCGGTGCAGCGTCTGATCACCCGGAGTTGGACCAGGATCAAGTCCGGAACCTAACCTTGGCGCCCGTCCCGGGGCGCCAGACTGTTTTATGGATCGGCCCCGGCCGGTATTACCTTTGGGAGTTTGGTAATGGCGATAGCCTCCAGTGCCTACAAGAAAGCCCTCGAGGGCAGCCAGCAACGCAAAGAAGTGCTGGTCAAGATAGACAGGGTAAGCAAGCAGTTCGATGAAACGCTGGCGGTCGACAACGTGTCCCTCAACATCCACAAGGGCGAGATCTTCGCCCTGCTGGGCGGGTCCGGCTCCGGCAAGTCGACCCTGCTGCGGATGCTGGCGGGGTTCGAGCGCCCCACCGAGGGGCGGCTGTTCCTCGACGGCGTCGACATCACCGACATGCCGCCCTATGAGCGTCCCATCAACATGATGTTTCAGTCCTACGCCCTGTTCCCCCATATGACGGTGGCCCAGAACATCGCCTTCGGTCTCAAGCAGGATAACCTGCCCAAGGCGGAGATCGACGCCAGGGTAGAGGAGATGCTCAAGCTGGTGCAGATGACCCAGTATGCCCGCCGCAAGCCCCATCAGCTCTCCGGTGGCCAGCGTCAGCGGGTGGCGCTGGCGCGCTCGCTGGCCAAGCGGCCCAAGCTGCTGTTGCTGGATGAGCCCATGGGGGCGCTCGACAAGAAGCTGCGTTCCCAGATGCAGCTGGAGCTGGTCGAGATCATCGAACGGGTCGGGGTTACCTGCGTCATGGTGACCCACGATCAGGAAGAAGCCATGACCATGGCCGAGCGGATCGCCATCATGCACCTGGGCTGCATCGAGCAGATCGGCAGCCCGATGGATATCTACGAAACCCCGGCCAGCCGGCTGGTGTGCGAGTTCATCGGCAACGTCAACCTGTTTGACGGCCTGCTGGTGGAGGATGAGCAGGACCACGCCACCATCGCCTGCGCCGATCTGGAGCAGCCCATCTACGTGGGCCATGGCATCAGCTCCCGCGCCGAGAACAAGAAGGTGACCTACGCCCTGCGGCCGGAAAAGCTGCTGATGAGCCTGCAAAAGCCGGTGGAGATCGAGCATCCGGACTTCAACTGGACCAAGGGCGAGGTCTACGACATCGCCTATCTGGGCGGTCATTCGGTTTACTACATCCAGTTGCCCTCGGGCAAAATCGTTCAGGCTTTCATCGCCAACGCCGAACGCCACGGCAAGCGGCCGACCTGGGATGACCAGGTGTTCCTCTACTGGGAAGATGACAGCGGCGTGGTGCTGCAATCATGATGGCATTGAAACGACTGAAGTCGTTGGGGGGGCGGCAGCTGGTGATCGGCATCCCGTTCTTCTGGCTGTTCCTGTTCTTCCTGCTGCCCTTCATTATCGTCGTGAAGATCAGCTTCGCCGAAGCGGACGTGGCGATCCCGCCCTACACCGACGTGGTGAGCTGGGCGGACAATCAGCTCACCATACTGCTCAACATGGGCAACTACCTGCTGCTGCGAGAGGATGAGCTCTACATTGCGGCCTATCTCGGCTCCCTCAAGATGGCCCTGGTCAGCACCATTCTCTGCCTGCTGATCGGCTATCCCATGGCCTACTCCATTGCGCGGGCCAACAAGGAGACCCAGACCGTACTGCTGCTGCTCATCATGATGCCGACCTGGACCGCGATCCTGATCCGGGTCTACGCCTGGATGGGCATTCTCAGCAACAACGGCCTGCTCAACAGCCTGTTGATGGGCATCGGCCTCATCGACGAGCCGCTGCAGATCCTCAATACCAACCTGGCGGTCTACATCGGCATCGTTTACTCCTACCTGCCGTTCATGGTGCTGCCGCTTTACGCCAACCTGGTCAAGCATGACCAGAGCCTGCTGGAGGCGGCCTCCGATCTGGGGGCCCGCAATCTGACCCGGTTCTGGCGGATCACGGTACCGCTCTCCAAGAACGGCATCATCGCCGGCTGCATGCTGGTGTTCATTCCGGTGGTGGGCGAGTTCGTCATTCCGGAGCTGCTGGGCGGCCCCGAGACCCTGATGATAGGTAAGGTGCTGTGGCAGGAGTTCTTCAACAACCGCGACTGGCCGGTGGCCTCCGCGCTGGCGGTGGTGATGCTGGCGGTGCTGATCATTCCGATCATCCTGTTCAACCGTAACCAGGCGAAAGAATTGGAGGGCAAGGTATGAAGACCATGCTGCTGATCATCCCCGTATCGCCCCTCTTCAACCGCAACCAGGCCAAAGAGCTGGAGGGCAAGGCATGATGAGACGTTTCGGTTTTGCCAAGCTGATGCTGTGGCTGGGGCTGCTGTTCATCTACCTGCCCATGATCATCATGGTGATCTACTCCTTCAACGCCTCCAAGCTGGTGACGGTATGGGGGGGCTGGTCGCTCAAGTGGTACTTCGGCCTGCTCGACAACAAGCAGTTGATCAGCTCCGTGTTGCGCTCGCTGGAGATCGCTTTCTACACCGCCATCTCGGCGGTGGCGCTGGGGACGGTGGCGGCCTTCGTGCTGACCCGGATCCCGCACTTCCGCGGTCGGACCCTGTTCGGCGGCATGGTGACGGCGCCGCTGGTGATGCCCGAGGTGATCACCGGTCTCTCCTTGCTGCTGCTGTTCGTGGCCATGGCCCAGCTGGTGGGCTGGCCTGCCGAGCGGGGCATGGTGACCATCTGGATAGCCCACACCACCTTCTGTACAGCCTATGTGGCGATCGTGGTGTCGGCGCGGCTGCGGGAGCTGGATCTCTCCATCGAGGAGGCGGCCATGGATCTGGGGGCCAAACCCTGGAAGGTGTTCTTCCTGATCACCATCCCGATGATCGCCCCCTCGCTGGCAGCGGGCGGCATGATGTCGTTTGCCCTGTCGCTGGATGACCTGGTGTTGGCGAGCTTCGTCTCTGGCCCTGGCTCGACCACGCTGCCGATGGAGGTCTTCTCGGCGGTGCGGCTCGGGGTGAAACCCGAGATCAACGCGGTGGCCAGCCTGATCCTGCTGTCGGTATCGCTGTTCACCTTCGGCAGCTGGTATCTGATGGCCAAGGCGGAGAAACGCCGCCGTGCCGAGATCGCCATGACCACCCAGATGCAGGCAGTCGCCTGACCCCTCACATGATAAGATCCGCATTCTCTCGTCAATCCGGAGGATGAGAATGCGGATCTCCATCTTTAGCGGCCAGGGTGCCGAACTGGTTCCCGGTCTTGTCAGTGCCATCCACAAACAAGCCACCACCATACCGCTCTGGTGCGGCGTCAGCGGTCTCGCGGGCGACGAACAGTGCGACCAGCGTCACCATGGCGGCCCGGATCGTGCGCTGCACTACTATCCCGCCGATCACTACCCCTGGTGGCACAACTGGCAGACGGCGCTGGGTTTGGCGGCCCCGCGTACCCCCTGGCAGCCAGCCGCCTTCGGCGAGAACCTCTCCGGGGTCGGGTTGACCGAGATGCAGGCCTGCATCGGCGATGTCTATCGACTCGGCGAGGCGCTGATCCAGATAAGCCAGCCCAGATCGCCTTGTTTCAAGCTCAACCAGCGTTTCGGTTATGGCCAGATGTCGCAGGTGATGCAGCTCAGTGGCCGCTGCGGCTGGTTGCTGCGGGTGCTGGAGGAGGGGATGGTGATGCCGCAGGAGCGACTGGAGCTGGTGGACAGACCCTACCCTGAGCTCACGGTGAAGCGTACCGCCGACATCCTGTTCAACCAGCTGCGCAACGAGGCGGACCTGCTGTTGCTGCTGGAAAATCCGGCCCTCTCACCCAACTGGCGCAAGCATGCGGCGGACTGGCTGGAGCACGGCACGATTGCGGATTGGCAACGCCGGTTGCTGGGGCCAGAGTCGCTTCGTCTGCCCTGAGACTGGGTTAGCGAAATGTCACTGTCCGGCTGCATTTCGGTAAAACGGCGGGGAGAGTGCTGAATAGTTGAGCGAACAGCACTTTTTTTCCTTTTTAATGCAAAAAAGGCTTGTGTCGGGTCGGGGCTTTCGGTAAATTCCCGTCCCGCAGACATCGGTGTGTAGCGCAGCTTGGTAGCGCACTTCGTTCGGGACGAAGGGGTCGGAGGTTCGAATCCTCTCACACCGACCAATTTAGAAAAGGCCGCTCAATAGAGCGGCCTTTTTGCATTTGGCTTTCGCCTAAGCAGAGGCTGGCTCCAACGCTGGCAGTCGTACGATGGTATGCGATGCTTCCCTGTCTCCCTGTCTCCCTGTCTCCCTGTCTCCCTGTCTCCCTGTCTCGCTGCCTCTCTTGTTGGGTTGTTCTGTACAAGACAACCAGACAATAAAAGGGCCACCGCTCGGTGGCCCAGGGTGGAGTCTGATCCTGACTCCGGCACTCTAGATTGTGGCAATCTCTCGTTGGGTTCTGTCTATGGTGCCCTCCTTGCGCGCCAGGCGCCTGTTAGATATGCCAGTGCTGATGCCGCAATGCCTTGAAGCTGTGTTGAGGTTGCAAGGCCGCGTGCTTGGGGTACTCACTAATGAAATGTTCTATTCCCTCCATCAGTTGTTCGCGTAATGAAGACACGGGCTCATGCCAGGCTTGCAGGCACAGATGGCCAGGGATCAGCTGCTCCTGATAATCTTCCAGCAGCTGTTCTGGCCAGGGCTCAATACCGGAATTGCGTTGCAGCAAATAGTGGGCGGCGGGTTCACGGGCATAGATGAACTGAATCTGGGCCAGATCGCGTTGGCTTAGCGTTTGACTGTTGATGTGACAGGTCAGGTATTTTCCCGTCTTCAGATCCAAGAAGTGACCGCGTTGCCGACAGGCTATGATGCGATACCAGGGCAGGGGCGAACAGAGAGAGTATCCCTCAAGCTCCTGTTCCAGCCAGTGGCGACACTCGGGTGTCTGCACCTCGTCGAGCATGGACTCGAGCTGCCTCAACAAGGCTCTGGATGGTTTGGTGGCCAGTTTCGCACTCATCGCCTGCAATCCTCCCTCTGCACACAATCCCGACTTTCAGTATGAACCCCGTGGCGGCAGAGGGGGTAAGGTTTCTAATGATTAAAATCAGATTAGCAGCGCTGTTTTTATGCAATGAGCGGGTTCAGCCCACCAGATAGGTGCCGGTACCGAAGGCGATATGGGTGCCCTCTTCGTTGTGCAGTTCCATCCGGGCAACGGCCACCTTGCTGCCAGCGCGGATGATGTGGGCAGTGGCGATGAACTCGTTGCCGCGCCCCGGCCGTAGATAGTCCACCCGCAGATCGATGGTGCCGAGGCGGGAGAAGCGCTCCTTGAGGTAGCTGGGGGAGAAGTCTTCCAGCTCGTCGATGCAGGAGGCGGCGACTATCATGCCGCCGGCCACGTCGAGCAGGCTGGCGGTGACGCCGCCGTGCAGTATGTTGTGGAAGGGGTTGCCGATCAGCTTCTCCTCCATCTTGATACGCAGCTCCACCTTGTCGAAGTCGTAGTGGGTGACCTGCATGCCGATCAGCTTGTTGAAGGGCATCCTCTCGGCGAACAGGTTGGCAATGCCACTGAGCGCCATCTTCTTGAGCATCTGTTTCATTCCTTGAGTCCAATCCCTGTCGGCATAGCCGAGTAAAAACTCCAGCCAGTCTGCAACACTTCCTTAACAGTCGCAATGGCAGGTTTATTGTGGGCGGCGGCTGCTTTAGAATGGCGACCCCAAAGGAGAGCCCATGACCGTCATTGCCGAAACCCTGCCTGACCCTCAGCCAGAGAACCCCCTTGCCCTGTTGCAGGCGGTGTTCGGCTATCAGCAGTTTCGGCCGGGTCAGCTCGAGATCATCGAGCAGATCGTGGCGGGACGCGATGCGCTGGTGCTCAAACCCACCGGCGGCGGCAAGTCGCTCTGCTACCAGATCCCGGCACTGCTGCGGCCCGGGCTCGGGGTGGTGGTCTCCCCCCTCATCTCGTTGATGAAGGATCAGGTGGACAGCCTGCGCGCCAACGGCGTGGCGGCGGTCTACATCAACTCGGCCCTGAGCCGGGAGGAGATGATCCAGAACTTTGCCGCCATGCGGCGCGGCGAGATAAAAATCGTCTACGTCTCTCCCGAACGCCTGCTGCAGCACGAATTCATGGACCGGCTGGCGGAGCTGCCGCTCGGCCTGTTCGCCATCGACGAGGCGCACTGCGTCTCCCAGTGGGGACACGATTTTCGGCCGGAGTATGCGGCGCTGGGGCGGCTCAAGCAGTGGTTCCCCCAGGTGCCCGTGGTGGCACTCACCGCCACCGCCGACGAGGCGACCCGCAGCGACATGCTGCACCGGTTGGAACTGAACGATCCCTTTATCCACACCGCCAGTTTCGACCGGCCCAATATCCGCTATAGCCTGGTGGAGAAGTTCAAGGCGGCCGAGCAGCTGTTGCGCTACGTGCAGAGCCAGAAGGGTAACTGCGGTATCGTCTACTGCTCCAGCCGCAACCGGGTGGAGGAGGTGGCCGAGCGGCTCTCCCGTCACGGCTGCAAGGCAGCTCCCTATCATGCCGGCCTGCCCCTCGAACTGCGCCAGCAGACCCAGGAGGCCTTCCTCAAGGATGACATCGAGATAGTGGTGGCGACGGTGGCGTTCGGCATGGGGATCGACAAGCCCAACGTGCGCTTCGTGGTGCACTACGACATCCCGAAGAACATCGAATCCTACTATCAGGAGACCGGCCGTGCCGGCCGCGATGGCACCCCCGCCGAGGCGCTGCTGCTCTACGATCCCGCCGACATCGGGCGGGTGCGCCGGCTGCTCGACAACATCGAAAACCCCCAGCAGCTGCAGGTGGAGCAGTACAAGCTCAACGTGATGGCGGCCTTCGCCGAGGCGCAGACCTGCCGCCGTCAGGTGCTGCTCAACTACTTCGGCGAGTACAACGACAAGCCGTGCGGCAACTGCGATATCTGCCTCGATCCGCCCCAGAGCTATGACGGTACCGAAGATGCCCAGAAGGCGCTCTCCTGCGTCTGGCGGGTGGGGCAGAACTTCGGGGTGGGCTATGTGGTGGAGGTGCTGCGCGGTTCGCTGAACCAGCGCATCAAGGATCACGGTCACGACAAGCTGTCGACCTATGGCATCGGCAAGGATCAGAGCCACGAATACTGGATGAGCGTGATCCGCCAGCTGATCCACAAGGGGCTGCTGACCCAGAACATCACCCGCAACCTGGTGTTGCAGCTGACCGAGGCGGCCCGCCCCGTGCTGCGCGGCGAGGTGAAGCTGGAACTGGCGGTGCCGCGGCTGCAGCCCATCTCCAGCCGCAAGGAGAAGCGCAGCGGCCTGCTCGACAACGCCAACTACGACAAGCGGCTGTTCAAGGAGCTGCGTGCCCTGCGCAAGCAGATCGCCGAGGACGAAGAGGTGCCGCCCTACGTGGTGTTCAACGACGCGACCCTGGTGGAGATGGCGCAGCTCATGCCGATGACGGAAGACGAAATGCTGGCGATCAACGGCGTCGGCCACCGCAAGCTGGAGCGCTTCGGCGAAGCCTTTATGGACCTTATCATCGACTACTGCCGGCGCTAGGGTTGATTAGCGAAGCATCATCGACCCGGCAGACTCTGGCCGGGAGAGTGGCACATCAGGGGGGAAGGCGCCCATTATCCGGACGCCGTGAATTATTTCAGGCTGGCGTAATAGGCCGCCAGGTTCTCCATGTCGGCATCGGTGAGCGGGGCCATGAAGGGCACCATCAAAGGTTCCTTGCGGCGGCCATCCTTGAAAGCCTTCAGCTGTTTCACCAGATAGGCGGCGTTTTGTCCCGCCAGATGGGGATAGTTGGGGACAAGGGCTCTGCCTTCGACCCCATGACAGGCGGCGCAGACGGCAGCCTTGGTCTTGCCTGCCTCGACATCGGCCGCCTGGGCCGGCCCCCACAACAACAGCAACAGGGGCAGGGCGCCCAACCATCTTTGCATCTTCTTCTCCTTGAAATGAAATAGCGCATCGCCCGTTAGCCACTGCTGGCCGACGGCGGTATAAAGAGTGACACGAGAATACGCAGGGACGAACCGCACCACCATGAAGCTGATCAACACTTTTGCCACCGAACTGCCCTGGGCCTGCGAGCCCGTTGCCCCCCAGCCATTGCATGCTCCCGGCCTGCTGCACCTCAACCGTGCGCTGCTCGGCGAGCTGGGGCTGGGGACGGTGAGCGAGGCCGACTGGCTGGCCTGCTGTGGCCATGGCCAGCCCTTGCCCGGCATGCAGCCGGTGGCCCAGGTCTATGCGGGCCACCAATTCGGCGGCTACAGCCCGCGTCTCGGCGATGGCCGTGCCCTGCTGCTGGGGGAGCAGCAGGCACCGGATGGCAGCCGCTGGGACCTGCACCTGAAAGGGGCGGGCAAGACCCCTTTCTCCCGGTTCGGCGATGGCCGTGCCGTGCTGCGATCCAGCATTCGCGAGTATCTGGCCTCCGAGGCGCTGCATGCCCTCGGCATCCCCACCACCCGGGCACTGGTGCTGGTGGGCAGCCAGGAGCCGGTTTACCGCGAACAGGTGGAGACAGGCGCGACTGTGCTGCGCACCGCCCCGAGTCATCTGCGCTTCGGTCACTTCGAGTATTTCGCCTGGAGCGGGCAGGGGGAGAAGATCCCGGCCCTTATCGACTATGCGCTGCGTCATCATTTCCAGGAGCTTGCGAACGGGGCCGAGCTGTTTGCCGAGGTGGTGCGCCGCACCGCGCGGCTCATCGCCAAGTGGCAGGCGGCAGGCTTCTGCCACGGGGTGATGAACACCGACAACATGTCGCTGCTCGGGCTGACCCTGGATTACGGCCCCTACGGCTTCATCGATGCCTATGTGCCGGACTTTGTCTGCAACCACTCGGATCCGGGTGGTCGCTATGCGCTGGATCAGCAGCCGGCGGTCGGCTACTGGAACCTGCAGAAGTTGGCCCAGGCGCTGGCCGGTCACGTCGATGGCGACGCGCTGGCGTCGGCCCTGGCTCAGTACGAGCACCAGCTGATGCTGCACTATTCCGAGCTGATGCGCGCCAAGCTGGGGCTGGCGGTGTGGGAAGAGGAGGATCCGGCGCTGTTTCGCGAGCTGTTCAGGCTGCTGGCGGCGCACAAGGTGGATTACCACCTGTTCCTGCGTCGGCTGGGGGCGCTGACCGTTCAGGGCGATTGGCCCGCCAGCCTGCTGGCCCTGCTGCCTGACCCTGCCGCCTGGCAAGGGTGGCTTGAGGCCTATCGGGCGCGCCTCTCCCGGGAGGGGAGCGAGGATGCTGTGCGCAAGGGGCAGATGGATGCGGTCAATCCCAAGTATGTGCTGCGCAACGCGCTGGCCCAGCGGGTGATCGAGGCTGCCGAGCGAGGAGACATGGCGCCGTTCGAGCGGCTGTTTGCGGCCCTGCAGCATCCCTATGATGAACAACCCGAGTACGAGGATCTCGCCACTCCGTCCCCCGCATGGTATTGCGGTGGCGAGCTCTCTTGCAGCAGTTGAGGAGCAGCCGATGAACTGGTGTATCGCTAAGATAGACAGGGAGGCCGGGGTGGTGACGCTGGTGCACCCCGCGCTCGACTGGGACAGCTTTCCAACCCTGGCCGATGCCCTGTTGCAGGAGTGGGAGCTGGTGGCGCTCGAGCGTGAGTGCGGCGCCGATCGTCACAGCTGGCTGCTGGAGTTCGAGGGGAGCCGCTTTCGGCTTGAGTACGAACACTACAGCGGCTGCTGGCTGGCGGCGGAGCAGCCGGCCGATGCCGAGGTGTTGCTCTGGCTGGCCCGCCAGCATCAGGGCTGAGCAGGCGCCGCAGCCTCAACCCACCGCATAAAGATTGAACTATCAATTTGGGGGCGTATAATCTCGCCCCTCAATTATCGCCAATGGTGGCGGTATGGGTTCCCTAACCCCATTAACCAAAAAGGTCACAATATGAATCTGACCCCTGCTCAGCACCAGACGGCGCTGGTGCGCCTCTCGTTGTTCCACATCCTGATCATTGCCAGCAGCAACTATCTGGTGCAGCTGCCGATCACCATTTTCGGCTTCCATACCACCTGGGGTGCCTTCAGCTTCCCGTTCATCTTTCTGGCCACCGATCTGACGGTGCGGATCTTCGGTGCCGGCCTGGCGCGCAAGATCATCCAGACCGTGATGTTGCCGGCGCTGGCCATCTCCTATGCGCTGTCGGTGCTGTTCTTCGAGGGCAGCTTCCAGGGCGTTGGCAATCTGGCCGAGTTCAACCTGTTCGTGGCACGTATCGCCCTGGCCAGCTTTATGGCCTATCTGGTGGGCCAGTTCATGGACGTGGTGGTGTTCAACCGGCTGCGGCTGCTGAAAGCCTGGTGGGTGGCACCGGCCGCCTCCACCCTGTTCGGCAATCTGGTGGATACCATCACCTTCTTCACCATCGCCTTCTGGCGCAGCACGGATCCCTTCATGGCCGAACACTGGGTCGAGATCGCAACCGTGGACTACGTGTTCAAGCTGCTGATAAGCCTGGGATTGTTTGTGCCGCTCTACGGCGTGCTACTGCGTTATCTCAGCCGCAAGCTGGTGGGTGAGGCTGGTTTGAGCGGCCTGCAAACGGCCACACGGCAAGCCTGACGACATTGACCACCCCGAGGGGTGGTCAATTTTTTTGCATTTATGGCAAATAAGGGTTGCTTAGTTAAATGAGAATGATTATTGTTAACTTGTTTTCCGGGAAAGACTTCATTCGTTCCAACGTGATGGACTTCTTGTGAAGGCACGACATTGCTCACATTGCTTCCAGTTAAGGGGCCAGTTTTTACTGGCCCTCTTTTTTTGTCCGCGTCCGGCAGCACGCGGGCATAAAAAATGGGAGCCTTGGCTCCCATTTTCACTCTGCTCTGCTTACTCGATGTCGAGCGCATCGGGGGAGAGGATCACCCCTGTGGTATCGGCGTAGAGGTGGTCGTCCGGCAGGAAGGTGACACCGCCGAAGTTGACCGGCAGATCGGTCTCGCCTACGTCCTTGCTGTCGGCCCCCACCGGAATGGCCGCCAGCGCCTGAATGCCGATATCCAGATCTTCCAGAATGTCGACCTCGCGCACGCAGCCGTAGCAGACGATCCCTTCCCACTCGTTCTCCGCCGCCGTGGTGGCGATCTCGCTGTCGATCAGGGCACGGCGCATGGAACCGCCGCCATCGATCAACAGTACCCGACCAACGCCGTTCTCTTTGACGAGTTCACGGATCAGGCCGTTCGATTCGAAGCATTTGACTGTGGTGATGACGCCGCCGAAGGAGGCGCGGCCGCCGAAGGAGCAGAGCATGGGTTCGAGCACATCCACCATGTCCTGATAGATGTCGCACAGTTCTGAAGTGTTGTATTCCATTGTGTCAAATCCACCGCTGGAAACAGGTGGGATCCAGTATAAGGAGTGGGACTGGCATTTCAATGAATATTCCTTGAACAACAACAGGGATAACGTTTTCTGCATAAGCTCAATGCATGCCACCCCATGTTTGTGAGAGGTTCATCGTGCTCATCCGTCATAAATTGATCCTGAATACCGCGCTGGTCGCCGTGGCCATGCTGGTATTGAGCAGCCTGTTTTTCTACTCCAACCAGGTGAGTCGCCATCTGACCGAGGCCCAGCGCAATGTGGACAGCCTCGAGATCGCCATGCTCAACCTGCGACGAGCGGAGAAAGACTTCCTGATCCGCAAGGATCCGACCTTCGTTGCCCGCTTCAATGAAGTGCTGGCTGACTTTCACCGGCTCAACCAGACCCTGAGCCAGGAGGACAACCTGAGTGCCGTGCAGGGCGAGCTGACCATGCTGGATCAGCAGATGGAGGCCTATGGCAAGGCCTTCAACGAGCTGGTGGTCCAGCAGCAGAAGATCGGGCTGGGGCCGGAAGATGGACTCTACGGTCGCCTGCGGACGGCGGTGCACGAGGTGGAGGAGGGGCTCAAGCAGCTGGATGAGCAGGGACTGCTCATCACCATGCTGCAGCTGCGGCGGGCGGAGAAAGATTTCATGCTGCGCTCCGACATCCAGTATCTGGAGCGCTTCCAGACCCTGCACAAGGATTTCCAGCAGCGGCTGGCAACTCTGCCGGAGACTGAACGCGGCAAGCTGGAGCAGGCCAGCGCACAGTACAAGCAGGACTTCATCGCCCTGGTGCAGGGAATGCAGGTGCTGGGGCTGAATGAGGGGGAAGGGCTGCGCAGCCAGATGCGGGATCTGGTGCACCAGACCGAGCAAGGGTTCGCCGCGGTCGACAAGCACATCGCCGACGAGCTGGTACGGCAGACCTCGCGCCTCAACACCCTGATGCTGGTCTGTGGCGGCGTCATCATAGTGCTGATGGGCATCATGAGCATGCTGCTGGGCCGCAGCATCGATCGCCCCATCTCGCGGGTGAACGACACCGTCAACCGCATCCGGCAGGACAATGACCTGCGCCTCAAGATCGAGCTGCAGGGGGCGGACGAGATGGCGCAGCTGGCGAGCAACCTGGACGTGATGCTGGGAGGTTTTCGCCACCTCATCGGCGACGTGAAGCAGAGCGTGCACACTCTGACCGAGGCGGCGGATCACCTCTCAGGCAACGTTCGCCGCACCAGCGAGGGGGCTGCTCGCCAGCTGCAGGAGACCGACATGGTGGCGACCGCCTCCACCGAGATGGGCTCCACCATAGAGGAGATTGCCCGCAACACCGAGCAGGCCGCCAACAATGCCCAGACCACCAACAACAAGGCGATGGAGGGGCGCAGTGCGGTGGAGAACACCGTCAGCCAGATCCGCTCCCTGGCCGACAACCTGGAGAACTCCTCCCGCGAAGTGGCCCAGCTGCAGCAGGAGAGCGAGACCATCGGCTCTGTGCTGGACGTGATCCGCGGCATTGCCGAGCAGACCAACCTGCTGGCCCTCAACGCGGCCATTGAGGCGGCGCGGGCGGGGGATCAGGGCCGCGGCTTTGCGGTGGTGGCGGACGAGGTGCGCAGCCTCGCCATCCGCACCCAGAAGTCGACCCAGGAGATCGCCGGCATCATCAGCTCGCTGCAGAAGCAGACCGGCAACATAGTGGGCATGATGGCGACCTGCCGCGAGCAGGGCAACAGCAGCTCGGAGCAGGCCAGCATGGCGGGTGAGCTGCTGGAGCAGATCACCCAGGACGTCACCCACATCATGGACATGAGCACCCAGATTGCCGCCGCCATCGAGCAGCAGAGCCTGGTGGCCAACGAGGTGAACCGCAACGTCAACAACATCCGTGACATCGCCCAGGAGTCGAGCCTGATGGCGGAGGAGAACGCCAAATCGAGTCACGGCCTGACCGAGCAGGCCAAGCTGCTCAACCAGGCGGTGGCCAAATACCGGGTATAGCGGCCGCACCGAATGAACAAGGGAGCCATGAAGGCTCCCTTTTTGTTGCAGACCGGATTAAAGCAGGAACAGGGTGGCTAGCCCCAGGAAGATGAAGAAGCCGCCGGTGTCGGTGATGGCGGTGATCATCACGCTGGCGCCCACCGCCGGGTCGCGGCCCAGCCGGCTCATGGTCATGGGGATGATGACCCCCATCAGCGCCGCCACCAGCAGGTTGAGCATCATGGCGAGCGTCATCACGGCGCCCAGCGCCGCATCCTGATAGAGGATGTAGGTGGCGACCCCCATGGTGCCGCCCCAGACCAGGCCGTTGATCAGGGCCACCCCCAGCTCGCGCCACAGCAGGAAGGAGACGTTGCCGGTCTGGATGTGCTGCAGCGCCAGCGCCCGCACTATCATGGTGATGGTCTGGTTGCCGGTGTTTCCGCCGATGCCGGCGACGATGGGCATCAGCGCCGCCAGCGCCACCAGCTGGGAGATGGTGTGCTCGAACAGGCCGATCACCCGCGACGCCACGAAGGCGGTGCAGAGGTTGATGGCGAGCCAGGCCCAGCGAGTCTTGACCGCCTTGGAGACGGGCGCGAACACGTCCTCCTCTTCGCTGATCCCCCCCATCCGGCGCAGGTCGGTGTCGCTCTCCTCATAGACCAGATCCACCACCTCGGCGACGGTGAGGCGGCCCATCAGTTTGCCCCTGGCATCCACCACGGCGGCGGAGACCAGGTCGTCCCGTTCGAAGGTACGGGCGGCGGCCTCATCGTTGTCCTCCGGATCGAAGGTGACCGGATCCTTCTCCATCACGTCGCTCACCCGGATCTCGGGTCTGTGCAGCAACACGGTCGTGAGCGGCAGTTCTCCCTGCAGCCGGTTGCGGCGGTCGATGACGAACAACTTGTCGGTGTTGTCGGGGATCTGGCCGCGCAGGCGCAGGTAGCGTTGCACGGTAGCCAGGGTCACATCCGGACGCACAGTCACCAGGTCGAAGTCCATCATGGCGCCAACCGTGTGCTTGCCGTAGCGGATCACCTCCCGCACCCGATCCCTGTCCATGGGAGCCATGGAGGTGAGCAGCCGCCCCATCAGGTTGCGGGGCAGGTACTGGCCCAGATAGATCTGATCGTCGATGTCGAGGGTGCTCAGGGCATGCAGCAGCTCCTTGTCGCTCATGCCGCTGATGAGGCTGTCCCATACCGTCTCCGAGGCCTCCACCAGGATCTGGCCGTGCTTGTCCGCATCCACCTGTTGCCACAGTACGTGGCGCTCGTCCGGCGGCAGGGACTCCAGCGCATCGGCGATATCGGCGGCGGGTAGGCTGTTGACCAGTCGGGTGAGCTCGCTGGTCTGGTTCCGCAGTTCGGCGTCCTGCTCCCCTTGCGGGTCGAGCAGGCTGTCGGTGAGGGCGTCGTCGGCGAGCAGCAGGGTGAGGATGCGGGCTCTGTCCTGTTCACGCTGCTTGGCGTTGTTCTTGGCGGGGAGAGACATGAAACTGAATTCCTGAATTCGGTGGTCCGGCTGACACACCCCATAGGATACCAGACTCAAAACAAGAGGTTATGACAGTAAATGCAGGAAAAGAAACGCCACCCCTGGGTGGCGTTTGCATATGAGGTGATATCAGGCCGAAGCCAGCGCCCTCTCCGTGGCAGCCCCTTGCCCGAACCAGGCGAGGGAGTCAGCCAGGGTTACCACCGAGCCCACCATTATAAGGGCGGGGCTTTCGACGCCGATGGCCAGCTCGGGCAACTGATCGAGGGTGCCGCGAATGACCCGCTGGCTCGGCTGGGTGCCGCGCTCGATCAGCGCCACCGGGGTGTCGCCCCCCTTGCCGTGGGCCAGCAGCTGCTCGCGGATGGTGGCGCAGGATGAGAGCCCCATGTAGAACACCAGGGTCTGCTTGTCTTTTGCCAGCAGCGGCCAGTCGAGATCCCGGGCGCCCCCCTTGCCGTGGGCGGTGACGAAGCGCACGCTCTGGGCGTGATCGCGGTGGGTCAGCGGAATGCCGGCGTAGGCGGCGCAGCCGCTGGCCGCCGTGATGCCCGGCACTACCTGAAAGCCAACGCCAGTACCAACGAGTGTCTCCAGCTCTTCGCC
The DNA here is from genome assembly GCF_040907865.1 of Aeromonas sp. s5. Lineage (NCBI taxonomy): Bacteria > Pseudomonadati > Pseudomonadota > Gammaproteobacteria > Aeromonadales > Aeromonadaceae > Aeromonas > Aeromonas sp. s5. The sequence goes on from NZ_JBFOCO010000022.1 coordinate 147,160, forward strand.
GCCGCGGCCGAAGATGAAGGGGTCACCTCCCTTCAGTCGCACCACTCGCTGCCCCTTCTTCGCCTCCTCCAGCAGGAGCTGGTTGATCCCCTCCTGAGGTACACAGTGGTTGCCCGCCTGCTTGCCGACGAAGATGCGCTTGGCGTCGCGGCGCACCAGCGCCATCACCTCGTCGGAGACCAGCCGGTCATAGACCACCACATCCGCCTGCTGCATCTGGCGCAGGGCGTGCAGGGTGAGCAGGCCCGGATCGCCGGGGCCGGCACCGACCAGCACCACTTCGCCACCGGTCTGGCTTTCATCGGCAAACAGGGTGTCGGCCAGCTGGTGGGCAGAGGCGCTATCCCCCCGAGCCAGCGCTTGCCCGAGCCGATCCGCCCCGAGCAGCCGCTCCCAGAAGCGGCGCCGCTCCCCCATGCTGGCGAAGCGCGTCTTGACCCGATCCCGCAGGCTGCCGGCAAAGGCCGCCACGGCCCCCAGATGTTGAGGCAGCAGGGCTTCGAGTTTTTCCCGCAGCAGCCGGGCCAGCACCGGGGCCTTGCCGCCGGAGGAGATGGCCACCATCAGGGGCGAGCGGTCGATGATCGACGGCATGATGAAGCTGGAGCGTTTCGGGTCATCCACCACGTTGGCAAAGATCCGCGCCTGATTGGCGCTCTGGTAGACCAGGGCGTTCACCTCGCGCCGATCGGTGGCGGCCACCACCAGCCACTTGCCCGCCAGTTGCGCCGGTGCGAATTCACCGGCCAGCCACTCGATGCTGCCGTTGGCAGCCAGTTCCGCCAGCTCGGGGTCTAGCTCGGGAGCCACGACTGTGAGCTGGGCACCGGCATCCAGCAGCAGGCGCGCCTTGCGCTCCGCTACCTCTCCGCCGCCGACCAGCAGCACGGGTTTGTTGTCGAGTTGGCAAAAAATGGGCAAGTAGTCCATGGGGCCTCCGGATCAGGCGGTTTGGGTCTGGCTGGCGGTGTTGGCGGCGTCGGTCACGGCGACCGGGCGCTCAGCCTTGGGGGTGGCATACCAGTAGCCGAGGCCCATGAAGAGGGCGCCGGAGACGGTGTTGCCCAGGGTCACCCACAGCAGGTTGTGACCGATGCCGTCCAGGGTGTAGGCGTCGGAGTGGGCGCCGAACCAGGAGAGGGCGAACAGGGTCATGTTGGCAACCGAGTGCTCGTAGCCGGAGGCGATAAAGGCCAGCAGGCACCACCAGATGGCGATGAAGCGGGCGGCCCCTTCGGTGCGCAGCGCCATCCAGATGGCGAGGCAGACCAGCCAGTTGCAGAGGATCCCTTTCATGAACAGGGTCAGGGCCGGTGCCTGGGTCTTGGCCAGCGCCACCTTGTGGGCTAGGCTGCCCGCATCCGGCAGCAGGCTGCCGCCGTAGGAGTAGATGAGTGCCACGACCACGGAGCCGAGCAGGTTGCCCGCCCAGGTCTGCGGCAGGATGCGCAGCAGGTCACCCATGGTGATCTTGCCGGTCTTCACCCCGAAGGTGAGGAACATGGTGTGGCCGGTGAACAGCTCGGAGCCGGCGATGATGACCAGGGTCAGGGCGATGCCGAAGGTGGCCCCCATCACCAGCGGTCGCACGGTGGGATCCACCAGGTTGCCCAGGGTGAAGATGAGGATGATGCCCAGGCCCACATAGGCCCCCGCCATGGCGGAGCTGAGCCAGAAGCCGAGCTTGTCGCTGCGCTCGAAGCGGTTGATGCGGGCCGCGTTGGCGGCGCACTTGTTGATGGTTTCGGTATACATCTTTGTTTCCTTCAAGAGGGCCGCCCGCGGGCAGCCCTGATATGCATGGTGTTAGACGGCGACCCAGACCTGCTGGTCGCGTACTTCAACGGGATAGCTCTGTACCGACATCGCAGGGTTGTCGAAACAGTGGCCGTCCCTCAGGCGAAAGCGCTGCTTCTTGAGCGGGCTGGCCACCCAGAGATCACCGTCGTGTTCGCAGATCAGGCCCCGCGACAGCACGTTGGCGGCGAAGAAGGGATCCCGGTTGTCGATGGCGAACACCTCGGCCGCCGCGCTCGGGCGGAACAGGGCGATCTGATACCCCTCGAGCAGAGCGCAGACGCCGGTTCCAGGGAGGATGTCATTGAGTTGGCAGGCTAATTTCATCATTTTTTCTCCACCTCGATCTGGTAGACGGGGATGCGCTCGGCCGGGGTCGCCGGTCTGTGCTGGTCACGCTCGCTGACGAACTGGACGTCCGGGTCGCGCTTGTCGCTGTTGATGAAGTGGCTGAAGCGCTGCAGCGCCTGCTCTTCGTTGAGGGTGCGCGACCATTCGCACTCGTAGCTGTCGATGAGGGTCTGGATATCGCGCTCCAGGGTCTCGGCCAGTCCCAGCTTGTCGTCGACGATCACTTCGCGCAGGTAGTCGACGCCCCCTTCCAGGTTGCCGAGCCAGACCGAGGTGCGCTGCAGTTTGTCGGCGCTGGTGACGTAAAACATCATAAAGCGGTCGATCAGCTTGATGAGGGTCTCGCGGTCGAGGTCAGACGCCAGCAGATCGGCGTGGCGCGGCTTCATGCCGCCGTTGCCGCCCACATAGAGGTTCCAGCCCGCGTCGGTGGCGATGATGCCGACATCCTTGCCCTGTGCTTCCGCACATTCGCGGGTACAGCCGGAGACACCGAACTTCATCTTGTGGGGGGTGCGAATGCCCTTGTAGCGGTTCTCTAGGAAGACCCCAAGGCCGACGCTGTCCTGCACGCCGAAGCGGCACCAGGTGCTGCCGACGCAGGTCTTGGCCATGCGCAGCGCCTTGGCGTAGGCCTGACCGGTCTCGAAGCCCGCCGCCAGCAGCTTGCGCCAGATGGCGGGCAGATCATCCTTCTGGGCCCCGAACAGGCCGATGCGCTGGGCGCCGGTGATCTTGGTGTAGAGCTTGTAGTCGCGAGCCACTTCGGCCACCGCCAGCAGCCCTTCCGGGGTCACCTCGCCACCGGCCATGCGCGGGATGACGGAGTAGGTACCGTCCTTTTGCATGTTGCCGAGGAAGATGTCGTTAGTGTCTTGCAGAGGTGTGTTGAGCGGGCTCAGCACGTAGTCGTTCCAGCAGGAGGCGAGGATGGAGCCGACCGTCGGTTTGCACACCTCGCAGCCATGGCCGTGACCGTGCTTGGCCAGCAGCTCGTCGAAGCTCTTGATCCCCTCCACCTTGACCAGGTGGAACAGCTCCTGACGGGAGTAGGGGAAGTGGCCGCAGAGGTGGTTGTTGACCTCGATGCCCTGCTTCACCAGCTCGGCGTTGAGCACCTGGCTGATGAGGGGCACGCAGCCGCCGCAGCCGGTGCCGGCCTTGGTGTGCTGCTTGATGGCGGCGAGTGTGGTGTGCCCCTCGGCCACCGCCTGGGCGATGTCGCCCTTGGAGACGTCGAAGCAGGAGCAGATCTGGGCGCTCTCCGGCAGGGCATCCACCCCCAGGGTCGGTTTGGCCCCGGCGTAGGCGGGCAGGATCAGGGTGTCCGGGTGGCTCGGCAGCGGCAGGGCGTTGAGCATCATCTGCAGCAGGTTGCCGTAATCCTCCACGTCACCCACCAGCACGGCGCCGAGCAGGCGGCTGTTGTCTTCGCTCACCACGATCTTCTTGTAGACACCGGCTTGGTCGTCCTGGAACACATAGCTGTGGCTGCCCGGGGTGCGGCCGTGGGCATCGCCGATGGAGCCGACGGAGACGCCGAGCAGCTTGAGCTTGGCGCTCATGTCGGCCCCCTCGAAGTGGCTGTCGCCGCCCTGCAGGTGGTCGACGGTGATCTGGGCCATCTTGTAGCCCGGCGCCACCAGGCCGAAGAAGCGGCCCTGCCAGGCGGCGCACTCGCCGATGGCATAGATGTCGGGGTCGGAGGTGAGACAGTGATCGTCGATAACGATGCCGCCGCGCTCGGCGATGGCCAGATCGCCGTAGCGGCCGAGGGTGTCTTGCGGGCGGATGCCGGTGGAGAAGACCACTACGTCCACTTCAAGCAGGCTGCCGTCGGCGAAGGCGAGGCGGTGTTTCGCCTGTTCGCCGCCATGCATCAGGATCTCGCTGGTGCTCTTGCTGGTGTGCACCTGCACGCCCATGGATTCGATCTTGCGGCGCAGCAGCTGGCCGCCCTGACCGTCGAGCTGCTCGGCCATCAGTACCGGGGCAAACTCCACCACATGGGTCTCGAGGCCCAGTGCCTTGAGGGCGCCGGCGGCTTCCAGGCCAAGCAGGCCGCCCCCGATCACCACGCCGCTCTTGCCGCTCTTGGCCGCGCTGCGGATGGCTTTGAGATCCTCGATGGTGCGGTAGACGAAGCACTCGTGGTGCTGACTGCCCTGAATGGGCGGCACCCAGGGGTAGGAGCCGGTGGCCAGCACCAGCTTGTCGTAACCGACCACAGTGCCCTTGTTGGAGTGCACTTCGCGGTTGGCCCTGTCGATTTTTTTCACCGCTTCACCGAGCAGCAACCGAATGCCGTGCTTGTCGTAGAAACCGGGTTTGACGAGGGAGAGATCTTCGCTGGTGTGGTGGGAGAAGTAGGAGGAGAGATGGACGCGATCGTAGGCGGGACGGGGTTCTGCACCGAAGACGGTGATCTCGTAGCGGTCCGGGTCGGCCCGCTCGATCAACTCTTCGATGAAGCGGTGCCCCACCATGCCGTTGCCCACAACGACCAGTCTGACTTTGCTCATGATTGCCTCTAGTTTGGAGTAATAAAACATCATTCTGAGGCTAGGCTACCCAGTCGGCAGGGGCGGGCGATTGATGCAAATCAAGTGTCTATTTATATATCTCCTCAGGGGTAATTCCTGATAATTCAAAGCTATACATAAATAGGTATACCAGTGGTGCAATTGGTTATGGCGTGGGGATCGGGGCCAGCGTCGCAGGGGCTGCCTGGCTAATCCCGCAAAGAAATGCCCATACCGTCAAAAAGCGTGAAAAATTCCTTCATGGGATGACGGCAGCCATGGGTAGCCAGCAGAACCGGGGGCGCGTCAGGGAAGGGGGCGGTAAGGCTCCTGGGCGCAGATATCGCGAATGAGGGTGCGCAGCCAGCGGTGGGCCGGATCCGCGTCCAGCCTGGGGTGCCAGAGCAGGGCGACCCGGATCGCTGGTAGCACGAAGGGCAGGGGACGAACAACCAGATCCCCCAGCAGGGCGGCACAATGACGTTCAGGCACAGTGGCCACCAGATCGCTGCCGCGCACCAGCGCCAGCGCGGTGGCAAAGCCGGGCACCAGGGTGGCGACGGTGCGCGAGAGCCCCTGCTTGGCCAGCGCCTCATCGACCGGGCTGTGGGGTTGGCCACGGCGGGACACCAGCACGTGGCGCGCCCCGGCGTAGCGGCTGGCGGTGAGCGGGCCGTCGCAGAGCGGATGACCGGGGCGCAGCACGGCGACGAAGTGGTCTTGAAACAGGGCCTGGGTACGCAGCTCGGGCGCCGTGGTGGCGCTGATGACCCCGGTCTCGAAATCCAGCTCGCCGCTGCGCAAGGGGCCGCTCTCCTTGTCCGGCTTGGCCAGAAAGTGGAGCCGTACTCCGGGGGCCTCGGCGGCGAGCCGGCTCAGCAGGGCGGCGCCGAACAGTTCCACCAGCCCCTCGCTGGCGCGCAGGGTGAAGGTGCGCTCCAGCCGCGCCGGGTCGACCTCCTGCCGGGGGCTCAGCATGCTCTCTGCCTCCTGCACCAGCCGGCCGACCTGCTCGCGCAGCAGCAACGCCCGAGGGGTGGGCACCAGGCCGCGGCCGGCCCGTACCAGCAGCGGGTCGCCGGTGGTCTCCCGCAATCTTGCCAGGGCCCGGCTCATGGCGGAGGGGCTCAAGCCCAGTCGTCTGGCGGCGCCCGCCACGCTGCCTTCGTCCAGCAGGGCATCCAGGGTGATCAGCAGGTTGAGGTCGGGAGTGCTCATGTGCATGCCTTCATCGGAGTGGGAGCAGAGGGGCCAGCTTCATCATACCCGAGAACGGGCACCCTCATATGGCGTTCGCTGCATTGATAAGCTGCAACTGGTGCGTCTTCCGCCTGCTCACCGGCCCCACTAGCCTTGTCGTCATCACCCCTATGTGGAGCCCAGCTCATGTCAACACCAACCCATTTCCCGCCCCTGGCGGCGCCTCGTCTCGGTCTGCTGGCGCTTGGCCTCGCCACCCTGTTGCCCATGCTGGCGGCCAGCATGGGCGGCATCTTGCTGCCGGCATTGGGGGCAGCCTTTCATCAGCCCTTCGCCACCTTGCAATGGGTGCTGGTGGCTTACCTGCTGGGGCTCACCTGCCTGACAGTGGTGGCCGGCCGGCTGGGTGACAGGTTCGGCCGGCGTCGGCTGCTGCTCTGGGGCATGGGGGGATTTGCGCTGGCCTCCCTGCTCTGCGCGCTGGCACCGACCATCGGCTGGTTGATCGTCGCCCGGGCACTGCAGGGGGCGAGTGCGGCCTGCATGCTGACGCTGTCGCTGGCCATGGTGGGGCAGCTGGTGTCGCCGGCCAGACGGGGCTGGAGCATGGGATTGCTCGGCACCCTGTCTGCCTGCGGTACGGCGCTGGGCCCCTCGTTTGGCGGCCTGCTGCTGGAGGTGGCGGGCTGGCAGGCTGCCTTCCTGGCGCTGCTACCCTTCGGCCTGCTGGCGCTGCTCTGTGCCCGTGCCGGTCTGCCCGATGACGGGGCGAGCGGGCAGGGGGCACGACTCAACCTGGCCAGCCTGGGGTGGTTGCTGGTGACGCTGCTGGGCTATGGGCTGGCTCTCACTACGACAGGCGTCCCGGCCCTCTGGCTTGGGGGCGGGGCGCTGCTGGCCGCCGCCTGGCTGATGCGCAGCGAACTGGGCTCCCCCGCTCCTCTGTTGCCGTTGGCGTTGCTGCGAACCCGGCGGCTGCGCGGCGCTCTGGCGGCCAGTACGCTGGTGGCCGGGGTGATGGTGGCGACCCTGCTGATCGGTCCCTTCTATCTGCAGGGGGTATTCGGGCTCGGCCCGCTGACCAGCGGGCTGCTTATCTCGGGTGGACCCCTGCTAGCGGCACTGAGCGGGATGCCAGCCGGCTGGCTGGTGGACAGGATCGGCGCCATCACAGTGGTGCGACTGGGCTTGCTGCTGATGAGCGCGGCGGTGGTGGTGCTGGCCACCCTGGGCAGCAGCGGGGCCCCGATGGGATACCTGCTGCCCGTGTTGCTGTTGACTGCCGGTTACGCCCTGTTCCAGACCGCCAACAACAGCCTGGTGATCGGCGCCGCCGACGAACAGACCCGTGGCGCCGTGGCCGGGTTGCTGACCCTGGCGCGCAATCTGGGCCAGCTGACGGGGGCGGCGGGGCTGGGGGCCCTGTTTGCCGCCCTGGCGGGAGACGGCAATCCGGCCGTCGCCAGCGCGAGCGAGCTGGCGTTCGCCATGCGGGCCACCTTCGCCCTGACGGCTCTGCTGCTGCTGACTGCACTCTGGCTGGCGGGAAGAGGTGAAGGCGATGTGCCGGGCAATGCGACCCGGGAAGGCTGCGAGCTGGGAGGGCGCTGAAAACGAAGACGCCTCCACAGGGGAGGCGTCTTGCTACGGGGTTGAGCAGGATATTAAACCGCTCGGATCCTCGTCTTCGATCAAGCTGTTACAGGATAAAGCGGCTCAAATCCTCGTCTTCAATCAGCTTGCCGAGGTGGGCGTTGACGTAGTCGGTGTTGATGACAAAGGTCTCGCCGGACTTCTCGGAGGCGTCGTAGGAGATGTCTTCCATCAGGCGTTCCATCACGGTGTGCAGACGGCGGGCGCCGATGTTCTCGGTGCGCTCGTTGACCTGCCAGGCCGCTTCGGCCAGGCGGCGGATACCGTCCTGGGTGAACTCGATGTTGACCCCTTCGGTGGCCATCAGCGCCTTGTATTGATCGGTCAGGGAGGCGTTCGGCTCGGTCAGGATCCGCTCGAAGTCTTCGGTGGTCAGCGCGGTCAGCTCGACCCGGATCGGCAGACGGCCCTGCAGCTCGGGGATCAGGTCGGACGGCTTGGCGATCTGGAAGGCGCCGGAGGCGACGAACAGGATATGGTCGGTCTTGACCATGCCGTGCTTGGTGTTGACGGTGCAGCCCTCGACCAGCGGCAGCAGGTCGCGCTGAACCCCTTCACGGGAAACGTCCGGGCCTGAGCTCTCGCCGCGCTTGCAGATCTTGTCGATCTCGTCGAGGAAGACGATGCCGTTGTTCTCGACGGAGGCGATCGCTTTCTGCTTCAGCTCTTCCGGGTTGACCAGGCGGGCGGCTTCCTCTTCGATCAGCGCCTTCATGGCCTCTTTGACCTTGATCTTGCGCTTCTTCTTCTGGTTCTGGCCCAGGTTCTGGAACAGCCCCTGCAGCTGGTTGGCCATCTCTTCCATGCCCGGCGGGGTCATGATCTCGACGCCCATCGGGGAGGCGGAGAGCTCCAGCTCGATCTCCTTGTCATCCAGCTGACCTTCCCGCAGTTTCTTGCGAAAGATCTGGCGGGTGTTGGAGTTGTCGGCTTTCTCTTCCTCGCCCCAGCTGTTGCGCGGGTTGGGCAGCAGGGCGTCGAGGATGCGCTCTTCGGCGGCTTCCTCAGCGCGGTATTTCATCTTTTCCATCTCGGTCTCGCGCACCAGCTTGATGGCGACATCGGTCAGATCGCGGATGATGCTGTCCACTTCCTTGCCCACATAGCCCACTTCGGTGAACTTGGTCGCTTCAACCTTGATGAAGGGGGCATTGGCCAGCTTGGCCAGGCGACGGGCGATCTCGGTCTTGCCGACACCGGTCGGACCGATCATCAGGATGTTCTTCGGGGTCACCTCGTGGCGCATCTCCTCGGAGAGCTGCATCCGGCGCCAGCGGTTGCGCAGGGCCACGGCCACCGCACGCTTGGCGTCGGCTTGACCAATGATGTGTCTGTCCAGCTCGTGGACGATTTCTCTCGGGGTCATCTCGGACATGATGGTGTTCCTGTATCCGGGGCGGGCAGGGCCCACCCCTTGGAAAATGGGGTTTGGCTGGCGGCCTTATTTGGCGGTGTAGTCCAGCACTTCGATGGTGTGGTTGCCGTTGGTGAAGACACAGATGTCGCCCGCAATCTTGAGGGACTTCTCGACGATGCTCTTGGCATCCAGCTCGGTGTTCTCCAGCAGGGCGATGGCGGCGGACTGGGCGAAGTTGCCGCCGCTGCCGATGGCGATGAGATCGTGTTCCGGCTGCACCACGTCACCGTTGCCGGTGATGATGAAGGATTTGTGCTCGTCGGCGACGGCCAGCAGCGCCTCGAGGCGGCGCAGGGCGCGATCGGTGCGCCAGTCTTTGGCTAGCGCCACGGCGGCGCGCTCCAGGTTGCCCTGATGGGCCTGCAGCTTGGCTTCAAAGCGCTCGAGCAGGGTGAAGGCGTCGGCGGTGCCGCCGGCAAAACCTGCCAGCACCTTGCCGTTGTAGAGGCGATGAACCTTGCGGGCGTTGCCCTTCATGACGGTGTTGCCAAGAGAAACCTGGCCATCGCCACCGATGACGACCTGACCGTTGCGGCGAACTGAAACTATGGTAGTCACTTTACTTACCTCGCTTGAGCCGAATGACGGCCTGACTGTGCATGGCAAGAGAGATGGGGATGGCAATCCGGCTTTTCAAGCCTGCGCTCTGGCGCGGCCAACGGGGTTGGCTGGGAGTGGTGGCGACTGGCACCAAAAGAAACAGGGCCGGGTGTTGCCACCAGGCCCTGTTTATGGACGCTGCGATCACCCCTTCTTGGGGATGCAGCCGCTGATGCCAGAGCCCTGCAGCTTGCGGTTGGCTGCATCGGCCGCCGCCTTGCCGCTGAAGGGGCCCACCATCACCTTGTAGACGGCGCCACCGGCCCCGTTCACCACCTGCAGGCTGGAGGAGAGCCCGGCGGTGAAGGCGATGCGCGCCTTGAGGGATTCCGCGGAATCCTGCGAACGCAGGGCGGCGCACTGCATCATGTAGCGCTCGTTGTCAGCCGCGGCAGGCGGGGTCGCCGCCTTGGCCTTGGCGGCCTCAGCCCGTTCCCGCTCCAGTTCGGCGCGCAGCTCCCGCTCCATCCGATCCCGCTCGGCTTTGCGGTCGATCACCTGCTCCTGGGCACTGGCTACCGGCGCGCCGGTCGCCGGCTTGGCCGGTTGTACCGGTTGCGGCTTGTAGGGCTGCACCTGGCCGATGGGGGTTCCAGGCTGGGGAATATTGGTCGGCACCGGCTGCGGCAGCTTCTCCGGCTGCAGGGTCATGGTTTCCGCCGGCGGTGGCGGCAGCACGCCCGGCTGGGGCGGCGGCTCGACGATGTCAACCTGCTTGTTCTCCAGCCGTTCGATGTAGCTCCACTTCTCCTGCGGCAGGCCGTTGCTCTGGGCCTTGGGCTTGTTGGCTTTCACCTGCTCCTCAATGGTGGGGGCGTCGTTGCCCTTGCCACTGATCATGTAGAGGAAGCCGCCGAACCCCGCCAGCAACACCACGGCCAGCAGGGCCGGGATAACAGGAAAGCGGCGAGGTGCCGCTTTCTTGGTGTTGCGACCACCCGCCCGACGTCGCGGGCGGCTGCCGACATAATCCCGGGTCGCCATCTATTACATGCGCTCCAGGGTGTGGATGCCCAGTACGCCCAGGCCCAGCTTGAGCACTTTGGCGGTGGCGGCGCACAGCAGCAGACGGCTCTGACGGGTCGCCTCGTCCACGCCATCCTTGTTGATCGGGCAGGCTTCGTAGAAGGTCATGAAGTTGCCGGACAGCTCGTACAGATAGGTACAGAGCAGGTGCGGCATGCCCTTGTCCGCCACGCCGTTGACCGCGTCGGAGAACTGGATCAGCTTCTGGGCCAGGGTCTCTTCCGCTTCCTCGTTCAGGACCACCTTGCCGCCCAGGGTGTCGGCATCGACGCCGGCCTTGCGGAAGATGGACTGGATCCGGGTGTAGGCGTACTGCAGGTAGGGCGCCGTGTTGCCTTCAAACGACAGCATCAGGTCCCAGTCGAAGATGTAGTCGGTGGTGCGGTTCTTGGAGAGATCCGCATACTTGACCGCACCCATGGCGATGGCGTGCACCACCTGGGCCTTCTCCTCGGCGGAGAGGTCGCTGTTGCGGCTCTCCAGCAGGGCGGCGGCGCGCTCTTCTGCCTCATTCAGCAGGTCGACCAGCTTGACGGTACCGCCGGAGCGGGTCTTGTAGGGGCGGCCATCCTTGCCCAGCATCATGCCGAAGGCGTGGTGCTCGAGGGGCACGGATTCCGGCACATAGCCCGCCTTGCGGGTGATGGTCCAGGCCTGCATCAGATGCTGGTGCTGACGGGAGTCGATGAAGTACATCACCCGGTCGGCGCCCAGGGTCTCGTAACGATACTTGGCACAGGCGATGTCGGTGGTGGTGTAGAGGAAGCCGCCATCGCTCTTCTGGATGATGACGCCCATGGGCTCGCCATCCTTGTTCTTGAACTCGTCAAGGAAGACGACGGTGGCGCCTTCGCTCTCGACCGCCAGGCCGCGCGCTTTCAGATCGGCGACGATCTCCGGCAGCATGTCGTTGTACATGGACTCGCCCATGATGTCCTTGTTGGTCAGGGAGACATTCAGGCGGTCGTAGTTGCGCTGGTTCTGCTCCATGGTCATGTCGACCAGCTTCTTCCACATGGTGCGGCAGTACTCATCACCACCCTGCAGCTTGACCACGTAGTTGCGCGCGCGCTCGGCGAACGCTTCGTCTTCGTCGTAGTGACGCTTGGCCTGGGTGTAGAAGGCTTCCAGATCGCGCAGCTCCATGTCGGAGGCGTGCTCGTTGGCCATCTTCTCCAGATAGGCGATCAACATGCCGAACTGGGTACCCCAGTCGCCGATGTGGTTGGCACGCACCACCTTGTGGCCGAGGAACTCGAGGGCGCGGGCAGCCACGTCACCGAGGACGGTGGAGCGGATGTGATGCACCGCCATCTCTTTGGCCACGTTGGGGGCGGAGTAGTCCACCACCACGGTCTGCGGGGCTGGCAGCTTCACGTTGGCGTTGGCGGAGGTCACCATGGCCTCTACCTGACCGGCCAGCCAGCTCGGGTCGAAGAAGAAGTTGATGAAGCCGGGGCCGGCGATCTCGACCTTGGCGATCAGATCGGAGGCAGGCAGGTGCTCGATGATGGCAGCGGCCAGCTCACGGGGATTCTTGCGGGCCGGTTTGGCCAGCAGCATGGCCAGGTTGGTGGCCAGGTCACCGTGAGCCTTCTCCTTGCATCGGTCTACTTGCACGCGGGCTTCCAGGTCCGCCGGCAGGATGCCCGCTGACTTGAGATTGGCTACCGTTTGTTCAAGTAGATGATGAATATGCTCTTTCATAACTGACCACCAAGGTTGCGCGTCGAAAAATGACTGATATATAAGGGCGTGAATTTTACCCGCATCGGCCCGAGAAAACTATAGGGATGACCCGCCGCTCGCGGTCGGGCGGATATTTCACTGCATTTGGCACCAGATCCCAGAATATTGGACGGAAATTACGGTGCTTATCCATTTCTACTGCATATTGAAGCGGCTTGTCCAGGCTATTTTCCCCTGATTGTTAAGGGGTTTTTTATTCCAACTCGTTCTGAATGATCTGCCCCGCCGCCCCGGTCGTATCAACAGGTACCTTTTACCGAGGAATCTGTCGATGAAACTGGCGCTGTTTCCCCTCTCGGCCCACCTGCTGCCCGGTGGCATCATGCCGCTGCGCATCTTCGAGCCCAGATATCAGCGCATGATCGCCGAGGCGGGAGAGCAGGGGTTTGCTATCTGCATGCTGGATCCCCGCCAGCCCGATGCGCTGCGCAACATGTACCCCATCGCCACCCGGGTACGGATCGTCGACTTCGATCAACTGCCGGACGGTCTGCTCGGCATCACAGTGCTCGGCATGGAGCGGGTCAGGATCACCGATCTGTGGCAGGAGTCGGACGGCTTGCGGGTCGGGGAGGTGGACGTGCTGCCCCCCTGGCGCACCGGCCGGCTCAATGCCGACCAGCACTCGTTGGCCAGGGCGCTGCAGGAGGTGTTCAACGACTATCCGGAGTACGCGGCCCTCTATCGCAACCCGGACTGGGACGATGCCAGCTGGGTGGCCCAGCGCTGGCTGGAAGTGTTGCCCATCCCCGTTGAGCAGAAACAGTGGCTGGTGGCGGCGGAAGACAACCAGCCGGCGCTCTCCCTGCTGAGCGGATTGCTGGTCGCCAGCCACTGAGCCGTTTTTGATGGCCGCGCCGGTGATCCTTTTGCCGCGCCGCACGTATTGGCACTCACCACCCTCTTCAAGGCATGGCGCAATGGCATATACTGGCCAATCACAATCGACTCCGTACAGGATATCGCCCCCCATGGATGACCCAGCCGGCGATCTCAAGTCCCTGCTCGTCAGGGTTGCCGAACATGGCGACAAGGTCGCCTTTGCCACCCTGTTCCAGCACTTCGCGCCGCGCATCCGCAGCTATGGGCTGCGCCACCTCGGCAGCGAGGCCAACGCCATGGAGCTGGTGCAGGAGACCATGCTGCTGGTCTGGCAGAAGGCCCGTCTCTACCACCCCGACAAGGGAGCCGCCACCACCTGGATCTACACCGTCATGCGCAACCAGGGCTTCGACATGCTGCGCCGGCGCCGCGCCAGCAAGGAAGAGCTCTGCGCCGAGGAGCTGTGGCCCATGCTGGAGTACAGGGCGGAAGAGGAGCACCTGAGCGGCGGCGAAGACGCGGTGCTGACTCGTCAGATGGCCCACTACCTCGGCACCCTGCCGGAGCCGCAACAGCAGGTGGTGCGCGGCATCTACCTGCAGGAGCTCTCCCAGCAGGAGCTGGCGGACCGGCTCGGCGTGCCGCTCGGCACCATCAAATCCCGCCTCAGACTGGCGTTACAGAAATTGAAGGAACAAGTGGAGCAAGGCCATGATTAAAGCCCATCCCGTTCAGGCCATGTTGCGCGCCTTTGCCGCCGACGAACTGCCCCTGCCGCTGGCCGTCGGCGTCTCCGCCCACTGCGAGCTCTGCCCCGATTGTGCGGCCCGGCTGCGGGCCTGCGAAGAGGAGCTGGCCCGGCAATACCTGACCCCGGCGGAAGAGTGCGAGCCGCTGCCGACTGCGTTCGATGCCATGCTGGCCGGCATACTGCAACAGCCGGTGGCCACTGCGGCTGCGTTGAGTCAGTCGGCGGCGGTTCAGCCCGAGCTGCAGGTGGCGGGCCAGTCGTACCGGTTGCCGCGGGTGCTGGCCCGTCACCACGCCCCCAACTGGCGCCACATCGGCGCGATCCGGCAGGTGAGCCTGCCGCTTGACGAGCAGGGGGCCCGTGCCAGCCTGCTGCACATAGAGGCGGGTGGCCGCATCCCTGAGCACACTCACAAGGGTTATGAGCTGACCCTGCTGCTGGCCGGCACCATCGAAGATGGCGATACCCGCTATCAGGCGGGGGACTTCATCTGGCGCGATGCCAACCACGCCCACAGTCCGCACACGCCGGACGGCTGCCTCTGCTACACGGTGCAGGATGCGCCGGTGCAGTTCACCAAGGGGTTGTCGCGGCTGCTCAACGGCATCAGCCATCGCCTCTACTGAGCCTTGGCGGCAATAAAAAAAGGGACCCTCGGGTCCCTTTTTGCATGGTGCGTTGACCGGATCAGGCCACGAACACCAGGTAGACGGCGAAGGCCACCACGAAGCGGTAGATGGCGAACGGGATGAAGTCGAGGCGACGGATCAGCGCCAGGAAAGTCTTGATGGCGATCATGGCCACCACGAAGGCGGTGACGAAACCCACCGCGAACATGGGGAAGTCGGCCATGGAGAGGAAGTCGCGACTCTTGTAGAGATCCAGTCCGCTGGCCGCCACCATCATGGGCACCGCCAGGATGAAGGAGAACTCGGCCGCCGCCTGACGGCTGATCCCCATCAGCATGCCGCCGCTGATGGTGGCACCGGAGCGGGAGAAGCCAGGCCAGAGTGCCAGGCACTGGAACAGGCCGATGCCGAACGCCTGCTTGTAGCTGATGTCGTCCAGGGTTTCGGAGCGTACCGCCGGGCGGAACTTCTCGGCGATGATCAGCAGGATGCCGCCGGCGACCAGGGCGTACATCACGGTCTGCGGGCCGAACAGATGGGCCTTGATCCAGCTGTGGATGGCGAGGCCGATGACGACGGCGGGCAGCATGCCGAGGATGATGTGCACCAGCGAGAGGGTGGCGTGTCCCTGCGCCGGCTTCTGGCCGAAGTGGATACCGATGAGGCCAAACAGGCGGCGCCAGAACACGGCGACCACCGCCAGGATGGAGCCCATCTGGATCACCACTTCGAAGGTGGCAGCCTTGGGGCCGTCGAAGCCAAGCAGGTGGCCGACGATGATCATGTGGCCGGTGGAGGAGACGGGGAGGAACTCGGTCAGGCCCTCCACTATGCCCAGCACGAAGGCGACAAACAGGGCGTAAGACTCTGTCATGTTTCAGATCTCTTGATTATTGGTCCGGATGAAGTCGGCCCCGAGCCGAGCTAGGGGCGACCAATGATGGAGGAAAATCGGGCGGGCAACCAGTGAATATTGTGTTGGCGCCAGGCCCCGCCGGCGGGATCGACGGCGAGGTCATTGGTTTTCATTCGGGCCTATATGGTGTTCGGCGCTCAGCGGCTCCGATCAGGCGGGACCCTGACCGGCCAGGATCCCCTCGATCTGCAGCAGCAGCGCCGCATCCAGCGGGGGCTGGGCCTGGGCCTCCACCGCGCTGACAATCTGCTGCGGGCTGCTGGCACCGATCAGGGCGCAGCTCACCACAGAGTCGCGCAGGACCCACTGCAGCGCCAGTTGCGACAGCGGTTGGCCCCGCTGCTGCGCCAGCGTGTGCAGGGCCCGGATGGTGGCCAGCTTGCCGACGGTGATCTGCTCGGGCTTGAGGAAGGGGCTGGCACTGGCGGCGCGGGAATCCGCCGGAATGCCCGCCAGGTAGCGATCGCTCAGCAGTCCGCCCGCCAGCGGCGAGAAGGCGACCACCCCCATGCCGTGCTCGCGGCAGACCGGCAGGGTTTCGGCTTCAATATCGCGCTGGAACAGGGAGTATTTGAGCTGGTTGACCAGACAGGGGGTGCCCAGCTCCGCCAGCCGGGCGGCGGCCTGTGCGGCGAGCGGGGCCGGGTAGTTGGAGAGGCCGATGTAGAGCGCCTTGCCCTGACGAACCATCAGCGCCAGCGCCTGACAGGTCTCTTCCAGCGGGGTGCGCGGATCCGGCCTGTGGTGGTAGAAGATGTCCACGTAGTCGAGACCGAGCCGGCGCAGGCTCTGGTGCAGACTGGCAAACAGGTATTTGGCGCTGCCGCCGTCGCCATAGGGGCCATCCCACATCACATAACCCGCCTTGCTGGCGATGATGAGCTCGTCTCGATAGGGCGCCAGGCTCCCCTTGAGCAGCCTGCCGAAGGTTTGCTCGGCCGACCCCGGCGGCGGCCCGTAGTTGTTGGCCAGATCGAAGTGGGTGATGCCCAGATCGAACGCCTGGTGCACCATGGCTTTCGCGGTGGCGGGATCGCACTCGGCGCCGAAGTTGTGCCAGAGGCCGAGAGCTATGCCGGGCAGGCGCAGGCCGTGGCGACCGGCGGGTCGATAGGGCTGGCGCTGGTAGCGGTCGGGGGCGGCGAGGTAGTGATCATCCATAACGACTCCTTGCGTGGACTTGTTTGCGAGCAGAGGCGAGGGGTGACCCCGGTCCCTCTTCGCTCGGCATGTCTGGGTGGGAGAAGAGGGGGCCGGGGTCAGCTGGTGGCGATAAAGCGGTAACGGGTCTGATGGCGGTAGGTCTGCCCCGGCAACAGCCAGGGATCCCCCAGCTCGGGCCGGTTGGGGCTGTCGGGCAGCTGCTGGGCCTCCAGGCAGAAGCCGTCGTAATCCCGATGGAGCCGGCCATCGCGTGCCGGCGTATTGGCCAGCCAGTTGCCGGTGTAGAACTGCAGCGAGGGCTGGTTGGTGTAGACCTCCATCGCCAGCTGGCGATCCCCCGAGACCACCCGGGCAGCCCACTCGGCGCTTGGCCCGTTGAGCACAAAGGCGTGATCATACCCCTTGGCCTGTTGCTGCTGGGGGTGGCTCAGCCAATCTTGTCCGATCAGGCGTTCGTGGCGCAGATCGAACGGCCCCTCCACCGGTGCGATCGCGAGCGGTAGCCCGCTCGGGTCGGTCGGCAGGAAACGGTCGGCATTGAGGCGGATGAGGTGATCGCGCACATCGCCGCCGGTGGCTTGCCCATCGAGATTGAAGTAGGTGTGGCTGGTGAGGCTGACCGGGGTCGCGGCATCCGTGCTGGCGACGAAATCCACCACCAGATCGCACTGCTCCAGCCGGTACTCCAGCGTGACCCGCAGGTTGCCGGGAAAACCCTGATCCCCCGCTCGGGAAAGCAGGGTCAGCCTGACCCGGTCCGCCTCTCGCTCCTTGATCTGCCAGTGCTGGCGATGAAACCCCGCCCGCCCGCCGTGCAGGCAGTGGGGCGGCTGGTTGGCATCCAGTGGCCAGCGCTGGCCGTCGCGCAGCAGCTCGGCGTTGCCGATGCGGTTGGCAAAGCGCCCCGCCACCGCCCCCAGCCACACCTGCTGAGCGGGGTAGACCTCATCGGCGCAGCCCAGCAGCACTTCGCGGCGCCCGCCCGCCACCGGCAGGGTGAGGGAGGTGAGGGTAGCGCCGAAGTTGAGGCCGCGCAGGCGCAGCCCCTCCTCGTTTTCCAGCTCGAACGGGATCATGGCATCGCTCATAGTTTGCCTGCACCGGCGTTGCCGAGCCGGCAGACATGGCCGTCGGCCTGCATCATAAATGGGCTCATAGTTTTCCCGCCCCCGCGCTGGCGCGGCAGACGTAGCTGTCGGCCTTGAGGCCGAAGCGGGCCGGGTACTCGGCATCGACCGCGGCGATCACCTCGGCCACTTTCTCTGGGCGCAACAGGGCGACCACGCAGCCACCGAAGCCGCCACCGGTCATCCGTACGCCGCCCTCGGTACCGATCCTGGCCTTGATGATCTCCACCAGACCGTCGATGGCGGGCACGGTGATCTCGAAGTCATCGCGCATGGCGGCGTGGGAGTCGGCCATCAGCTCGCCGAGGCGTACCAGATCCCCCTGCGCCAGCGCATCGGCGGCGGCCAGGGTGCGGCTGTTGTCGCCCACCACGTGACGGGCACGTCGGTAGCAGACCTCATCCAGCCCGGCCTTGCCCGCTTCCAGCGCCGCCAGATCGAGATCGCGCAGCGCCTTGACCCCGTAGTGACGGGCGGCGGCTTCGCACTGCTGGCGACGGGTGTTGTATTCGCTGTCCACCAGGCCGCGACGGACGTTGGAGTTGACGATCAGCACCGCCAAATCGGTAGGCATGGGGATGAGCCGGGTTTCCAGCGAGCGGCAGTCGAGCAGCAGGGCGTGATCCTGTTTGCCGCTGGCGGAGATCATCTGGTCCATGATGCCGCAGTTGCAGCCGACGAACTGGTTCTCCGCCTGCTGGCCGTTGAGGGCAATCTCGGCCTGGCTGATGGTGAGCCCCAGCGCCTCCTTGAAGGCCTGGCCGATGGCCACCTCCAGCGAGGCGGAAGAGGAGAGGCCGGCCCCCTGCGGCACGTTGCCGGAGACCACCAGATTGAGGCCGCGCAGGGGATAGCCCCGCTCCTGCAGGTACTTCACCACCCCGCGGATGTAGTCGCTCCAGCGCTGGTCGGCATGATGATTGATGGGTTGGCCGAGATCGAACAGGTCGCGCTGGTTGCCGTAGTCGGCGGCGACCACGTGCACCAGGCTGTCATCGCGCAGGCCGATGGCGACGCAGGTCTCGTAGTCGATGGCGCAGGGCAGCACGAAGCCGTCGTTGTAGTCGGTGTGCTCGCCGATGAGGTTGACGCGGCCGGGGGCCCGCACCAGCAGGTCGGGTTGTTGCTCAAACTGCTCGGCAAACACGGCGCTGACGCGCTGGCTCGGGGTCATGGGGTCACCTCATTGGCTTTGTAATGAACGGGGGAAAGGGTACGCAGGCGCTCCGCGGCTTGCTCCGGAGTCAGGTCGCGCTGGGTCTCGGCCAGCATCTCGAAGCCCACCATGAATTTGCGCACCGTGGCGGAGCGCAGCAGGGGCGGATAGAAGTGGGCGTGCAGTTGCCACGCCTCTGGGCAGTCGGAGCGGGGCGGGGCAAAGTGCCAGCCCATGGAGTAGGGGAAGCTGCACTCGAACAGGTTGTCGTAGCGGCTGGTGAGCTCCTTGAGCGCGATGGCCAGATCCTGCTGCAGCTCGGGGGTGAGGTCGAGCAGAGAGGGGACATGGCGTTTGGGCAGCAGCAGGGTTTCGAACGGCCAGGCCGCCCAGAAGGGCACTACCGCCAGCCAGTGTTCGGTCTCCACCACGATGCGGGAGCGATCCTGCAGCTCCCGCTCCACGTAGTCGACCAGCAGCGGGCGGCCGTGCTCCGCCAGCCAGGCGCGCTGGTGCTGCTCTTCGCGGGCAATTTCATTGGGCAGGAAGTCGCTGCCCCACAGCTGACCGTGGGGATGCGGGTTGGAGCAGCCCATGACGGCGCCCTTGTTTTCAAACACCTGCACCCACTCCCACTGGGCCGACAGCTCGGCTACCTGCTCCATCCAGGTGGTGATCACCTTCTCGATGGCGGGCAGAGGCAGCTCGGGCAGAGTCTTGCCGTGATCCGGCGAGAAGCAGATGACCCGGCTGGTGCCGCGAGCGGCTTCCAGCTTGAGCAGGGGATCCTGCTCGCCACTGGCGGCCGGGGTGTCCTGCATCAGGGCGGCGAAGTCGTTGGTAAAGACGAAGGTATCCCGATAGTCGGGATTCTGGTCGCCGGTGACGCGCTTGTTGCCGGCACAGAGGAAGCAGTCGGGGTCATGGGCCTGGCTCGGTGCCTGGCTCACCTTCTCGACCTGGCCCTGCCAGGGGCGCTTGGCCCTGTGGGGGGAGACCAGCACGTATTGACCGGTCAGCGGGTTGAAACGACGGTGGGGGTGATCAACCGGGTTGAACATCATCACTCCTCAAGCTCAATAAAAGAAAATGCGGGCAGTTGATGAGGGCGGGGGCGCCTCTCATCTGTGGCCCTTCCCCCACAAGGGAGAAGGGAGCAAAACGGGCATCACGCCTCATACCCCTGCGGGTTGGCGGATTGCCAGCGCCAGCTGTCGGCGCACATGGCGGCCAGATCCCGCCGGGCACGCCAGCCCAGCTCGCGCTCGGCCCTGGCGGGATCGGCCCAGCATTCGGCGATGTCGCCCGGGCGTCTTGGTTCGATGCGATAGGGCAAGGGGCGACCGCTGGCCGCCTCGAACGCCGCCACCATCTGCAGCACGCTCTGACCCTGGCCCGTGCCCAAGTTGTAGACGTGCACGCCGCCCTTGTTGGCGCAGTGCTGCAGCGCCTTGACGTGCCCTTCGGCGAGATCCATCACGTGGATGTAGTCGCGCACGCCAGTGCCGTCGACGGTGGGGTAATCGTTACCAAAGACGGAGAGGCAGTCGCGCCGGCCGATGGCGACCTGGGTCAAAAACGGCATCAGGTTGTTGGGGATCCCTTGGGGATCTTCCCCCATGGTGCCCGACTCGTGGGCGCCGACCGGGTTGAAGTAGCGCAGCAGGGTCATGCTCCAGTGCGGTTCGGCCCGCTGCAGATCCTCGAGGATCTCTTCGATGATCAGCTTGGATCGGCCGTAGGGATTGGTGGCACTGCGCGGGAAATCTTCCCGGATGGGCGTGCTGGCCGGGTCACCGTAGACGGTGGCCGACGAGCTGAACACCAGGTTGTGGACGCCGGCCCGCTTCATCGCCTGCAGCAATACCAGGGTGCTGCTCAGGTTGTTCTCGTAGTAGTCGAGGGGGATGCGGGTGGACTCGCCGACCGCCTTGAGGGCGGCGAAGTGGATCACGGCATCGATCCTTTGCTCGCTGAAGATGCGATCCAGCAGGAGCGGGTCACGGATGTCCCCCCGATAGAAGCGGGGCTCGCGCCCGCTGATGGCGGCGATGCGGGCCAGTACGCCGGCCTTGCTGTTGCAGAGGTTGTCCACCACCACGGGCTCCATGCCGGCCGCCTGCAGTGCCAGGCAGGTGTGGCTGCCGATGTAACCGCAGCCGCCGGTGACCAGTACTTTCATCCTCATCTCCACGCTCAAAAAAAGCCTGTGAAGGAGTCTAGCCGAGGGGCTGGCGGGCAAACTGTGAACTGGCTAACAAATACGTGTAAACGATTACACTTGTTTTGGTGGTCATCATTTCAGCAATATGGCTTTTCCCCATGTTATCAGTGACATTGCTCGGTATAATGGCCTAGTCCCGAACCGTGAAATAAGTGAAAACAGCATGAGTACCATCAAGGATGTCGCCCGTTTGGCCAACGTATCGGTGGCAACGGTTTCACGGGTGATGAACAACTCACCCAAGGCCAGCGCAGCCTCCCGCGAGGTGGTGTTGAAAGCCATGGCCGAACTGGGCTACACCCCCAATGCCAACGCACGGGCATTGGTCAGTCAGACCTGCGACACCATGGGCGTGCTGGTGGGCGATGTGGCGGATCCCTTCTTCGGCGCCCTGGTCAAGGGGGTCGCCGCGGTGGCGGTGGAACAGGGGCTGCACCTGTTGATGGGTAATGGTTTTCACACGGCACGGCAGGAGCGCGAATCCATCGAGCTGCTGATCGGCAAGCGCTGCGAGGCGCTGGTGGTGCACAGCAAGGCGCTGAGCGATGAGGAGTTGATCGACTATGCGTTGCGGGTGCCCGGCATGGTGCTGATCAACCGCGACATCCCGGCACTCAAGGGGCGCTGCATCGCCCTCAACAACCGGCAGGGGGCCGCCACGGCGACCCGGCATCTGCTGGAGCTGGGCCACCGTCACATCGCCTTCCTGAGCTCCGATCACGCCATCGAGGATGCCATCCTGCGGCTGCAGGGCTATCAGGATGCGCTGGCCGAGGCGGGCGTGCGCGCCGACCCCGAGCTGGTGGAGAGCGGCATGCCCAACGAGGAGGGCGGCGAGCGGGCCATGCTCAACCTGCTGGCCAAGGGGCTGCCCATCACGGCCGTGGTGGCCTACAACGATGCCATGGCGGCGGGTGCCATCTCGGTGCTGGCGGACAACGGCCTCAAGGTGCCGGAGGAGGTGTCGGTGGTGGGCTTCGATGACATCATCTACGCCAGATACCTGAGACCCAAGCTCTCCACCATGCGCTATCCCATCGAACTGATGGCAGCCCAGGCGGCCAAGCTGGCCCTGCAGCTGGCAGCGGGCGAAAGCGAGGTGGTACAGAGCCGCATTTACACCCCGACCCTGATCAACCGCCACTCGGTGGCGCCCGTTCGAAGCTGATCCCTTTCATTTACCTCCGTTTATCGCTCCGGATCGCCGTTTTTGAGGCGCGTGATCCGGAGCCTTGGTCTTTTACCTGCATTTAGCGCATTTTTACTCTGTTTTACTTAACAAATTCAGTGTAATCGTTTACATCTGTGTGAGCGGGATCGCCGATCACTGGGCAAATCTCCCCTACACTGCATACGTTTTCGGCGTTCATGCAGGGAGAGAGACGAATGCTCAGGGAGATAGTGGCCCGTCAGGACTGGCAGACCCAGGCGATTACCGCAGTGAATAGGCTGCCCGCCCATACCCCCTTGTTCAGCTGGCGCAGAGAGGCCGAGGCGCGTGATGATCTCGCCTCGCCTTCGCGCACCCTGCTGGATGGGGAGTGGCGCTTCTCCTTCTTCGCGGCGCCCGAGTTGGTGCCGGAGCAGTGGCTGGCACAGGATCTGGCCGATTCCTGTCCCATCCAGGTGCCAGGCAACTGGCAGCTGGATGCGGCCTACCCAGGGTTGCGGCCTGTGACCGACGTGCCCATCTACACCAACATCAAGTATCCCTTCCCGTGCGATCCACCGCGGGTGCCGGCAGAGAATCCTACCGGCTGCTACTCCCGCGAGTTCAGCGTGCCGACCGACTGGCTCACCAGCGGCCAGACCCGGATCATCTTCGACGGGGTGGACAGCGCTTTTCACCTCTTCTGCAACGGTCGCTGGGTCGGTTACTCCCAGGACAGCCGGCTGCCTGCCGAATTTGACCTGACCTCTTTCCTCTGCCGTGGTGACAACCGGCTGGCAGTGCTGGTGCTGCGCTGGTCCGACGGCTCCTATCTGGAAGATCAGGACATGTGGCGCATGAGCGGCATCTTCCGCTCCGTCAGCCTGCTGCACAAACCGGCTCGTCATCTGATGGATATCCGGGTAACGCCCGAGCTCGATGCCTGCTACCGGGACGCCCGCCTCAAGATCGCATTGCAGGTAGCCAATGGGACCGGCCTGTCGGTGGAGATCAGCCTCTATGACGGCGGCGAGCGGGTGGCGACCCTGTGCCAGCCGATCGGCACGCAAGCCATTGACGAGAAAGGGGCGTATGACGATCGTGCCGAGTGCTGGCTCGAGGTCGCGACCCCGCGCAAATGGAGCGCCGAGACCCCCCACCTTTATCGCCTCACCCTGACCCTGCTGGACGAGCAGGGGGAACCCATCGAGAGCGAAGCCTGTGACGTGGGCTTTCGGGCGGTGGAGATCCGTGGCGGCCTGCTGCGGGTCAATGGTCAGCCGCTGCTGATCCGTGGCGCCAACCGCCACGAGCACCACCCCGCAACGGGGCACGTGGTGACCCCTGCGGCCATCGAGCAGGATCTGCTGTTGATGAAGCGGCACAACTTCAACGCGGTGCGCTGCTCTCACTACCCCAATCACCCCGAGCTTTATCGGCTGTGCGACCGGCTCGGTCTCTATGTGGTGGACGAGGCGAACCTAGAGACCCACGGCATGACCCCCATGGGGCGGCTGGCGCGGGATCCCGCCTGGAGCAACACCTTCCTGGAGCGGGTGACCCGCATGGTGGCTCGCGACTTCAATCACCCCAGCATCATCATCTGGTCCCTTGGCAACGAGTCGGGTTACGGCCCGGCCCACGATGCCATGTATGGCTGGGTCAAGCGGGCGGATCCGAGCCGTCCGGTGCAATACGAAGGGGGCGGGGCCGGTACGCCGGCCACCGACATCATCTGCCCCATGTATGCCCGCCCCCATCAGGATCAACCTTTCCCGGCGGTGCCCAAGTGGGCGCTGGCCAAGTGGATCGGCCTGCCGGGGGAGAGCCGCCCGCTGATCCTGTGTGAATACGCTCACGCCATGGGCAACAGCCTGGGGGGCTATGCCCACTACTGGCAGGCATTTCGCGATCATCCTCGGTTGCAGGGTGGCTTCGTCTGGGATTGGGTCGATCAGGGATTGGACAAGCTGACCGATGACGGTCGCCACTTCTGGGCCTATGGCGGTGATTTCGGCGATACCCCGAATGATCGCCAGTTCTGCTGCAATGGTCTGGTTTTCCCCGACCGTACCCCCCATCCCGCCCTGTTTGAGGCAAAACGTGCCCAGCAGCCCCTCGTGCTGACCTTGCAACACCGCCAGCCGCTGACGGTCGAGATCCGCAGCGAATACCTGTTTCGCGAGACGGATAACGAGACTCTGCAGTGGCGGTTGTGCGAAGACGGCGTGGTGGTGAGCCAGGGTGAATGCCCACTCACCCTGGCGCCGCAGGGGAGTGTGACGCTGACCCTGCTGGAGCGGTTGCCGGCCTTTGCGCCGGGGGCGCTCGCCTGGCTGGACCTCGCCATCGTGCAGCCCGCCGCCACGCCCTGGTCAGTGGCCGGTCACGAGGTGGCGCGCCAGCAATGCATGTTGCCCGCGCCGCTGGCGCTGCCCATCGTCCGCACGCCGGCCACCTTCATCGAGCTGGCGGATGGCTGGCAGATCCGGGCGGCCAACAGCGAGTGGCGGCTGGACAAGACCAGCGGCCGCGTCCAAAGCTGGCACAAGCTGGGCCGCGAGCAGCTGAAGGAGGCCATCGCCGATCACTTCTACCGGGCACCGCTCGACAACGACATCGGTACCAGCGAGGCGGACCACGCCGATCCCAACGCCTGGATCGCTCGCTGGCAGGAGGCCGGGCTCAATGAGTTGCAGCATCGCTGCCTCGATATGGTAGTGAGCCCTGACCAAGGGGTTGTGACGGTACGCCACGGTTACTTCGTCGGCGATACGCTCAAGCTGCTGACCCGCTGGCGCCACCAGTTCGATCAGGATGGGGCCATGCGCCTCGCCATCGAGGTGGAGGTGGCGGCCGAGATGCCCTCTCTGCCGCGTATCGGCGCCCGGCTCTGGCTGACCGGCGAGGTGCTGGCGACAGGGGAGGAGGTGAGCTGGCTGGGGCGCGGTCCGCACGAGAACTATCCGGATCGCCTGCTGGCTGCCGACCTCGGTCGCTGGCAGTCGTCGCTCGATGCGCTGCACACCGCGTATGTGTTCCCGACCGACAACGGGCTGCGCTGTGACACCCGTCAGCTGCGATTCGGCTCCGTCGAGGTCGAGGGGCTGTTTCATTTCAGCCTGAGCCGTTTCAGTCAGCAGCAGCTGGCCCTGGCTCGTCACCAGACCGATCTGGTGGCCGCAGGCGGGATCCATCTCTGTCTGGATGGTTTTCATATGGGGATTGGGGGGGATGACTCCTGGAGCCAGAGCGTACGACCGGAATATTGGCTGCAACCAGGCAGCTACTATTGGAACTGTGTTCTACGCTGAACCTGAGCGATTGCTTAATAAGAAAGAGTTCCGTTCGGAGCCTTAGTGTCACCAGTCAAGCATAACTATATGATTTTTAATTGATTTATTGCTATGTAACAGAGTGTAAACGTTTTCATTTTGTTGTCATGATCACAGAACGACTTACAACAAACTGATTACATTAGGCTGGCGCCAGTTCACTTGGTGTACAGCATTCCCTACAAAAACAGATAGAGAGATCGGAGCATAACAATGAAAAAGATCACGACCATTGCCGCCGTACTGATGAGCCTGATGGCAGGAGCCACCGCCCATGCCGAAACCCGCATCGGGGTGACAGTCTACAAATACGACGACAACTTCATGGCGGTAGTGCGCAAGGCAATCGAGAAGGAAGCGGCGGCCAACCCGGGGGTGGAGCTGCTGATGAACGACTCCCAGAATGACCAGTCCAAGCAGAACGACCAGATCGACGTGCTGCTGGCCAAGGGGGTGAAGGCGCTGGCCATCAACCTGGTTGACCCGGCGGCGGCCCCGGTCGTGATCGAGAAAGCCCGTGGCGAGGACGTGCCCGTGGTGTTCTACAACAAGGAGCCCAATGCCGCCGATCTGGCCAGCTATGACAAGGCCTACTACGTGGGTACCGATTCCAAGGAGTCTGGCATCATCCAGGGTCAGCTGATCGCTAAGCACTGGAAAGCCAACCCGGCCTGGGATCTCAACAAGGATGGCGTCATCCAGTACGTGCTGCTGAAGGGCGAGCCGGGTCACCCGGATGCCGAAGCCCGTACCACCTACGTCATCAAGACCCTGAACGATGGCGGCATCAAGACAGAGCAGCTGCACATGGATACCGGTATGTGGGATACCGCCATGGCCAAGGACAAGATGGACGCCTGGATCTCCGGCCCGAACGCCAACAAGATCGAAGTGGTCATCGCCAACAACGATGGCATGGCGATGGGCGCCGTGGAGTCGCTGAAGGCTCAGGGCAAGACCGCCATCCCGGTGTTCGGCGTGGACGCACTGCCTGAAGCGCTGGCGCTGGTCAAAAGCGGTGCCATGGCCGGTACCGTGCTGAACGATGCCGCCAACCAGGCCAAGGCAACCTACGAGCTGACCAAGAACCTGGCTGAAGGAAAACCGGCTGGTGAAGGCACCAGCTGGAACATCGTCAACAAGGTCGTGCGTGTTCCCTACGTCGGCGTAGACGCAGACAACCTGTCCAAATTCGAATAATTCCCTCCTCCAGGGCAAGGGAGATCCCTTGCCCTTTTTTCAACCAGATGTGATGGCTGATATGACAACACAGCAACAATCAGAATGGCTGTTGGAGATGATTGGCGTCAGTAAGAGCTTTCCTGGCGTCAAGGCACTCGATAATGTCAATTTACGGGTCCGTCCTCATTCTGTGCATGCGTTGATGGGCGAGAACGGGGCAGGAAAATCGACGCTGCTCAAGTGCTTGTTCGGCATTTACGAGAAGGATGAGGGCAAGATCTTCTTCAAGGGGCAGGAGATCAACTTCACCTCCTCCAAGGAGGCGCTGGAGAACGGTGTCTCCATGGTGCATCAGGAGCTGAACCTGGTATTGCAGCGCTCCGTGATGGACAACATGTGGCTCGGTCGCTATCCCACCAAGGGGCTGTTCGTCGACCACGGCAAGATGTATCAGGACACCAAGCATATCTTCGACGAGCTGGACATCGACATAGACCCGCGGGTCAAGGTCGGTACCCTCTCCGTCTCCCAGATGCAGATGATCGAGATCGCCAAGGCGTTCTCCTACGATGCCAAGATCGTCATCATGGACGAACCCACCTCCTCGCTGACCGAGAAAGAGGTGAGCCACCTCTTCAAGATCATCAACAAGCTCAAGGAGAAGGGGTGCGGCATCGTCTACATCTCCCACAAGATGGAAGAGATCTTCCAGCTCTGTGATGAGATCACCATATTGCGGGATGGCCAGTGGGTGGCGACCCAGCCGCTCAAGGGCATGACCATGGATCAGATCATCGGCATGATGGTCGGTCGCGAGCTCACCCAGCGCTTCCCGGAGAAGACCAACCAGCCGAAAGAGGTGATCCTCGAGGTCGAGCACCTGACGGCGAAAAACCAGCCCTCCATACAGGACATCACCTTCAACCTGCACAAGGGGGAGATCCTCGGGGTGGCCGGGTTGGTGGGGGCCAAGCGGACCGACATCGTCGAGACCCTGTTCGGCATTCGTGACCGCAGCGAGGGGTCCATCAAGCTGCACGGCAAAGAGGTGGCCAACCACAACGCCCACGAGGCGATCCGCAACGGCTTTGCGCTGGTGACCGAGGAGCGCCGCTCCACCGGCATCTATTCGCGCCTCGACATCGCCTTCAACTCCCTGATCGCCAACATGGACAACTACAAGGGCTCCATGGGGCTGCTCAGCGACAACAAGATGAAGAGCGACACCCAGTGGGTCATCGACTCCATGCGGGTCAAGACGCCGACCCAGCAGACCCAGATCGGCTCCCTCTCCGGGGGCAACCAGCAGAAGGTGATCATCGGCCGCTGGCTGCTGACCCAGCCGGAGATCCTGATGCTGGACGAACCGACCCGCGGCATCGACGTGGGGGCCAAGTTCGAGATCTACCAGCTCATCCTGGAGCTGGCGAAGAAGGACAAGGGCATCATCATCATCTCGTCGGAAATGCCCGAACTGCTCGGCATCACGGATCGCATCATGGTGATGAGCAATGGCCGGGTCGCCGGGATCGTTAATACCAAAGAAACTGACCAGAGCGAGATACTGCGCCTGGCATCTCTGTACCTCTAGAGACAGGAAGACATTTATGGAGTCGGCTAAAAATTTCAATCTGATGCGGGCGCTCAAGGAGAACGGCATCTACGTGGTGCTGCTGGTGCTGCTCATGATCATCGTGATCAAGGAACCCTCCTTCCTGAGTCTCACCAACTTCAGCAACATCCTGACCCAGTCTTCGGTGCGGGTCATTATCGCGCTCGGGGTGGCTGGCATCATCATCACCCAGGGTACGGATCTGTCGGCCGGTCGTCAGGTCGGCTTGGCGGCGCTCATCGCGGCGACCATGCTGCAGGCGCTGACCAACGTCAACAAGGTGTTCCCAAGCCTGGGCGAAGTGCCCATTCCGGTGGTGATCCTGCTGGTGTGCGCGGTGGGGGCCCTGATTGGCCTGGTCAACGGCCTCATCGTGGCCTATCTGAACGTCACCCCGTTCATTACCACCCTGGGCACCATGATCATCGTCTACGGCATCAACTCCCTCTACTTTGACTCGGTAGGGGCTTCGCCGGTGGCCGGCTTCGATCCTCGCTTCTCGAGCTTCGCGCAGGGGTTCATCAAGCTGGGCGGGTTCAAGCTATCCTATCTGACCTTCTATGCCGCCATCGCCAGCGTGTTCGTCTGGGTACTGTGGAACAAGACCCGCTTTGGCAAGAACATCTTCGCCATCGGCGGCAACCCGGAAGCAGCCAAGGTCTCCGGCGTCAACGTGGCGGTCAACCTGGTGATGATCTATGCGCTGGCGGGGGTCTTCTACGCCTTCGGTGGCATGCTGGAAGCGGGCCGGATCGGCAGCGCCACCAACAACCTCGGCTTCATGTACGAGCTCGATGCCATCGCTGCCTGCGTGGTGGGCGGGGTGTCGTTTGCGGGTGGCGTGGGTACGGTCGCAGGGGTGATCACCGGCGTGCTCATCTTCACCCTGATCAACTATGGTTTGACCTATATCGGCGTCAGCCCTTACTGGCAGTTCATCATCAAGGGCGGCATCATCATTCTGGCGGTGGCACTGGACTCCATGAAGTACGCCAAGAAGAAATAACGATTGGCAGGGAGGGCTGGCAGTGCCGGCCCTCTCTTCTGGAGGGATCCCATGCCATTCAAGGTCAAGATTTACGTCCTGTTGCTGCTGGCCATCCTGGTCACCATAGGTACCGCCTGGTTCAGCGTCAATCACTTCATCAGCGCCTACATCCGCACTCAGGCGACCCAGAACATCAACGAACAGATCTCCCTGGTCAAAGAGAAGCTGGCCGGCGACATCAATCAGAAAATCCTGCTGGCAGCCAACCTCAACTTCGGGGTGACCAACGTCAAGAAGACGCTGGAAGAGACCGGCTTTCACAACATCGTCAAGGTGATCGGCGACATGGCGTTCGACGTGAGCGGCGTCATCAACGATGCGGCCAAGGTTGACGCGCTGCGCAAGCTTATCCCTGCCGCCAACAACCAGATCACCGTCAGCCCGCTGCAGCAGGTGGACGGCAAGCCCGTCATCTCGATTCTGGTGCCGCGCGGTGCCGACTCTGCCTACCTTTATTACCTCGATATGAGCGAGTTCAAGAACCTGCTGGCCAGCGTCAGTGGCGAGGGGCGCTACTTCTCCCTGACCGATGGTCAGGGCAATGTGCTCTACAGCAGCAAGCCGCAGGGAGAGAGCGAGGCTCGCCCCAATTCGCTGGATATTCGCGGCAGCAGCTGGACCCTGACCGGCTACATAGATCTCGATTACATCCGCACCATGACCCAGGCACTCAACGGCCAGATCATCATGGCGCTGCTCGGGGTGGCCGTGGTGGTGATGGTGCTCGCCGTGCTGGCGCTCAATGTGGCCTATCGCCCGATACTCTCGCTGCGGGACCTGGTGCTGGAGCTCTCTCGCGGTAGCGGCGATCTGACCCGCCGACTGGCGGTGACCAGCAAGGATGACCTCGGTCAGATCTCGGCCGGTATCAACCGCTTCATCGAGCGGCTGCAGGAGATGATGAACGAGGTACGCCAGGCCAGCGACCAGCTCAATAGCGGCATTGCCGGATTGGCCAGCCAGACCGGTGCTGCCCAGTCCCTGCTGGCGGATCATGTGCGGGAGACCGAGCAGGTGGTGACCGCCATCAACGAGATGAGTCGCACCGCGGTCTCCGTCTCGGAGAGCGCGGCCAGCACGGCCCAGCTCACCGGCCAGAGCCAGCAACTGGCGAGCCAGTCCCGTCAGGTGGTCGATCAGGCCATGGCCAGCGTGATGGCGCTGGTGGATGAGGTGGAAACCACCGCCTGTTCCATCGAGGCCATGCAGCAGGATGTGCAGCAGATTGGCTCGGTGCTCGGGGTCATCGGCAGCATAGCCGAGCAGACCAACCTGCTGGCCCTCAACGCCGCCATCGAGGCAGCCCGTGCTGGCGAGCAGGGGCGCGGTTTTGCGGTGGTGGCCGATGAGGTGCGTTCACTCGCCGCCCGTACCCAGCAGAGTACGGCAGAGATCCAGACCATGCTGGCCAGCCTGCAGCAGGGGACCCGGACCGTGGTGAATGCCATGAGCAATACCAAGCAGAGTTGTCAGGGTGCCGCCGAGAACACCACTCGAGTCAACGAGTCACTGGATCTGATGGCGGGCGAGGTGGTGGAGATCAACGATCTCATCAGCTATATCGCCACGGCTGCGGAGCAGCAGAGCGCGGTAGCCGAGGAGATCAATCGCAACATGAGCGCCATTGCCGAGGTGATCCGCCAGCTGACCCACAACGGCGAGGCGACGGTGGCCAGTGCCGGCTCGATGCAGCAGACCTATGACAGGTTGCGGGAGATTGTGGGGCACTTCCGGCTGGAATGAGCGGGTAGAAAGGTAGGCCGAGGTAAAAATGGTCAAAAAAGATGGGGGCGACTTGCGTCGCCCCCGATAGTCTTATCGCTCATATCCTTGAACGAAGTTGCTCCCTGCAATCCCTGACTATACCTCTTCCTTTAGGTTTCCCCTTCCCAATCCTTTGGGGTGTCCTTTAGCCATCATGGCCTGACGAGTCATCCGTTCCCGTCGCACTTTCTCCGTCCTGGGAGGTGTCCTTTACCACATCCTGTGGTGAGTCCATTTGCCCAACCCTGGCAGCCAGTCTTCCTGACCGACTTCATTGCGTCCGTGCAGGAGTAACTATAAGGATTTCAGGGAGCGGGACAACGGCAGAGTGAAAAACGTTTTTACGCATCTCGTTACGAAGGAAACTTGTTTCAATATTTATCCTTTACTTTCATTGTGATAGGTGTTTTTTGTTCATGTTTACGATCTTATCTTCCGACTATCGCGGGATCTTTTCTAGCGCTTTGCCTACATCCGCTATGGCGAATGTCTTACACCTTGTTCAACTGGGATTAAGAAAGGGGAGGCGAACAGATAAGGGCCATGCTGGCAACGAAGCATGGCTGGAGGAAGATAGCGTCAGTTGTGTGCCTGCAGCCGCTCATAGATGGTCTGGCGTTCTTCCGGGCTCAGGGAGGAGAAGTAGTGGGTAAACAACCGGAGCAGCAGAGATTTGTTCATGCCGTCCTGCTGGGTCAGGTTGCCAAGCTCATCGATGGCCGTGGTGCTGAGCGAGAAGGTGGCTTTCTTGAAGCTGGGTTTGAGATGTTCACCGCTCTCGATGAAGGCGAGTGCGGTCAGAGCCTCGTCCCGATGCAGAGTCAGCTCCAGGCTGACGACCTTGGGCTTGCCCTTGGCATAAAAATCCGCGTCCTCGATGAACTCGTCTATGGTGAACTTCTTCTGGTGATGCAGATTGTGTTTCTTCTTCAGGTCGGCAAGTCCCATCTCATACCCCCAGCTCCAGAAACTCCTTGGCGATGGCGCGGATCTCTTCGGCAGACTTGCCATCCGGCTCTATCTCCATCACCGACAATCCCTTCTCCTCGCTGTCGTCGTAGACGTTGCGGCCATAGGTGATGGAATTGAGCACGTCGACACCGAAGGAAGAGCAGACCTCCTTGGCTTCCAGTATCCGCTTCGCCTGGTTGGGCAGGGCGGGGCATTGGGTCAGTACTACGGCAGCCCGCAAGGTCGGGTTGACCATCTTGCAGGTGGTGATGAGGTCTTCCATGTGCGGCAGAGTCTTGAGATCGCGGCGCTTGGGACGCAGCGGGATCAGGGCATGGGTGGCGACGGCCATGGTGGAACGCAGTGCCCGGTTGTCCTGGCCGCCACAGTCGACGATCAGGTAGTCATAGCGGTTCTTCAGGCTGAGCAGATCGTTGCGGATGTTGCCGTAGAGCTGGACGCAGTTTATCTGGGGCAGATCCGGATTGTCGTTGCGCTCCTGGATCCAGTCCGAGGTGGTGCGCTGCGGATCGCAGTCCACCAACAGCACTTCGCCGTGAAACTGGGTTCTGAGGTAGACCGCCAGATTCTGGGCCAGACAACTCTTGCCGCTCCCTCCTTTCTCACCACCGACCAGCAGGATCATGACCGTCTCCTATCCCTATGAAAAACAGCTGCATTGAGTATAGGAGGGGGTTGGGCCATGACAAGCCAGGAGGAGAAGACCTCCTCCCGGGGGGTCGCTCAGTAGTGCTGACTGCCGCCGTGCCACTGACACACGTAGGCGGGTACCAGCATCTGGGGGGCCTGATCGACATGGCACACCACCAATGGCATGGCAGGGGCACCCTCCGCATGGACCAGTGCCGGGGTCATGGGCAGCAGCAGGGCAGAAAGCAGCAGCAGTGACTTCATCTTCATGGCTATCTCCTTGGTGACATAACAGGTGTGATCCTGATCACTTTCTGAGTTAAGCCGAGCCGGCTTGTGACGCAAGCTGCTGAAATAAATTCAACTAATGAAAAAAGTTTGAAAAAGCCCCTGCGCCGGCCAGTTGAAAATTGGCCGGCCAAGATGCGCAATTCGTGCATATCCATATAAGAGGTGAAGAGGCAACACTGCCTGTAATCTGGCCCGGCAAGCGGAACAGACAAGATGCCATGATCTGGAACAACAAACAGATTATTCAGCGCGGAGCCTGGCCGTGACTTTTTATTTGCTGCGAGCACCTCGTAAAGAGCGCGGAAAATTCAAATATCTGCATATAAAATTCACTCTGTGTTGGATGTGGCTTTATCTTTATGAAACTAAAGGTTTTTTGTTTTTACGTTTATCCCTTTGTAGATATTTGGAGTGAATGAAACAAGGTAAAGTATGAAATATTTGCCGAAGAAAGTGCGTATTTAAACGGGAGAGGTGAATGGGAGATTGTCAGTTCTGTTACCCCTATCAAAGAATAAACCGTGAATTTATTCAGTTCTGGGTGAATGTGATCAATGTCTAAGTTTATCGTGATTGGCAGGTCTAACCTCGGTCTCGAAAGGCAAGGGCAGGATAGAACACAAGCCGATTACCCTACATAAAGAATATCCCGCCTTAGCCACGAGCATGAATAGAAGGAATCTATTCAATCACTCGCAGGGACCACTGCTAGACGGAATATAATCATGAGCAAATTTTATGTAGGTTCTGAAGTTGGCCAATTGCGCCGTGTCATGTTGCACCGCCCCAACCTCAGTCTGAAGCGTCTGACTCCTTCCAACTGCCAGGATCTGTTGTTCGATGACGTCCTGTCCGTTGAACGTGCCGGTCAGGAGCACGACAAATTCGCTCAGGTACTGCGCGATCAGAATGTCGAAGTTTTCCTGCTGACCAATCTGCTGGCGGAAACCCTGGACGTGCCGGAAGCCAAAACCTGGCTGCTTCAACATCAGGTCTCCGACTATCGCCTCGGCACTTCTTTTGCCAACGACGTACGCTGCTTCCTGGCCGACATGCCGCACCGCGAGCTGGCCCGCATTCTCTCCGGTGGCCTGACCTACTCCGAAATGCCCTACAGCGGCGTCAACATGGTAGTGGGCATGCACGCACCGACCGACTTCATCATCGAACCGCTGCCCAACCACCTCTTTACCCGTGACACCTCCTGCTGGGTCTATGGCGGCGTCTCCATCAACCCGATGGCCAAACCGGCCCGCCGTCGCGAAACCAATCACGTGAAGGCCATCTATCGCTGGCACCCGCAGTTTGCCGGTCAGGACTTCATCAAGTACTTCGGTGATGAGGATCGCGACTACGACAACTCCACCATCGAAGGGGGTGACGTACTGGTCATCGGTCGTGGCGCCGTGCTCATCGGCATGTCCGAGCGCACCACACCGCAAGGGGTCGAGCACCTGGCTCGCGGCCTGTTCAAGCACGGCCAGGCCAAACAGGTCATCGCCATGCAACTGCCGAAACACCGCAGCTGCATGCACCTGGATACCGTCATGACCCACATGGACATAGACACCTTCTCCGTCTATCCGGAAGTCATCCGCAAGGATGTGAACTGCTGGAGCCTGACTCCGGGCGGTGCCACCGGCATGAACATCAAGGAAGAGGGCTACTTCGTCACCGCCATCGAGAAGGCACTGGGTGTCGATCAGCTCAAGCTCATCACCACAGGTGGCGACACCTTCGAGGCCGAGCGCGAGCAGTGGAACGATGCCAACAACGTGCTGACCGTGCGCCCCGGCGTGGTGGTGGGTTACGAGCGCAATACCTACACCAACGAGAAGTACGACAAGGCCGGCATCACTGTGCTGCCCATCCCGGGTGAAGAGCTGGGACGTGGCCGCGGCGGCGCCCGCTGCATGAGCTGCCCGATGGAACGCGACGGCATCTAACAAGACGGCGTGGCGCCGGCAGAGGCTGGCGCCACACAGCACCAAACTCGAGAGTAACACTCATGAAAAAACCAACTGTCGTCGTCGCCCTGGGTGGCAATGCTCTGCTCCGTCGTGGCGAGCCGCTTGAAGCAGATATCCAGCGCAAGAACATCGCCACCGCCGCCAAGACCATCGCCCTGATCGCTCAGGAGTACAACGTGGTGCTGGTGCATGGCAACGGCCCGCAAGTCGGCCTGCTGGCTCTGCAGAACAGTGCCTACACCAAGGTATCCCCCTATCCGCTGGATGTGCTGGGTGCCGAGTCCCAGGGCATGATCGGCTACATGCTGATCCAGGAATTGAAGAACCTGATGCCGAGCCGCAACGTCACCGCGCTGCTGACCCAGGTGCAGGTTGACCCGCAAGATCCGGCCTTCGTCAATCCGACCAAATTTATCGGCCCCGTCTACGAAGAGGCTGAAGCCCGCGCCCTGGCTGCAGAGAAGCAGTGGGTGGTCAAGGCTGACGGCAAGTTCTTCCGCCGCGTGGTGCCGTCTCCACTGCCCCAGCGCATCGTCGAAGGCGACGCCATCGAAACCCTGATCGCCCAGGGCCACCTCATCATCTGTACCGGTGGTGGTGGCATCCCGGTGACCTGGGATGGCCAGAGCCTGACCGGCATCGAAGCCGTCATCGACAAGGACATGTCTGCCGCCTACCTGGCCAAGCAGATCAAGGCCGACGCCCTGCTGATCCTGACCGATGCCGATGCCGTCTACCTGGACTGGGGCAAACCGACCCAGCGTCCGCTGCGGATCACCAGCCCGGACGAGCTGGCCGGCGTCAAGTTCGACGCAGGCTCCATGGGGCCGAAAGTCGAAGCCTCCTGTGAATTCGTCAAGGCGACCGGCGGCATGGTCGGCATAGGTGCACTGGACGATGGCCTGGCCATCCTCAAGGGCGAAGCCGGCACCAATATCGTCGCCACCCGTACCGTGAATGCGTAATTACCGACATATGTACTGAGAATGCGTAGTCAACACTACTGCCTGAATTGGTCTGAAACAAATATAGAGAGAACTCATCATGGCTTTTAATCTGCGTAACCGTAACTTCCTGAAACTGCTGGACTTCACCCCGCGCGAAATCCAATACATGATCGATCTGGCCATCGACCTGAAGAAAGCCAAATACGGTGGCTATGAGCGTAAACACCTGACCGGCAAGAACATCGCCCTGATCTTCGAGAAGACCTCCACCCGTACCCGTTGTGCGTTTGAAGTGGCGGCCTTCGACCAGGGCGCCCAGGTCTCCTACCTCGGCCCGAGCGGTTCCCAGATCGGCCACAAGGAGTCCATGAAAGACACCGCCCGGGTGCTGGGCCGCATGTATGACGGCATCGAATACCGTGGCTATGGCCAGGAGATCGTGGAAGAGCTGGGTGCCCACGCCGGTGTCCCGGTCTGGAACGGTCTGACCAACGAATTCCACCCGACCCAGATCCTGGCCGACTTCATGACCATGCTGGAGCACGGCAAGGGCAAACGCCTGGATCAAATCAAGTTCGCCTACCTGGGTGACGCTCGCAACAACATGGGTAACTCCCTGATGGTCGGTGCTGCCAAGATGGGCATGGACATCCGCCTGGTCGCACCGAAAGCCTTCTGGCCGGAAGAAGAGCTGGTTGCCAAGTGCCGCCTGATCGCCGAAGAGACAGGCGCACGCATCACCCTGACCGAAGATGTGAAAGAGGGTGTGCTGGGTACCGACTTCCTCTACACCGACGTCTGGGTTTCCATGGGTGAAGCGAAAGAAGCCTGGGATCAGCGCGTCAAACTGATGACCCCGTATCAGGTCAACATGGACGTCATCAACGCCACCAAGAACCCGGATGTGAAGTTCATGCACTGCCTGCCGGCGTTCCACAACGACGAGACCACCATGGGCAAGGAAGTGGCTGACAAATACGGCATGAAAGGCCTGGAAGTGACCGAGGACGTGTTCGAATCCGAGCACAGCATCGTGTTCGACGAGGCCGAAAACCGGATGCACACCATCAAGGCAGTGATGGTTGCTACGCTGGGCGACTAAGGTCGCAGTAGTGGTGCCGGGGGGCGACCCCCGGCTTTTCGACCATGTGACAGCGGCATAATACCTCCAACCCTACGACCCGCAGCCTGCATGGATACCACACCCACAGAAGGAAGCTGGACCATGACCAAATTCAAGTTCCCGTCAGCCTACACGATACTGTTCGTGCTGATCGCCCTGGTGGCCGCCCTGAGCTGGATAGTGCCGGCCGGCAAATACGAAATGACCATGAACGAAGCCCTCGGCAAGGAAGTGCCGGTGGCCGGTACCTACAAGCTGGTAGAGGGCAATCCCCAGGGGATCGTCGACGTGCTGCTGGCGCCGATCGATGGTCTCTACAACCATGACACCTACGAGGCAGGTGCCATCGACGTCTCCCTCTTCATCCTGATCATCGGTGGTTTTCTTGGCATAGTGACCAAGACCGGTGCCATCGATGCCGGTATCGAACGGGTGACCGACCGCCTGCGCGGCCGTGAAGAGTGGATGATCCCGATCCTGATGGCGCTGTTCGCCGCAGGGGGCACCATCTACGGCATGGCGGAAGAGTCCCTGCCGTTCTACACCCTGTTGGTGCCTGTGATGATGGCCGCCCGCTTCGACCCGGTCGTCGCCGCCGCCACCGTGCTGCTGGGGGCTGGTATCGGTACTCTGGGTTCCACCATCAACCCGTTCGCCACAGTGATCGCCGCCAACGCCGCCGGCATCTCCTTTACCGATGGCATCTGGCTGCGCGTCGCCATGCTGGTGGCCGGCTGGCTGCTGTGCGTGGCCTATGTGATGCGCTACGCCAAGATGGTGCGCAGCGACCCCAGCAAATCCCTGGTGGCTGACAAGTGGGAAGAGAACCGTGCCCACTTCCTCGGCAACAAGAGCGACCAGATGCTGGAGTTCACTCTTACTCGCAAGATAGTGCTGGGCATCTTCGTCGCCGCCTTCGCCGTGATGATCTACGGGGTGGCCGTGCTGGGCTGGTGGATGGCGCAGATCTCCGGTGTCTTCCTGGCTGCCGCCATCATAGTCGGCGTCATCTCCCGCATGAGCGAGGAGGAGCTGACCTCCAACTTCATTGACGGTGCCCGCGACCTGCTCGGCGTGGCCCTCATCATCGGTATCGCCCGCGGTATCGTGGTGGTGATGGACAACGGCATGA
The DNA here is from genome assembly GCF_040907865.1 of Aeromonas sp. s5. NCBI lineage: Bacteria > Pseudomonadati > Pseudomonadota > Gammaproteobacteria > Aeromonadales > Aeromonadaceae > Aeromonas > Aeromonas sp. s5. Next base: position 185,420 of record NZ_JBFOCO010000022.1, read on the forward strand.
TCACCCACACCATACTGCACAGCGCAGAAGGGATAGTGACCGGCCTCTCCACAGTTGTGTTCATCAACGTAATGTTCGTGCTGGAAGTGGTGCTCTCCTTCCTGGTGCCGTCCTCCTCCGGCCTGGCCGTGCTGACCATGCCGATCATGGCGCCGCTGGCTGACTTCGCCAACGTGGGTCGCGAGCTGGTGGTCACCGCTTACCAGTCAGCCTCCGGTCTGGTGAACCTGGTGACCCCGACCTCCGCCGTGGTCATGGGTGGCCTGGCCATCGCCAAGGTACCCTACGTACGTTGGCTGAAATGGGTAGCCCCGCTGCTCGGCCTGCTGACCGTGCTGATCGTGGTCTGCCTGAGCCTGGGTGCCGTGCTGGCATAAACACCGACAGACATAGCCGTAAAAACGGGAGCCGCTGGCTCCCGTTTTTTATGGCCGACCAGGAGGCGAACCCAGACAGCGCACGGATGGGATAAAAAGCCGATTGGCAGACAACAAAAAGGCGACCCTGGGTCGCCTTGCTGCATTGGGGGGAGGCTAGCGCGCCTGTTCCAGGGTGCGCACCACGGCGGCGTGGGCCTGACGGGTGCGGCTGATGTGGCGAGGGGCGACCAGCACCACGTCGTTGCCGGCGACGGCCCCCATGATCTCGGGATTGGCGTTGCGATCCAGCAGACGAGCCACCACGGTGGCGGCCCCCGGCGTGGTATGGATCAGCACCATCTGCTGGTTGTGCACCACGGCGCGTACCATGTCGTGAATGGAGCGAGTGCTGCCGGCGGGTTCCAGCTGTTCGTCAACCAGGGTGTAGACCTTCTTGCCGTTGGCATTCTGCGCCTTGGCGACGCCGAGACGGCGCAGCAGGCGGGAGATGGTGGACTGGCTGATGTCGGCAAAGCCGCGCTCCGACAGCTCGCGGCGGATCTCTTCCTGGGTGCTGTAGCAGTGCTGGCCGATGATCTGGCGACAGGCATCCAGCTGGGCCAGATCGGGCTCTTGGGCAACGGGACGGCTGAGGGTCTTGACCACGGCGAATTCCTTTGATGATGACCGACGCTAAACGCTCGATATCTGCCGCATTTGCTGAATATCAGCAAAAAATACTGGCAATCAATGCACTGGCAGGAAATGAGCGGGAATAGCTCTCTTTGGATGGCAAATTATAACCAACTGGTTATTTGGTGATGTGACAGGGGTCAAAAATGGGCCCCTTGGGGCCCACCTGGATATCCTTTTGAGTCTGGTTCTCAGTAGCGTTCGCTGACGATGTCCTGGGTGAAGGACTTCTCGCAGTATTTGCACTTCATCCGTACCGCGCCTTTCACCTCGCGCACCCGGAAGTAGCTCTCCACCGGCTCGTTGTGGGAGATGCAGTTGGAGTTGGGGCAGTGGAACACCCCGGCGATGAACTCCGGCAGCTTGAGCTGGTGTTTCTTCACCACCGCGAAGTCTTCGATGATGTTGACGGTCGCCTTGGGGGCGAACAGCGCCAGCTGGTTGGCCTGTTGCTCGGTCAGGCGGGTGTTCTCGATCTTGATGAGATCCTTTTTGCCGAGGGCGCCGGATTTCAGGTTGAAGCCGACGGTGATCCGCTCCTGGGTCTCTACCAGCTGGAACAGCTTGAGGATCTTGATGCCCTGGCCGGCGGGGACGTGGTCGATGACGGAGCCGTGACGGATGGCTTCGACTTGCAGTTGGTTCTTGTCAGACATGATGTTCCCCTTTCCGTTAGACAGTTTCGTTCAGTACCAGAGCCAGCAGTGCCTGGCGCGCATAGACCCCGTTCTCCGCCTGCTGGAAGTAGTAGGCGTGGGGCGTCTTGTCGACCGCGACGTCGATCTCGTCGACGCGGGGCAGGGGATGCAGGATCTTCATGGTGGGTTTGGCCCCTTCCAGGGTGGCCAGTTCCAGCACGAACTTGGCGGCCATGTGCTTGTACTCGGTCTCGTCGAAGCGCTCTTTCTGGACCCGGGTCATGTAGAGGATGTCGAGCTCAGGCATCACCTCTTCCATGGTTTCATGCACGCTGAACTGGATGCCCTTCTCTTCCAGCTCTTCGCAGATGTAGTCCGGCATCGCCAGCGCCTCCGGCGAGATGAAGAAGAAGCGGCAGTTGAACAGGCTGAGGGCCTGGGCCAGCGAGTGCACGGTGCGGCCGTACTTGAGGTCGCCGACGAAGGCGACGTTGAGGCCGTCCAGGCGCCCTTGCGTCTCGCGGATGGAGAAGAGGTCGAGCAGGGTCTGGGTCGGATGCTGGTTGGAGCCGTCGCCGCCGTTGATGACCGGCACGCGGGAGAATTCGGAGGCGAGGCGGGCCGTCCCCTCTTTCGGATGACGCATCACCACCGCATCCGTGTAGGAACCGATGATCTTGATGGAGTCGGCCAGGGTTTCACCCTTCTTGGCGCTGGTGTTGCCACCGTCGGCGAAGCCGATGATGTTGCCACCCAGGCGCTGCACCGCGGTCTCGAAGGAGAGGCGGGTGCGGGTAGAGGCTTCGAAGAAGCAGCTGGCGACCAGCTTGTCTTTCAGCAAGCGGGTGTCGGGTTCGGCCTTCAACCGTTGTGCGGTTGAGACTACCAGTTCCATTTCAGACCGGGTCAGGTCCGTGATGGAGATGACATGTTTCTTATAGAGTGGATTGGTCATCGTCTGCATTCCCTTTGACATCAATGAAGGTTTTTCGGGCACAAAAAAAAGCCCCTGAAACAGGGGCTTTTTTTTGAAAACAATTGGGGATCTGTGGGTCGGGAACCGGAAACAACGGGGCCGCTCTGGTGCGCTCCACCCGTCTGCAAGGCTGTTTTTTTCATCAAAAACTGCATCGTCCTGTCCTGACCTTTTTTCAAACCGGACAGATTATAGAGTCGCATTTTGAATTGTCAAAAATTTATTTCAAAGGCAAGATTTGCGCAGAAAAACGTTTAAGTGCTGCGAACAGGCCGGCAAACCCACACCTGATGCTGGGGCTGCAGTGGCTCATCATCATGCACCATGGCGCGCAGATAGCCGAGCCTGTGGTGCCCTTCCAGCAGACAGTAGGGGTGGGGCAGGGGTTGTCCGTTCGGGTAGCTGTCCCCTGCCGTCGATGCCAGCACTATGATGGGTTCTGGCCAGCTCCCTTCGCGCAACATCCTCTCCCCGAGCCAGGAGCTGCGCACGTAGCGGTTGCTGCGCAACATCCCGCCCCAGCGTTCGATCACCTCCATATGGCGGGAGTCTATCTGGTCGATGATCCGTGCGGTGGGCCAGCTCTCGCACTCGAACTGATGGCGGGCGAGATCGATAAAGCTCCAGTTGGACTCAAAACCGCGCCAATGGCGATAAATCCACTGGATGAGCACATTTTCGGGAATGAAGGGCACCAGCGGGGCGACCCGTGCCAGATAGTCGGGCAGTGTCTCGGTTTTGCTTTCATCCCTGAAGTTGAGCGGTGCAAGTTGTTGCAGTAACCGGTAATTGAGCATGTGCAGCCCCCTTCTTGCCTGGCCCCAAGCTTAACCCTACCCCCATTGCGGTCAGTTTCCTACCCAAACAAGGCTGTAAATACAGCAAGTTACCAATTGGAGCTGTATAAATTGGCGGGATCTGCTCGTCCTTTGCGCAATCGAACCGAAAGTGAGAAAAAAGCCTTTACCTTTGAAACCCGCTTTGTATACTACGCCTCGTTTGTTGCAGGGGCGTAGTTCCAATTGGTAGAACAGCGGTCTCCAAAACCGATGGTTGCGGGTTCGAGTCCTGCCGCCCCTGCCATTTTCAGAGAAGCCAGCTCATTGAGCTGGCTTTTCGCTTTTCCGGGCCTGCCACTCTCCTTTTGCACATCCCTTGTGCCGCCTGCTCTCCTGGCCTGGTTGCTCTCCCCATATCCGCATATCCCAACCCGCTAGTCGCTATTGCGCCACTCTGCCCTGTCGTTTCTGGCAATCGTGCCGCCGGGCCCCCTGTGCTACATAACAGGGTCGGTGCCCTGGCATGCTGCTGGCAGGCCGGCACTCAATGCTCAAGCCGTGGATTGTGGGCGTGAACATCAGCTGAGGAGAGCGAACCATGAACAAGGCAGTGGAAACCCGATTGAACAAGTCCCGACCCGGCGGCTGGATCCCCCAGGATGGGGCCCATGTCGAGCGCTGGATCCGGCGGATCAAGCACTACGTGAACCAGCAGCCGCGGGCGCTGGTCCCCCCCATCGCCGAGCTGCGGGGTCTGGTCAATGCCGACCCGGCGCTGCATGCCCAAGCCGAGGCCATGTTCAAGGAGGCCTGGCGCCACAAGCACCAGACCCCGCTCGGTCAGCCTGAGGTGCGTTCGTTCGAGGAGTTCCTCGGTCTGCTCAACGGCATCATGACCACGGCCCCCGAGGCCTATCAGGACATCCCCAGCCAGGAACCGTCCGGCCTCATCGGCTTTCCCATCAATGCCCTGCTCGACTGGCCCATGGCCACCCGCTCCGGCTACCAGTTTTTTGCCAATGCCCTGGTCAACCAGCAGTTCAAGAAGATCCTCGACTACTGGGCCCAGTTCCTGCAAAGCCCGGCTTCCCGCTATGTGCTGACCGAGCCGGTAAGCCGGCTGGATCGCGAGACCCTGGTGGTGCCCTGGCTCGGCAAGGCGGCCAAGGCCGAGATGGTGCAGGTGGCGAACGAAGCGGTCGGGGAGGGGCCCAACTCCACTCCGGGCAGTTTCGAGCAGATCTTCGAGTGCGAGCCGGCGGCCGACTACCACGGCTTCGGCTGCTGGGATGACTTCTTCACCCGGCGTTTTCGGGCCGGAGTGCGGCCGGTCTCGGCGCCGACGGATGACAGCGTCATCGTCAACGCCTGCGAATCGGCGCCGCTGCAGGTGCGCAAGGAGGTGAGCCGCAGCGATCAGTTCTGGCTCAAGGGGCAGCCCTATTCGCTGGAGAACATGCTCGATTTTGACGATCTGGCCCCCCGTTTCGAAGGCGGCACCGTCTATCAGGCCTTCCTCAGCGCGCTCAGCTACCACCGCTGGCACAGCCCGGTGAGCGGCACCATCCGCAAGGTACGCGTCGTCAACGGCACCTACTATCTGGAGAACCAGTTCGAAGGCTTTGCCGACCCGCAGGGGGCGGATCCCAGCGCCCCCAACAACTCCCAGCCGTTCCTCACCTCGGTGGCGACCCGGGCACTCATCTTCATCGAGGCGGACAACCCCAAAATCGGCCTGATGTGCGTGGTGCCGGTGGGGATGGCCGAGGTGTCGAGCTGCGAGATCACGGTGCAGGCGGGGGACAGGGTGGAGAAGGGGGATCAGCTCGGCATGTTCCACTTCGGCGGCTCCACCCACTGTCTGCTGTTTCGCCCCGGCGTCAGGCTGGAGTTCGACTTCCATAGCCAGACCCCAGGGCTGGATGCGACCAATATGCGGCTCAATACCGCCATCGCACGGGTCAAGTAGCCCTGCCGGGCAGAGTATGGGAGGCCGCCTGCGGGCGGCCTTGTTGCATTCAGGCCTGCTGCCGGAGAAGCAGATCCAGATAGGCGCCTTCTATCAGCCGGGAGGGCTCAACTCCAAGCTGCGCCATGATGTCGTTGGCTTCCTGCATCCCCGCCTCAAGCGGCTCGTCCTCCTCCAGCACCACCTCCAGTTCGAGGAAATGGCCGAGCCCCTGCACCCGATCTAGGTGGATCCGGGTTCTGCCGACCAGCAACAGGGTGCGCTTCTTCTGCACCCTGCCGATCTGGCCCCAGGCCAGGCTGAGGGTCTCCCGCAGGCGATCCGGTTCATGTGTCGGGGTCAGCTGATAGAAGCTCTCCTTGGGGCCTTGTTGATCGGCGCGGCGGTAGAAGATGAGCTCGCCGGCCGAGGGGGACAAGGTTCGCAGCTTCAGACGACCGGCGTCACAGCGAAAGAAGGTGTCATCCTGCTCGATCTCGACGGCGCCCTGATCGGCGATGGCGAGTGCCTTGGGGAGCAGGTCATCTATCCGCTCTATGCTGGCTTTGATCTCGATATTTCGGGGCATGGCAGGCTTATCCATCAGGGGTTGAAGGAGTCCAACCTAGCACGGATTGCGTCCCTGCATAGCCATTTGTCGAGACGGATATCGGCCGAAGAGTGGGTGGTTTTTCGTGAGCTGTGGCACAACCTGTTGCCGAGTCATGATAAATCGACAGGATTCACTAAAGTCTGTTCAGCATGTGGCCGATAGCCTTGATTAAACAAGGGTCTCTCCCTGGCCCGTCACAACAACAAGGATCCGTAGTCATGACACTTTCGTTGCGCGGCAAGCTGCTGGCCACCAGTCTGGGGGTGGTGCTGCTGATGGCCTCACTGCTCGGCATCGTTGCCTTTCACACCCTCAAATCCCGCACCATGAGCGCTATCCAGAGCGAAGCGGTCAACTATGGCCACGCCTACTCGGTCGCCATCGGCGACTGGATGGCGGATCGCAAGAACTCGGTGCACGCGCTGGTGAACCTGATCGCCGACAACCCGCAGGCCGAGCTGGTGCCGCACCTGAAGCAGGCCTACACCTCGGGTGGCTTCGGGCTCACCTACTTTGGCTCGACTCAGGGGGTGATGACCCGCCAGGACCCCTCCCTCAACACCGGCAACTATGACCCGCGCGAGCGCCCCTGGTATCAGGACGCGGTGAAGGCGGGGCAGCTCATCGTCACCGCTCCCTATGTCAGCGTCACCATGCAGAAGCTGGTGGTCACCCTCTCCGAGCCGGTACGTCATCAGGGAGAGCTGGTCGGCGCCGTGGGGGCCAACCTGGCGCTCGACAAGCTGATCGACGAGGTACTGGCGATGCAGGTTCAGGGGGATGGGTACGCCATGCTGCTCGACAGCAGCGGCCTCATCGTCGGCCACCCCAACAAGGAGCTGGCGCTCAAGCAGATTGGCGAGCTCTCTCCCGACCTGTCGGCGGCCACCTTCCAGCAGTGGGGCCGCGAGAACAACGAGCTGCACGCCGCCACCCTCGACGGGCGCGACGTGCTGCTGGCGGTGCAGCCGGTGCCGGGCACCGACTGGCTGCTGGCCATGGTGATGTATCGCGACGTGCTGGAGGCGCCGCTCGCCTCCCTGCTGTGGCAGCTGATGGGGCTGACCCTGGTGCTGATGCTGGTGTTCAGCGCCCTGCTCACCGCCATGTTCAAGTACCTGTTTGCCGATCTGGGTCGGGTCGCCGGCGCGCTGCACGACATCGCCCACGGCGAGGGGGACCTCACGGTCCACATCAACACCCGCAGCAAGGACGAGGTGGGTCAGCTGGCGGAGAGCTTCAACCAGTTCGTGGCGCGGCTGCACGGCATCGTCAGCCGACTGCGTGACGTTACCGTCGAGCTGGCGGCCCAGTCTCGCGCCCAGGCGGCCGGCGCCCAGTCCCGCAGCCAGCGGGTGCGCCAGCAGCAGGACGAGATCGTGATGGTGGCGACCGCGGTGACCGAGATGGCCTCCGCCACCCAGGAGATCGCCGGCAACGCCGAGTTTGCCGCCACCACCTCGGGCGATGCGGTCAAGCTGGCGGTATCCGGCCAGTCGCAGGTCGGCCAGAGCCAGCGCAGCATCACCGGGCTGGCAGACGAAGTGGCCGACGCCAGCCAGATCATTGTGGAGTTGGATGCCCATGCCCAGAAGATCAGCGGCATTCTGGCCACCATCAGCGGCATCGCCGAGCAAACCAACCTGCTGGCCCTCAACGCCGCCATCGAGGCGGCGCGGGCCGGCGAGCAGGGGCGCGGCTTTGCGGTGGTGGCGGACGAGGTGCGAGTGCTGTCGCGCCGCACCCACGACTCCACCGACGAGATCCAGCAGATGATCGAGACCCTGCAGCAGACCACCCGCCGGGCGGTGGGCGGCATGGAGACCAGTCGCCAGCTGGCGGGCACCAGCGTGGAGGATGCGGAGTCCGCCAACCAGAGCCTGGCGCGGATCAACGAGGCGATCGGTTCCATCAGCGACATGGCGACCCAGATTGCGGCGGCGGCCGAAGAGCAGACCTCGGTCACCAGCGAGATCAGCCGCAACACCGAGAACATCCGCCACGTCTCCCAGGAGCTGGCCGAGCAGGCCAATCAGGAGGCGGCGCAGGCGGCCGAGCTGAAGGGGTTGACCGAGCGGCTGGAGCAGGAGATCGGCCGCTTCCGGCTCTGATCATCGCTCGAACGTCCATGAAAAAGGGCAGCCCGCGGGCTGCCCTTGCTTATTTCACGACAGGCTCAGGGGGCTGCTTGACCCAGATCAGCTGGTCGGTGGCAAAGCCCAGCGATGCTGCCTTGGCGACCAGCGCATCTACTTTGGCCTTGGGCGGATTGGGCGAGCGGGCGAGGATCCAGAGGTAGTCGTGGTTGTAGCTGGTTACCAGCGAGAGCTGGTAGTCAGGATCCAGCTCGATGACGTTGTAGCCGCCGTAGAAGGGGCCGAAGAAGCTCACCTTGAGCCGTGCCTCGTCCGGTTTGTTGACGAAGTAGGCCTTGCCCTCTGCCTCGCGCCAGCTGCCGTCACTCTGCTTGCCGCGATTGAGCACCCTGACCCCGCCGTCGTCGCGCAGGCTGTAGGTGGCGCTCACCTGCTCCAGTCCGCGCTCGAAGCTATGGTCGAGGCGGGCTATCTCGTACCAGGTGCCGAGGTAGCGGTCGAGCTGGAAGCCGGTAACGGGGCGGATGCCGTCGGCGAGGCCGGTACAGGCCGTCAGCAGGCAGGCGGTGAGCAGGCAAAACAGTGTACGCATGAACAATTCCTCTCTGGTTATCCCTCTATGATGCGCAGCTGGCCTTCCCGGAAGCGGGAGGCCTGATCCGTCGGCGTGCTGCCGAAGAAGCGCTTGTACTCCCGGCTGAACTGGGAGTTGCTCTCGTAGCCGACCCTGGCCGCCGCGGTGCCCGCCTTGATGCCGTCGTGCAGCATCATCATCCGCGCCTTGTGGAGGCGCAACGACTTGATGTACTGCAGCGGCGAGGTGGCGGTGACCGCCTTGAAGTGGTGGTGGAAGGCGGAGACGCTCATGTTCACCTCCCGCGCCAGCTCCTCCATGGTCAGGTTGTCGGCGAAACGCTGCTCTATCATACGCAGCACCCGGGCGATCTGGCCCACATGGTTGTGGCGGTTGGCGAGCGCCTGCAGCGCCGGGCCACCCCCTTCGTGCAGGGCGTAGAACAGCATCTCCCGTACCGTCTGCGGCCCCAGCACACGGGCGTGATGGGGTTTGTCCATCAGATCGATCAGCCGCTCGGCGGCGCAGAACATGGCCTCAGACAGGGGCACCGAATGCACGCCGCTCTTCTGCGGGGCGGGGGCAGGCAGGGCATCCCCCAGCTCCAGCAACAGCTCCTGCAGGGTCACCAGGTTGATCTCGAGGGAGAAGCCGATGAGGGGCTGCTCGGGGGAGGCGAAGCACTCACACTCGCAGGGCAGCGGCAGGGTCATCAGCAGGTAGTGGTTGGGGTCGTAGCGAAACACCTGGTCCGCCAGATAGCCTACCTTGTGCCCCTGCAGGATCACTATCATCCGCGGTTGGTAGAGCACCGGGGTGCGGCCGTGGTATTCGGTGGTGTAGATGAGGCTCACCTGATCCACCGGCGAGGGAGTGATGCCGGGAGCGGTGACGTGGCGAGCCAGCTTGGCGGCAAGGTCGGTGTAGCGTGTCTGCATGGGGTGCTCTTGAAATCTGTTCTGGCTGCTTTGTAGAAATAGGCAAAGAACTAGCAGGATGTTGTCTTGATGGTATTGGTTGTCTGGAGAAAAATGCAATCACATTTTTGCGGCCTGGCCGCCAGAGACTAAAAAGGCAATGTCGATGAACAACTTCACCCTGCATACCCCGACCAAGATCCTGTTCGGCAAGGGCCAGGTCGCCCAGCTGCGTGAACAGCTGCCGCGCGATGCCCGTATCCTCATCACCTACGGTGGCGGCAGCGTGGTGCGCAGTGGCCTGCTGGCCCAGATCCGCAGCGAACTGGCCGGCATGACCCTGTTTGAATTCGGCGGCATCGAGCCCAACCCCACCTACGAGACCCTGATGGGGGCGGTCGAGCTGGCCCGCGCCGAGCGGGTCGACTTCCTGCTGGCCGTCGGCGGCGGCTCCGTGCTGGACGGCACCAAGTTCATCGCCGCGGCTGCCCATTATGATCCGGCCCGGGATCCCTGGCACATCCTCGAGACCGTGGGCAACGAAGTGCGCTCCGCCATCCCGCTCGGCGCCGTGCTGACCCTGCCGGCCACCGGTTCCGAGATGAACATGGGCGCCGTGGTGACCCGGCGCAGCACCGGCGACAAGGTGCACTTCTTCTCGCCCTTCGTGATGCCGCGCTTTGCCGTGCTCGACCCCGTGCTCACCTACACCCTGCCGGCCCGTCAGGTGGCCAACGGGGTGGTGGATGCCTTCGTGCACATCCTGGAGCAGTACCTCACCTACCCGGTCAACGCCAAGGTGCAGGATCGCTTCGCCGAGGGCCTGCTGCTGACCCTGCTGGAAGAGGGCCCCAAGGCACTGGTGGAACCGGAAAACTACGAGGTGCGCGCCAACATCATGTGGAGTGCCACCCTGGCGCTGAACGGCCTGATCGGAGCCGGTGTACCGCAGGACTGGGCCACCCACATGCTGGGCCACGAGATCACCGCCCTGCACGGCCTCGACCACGCCCAGACCCTGGCGGTGGTGCTGCCGGCCCTGCTGCAGGCCAAGCGCCAGCAGAAACACGCCAAGCTGCTGCAATACGCCGAGCGGGTGTGGGATCTGCGCAGTGGCAGCGAGGCTGAGCGCATCGACGACGCCATCGCCGCCACCCGCGACTTCTTCGAGCGGATGGGGATCAAGACCCGGCTGCGGGATTACGGCGTGGCGGACGCAGGAATTGATACCCTGCTCGGCAAGCTGGCGGAACACGGCATGACCGCCATCGGCGAGCACGGCGATATCGACCTGGTGCAGAGCCAGCATATTTATGAGGCGGCCTGGTAAGCCGGGCACACCGGTCAGTCACCATCGAAACGATTAAATAACAGGGGCCGGATCCGCCTATTTGGCGGGTAGACGGCCCCTTGTCTGTTACAAAACAGTTACTTTTTTCGTTTTCGGCCTGATATCTGTGATCCGTGCGGATTTCGTAAGAACAAAAAGCGCTAAGATAGAGGGCCGGTAAAACATTTTTTTTGACTGGTTGGATCACTTTTTCCAGCGCTTTTTACTGGTATAAGTCGCTAATTTGGTTTGTTTTTTTAAATCATGGTCCGGGACGGGCTGAATTCTGTACGCGCGCTGCCGGGACTGCGGTTGTAATAAAACTCCAAAATTTGATACTAATCACCTTCGCGCCTGAAAAGCGGGGGCCTGACCATGACAGGAGGTTGAGGTAAAGCCTACTGATTTTCATAACAAAGGGCCCGTGACCTGCACTTTGGTCATGTCTTGTTTCGCCAGAAATGCGACACTGGGCAGCGATTGTTTATTAACCATCAGGGAATAGTCATGCAGATTGGAATACCGAGAGAGAGTCTCGCCGGTGAGACCCGGGTCGCAGCGACCCCGGCCACCGTTGAGCAGCTGAAAAAGCTCGGCTTCGAGGTCGCTATCGAGGCCGGTGCCGGCCTGCTGGCCAGCTTCGATGATGCCGCCTTCGAGGCTGCCGGTGCCAACGTGGTGCCGAGCGTCTGGCAAGCCGACCTCATCTTCAAGGTCAATGCGCCGACCGATGCCGAGATCGCACAAATTAAAGATGGTGCCACCCTGGTGAGCTTCATCTGGCCCGCCCAGAACCCTGAGCTGGTCAAAAAGCTGTCCGCGCGCAACATCAATGTGATGGCGATGGACATGGTGCCGCGGATCTCCCGTGCCCAGTCCCTCGATGCCCTCTCCTCCATGGCCAACATCGGTGGCTATCGCGCCGTCGTTGAAGCCGCGCACCAGTTTGGTCGCTTCTTCACCGGCCAGATCACCGCTGCCGGTAAAGTGCCGCCCGCCAAGGTGCTGGTGATCGGTGCCGGCGTCGCCGGTCTGGCCGCCATCGGTACTGCCGGTTCCCTCGGTGCCATCGTGCGTGCGTTCGATACCCGTCTGGAAGTGGCCGAGCAGATCGAGTCCATGGGTGGCGAATTCCTCAAGCTGGACTTCGGCGGCGAGGATGGCTCCTCCTCCGATGGTTATGCCAAGGTCATGAGCGAAGAGTTCATCGCGGCCGAGATGGCGCTGTTTGCCCAGCAGGCCAAGGAAGTGGACATCATCATCACCACCGCCCTGATCCCGGGCAAGCCGGCACCCAAGCTGATCACCAAAGAGATGGTGGACAGCATGAAGCCGGGTTCCGTCATCGTGGACATGGCTGCCCAGGCTGGCGGCAACTGCGAATACACGGTATCGGGTGAACTGCATGTCACCGCCAACGGCGTCAAGGTGATCGGTTACACCGATCTGCCGGGTCGTCTGCCTGCCCAATCCTCCCAGCTCTACGGTACCAACCTGGTCAACCTGATGAAGCTGATGTGCAAGGAGAAGGACGGCAACGTCGCCATCGACTTCGAAGACGTGGTGCAGCGCAACATGACGGTGATCCAGGCCGGTGAAGTGACCTTCCCGCCGCCCGCCATCTCCGTCTCTGCCGCCCCGCAGAAGCCGGCCGCCGCCAAACCGGCTGCCAAGAAAGAAGAGGCCAAACCCTCCAACAAGAAGTTCGTGTTCGGTGCCCTCGGCATCGCCGCCTTCGGCTGGGTTGCTGCCGTGGCGCCTGCCGCGTTCCTCTCTCACTTCACCGTATTCATCCTGGCCTGTGTGGTCGGTTACTACGTGGTGTGGAACGTCTCTCACGCCCTGCACACGCCGCTGATGTCGGTCACCAATGCCATCTCCGGCATTATCGTGGTCGGTGCCCTGCTGCAGATTGGGCAAGGGTCGACCCTGGTCACCGCATTGGCCTTCATCGCCGTGCTGATTGCCAGTATCAACATCTTCGGCGGCTTCACCGTCACTCAGCGCATGCTGAAGATGTTCCGTAAGGATTAAGGGGGTTTAACGTGTCTCAAGGACTGGTAACAGCATCCTATATCGTTGCCGCCGTGCTCTTCATCCTCAGTCTCGCGGGACTGTCGAAGCAAGAGACGGCCAAACATGGCAACCTGTTCGGTATTGCGGGTATGGCCATCGCCCTGCTCGCCACCGTATTCAACCCGGAAACCAGTGGCGTTCACTGGATCATCCTGGCCATGGTGATCGGCGGTGCCATCGGCGTGCGTCTGGCGCTCAAGGTCGAGATGACCGAAATGCCCGAGCTGGTGGCCGTGCTGCACAGCTTCGTGGGTATGGCGGCAGTGCTGGTGGGCTTCAACAGCTTCATCGACTTGCACCCGTCTGCTCCGGCTGAAGTGGTGGTCTCTGTCGGTTCCAACCTGGATGCCACTCTGGCCGCGGCCCGCGCCGCCTTCGAACAGGCCAACAGCGTCGCTCAGGTCGAGCACCTGACCGGCGCCATGCTGAACATCCACCTGGTGGAAGTGTTCCTGGGCGTCTTCATCGGTGCGGTGACCTTCACCGGTTCCGTGGTGGCGTTCGGCAAGCTGCGTGGCCTGATCTCTTCCAAGCCGCTGATGCTGCCGCACCGCCACAAGCTGAACCTGCTGGCCGTGGTGGTCTCCATCGCGCTGATGATCCACTTCGTCAACGCCGGTGGCTCCACCTTCGCCCTGCTGGTGATGACCCTGATCGCCTTCGCCTTCGGCTGGCACCTGGTTGCCTCCATCGGCGGCGCCGACATGCCGGTGGTGGTCTCCATGCTGAACTCCTACTCCGGTTGGGCGGCGGCGGCGGCGGGCTTCATGCTCTCCAACGACCTGCTGATCGTCACCGGTGCCTTGGTGGGTTCTTCCGGTGCGATCCTCTCCTACATCATGTGCAAGGCGATGAACCGCTCCTTCATCTCCGTGATCGCCGGTGGCTTCGGCTCCGACGGTGTGGCCTCCACGGCCGACCAGGAGATGGGTGAATACCGCGAGACCAGCGCCGAAGACGTGGCCGAGCTGCTGAAAAACTCCAGTTCCGTCATCATCACCCCGGGCTACGGCATGGCGGTGGCGCAGGCCCAGTATCCGGTGGCCGAGATCACCCAGAAGCTGCGTGATCGCGGCGTCAAGGTGCGCTTCGGTATCCACCCGGTTGCCGGTCGTCTGCCTGGCCACATGAACGTGCTGCTGGCGGAAGCGAAAGTCCCGTACGACATCGTGCTGGAAATGGACGAAATCAACGAAGACTTCAGCGATACCGACACCGTGCTGGTGATCGGTGCCAACGACACCGTCAACCCGGCTGCCATGGAAGATCCGGGCAGCCCCATCGCCGGCATGCCGGTGCTGGAAGTGTGGAAGGCGCAGAACGTCATCGGCTTCAAGCGTTCCATGAACACTGGCTATGCCGGTGTGCAGAACCCGCTGTTCTTCAAAGAGAACACCCAGATGCTGTTCGGCGATGCCAAGGCCAGCGTCGAGGCCATCCTGAAAGCGCTGTAAGCGCTGGAGAGGAAAGCAAAAAGGAGGCTGCGGCCTCCTTTTTTATTACTTACTTTTTGGTATATCCTCAGCCAATGCACAGAGGGAGAGCGCGGCATGGTGTGGCGGAAAGGATGGATCCTGTTTTGTCTCTGGTGGGGGAGCCTGGTGCAGGCCGCCGAGCCGCCGACCCTGACCCTGCTCACTGAACTGTGGCCGCCCTATGTGATGCGCCTCGACGACGGCAGTCTGGGCGGTGCCGATCTTGAGCTGGCCCGCACCGTGCTCAAACGGATGGGCTACCAGACCACGGTCAAGGTGCTGCCCTGGAAGCGGGTGCTGCAGGAGGCCAGGTTCCAGCGCGGCGATGCCGTGGTCGACGTCTTCTTCGAGGAGCGGCGGCTGGAGTGGCTGCACTATCCGGATGAACCCCTCTCCCAGAGCGGCGAAGTGATCTTCTTCCCCTTCAGCAAGCCTGTCGACTATCAGAGCCTGGAGAGCCTCAAGGGGCTGCGTATCGGCACCCAGGCAGATTACGCCTATGGCGAGCCCTTCCTGACCTCGGCCCTGTTCACCCGGGTGCCCATGACCGGGGAGAGCAACATGATCAAGCAGCTGCACCTGATGATGGCCGGCCGGCTGGATGCGGTGGTGATGAACCAGATAGTGGGCCGTTACCTGCTCAAGGGGCAGGGGCTGCAGGATCAGGTAGGTCACAGCGAAAAGATGGTGACCGAGAGCAACCGCAACTTTCTCGCCTTTACCCACAGGCCCGGCAACGAACGGCTGGCCTATCAGTTTTCCCTCGCCCTCAAGGCCTTCAAGCAGACCCCCGAGTATCAGGCCCTGCTGACCCGCTACGGGCTCTGACCCCGTCTTGAACCGGCGGTACCGGGCCGCTATCACCCTGTTGTGCGCCTGTTCACATTTTGTGGCACTTCACCGCCAGTGGGGCATAATGCCTGCGCAAAAAGCGAGTCGGCTCAATTTTATTTGAGTCCTATTGCTTTAGCGTTACCAAAAGTTGATCGGATTGCCCAGCGCCGCAGCGGCTCCGATCATAGGCGTGGCCCTCATTCGGCTGCCGCCAGCCCGGCATCTCCCGCCATACTGGTTATATGTCGCTCCGCCGTTGCACGGCGGGCCGGACAGCACAATACACGCCCCATGCGGGCACCATGAACATGAGACACATCGCAATGAACGCACAATGGACCGACTTTATTACCCTGCTCAAGCGTGAAGTGGTGCCGGCCCTTGGCTGCACCGAGCCCATGTCGGTGGCGCTGGCGGCGGCCAACTGCCGCAAGCTGCTGGGGCAGGTGCCGACCCGCGTCAGCGTCTGGGTCAGCGGCAACCTGTTCAAGAACGGCATGGGGGTCGGGGTGCCAGGTACCGGCATGATAGGGCTGCCGGTGGCTGCCGCCGTCGGCATCACCGGCGGCAACCCGGATGCCGGGCTGGAGGTGCTCAAGACTCTCACGCCAGATCAGGTCGAAGCCGCCAAGGCGCTGCTGCCCGCCATCAAGGTGGACGTGAAGGATGTGCCGGACGTGCTCTACGCCGAGGTGCTGGCGGAGGTGGAGGGGCACAGCGCCCGGGTGGTGATCTGTACCGACCACACCCGCATCATCCTGATGGAGCGCGATGGCGAGGTGCTGATGGCGCAGGACTGCGCCCCTGGCGTGCAGATCCAGGCCGCCCCTGCCAGCAAGCCCGCCATGACCCTGCGCGAGATTGTCGATTTCGCCCTGCAGGTACCGCTGGCCGAGATCGACTTCATCCGCGAGGCGGCCACCATGAACCAGGCGCTGGCGGACGAAGGGCTGCAGGGGTATGGCCTGCGCATCGGCAAGATCCTCACCGAGCAGGTGGAGCGCAAGCTGCTCTCCGATGACCTGATGACCCTGGCCATGCGCCTCTCTTCCGCCGCCTCCGACGCGCGGATGGACGGTGCCATGTTGCCCGCCATGTCCAATTCAGGATCCGGCAACCAGGGCATTGCCGCCACCATGCCGGTGGTCGCCGCCGCCCGCTTCCTGCAGGCGAGCGACGAGCAGCTGACCCGGGCGCTGGTGATGAGCCACCTGGTCGCCATCTACATCAAGACCTACCAGAACAAGCTGTCGGCCCTCTGTGCCGCCAGCACTGCCGCCATGGGGGCGGGGGCCGCCATCACCTGGCTGCTGGGCGGTCAGTTCGAGCAAATTAGTCACTGCATCAACAACATGATTGGCGACGTTTCCGGTATCATCTGCGACGGTGCCGGCAGCGCCTGTTCCATGAAGGTCTCTACCTCCACCTCGGCGGCGGTGAAATCCTCGCTGATGGCCATCAACAATCTGCGGGTCCCCCAGAGCGAAGGCATCGTCTCCGACGACGTGGATCAGACCATCGCCAACCTGGGTCGCCTCTCCAAGCAGGGGATGCTGGATACCGATATCGAGATCATCAACATCATGCGGGCCAAGCAGCAAGGCAAGGCCGAGTGATGCAAGAGGGTGGCGCAGGCCACCCTCCGTTTTTCTGCCAGTTGACGCCACCCCGGCCATACCGGGGGGCGCGCCGCCACGACGCGGTAGGTTTCAGGGAGGAGTGCGTACTGGGCACTCGTCCGCACACTTCGGGCCTGGCCCGATCATTTTGGGGAATATCGTCATGACTCTTAGCGTTATAGGTAATCTGGCCATCCTGGCCATGTTGCTACTGTTTCTCTATCGGTTGCAGCAGACCCACGTCAGCTTCACCCGCCGGGTCTTCTCGGGGCTGGGGCTGGGCATCCTGTTCGGCGCCGCCCTGCAGCTGCTCTACGGGGCCGGTTCCGACGTGCTGGTGCAGACCGGCGACTACCTGGACATCGTCGGCAGCGGCTACGTGAAGCTGCTGCAGATGATCATCATCCCGCTCATCATGGTCTCCATCATAGGGGCCATCCTCAAGCTCAACGGTGGCACCGCCCTTGGCAAGATCAGCGCCATGACCATTGGCGTGCTGATCTTCACCACCATGATTGCCGCCGGGGCGGGCATTCTGATGTCCAACCTGTTCGGTCTGACCGCCGAGGGGCTCACCGCCGGCGCCGCCGAAACCGCCCGCGGGGCGGCTTTGCAGACCACCCTCGGCAGCGTCGAGAGCATGTCCTTTGCCAAGATGGTGCTGGAGTTCATCCCGGCCAACCCCTTCCTCGACATGACGGGGGCGCGCAAGACCTCCACCATCGCCGTGGTGATCTTCTCCATCTTCATCGGCCTCTCCGCCACCGGCATCGCCCGCAAGAAGCCGGAGATCTTCGCGAGTTTCGGCCACTTCATGCAGGTGGCCCACGTCATCGTGATGCGGATGGTGACCCTGGTGCTGCGCCTCACCCCCTACGGTGTGCTGGCGCTGATGACCAAGGTGGTGTCCGGCTCCAACTACGCCGACATCATCAACCTGCTCAACTTCGTGCTGGCCTCCTACGGTGCCATCGCCATCATGTTCGCCGTGCACCTGCTGCTGGTGGCGCTGGTGGGCATCAACCCGGCCCGCTTCCTGAAGAAGATCATGCCGGTGCTGGCCTTTGCCTTCACCTCCCGGACCAGCGCGGGTTCCATCCCGATGAACGTGCAGACCCAGACCAAGGCGCTCGGCATTCCTGAGGGGATCGCCAACTTCGCCGCCTCGTTCGGTTCGACCATCGGCCAGAACGGCTGCGCCGGCATCTATCCGGCCATGCTGGCGGTCATGATTGCGCCGACCGTGGGGGTCAATCCCATGGATCCGGGCTTCATCATGACCCTGATCGCCATCATCACCGTCAGCTCCTTCGGGGTAGCCGGCATTGGCGGCGGTGCCACCTTCGCCGCCTTGATCGTGCTCTCCGCGCTGGACTTCCCGGTGGCGCTGGCCGGTCTGCTCATCTCCATCGAGCCGCTGATCGACATGGGCCGTACCGCGTTGAACGTCTCCGGCTCCATCACCGCCGGTACCGTCACCAGCCGTCTGTTGGGGGAGACCGACATGGCGGTGTTCAACAGCGAGCAGGAAGTCTGCCTGGACGGCGAAGAGTCCACCATCTGATCCGCCGCGGTAGGGGATCCCTTCCGCCATCAACCACAGGGAGGGCATGCCCTCCCTGCGTCATTGACAGGAGCAAGTATGAGAATCGTGATCATCGGTGGCGAAGCCGCCGGCATGAGTGCGGCCGCCAAGGCGCGCCGACTGGCCAAAGAGGCTGAGATAGTGGTGTATGAGGCGTCCGAGGTGATCTCCTTCGGTGCCTGCGGTCTGCCCTATTTCGTCGGCGACGAGTTTCAGGAGCCCGGCTACATGGCCGAGTTCACCCCGGCGCAGTTCGCCGCCAAGGGGATCGAGGTCAAGACCGGCCACCGGGTGCTGAGCCTGGATGCCAATGCTCAGACGCTGAAGGTCGAACATAACGGCGACACCTTCACCGATCGCTACGATCGGCTGATGATCGCCACCGGCGCCCGCGAAGTGATGCCGCCCATCCCGGGCCTGCAGCAGCAAGGGGTATTCGGCCTGCGCCGGATGGCCGATGGGCTGGCCCTCAAGGCCGCCGTGCAGGACAAGGCCAACACCCGTGCTGTTGTGATCGGCTCCGGCTTTATCGGGCTGGAGGTGGTCGAGGCGCTGGTCCATCAGGGCAAGGAGGTGCGCCTGATCGAGCTGGCAGAGCGGGTCATCCCCGAGGCGTTCGACAGCGAGATCACCCAGCATATCGAGACCGAGCTGCGCGAGCAGGGGGTCTCCCTCCATCTCGGCGAGCGGGTAGAAGCCCTGCTGGGAGAGGGCCGGGTGACCGGCGTGCGCACCAGCCATGGCGAGTACGAGGCTGATATCGTGGTGGTCTGCACCGGGGTCAAACCCAATACCGAGTTCCTGGCCGATACCGGCATCGAGCGGCTCGGCAACGGCGCCATCAAGGTGGACCGGCAGGGGCGCAGCTCGCTGGCCAACGTCTGGTCGGCCGGTGACTGTGCCAGCGTCTGGCACAGCGTGAAGCAGCAGCAGGTCTATGTGCCGCTCGCTACCATCGCCAACAAGCTGGGGCGCATGGTGGGCGAGAACCTGGCGGGCGCCGAGCAGGAATTCCCGGGCATCCTCGGCTCTGCTGCGCTCAAGGTGCTGGAGCTGGAGGCGGGCCGTACCGGTCTTTCCGAGCAGGAGGCCAAGGCGATGGGCCTCGATTACCGCACCGTGGTGATCAAGGACAAGTGCCACACCAACTACTGCCCGGATCAGTCCGACATTCACGTCAAGCTGGTCTATGAGGCGGGCAGCAAGCGGCTGCTGGGGGGGCAGATCCTCGGGCGCAAGGGGGCGGTGCACCGCATCGATGCGCTGGCGGTCGCCATCACCATGGGGGTGACCACGGAGCAGCTCGGCATGCTGGACTTTGCCTACGCACCGCCCTTCTCCCGCACCTGGGATGTGCTCAACGTGGCGGGCAACGTCGCCAAGTAATACACGGCATGACGGCGTGGCTGATGTGCGCCGTCTTTCCCCATGCCGCCGGCACGGGGTGGTAAAGGGGCATGTCGTTCATGAACAGCGCCCATAAAAAAACCGGAGCCAAGGCTCCGGTTTTTCATGGTGCGGCAAGCGATCAGCTGCGACCGAGACGATTGTCCGGGTAGTTCTTGGCCAGCACTTCGCGGGCGTGCTGGGCCAGGGTCGGCATCTTCAGGGTGTCGTAGGAGTTGATCATGATCTCCAGCGCCTTCTCGGTTTCGGCCGTGTCGGGATAGGTCTCGACGATCAGCTTGGCCCGGTTGGCGGCGGCGATCAGCGCATCACGCTTCACATAGTACTCGGCCACGCTCAGATCGTAGCGGGCGAGCCGGTTCTTCAGACCGATCATGCGGGCACGGGCATCGGCGGCGTAGACGCTGTTGGGGTAGTTCTGCAACAGGGTCTTGAAATCCTGGAAGGCCTGACGGGCATAGGAGGGGTCTTTGTCGTCCCGATCGATGCCCAGGAAGTCCTGGAAGAAGTTGTAATCGCCGGCCATGTTGGTCAGACCGCGCATATAGAAGACGTAATCGATATTTTTATGCGCCGGGTTGAGGCGGATAAAACGGTCGATATTGGCGATCGCCTGGGCAGTGTCATCCTGCTTGTAGTAGGCGTAAATGAGGTCGAGCTGAACCTGGTTGGAGTAGGCACCGAAAGGATAGCGAGAATCCAGCGCTTCCAGTAACTCGATAGCATTCAGGTAGTTACCGGCATCCAGCTTGACGCGTGCTTTCTGGTACAGGGTCTCCGGCGGTTCGTCCGGTACCTTGGGTTTGGTGCTGGAACAGCCTGTGATCAAGGTAGCGACCAAGGCGAGTGACATCAGCAGGTGAGACTTCTTTCCCATCAACAACATCCGGTCCATTTCCACGAAATTGGCAAAGTATCCGTTATGCTTGGCTAAAAGAAAAGCTAGAATACCCGGATTATTTCGAATTGATACCCCCCGCTCAAGAGACCATACATGAGCCAGCATATTGAACTGACAGGCGAATTCCAGGATCACCAATTCGGGCAGCGACTCGACCAGGCCCTGGCCGAATTGTTTCCAGACTACTCCCGCACCCGCATCAAGGAGTGGATTTTACAGGACAGAGTGACCCTGGATGGTCAGGTTGCCAATACCCCGCGCGAGAAGGTGCTGGCCGGGCAGAAGGTACATGTGGATGTCGAGCTGGAAGATGACACCCGCTTCGATGCGCAGGATATCGAGCTCAACATCGTTTACGAAGATGAACACATTCTGGTGATCGACAAGCCGGCCGGTCTGGTGGTTCACCCGGGCGCCGGTACGCCCGATGGCACCATCCTCAACGCCCTGCTGCACCGCTACCCGGACATCGCCGAAGTGCCCCGCGCCGGTATCGTGCACCGTCTGGATAAAGACACCACGGGTCTGATGGTGGTCGCCAAGACAGTGCCGGCCCAGACCCATCTGGTGGAAGCGCTGCAGGCGCGCCAGATCACCCGTGAGTACGAAGCGATCGCCATCGGTCACATGACCGCCGGCGGCACCGTCGATGCCCCCATCGGCCGTCACCCGACCCAGCGTACCCACATGGCCGTGGTGCCCAATGGCCGCCCTTCCGTGACTCACTACCGGGTGCACGAGAAGTTCCGCGGTCACACCCGGCTGCGGTTGCGGCTGGAAACCGGTCGTACCCACCAGATCCGTGTGCACATGGCCCACATCAAGCACCCGCTGGTGGGTGATCCGGCCTACGGTGGTCGCCTGCGTCCGTTGCGCAACGCCATCCCCGAGCTGACCGAGGCCCTGCGCAACTTCCATCGCCAGGCGCTGCACGCCACCATGCTGCAGCTGGCTCACCCCATCACCGGTGAGGTGATGCAGTGGCACTCGCCGACGCCGCAGGACATGCTGGATCTGATGGAAGTGCTGCGGGCTGATACGCTCGCCAATCCGGACGATCTGGTCTGGAACTGATGAAAAGGGCGGCTCTGCGACGATTCCTGCCGTAACCCGCCCTGCATGACCTGATATGGGGCCCCTTGACTGGTTGCAGCCAAGGGGCCCCGTTTTCATATGAACGAAAGGAGCCACAGATGAAATGGATCGAACCCGACTGGCCGGCCCCGGCCAGGGTCAGAGCCCTGTCGACCACCCGTGACGGCGGCGTCAGCGAGGGGGTCTTTGCCGGCCTCAACCTGGGGGCCCACGTGGGGGACGAACCGGCCAGGGTCGAGGCCAACCGGGCCCGGCTACAGCAGGCGGCCTCCATCCCCGGCACTCTCAACTGGCTCAACCAGGTGCACGGCACCGAGGTGCATCCCGTCAGCAGCGATTATGGCTGTGCACCGGATGCGGATGCCGCCTGCGCCCGAGACGCGGGGCAGGCCTGCATCGTGATGACTGCCGACTGCCTGCCTGTGCTGTTCTGCGATCGGGCTGGCACCGTGGTGGCCGCCGCTCACGCCGGCTGGCGCGGGCTGCAGGGGGGCGTGCTGGAAGCGAGCATCGCGGCCATGGGTTGCGAGCCGGACGAGATCCTGGCCTGGCTCGGTCCGGCCATCGGCCCGCAGGCCTTCGAGGTGGGTGGCGAGGTGCGCGAGGCCTTTATGGCGGAGCAGGCTGCAGCAGAGGCAGCGTTTGTGCCTTCGCCCAACGAGGGCAAGTGGCTGGCGGACATCTACCAGCTGGCCCGGCTGCGCCTCGCCCGCGCCGGCGTCACCGCCGTATATGGTGGCGAGCACTGCACCTTCAGCGACAGCGAGCAGTTCTACTCTTATCGTCGCGACGGCCAGACCGGCCGCATGACTTCCATCATCTGGCTGGCCGAATAAACACTGAGCGGCCCCTTGTTTGCCAAGGGGCCGTGATCCCCTCACGCCTGCATCTGCAGAAAAAATAACCAGCCCCACCCCTTGAAATAGTCCGTACGGGCCTCATCTTTCATCTCAGAAAGTTATGTTGTTTGCCGCGCAAGCGGCGTCTGCCTGTTTGAAGGGGGAGTGCAATGCGCCTCGATCGCCTGACCAGCAAATTCCAGATTGCTATTTCCGATGCCCAGTCTCTTGCGCTGGGTCGTGACCACCAATTCATCGAACCCGTTCACCTGATGACCGCCCTGGTCAATCAGGATGGCGGCTCCATTCGCCCGTTGCTGACCCTGACCGGGCTGGACATCAATGCCCTGCGTTCGCGTCTGGGTGAAGAACTCGACCGCCTGCCCCGTGTCAGCGGCGTGGAGGGGGACGTGCAGCTCTCCAACGGCCTCGGCCGGTTGCTCAACGTCTGCGACAAGCTGGCCCAGCAGCGCAAGGATCAGTTCATCTCCTCCGAACTGTTCGTGCTGGCGGCCCTCGACGAGAAGGGGACGCTGGGCGAACTGCTGCGTGCCCAGGGGCTGACCAAGGAGAAACTCGAAGCGGCCATCGACAAGGTGCGTGGCGGCAAGAAGGTGGAGGATGCCAACGCCGAGGAGAATCGCCAGGCGCTGGAGAAGTACACCATCGATCTGACCGAGCGGGCCGAGATCGGCAAGCTCGATCCGGTGATCGGCCGGGATGACGAAATTCGCCGCACAATTCAGGTGCTGCAACGCCGCACCAAGAACAACCCTGTGCTGATCGGGGCTCCCGGTGTCGGCAAGACTGCCATCGTCGAGGGGCTGGCCCAGCGCATCATCAACGGCGAGGTGCCGGAGGGGCTGAAGAACAAGCGGGTGCTCTCCTTGGACATGGGGGCCCTGGTGGCCGGTGCCAAGTATCGCGGCGAGTTCGAGGAACGGCTCAAGGCGGTGCTGAACGACCTGGCCAAGGAGGAGGGCAACGTCATCCTCTTCATCGACGAGCTGCACACCATGGTCGGCGCCGGCAAGGGCGAGGGGGCCATGGACGCGGGCAACATGCTCAAACCGGCGCTGGCGCGGGGCGAACTGCACTGCGTCGGGGCTACCACCCTCGATGAATATCGCCAGTTCATCGAGAAGGATGCCGCGCTGGAGCGCCGCTTCCAGAAGGTGCTGGTGGAAGAGCCGAGCGTGGAGGATACCATCGCCATCCTGCGCGGCCTGAAGGAGCGTTACGAGCTGCACCACCACGTGCAGATCACCGACCCCGCCATCGTGGCGGCGGCACAGCTGTCGCACCGCTACATCGCGGATCGTCAGCTGCCGGACAAGGCCATCGACCTCATCGATGAGGCGGCGGCCAGCATCCGGCTGCAGATCGACTCCAAGCCCGAGTCCCTCGACCGGCTCGAGCGGCGCATCATCCAGCTGAAACTCGAACAGCAGGCGCTGATGAAGGAGGATGACGACGCCAGCCGCAAACGGCTCGAGCTGATCAACCAGGAGATCGGCGAAAAGGATAGGGAATACAACGAGCTGGAAGAGGTGTGGAAGGCCGAGAAGGCCGCCCTCGCCGGCACCCAGCACATCAAGGCGGCGCTGGAGCAGGCCCGTCAGGATCTCGACGTGGCTCGCCGCGCAGGGGACTTGGGCCGCATGTCCGAGCTGCAGTACGGCCGCATTCCGGAGCTGGAGAAACAGCTGGATCTCGCCACCCAGGCCGAGATGCAGGAGACCAGCCTGCTGCGCAACCGGGTCACCGACGTGGAGATCGCAGACGTGCTGGCACGCTGGACTGGGATTCCGGTGGCCCGCATGCTGGAAGGGGAGCGCGAGAAACTGCTGCGGATGGAAGATCAGCTGCACAGTCGGGTGATCGGCCAGGAGGAAGCGGTCGAAGCGGTCTCCAACGCCATTCGCCGCTCCCGCGCAGGTCTATCAGACCCGAACCGCCCCATCGGCTCCTTCCTGTTCCTCGGGCCCACCGGGGTGGGCAAGACCGAACTGTGCAAGGCGCTGGCCGAGTTCCTGTTCGATACCCAGGACGCCATGGTGCGGATCGACATGTCCGAGTTCATGGAGAAACACAGCGTGGCCCGTCTGGTGGGGGCGCCTCCTGGCTACGTGGGTTATGAAGAAGGCGGTTATCTGACCGAGGCGGTGCGTCGTCGCCCCTACTCGGTGATCCTGCTGGACGAGGTGGAGAAGGCCCACCCGGACGTGTTCAACATCCTGCTGCAGGTGCTGGATGACGGCCGGCTGACCGATGGCCAGGGTCGCACCGTGGACTTCCGCAACACAGTGGTCATCATGACCTCCAACCTGGGGTCGGATCTGATTCAGGAGCACCACTCCGAGAAGGATTACGACGAGATGAAGGCCATGCTGATGGAGGTGCTGGCACGCAGTTTCCGGCCGGAGTTCATCAACCGGATCGACGAGACAGTGGTGTTCCACCCGCTCGGCGAGGAGCACATCAAGTCCATCGCCCGCATCCAGCTCAAGAGCCTGATGAGCCGGCTGGAGGCCCAGGGCTACGAGGTGGAAGTGAGCGAAGCGCTGCTGAACAAGCTGGTGCACGCCGGGTTCGACCCCGTCTACGGGGCGCGTCCCCTCAAGCGGGCGATCCAGCACAAGGTGGAGAACCCGCTGGCACAGGCGCTGCTCTCCGGCCGCATCGTCCCCGGCAAGAAACTGTTGCTGGGGGCCGACAGCAACGGCCTCACCATGACCCAATAACTGGATCGCTGATAAAAACGCAGGCCCCGAGCCTGCGTTTTTTTGAGGGGTAATTGAATGCTCACCTTTTCCGTACTGGTGGATGACGATGTCCATCTGCCTGGCTGCCTGCCCGAAAAGGGGCTGTCGCTGCTGCTGGAGTGCGACGGCCTCAGGGTGCTGTTTGACAGCGGCCGTGGCCGGGCGCTGCGCCACAATGCCGCCGTGATGGGGATCGATCTCGCCTCGCTCACCCATGTGGTGCTCTCTCACGGTCATTACGACCATGTGGGCGGGGTAGGCTCGCTGCCCGTCTATCCGACTCCCATTCCTCTCATCGCCTGTCCGGACGTGTTCTGCGAGCGGGGCTACTTCCTGCCGCTTCCCTTCTGGCGGCGCAACCTCTATCGCCTGTCGGGAGGGCTGGAGCGGGAGTCGCTGGCGGCCAGAGGCTTGCTCTCCCACTGCTCGGCCGAGCCGGTGTGGCTCTCGGAGCGTCTGGTGTTCCTCGGCAGCATAGCGCGGCGCGAGCGGGCCACCCCCTCGCTGCTTGGCTACATCATGCGGGACGGACGGGTGGAGAAAGACCTTATCAGCGACGATTCCGCGCTGGCCTACAAGAGTGAGCAGGGGCTGATCGTCTTTATCGGCTGTGGTCACGCCGGGACCGAGAACATCATCGAGCGGGCCAGGGAGGTGTGTGGCGATGAGCGGATCCACGCCGTCATCGGTGGTCTGCACCTGAAGTTTTCCGGTCCGCAGCGGGCGGCGGCGCTTGGCGCCTATCTGCAGGAGGAGGCGGTGGAGAAGCTGTTTGCCTGCCACTGCACCGGCAGCAGGAAAGCGGATTTGCCGCGCCAGTGCCAGATCGGAGCCGGTTTCGAATACCGGTTTTCGGCGTAAAAAAAACGGCAATCCGAAGATTGCCGGGAGGAATGTAGTGAAGCGACCTGACGTGGGTTGAGCGGGTCGCAGGGGCAAGCCCCCGATGGCGAAGCAAGGCCGCTGCCGGTCTTGCCTCTTACAGCCTGCCGGGGTTGCGCTCGCTCAACCCCGACGGCCACTTGCTTGTCGCCATGCCGGCGGCGATCGCGCCGGCCTGGCCTTCATTCGTTACAGCATGCCTTGCACGGCGGCCTTCATCTCGGCCGGCCAGACGCCGACCTGGACCTGACCTATGTGCTCTTTTTGCAGCAGCAGCATGGCCAGACGGGATTGGCCGATGCCGCCGCCGATGGTTTGCGGCATCCGTGCGGCCAGCAGATCCTGGTGCCAGTCGTACTGCAGGCGATCCTCGTCACCTGTGATGGCGAGCTGGCGGCGCAGCGCCTCGGCGTCGACCCGGATCCCCATGGAGGAGATCTCGAAGCTGTCCTGCAGCACCGGGTTCCACACCAGGATGTCACCGTTCAGACCGGCCAGACCCAGCTCGCTGTGGCTGCTCCAGTCGTCGTAGTCCGGGGCACGCACGTCGTGGCGCTCGCCGTGGGAGAGGGCACCGCCGATACCGATCAGGAACACGGCACCCAGCTCCTTGGCGATGGCCCGCTCGCGCCCCTTGGCGTCGAGATCCGGGTAGCGGGTCAGCAGCTCTTCGCTGTGCACGAACTGGATTTCGGCCGGCAGGAAGGGGGTCAGCTCATGTTCGGCACAAACCGCGCGCTCGGTGGCCTTGATGGCGGCCCAGATGCCACGCACCGTCTCCTGCAGGTAGGCCAGATCGCGGCGCTCGCTCGGCATCACCTTCTCCCAGTCCCACTGATCCACGTAGACGGAGTGGATGGGGGTGAGGCGATCCTCGTCCGGACGCAGTGCCTTCATGTGGGTGTAGATGCCTTCGCCCGGACCGAAGCCAAAGCGGCCCAGGGTCTGGCGCTTCCATTTGGCCAGTGAGTGCACCACTTCGTAGCTGTGCTCAGGCAGGGTCTTCACCTTGACCTGCACCGCATTCTCGTGGCCAGAGAGGTTGTCTTGAGTGCCATCACCGACCCGGCTCAGGATGGGGGCTTGTACCTCCATCAGACCCAGTTGTTGGGCGAGTTGGCGGGAGAACATCTCTTTGACGAAGCTGATCTGTTGCTGGCTGCGAATGTAGTGCTGTTTCATGCTGAATACCTGTCTTGAACCCGTTGGATGTGAGGATTCTTCAACAGATTGCCAACTAAATTCAATATTCGATAATAGAAATAGGCTTTGTGTATTTTTTTCTTCAAAATACACGGGTGATTAATGATGAATCATCAAAGGGAGTGCAAAAAAGTGCCGGAAAATTATCGGATCGATAATCTCGATCAGGCCATCCTCACCGCCCTGATGGAGAATGCACGGCTGCCTTACGCCGAGCTGGCCAAACAACTGCTGGTCAGCCCGGGCACCATCCATGTGCGGGTGGAGAAGATGAAGCAGGCGGGGATCATCGAGGGTACGCGGGTGCAGGTGAACCCGAAGAAGCTGGGTTACGACGTCTGCTGCTTCATCGGGATCAACCTCAAGAGCGCCAAGGACTACCCGTCGGCGCTGGCCAAGCTGCAGGCGCTGGACGAGGTGGTGGAGGCCTACTACACCACGGGCCACTACAGCATCTTCATGAAGGTGATGACCCGCTCCATCGACGAGTTGCAGACCGTGCTGATCCACAAGATCCAGACCATCGACGAGATACAGTCCACCGAGACGCTGATCTCGCTGCAGAACCCGATCCTGCGGGATGTGAAACCTTGAGCCGGGTTGCATGAGGGGGCTGCGAGACGCTTGTCTCGCAGCAAAACTCGAGCTTGTGGGATATGAAGCCCTGACCGGCCGATCAGGGTTCGATATAGGGGATGCCGTACTTTTCGTAGAGGGCCTTGAGCCGGCCGTCGCGTTTCATGCGCAGCAGCTCGGCGTCATAGGCCGCCATCTGGGCCGGGGTATTCTGGTCGGCGCGGGCGCGGGCCCAGGTGTTGAAGTAGGGGCTGCTCTTGAGCGGTTTGGGCAGGTAGTCGAGCTTGCCCTCCAGCCCCTCTTCCCTGATCTGGGCGAAGGCGGTGACCAGCGGCATGGGGACCGTATCGATCCGCCCGGCCAGCAGCTTGCGCAGCTGCAGCTGGTTCATGGTGATCTCCTGGAAGTGATAGGAGGGATCGGTGAGGGCGGCGGCCAGCTCGGGGGTGTAGGAGAAATCCTTGGTCACCCCGATGCGCCAGGGTTTCAGATCGCTCAGCGTCTCGTAGCGGATCTTCAGCAGGTCGGCCTTGCGCACGAAAAAGTGCCAGCTGTGGCGGATATGGGCCTGCTGGGGGTAGATGAGGTAGCGTTCCCGCTCCGCCTTGTAGGAGTGGGTCATCACCACATCGCAAACACCGGTTTCTGCGTTGCGGGTGAGACGGGCACCGGAATCGGCCAGTTCGATCTTGATGGGGATCTTGAGTCTGCCAAAGATGGCGGTGACGATGTCGACATCGAGCCCTCTGGGCTGCTGAGCGGCATCGAGGTATTTGAGCGGGGGTTCCATCGTGCCACAGACGATCAGCTCCCTGGCAAAGGGGCTGAGCGGGAACAGTAGCCAAAGCAGGTGGATTACACGCAAACTACCTCTCCTGAACCCATTTGAAGATTATTTGGCACCTGATACCAGTATATTGGGTTGCCCCTGATTAGTAGAGGCGACTGTATATGGCAAACCCTGAAATTGAAAGCGAGCTGGACGGCATCGACAGGCTGTCGGTCTGCCTCTATCGCCTGGGCTTGAGTCTGGCAGCCTTGCTGCTGCTGTGTCGAGGGGCAAGCTTGCTGATCGGGCAGGATTTTTTGACGCCGGCACAGTGGCTGACGGCGCTGGCCGTGGCCAGCGGGGTATGCGGCCTGTGCCTGCATGTCTATGACAAGCGCATTCGCTTCTTGCTGCAGGGGCTGGGCTGGGGCGCCCTGTTGCTCAGTGCGAGCGGGGCGCCGGATGTGCTGGTGCTGGGAGCGGCCCTTGCCACGCTGGCGGGACTGGCCTTCAAGGAGCAGTTCTGCTTCGCCATTCCGGGGATCAGGGCGGTGCCCCTGCTGCTGCCCCTGTTGTGGCTGCTGGAGCTGACCGGCATCGGCTGGGCCGCCGCCCTGGTGGCGCTGGTGTGTGGAGCGCTGCTTACTCTGCTCGCGCTGGCAAAATGGCGCATGCCCCTGCACTTCGATATCGGCGACAAGGGGCGTTACCAGATTTAGGTGGGCAGGCAGGCCTTCATCTGTGCGTTGAGGGCCTGCATCACCTGCCGGCGGTTGATGATGCCAACGACCCGGTTCCCCTCCAGCACCGGATAGACCTTGGGTTTGGCCCCGGTCATCTGGCGGGCCAGCTCCAGTATGCTGTCGTCCGGGCTGACCGAGAGCGGGGTTCGGTTCATCAGGTCTTCCACCCGGGTGCGGGTATCGCAGTGATAGCTGCCGGTGAGCAGGCTCGGGATGCAATCCTGCTCGGAGAGAAACCCGATCAGCTGCTGCTGCGGGTCCAGCACCGGCAGGCCGCTCAGGCCGGCGTCATGCAGTCGGTCCAGCGCCTCGGCCAGGCCGAGCTGCGGGGTGAGGGAGTGGGTCAGACGGCTCATGTGATCGCGGATCTGCAACATGGAAGTGGCTCCGTAAGGTGATGATGGGGCCACTATGCCCGCCGGATGGCGGCAACGGCCAATGGCTTGTGCCGTGGGGATCGATAGGCATTCCTGCGGATAAGAGAGGAGGGATTATGCGTGCATTGGTGACAGGATGTGGCCGTCGGCTCGGTTTCTATCTGTGCGAACAGCTGGTGGCGGCAGGCTGGCAGGTAACCGGCAGCTATCGCAGCGAGCGACCGGAGCTGGCGCGGTTGCGGGCGCTGGGGGTGACGCTGGTGCAGGCCGACTTCAACCGGGAGCAAGAGGTGGGCCGGCTCATCGAGGTGCTGGCCTCCCAGCCGGATCTGGCGCTGGTGATCCACAACGCCTCGGCCTTTGAGCCGCAGGCGAGCGAGCCGGCGGCCCAGCTGGCCCAGTTTGATCAATTCTACCGGGTGCACATGGCGGCCCCTTTCCAGCTCAACCGGGGGCTGGCCCCTCAGCTGGCGCGCCATCCCAACGCCAGCATCATCCACATCACCGACATCTATATCCACGCCCCGGCGCCCCAGTTCGCCAGCTATGTGGCCACCAAGGCGGGGGCCCATTCGCTCGCCATGAGCTTTGCCCGCGAGCTGGCGCCGGCCATCCGGGTCAACACCATAGAGCCTGGCCCCATTCTGTTTCTCGACGAGCATGGGGATGCGTGGCGTGAACAGGTGCTGGCGAAGACGCCGCTGGCGCGGGAAGGGGGGCTGGCGCCCATCTGGCAGGCGGTGCAGTTGCTGATGCAGAACGACTACATGACCGGGGCCAGCATCCGGGTGGATGGTGGCCGCAGTCTGGCCGTCATCTAGCCATCAACAGGGGATGGCCATGTCGCGCTGCAGGGCGACGGGGGCCAGGCCGACCTGCCCCTCCTCGATCACCTTGCCCGCCATCAGCCGGGTGTGCAGCGGCAGGGTCACCTTGGGGTCGTGCACCTCTCCTTTGCCGTAGAGTTCTGCCAACAGCTCGTCGAGATAGGCGTCAACTTGGGCGGCGGAGAAGTCGTCGTCCTCGCTGCTGGCCAGGATGTCGATGTCCAGCGGACGGTCCCGCACCTTGCAGTGCGGATCGCTGCGATCCCGGCCGTGGGCCAGCTCCATGGCGATGAAGTGTGCCTTGAGTCTGGGCTGAGCCAGCTCGCTCTCGGCGACAAACAGGCAGTTGAGAAAGTCATGGCTTGAATGCATGCCGACCGGCTTGGTCTGGATCACCGAACTGAGCCGCAGGCGGCCAAAGTGGGCAAGCAGCTCGGCCACTGCCTGGCCGACATGCTGGTGGGGGTCAAGATTCGACCCTATGCTACACAGATAGAACATGTCATCAGTCCTTTGATAGGGCTCATCTGAAATTCTTACACAGCTCACGGTTATCGGCTTAACTATGCATTAACATCTGTTTGTCTGTTGTGATCAGGCTCTATCATCTTGGCAAGAAAGGAGATTTGCATGAGTGTGGAACTGAAATGGGCACTGCTGACCGCCTCGGGTGCGTTGGCCATGATCCTGATTATCTGTGTGGTATCCGTGGGTCTGGCATGACCCCGGAAGAGAGCATGAACCGGCCTTCTGGCCGGTTTTGCTTTTTGGGGGAGTGCGGATATGCTGACCCACCCCAGATGAAGTGAGACCGCACAAGATGACCAAGGTACGCCCACGCTCCCTGCTGCAAGTGGTATTGATGGGGTTCGTCCTGGTATTGATGCCGCTGGGCGGCATGATCTGGCATGACAGCCAGGCCCTTGACCACCTCAGCCAGTTGACCAGCGATGAGCTGGAGCGGGCGGTGCGCGATACCCGCCGGGCCACTCTGCTGACCACCCAGGCCATCGATCTTGAGCGCACCCTGCGCCGTTATGCGGTGCTCGGGGATGAGCGCATCCTGACCAGTTACCAGCAGCAGCTGGCGAGCTACCGCGACCAGCTGGCCGCCCACCAGAGTTCCATTCCTGACGCCGAGGCTTATGGAAGCATCGAGCAGGCCCTCGTCTGGCTCGACAGCCTGCAGGATCTCGCCCGTGCCAAGGCCGAATCAAACAGCCCCAAGTTTGACGAGTTCAACGAGGCCAACCAGCAGCTCGAGATCATCACTCGCAGTCAGGTAGACGATCACGTCAGCAAGGTGCGGGCCACCATCGCCGCCCTGATGACCGAGATCTGGTGGGTCAGCGGTTTCGTGGCAGTGCTCAGCCTGCTGCTGGTATTGCTGTTTACCTACCTGATCATCCACCCCGTGCGTCAGATTGAGTCGCGGATCTTGAGTCTGGGGGCCGGTGTGGAGCCGGACAAGCGACCGGTGGACGGGCCGGCCGAACTGGTGCTGCTGGGGGAGCGGATCGGCTGGCTGCACGACAAACTGAAGGAGCTGGAACAGCAGAAATACCAGTTCCTGCGCCACGTTTCCCACGAGCTGAAGACCCCGCTGGCGGTGCTGCGGGAGGGGGCGGATCTGCTCTCCGAGCAGCTTGTAGGGCCGCTCACCCAGGATCAGCAGGAGATCTGCCAGATGCTGGAGGAGAACAGCCGGCGCCTGCAGACCCTTATTGAGCGGCTGCTCGATTTCAACCGGCTCAGCCAGCAGGAGGTGTTCACTTTGATGCCGGTGGCGCTGGCGCCCCTGCTGTCAGAATTATCTGCAGAATACCGGCTGGCGCTGGAATCCAAACAAATCAGTGTACACTTGCCGACCGATCCGATCACGCTGAAAGCGGAGCCATATCGCTTGCGGCTGATCCTCGATAATCTGTTCTCCAATGCGGTCAGCTACGGCGCCAAGGGGGGGCAGATCTGGATCCGCGCCGGGCAGGATGACAACGGCAGCTGGCTGGAGGTGGCCAACGAGGGGCCCGCCATTCCCGTGGCCGAACGGGAGCGGATCTTCGAACCCTTCGAGCAGGGCAGTATTGTGCGCCAGGGCTTGCTGAAAGGCTCCGGAATGGGGCTCTCCATCGCCCGGGAATCGGCGATGAGCCTTGGCGGCGAGTTGGTATTGGTTGAAGATGAACAGGCGGATGTCTGTTTCCGGTTGACGTTGAAGTGAAGCCCAAGATGAAACAATGTGTTGTTCCGGTATTGATGATGAGCCTGCTCACAGGCTGTTCCCTGCTGCCAGCGCGTGACCCGGCGGCGTCGCCGGATCTTGCCCTCGCCAAGCGGATGGAGTTTGCCAACAAGGAGATGCAGGTGCGCCTGCAATACTCGGACTGGCTGCTGGCCAGCCATGCCCAGCAACGGGCTCAGGAGCGCCAGCGCCTCAAGGGGGCTACCGACCTCGAGAGCCGGGTCAGCCTGGCCATGGTCAACACCCACCCATCCGAATCGGTGGCCAGCCGGCGAGCCGGTCTGGACAAGCTCAAGAGCCTGCTGCCCGAGCTCGGCCTGGATGCCCAGGCCTTCCTGCGCAGCTGGATTGCCCTCGGCGAGGAGCTGCTGGCCCGTGACAGCCGGCGCGACGATCAGAGTCAGGAGGTGCAGCGTCTGCGCCGCCAGATCGAGCAGCTCTCCGCCATCGATGAACAACTCAATCAGCGCAAGCTGAACGGCAACGGCGAGGCGCTGAAATGAGTCGCATCCTGCTGGTTGATGATGATGCCAGCCTGCTCAAGCTGATGAGTATGCGTCTGCGCAGCCAGGGTTATGAGGTGGATACCGCCGACAGTGCCGAAGGGGCGCTGGACCGGCTGCGCCAGCAACGGGCCGATCTGGTGCTGAGCGACTTGCGCATGGCCGGCATGGACGGGCTGGCGCTGTTCGAGCGGATCCAGTCCCAGTGGTTGGGGCTGCCGGTCATCATCATGACCGCCCACGGCACCATCCCGGACGCCATTCAGGCGACCCGCTCCGGGGTGTTCAGCTTTCTGACCAAGCCCATCGACAAGGACGAGCTGTTCGCCACCATAGAGCATGCGCTGAGCCTGACGCGCCCAAAGCAGCGCCAGGAGTGGCAGTCGCTGATCCTGACCCGCAACCCGCAGATGGAGCAGTTGCTGATCCAGGCCAGCAGCATCGCCACCATGGAGGTGCCGGTGCTGATCATGGGCCCTTCCGGTTCCGGCAAGGGGGTGATGACCCAGGCCCTGCACCAGGCCAGCAGCCGGCGTGATCAGCCGCTGTATGTGATCAACTGTGCCGCGCTGCCCTGGGCGGCGCTGGATCTGCAGCTGTTCGGCGAGGATGGCCAGTCCGGCCTGTTTGAGCAGGCCAAGGGTGCGACCCTGTTTCTTGACGAGATAGGGGATCTGTCGGAGTCGCTGCAGGCCAAGCTGCTGCAGGTATTGCAGGAGTACGGCCAAGGCACGCCTGAGGTGCGGGTCATCAGCTCCAGCCATCAGGATCTGGTGGCGGCGATGGAGGAGGGGCGCTTTCGGGAAGATCTCTTCTATCGGCTCAACGTGGCCAACATCACAATGCCACCCCTCAGTGCCCGCAGCGAGGATATCCCCTTGCTGGCCAGGCAGGCGCTGGATGAGTATCGCAGCCGTCACGGCGAGTGCGCCGCCCTCGGCTTCTCGCCGGAGGCGCTGGCGCTGCTGGCGGCGGCGGCCTGGCCCGGCAACGTGCGCCAGCTCTACAGCGTGGTGGAGCAGCTGGCCAGCCTCTGTTGCAGCCCGGTGATCGGCGCAGCCATGGTGGAGTCTGCCCTGAGTGGCGGCAGTGGTGGCATCCCCTCGTTCAACGAGGCGCGGGCCGAGTTCGAGAAGGAGTATCTGATCCGGCTGCTGCGCACCACCGAGGGCAATGTCACCCTGGCGGCCAGCATGGCGGGCAGAAACCGCACCGACTTCTACAAGCTGTTGAACCGGCACGGTATAGAAGCGGCGAACTTCAAGTCGAAGGGATAAATGACAGAGGGGCGGCCCGTCGATGA